>JAFEAF010000009.1 GCA_018266555.1 Bacteroidota bacterium | reverse complement strand
GTAAAGACCATGCTGGTGAATATGATTGGTACGGCTAATGCACTGGAAGCTGCTTATAACAATTCAGTAAAAGACCGGTTTGTAGATTTTTCCACTTCAGAAGTTTTTGGATCCATGGCTTTTCGTTCTTCTGAAAATGATCAAACGGTAGCAGGATCAGCAGGCGAGGCAAGATGGACTTATGCAGTGAGTAAATTAGCCGGGGAACATCTGGCACATGCTTATCACCGTCAATTTAAATTGCCCACGGTTACCGTAAGGCCATTTAATGTTTATGGTCCGGGCCAAACCGGCGAAGGAGCTATCCAGGTGTTTATAAAAAAAGCATTAAGAAACGAAACCATTCATATTGATGGCGACGGCAACCAGATCCGGGCATGGTGCTATGTAGATGATTTTGTTGATTGCCTTACCCGATGTATTGAAGATCCGAAAGCGATAGGCGAGAGTTTTAATATCGGTAATGCGAGGGCAGTCATTACTATTTTAGGTCTTGCACACACCGTTTGCAGGGTATTAAATTCAAAATCTGAAATTGTATTTGATCCCCCGTTATCTGCAGATATAGCCATTCGTATCCCAAGCGCAGAGAAGGCGAAAGACATCTTAGGTTTTAAAGCTAAGGTGGACCTGGAAGAAGGAATTCAAAAAACAGCAGAGTGGTTTCAAAAAAATAAACTTTATTGAATGGATAGAAAAAAAGTACTTGCGAATACAGGCGCTGAAAACCTATTTAATTCTCTCGGAGATTTATATAAGGAATTAGATGATGCCTTTATTAACCAATTCGACAGGTCGCTTCCGTTTACGGATTCATTACTCGACCGATGGGACCGGGCAAAAAAACTTGGTTTTGGAGAAGGATCTTCAATATACGACAGCAGTTTTGTATTCGGAAAGGTGAAGGTTGGGGTCAATACATGGATCGGCCCTTTTACCATTATTGACGGATCGGGAAATTTATCCATCGGCAATAATTGTACAATATCGGCAGGTGTACACATTTATACGCATGACAATGTGGGACGAACAATAACAGGAGGTAAAATTCCAATCATGCACGACCCGGTTGAAATCGGCGACTGCACTTATATTGCACCGCAGGTAGTGATACAAAAAGGTGTTCGGATAGGAAAACATTGTATCATCGGCGCCAATAGTTTTGTTAATAGTTCTATTCCCGATTTTTCTGTTGCTGTGGGTTCTCCGGCAAAAATTACAGGCAGGGTAGTGATTGAAAATGATCATTTCTCCATTGAGTATTTCAAAAAAGAGACATTATGAGTGCTGTTGATTTGAAAATTTGTTCCCGATGTATTTATGATGAACGGGTTCCGAAAATAACGTTTGATGAAAATGGAGTTTGTAATTATTGCAAAATGTCTGACGATTTGGTGAAACAATACAAAACCGGCACTGCACAAGGCGAAGAAGAGTTGAAAAGGATAATTGAGAAAATAAAAAAGACAGGCAAGAAAAAAAAATACGATTGTGTCGTCGGTGTCAGTGGCGGAACAGATTCTTCATATATGCTGGCAAAAGCTGTAGAATGGGGGCTTCGACCTTTAGCAGTACATTATGATAATACCTGGAACAGCGCTATCGCAACAGAAAATATCAGGAAAGTTTCAAAGGCATTGAATGTGGACTTGTTTACTTTGGTGGTTGATAATAAAGAAGCGGATGATATTTTCCGTGCCTTTTTTTTATCCGGTGTTCCTGAATTGGATTGCTCTACCGATATAGCCCTGGCGGAAACTTTATACCGGGCAGCCAACAAGTATCAAGTAAAATATATCCTGGAAGGACATTCTTTTATTGCAGAAGGTGTTTCGCCCATGGGCAATAATTATTTTGACGGAAAATATATCATGGATATTCATAGCAAATTCGGGAAAAAGAAAATGAAAACATTCCCGAATATGACTTTCTCTTCATTCATGAAATGGATATTAATCAAAAGAATAAAAAAAATCCGCCCGTTGTGGTATATTGATTATTCAAAGGAAGATGCACGAAAACACCTGGAAGAACATTATGGATGGCAATATTATGGCGGTCATCATTTGGAAAACAGGATCACTGCTTTTCTTCATACTGTGTATAACCCACAAAAGTTTGGAATTGATAACCGCAACTGGAGCCTGGCGGCTGCAGTTAGAAATGGATTGATGCCGAGAGAAGAAGCGCTGGCAATCTATCAAACTCCAATCAAACCTGATAAGGAATTGATTGATTATTTTAAAAAGCGTTTGGAACTGACGGAGGAAGAATATAGCCGGGTTATGAATGGCGAAAAGAGAACATACCGTGATTTTAAAACGTATAAAAAACGCTTTGAAGCATTGCGCCCGATGTTTTATGTACTGGCCAAAGCACACCTGGTGCCCATGAGTTTTTATATTAAATACACTTCAAAGTCAGAGGGCACATGATAACTATTGTGGATTATGGATTGGGCAATCTTGGCTCTGTGCTGAATATGTTGAAGAAAATAGGAGTGCAGGCTGAAATTACCGGCGACCTGGAAAAAATTTTGAAAGCACAGAAAATAATATTGCCGGGTGTAGGAGCCTTTGATGCAGCCATGCAAAAACTTACCGGAACCGAACTGCGAAAACTTTTAGATCAAAAAGCATCAGTTGAAAAAATTCCGATATTGGGAATTTGCCTCGGAATGCAGTTGCTCACAAAAGGAAGCGAGGAAGGAAAACTCGAAGGCTTAAACTGGATTCCTTCCTTTACATATAAATTCAGTTTTTCAAATGGCTTAAAGGTTCCGCACATGGGATGGAATCATGTGAGAAAAAATACCGACAGCCCTTTGACCAAAGATTTTGACAGAGAGTTTCGTTTTTATTTTGTTCATTCTTATTATGTAAAAACCGAAGAATCCCGCCATAGTATTTTACAGACTGATTATGGAATTACGTTTGATTCTGCCATTCAAAAAGATAATATTTTCGGCGCCCAGTTTCATGCAGAAAAAAGTCATCGCTTTGGTATGAAATTATTTGAAAACTTCAGCAGGCTCTGATGTTAAAAACGAGAATCATCCCCTGTTTGCAATTGAGAGGTGAAAGCCTGGTGAAAACCGTGAAGTTTGATAAATACGGTTATATCGGCGATCCCATCAATACAGTGAGGATTTTTAATGAGCTGGAAGTGGATGAGCTTTCTTTCCTCGATATTACGGCAAGTAAAGAAGGCCGGGAGCCCAACTATAAAATACTAAAAGAAATTGCAGATGAATGTTTCATGCCGCTATCTTATGGAGGAGGTGTCCGTACACTGGAGATGGCTAGCAAAGTTTTTCAAATCGGGTTTGAAAAAATTATTTTGAACTCCCATGTTTTCGGAAACCCGGGATTAATAACGGAGATCGCTGACATATTCGGATCACAGGCGGTAGTAGTAGCCATAGATGTAAAGAAAAATTTTTGGGGAAAGTATGAAGTGTATGCTTTCTCCGGAACTCAAAATAAAAAGAAAGATCCAGTAGAATGGATGAAAGAGGTGGAAAAACACGGAGCGGGGGAAATCTTTCTCACTTCCATTGACCGGGAAGGAACCTGGAAAGGTTTTGATATTGAACTAATAAAAAAAGTTTCCGAAGAAAGCCGGTTGCCGGTCATTGCTCATGGGGGAGGAGGAACAATCCGGGATATTGAAGAAGTGGTGAAATCCGGAAAAGCTTCGGCGGTGGCTTTAGGAAGTATGGTGGTGTACCAGGGTAAAGATCTCGGGGTATTGGTTAATTTTCCGGATAAGCAGCAACTGGAACACAGTTTAGAAATAAGATGAAAACACTTCGCAAATTCTTTGTGTTATTTGGATGTTAACCGGGTTGTCAAAAAAAGTGTAAAAGGCTGAGCCCCGCAATACTTTTCTTAAAATTATCCCGGCTCACCTAAAATATTTTTTTCGCATTCATTTTTAATTGAATATTGTGCCGTTTTTCGGATCACTGACTATGCTGAATGCTAAATAATTCTCCACTTTCAATGAAAATAGCTGTCATTGACAATACCTGTAATAACGGGTATGTTATCATGCGTTACCTTAATGATTTAGGATTGGATACGGATTTGGTTCTGTTGAATGAAGTTTCGGGTCATGCTGATCCGTTGAATGACACATTTAATAAACAGTACTTTGATAAAATCATTAATACAAACTGGAGAGATGAGGCCATTTTTACTGGAAAAATAAAGAAGCTCAAGGAGAAATTGAAAAAATATGATTTTGTAATCGGCAGCGATTATTCACCAGCTCTTTTATACGCTTTAAACCGCAAGCTGGATGTGTTTCTTCCTCACGGCACAGATGTTTTTAATTACCCGTTTGAAAAGTTTCCGCTGAACCTGAATTTCCGAAAAAAAATCGGGAGCTGGCTTTTATCTAAAAAACAAAGACTGGGAATTACAAATAATACAAATTACTTTGTATTTGAATTGACGAATGAAGAAAATGAAAGTTATGTCAGGAGATTTAAGAACCCCAAATTCAAAAGAATTTATCTTACCGCTCCGTTGATCTATATGCCACAATACACTGATGATGCCGTGGACCGATTTTCTGCTGAAAGCAAAATTGTTAATCAAATAAAAAAATTAAAATCAGAAGACTATAATGTTATATTTCATCATTGCCAGCAACAGTGGAAAAATCCGTACCATCCTCTTTTTGATAAAGGCAATGATAAACTGATTCGGGGCTTTGCTGCTTTTATACATTCCAATCCCGGCAATAAATTCAAACTGGTGATGATTGAAAGAGGAACAGATGTGATGGAATCAAAAAAATTAATAGCCGACCTAAAAATTTCACAACATATTTTGTGGCTTCCCTTTATGCCCCGGAAAGAAATTATGGCCTGCTTACATTATGCTGATCTTGGAATTGGCGAACTGGGTCATAGCTGGTACACTTATACAGTAGTATCAGAGTTTATGGCTATGGGGGTGCCCATAGTGCATAAATGTGATATTCCATATTACAAAACGGCACATGAAAATATTTACCCGATGTATTCAGTAGATTCGGATGAAGATATTTTTAAACTCTTAACTGCTTTTAATCATAATCCTGACAGTTTTAAAAGAACTGGTGCTGAGGCAAAACAATGGTACCATTCAAACATACTGCTCCCCTTTTTAGATTTTATACAAAGTAAAATCAGCGAGAAAAACAGCCTGGCTGAGAACCCGGCTGTCTGATTGAAATTAATATGCGAAATGAAGGCAGGGTAATTATTCTTATAAGAGCCTGTTATTGTATAATGTGAAAATCAAATTGCTGCATATCATTGATTCTTTAGGCAAGGGAGGCGCTGAAACTTTATTAATAAATAGTTTGGCTTACCTGCCTTATGAAAACCATCTTATTTATTTAAACGATGAATGTAAGTTTGAAAAATCGCTTATCCATGCCAGGCTGAGCTGCTTTTTTTTTAATAACAGGTTGCTGAAACTTCCCTTTTTGATATTACGGCTGAGAAAGTATATTAAAAAAAATGAGATCACTCATATTCATGCTCATCTATTCTGGAGTATTATATTAGCCCGGCTGGCTTGCCCTTCCCGGGTAAAACTTTTTTTTACGTTGCATAATATTCAAAGCCTTTCTTCATTAAAACGAAATTGGGCAAGACAATTAGAGCGGAGGACTTTCAGGAAAAAAGATATTTTGATAGCGGTATCGCATGAAGTGTTGAATGATTATAAGACCATTGTAAAAAATGCAACCGGGCATGTAGTTTATAATTTTATTGACCCCGGCTTTTTTTCAAAAAAAACCGGGAATAAAAAGGATCCGGATACTTTCAGGCTCATAGCGATTGGAACTCTGAAACCCCAGAAGAATTATGAGTATATGATTCAGGTATTTCAATTACTGAAAAAAAAGGATGAACACAAAATTACCCTCGATATTTACGGGGACGGCCCGTTAAGAAAAAATATAGAAAACCTGATACAGCAATACACTTTGAATGTAGAATTAAAAGGAACGACTACTGGTTTGAAAAACCTGGTTCCGCAATATGATGCATTTATTATGTCTTCCGTAAATGAAGGCTGCCCCCTGTCCGTATGGGAGGCCATGGCATCGGGACTTCCGGCCCTGCTATCCGATATACCTGTATTCAGGGAAGTGTCTGCAGGGCATGCTGTTTTCTTTGACACTTTGAATCCGGAAGATTGTTGTAATAAAATTCTTGAAATGAAAAAACATCCCGGGGCTGTTTCGTCAATGAAAGAGGATGGCATGAAATGGGTAAGCTCGGTTGCACAACCTGGGCAATACGTACAAAACTTATCGGCTTTATATAATTTATAAAATCTATCATGGGATTTATTTCTAAGTTCAATACAGTATCCTGGTATCTCCGGCGGCCCCGGTACTATCCCCAGTTATTTTCGTTGGTAAAGAATAGAGTTTTTGGAGCACAAAAACTTGAAAATACCAGGAAAGAATCAGAGCAATGGTGCCAGGAACGTTCTATGACTACATATAATTTTTTTCAAAAGATAGCGCCTAATTTACAGTTCAAAAAAGTTGAAGAAAATTTTCCGGATGATTTTGCCTTCGCAAAATCTAAAGAAGAAGCCTCTCCCGTAAAAATGGGAGGCGCCGGCAACATAGACCTGATTTATAATTTATGCGAGCACATCCAGGCAAAAAAAGCTGTTGAAACCGGGGTGGCTTATGGCTGGTCTTCGCTTTCTATCCTGCTTTCACTGGAAAAAAGAAACGACACGCTTTTGATCAGCACGGATTTGCCTTATGCAAAAATGAATAATGAAGATTTTGTAGGCTGCGTGGTTCCGCAAAGATTGCATTCAAAATGGAAATTGGTACGGGACCCCGACCGGGTAGCTCTTGATACGGTACTCAGTGAAATCGGTACTCTTGATCTTTGTCATTATGATAGCGATAAATCTTATGCCGGCCGGATGTTTGCCTATCCTAAAATATGGAAAGCGCTTCGAAAAGGAGGCATTCTCATATCCGATGATATTCAGGATAACATTGGCTTCAAAGTTTTTTGTGAAAGAATAAAGATGGAACCTTATATCATTTCTTTTGAAAACAAATTCGTGGGTGTAATGGAAAAGAACTAATAAGGGCAACAGGCAAGGGACAAGGAATTTTATTATTATATCAAACCGTACCAGCAAGATTTTCCAATGATCAATTATAAGTTTATATTTTTTTTATTATTCTCTTTCATCTTCGGGTCATACTATGCACACTCCCAGCAAAAATTAATAATAACAGTTTGTGATAATGGAAATAAAAATATCAATGATTCGGTTTTAAGCTCAGCAAAAATCCTGCAACAGGAATTGGGTAAATCAGGAAATTTTTCTTTTCAGACAAAACTTGCCACAGAGAATAATATAACAGGCGCCGGTATTACTTTCCTTCTTATACCACAGGCAGGCCGGATAAAAATAAAATATCCCCCTGTATTGAATTCATTCAATCCCGAAGGGTTTTATATACAATCCAGCAATGACCGCATACTATTCATTGGCAAAACCGCCCAGGCTTTACAACATGCTGTTTTCACTTATCTCGACAAATTAGGCTTCCGTTATTTTCTTCCGGGAGATGAATGGGAAATAATACCGGCAGTAAAAACTCCCTTTATTAAATTTGATATAGCTGTGCAACCGGATTTTGAATACCGCTTCTTAGCCAATGGCCATGGGTTTAATAAAAACGAAACACTTACTAATAATTTTTCTTTTTGGCTAATGGCAAACAGGTTCGGAGGTTCATTCCCCGTGAGCATAGGACATTCATACCAGGTGATTGTGGCCAATAATGCTGAAACATTTAAAAAGCATCCCGAATATTTTGCAGAAAAAGTTCCGGCCGGTACACTGCCGGCTATTTTTAAATTCAATGTAGCCAATAAAGATCTTGTTGACCTGGTGATTAAAGATGCTCAAAACAGGGCGGCGGCAGTTAAAAGCAGCGGGCAGGATGTAAATATGATTTCAATGGAGCCTTCAGATGGAAGTGGCTGGTGTACTACTCCTGCTTGTCTTGCTATTGGATCGCCCTCAGACCAGGCTTTTTTTCTTACCAATAAAGTAGCTGCTTCCATTCGCAAATCGTACCCGGGTATGTGGGTGGGATCACTTGCATACAATGACCACATTTTGCCTCCATCATTTAAAATGGAACCAAATGTTTTTGTGATGGTGACAAACGGTTTTAACCGAACAAAATTTTCCACAACAGATTTATTGAAGCAATGGAAAAAGAAAGTATCGAAAATAGGGGTATATGAATACCTGAGTGTATATGAATGGGATAATGATTTGCCGGGAAAAATTCCGGCTGCGGATTTAAATTTTGTAAAACAATCCATTCAAAGTTATTATGAAAGCGGAGCAAGTGTATATCTTGCCGAAACAAATATCGGGTGGATCAATAAAGGGCCCGGACAATATATCGTTTCAAAATTATTATGGAATCATAGTTTGAATGTGGATTCCCTGATGGAAGATTTCTATACAAAGGCATTTGGAACAGCAGCGCCGGTAATAAAAAAACTCTATAATTCCTGGCAGAACTACAGTTATAATTTTATTTCTGATAATGCCCTGGCGCAATGGCTGAACTGGGTAAATCAGGCCGGTGACATCGCTAAAGATGAAAAAGTAAAAAAACGTATTGATGAAATCAAAATCTACCTCCATTACATCGCACTGTATAAGCAACTGAAAGATAAACCCTCGGAAGATAACCTGAATAAGGTGATGAACTTTGCATACAGGACATTTGAAACAGCCGCCTTTTCAACACTTCCTGTTTTAGCTTCTTTGCCTAAATATTCCGGCTATAGTCAATTCGGGTTTTACGAGAATGAAAATCAGCCATGGAAAAAAAATAATACTCCGGTGACGGAAACTGAGTTGAACCAGTTGATAGCAACGGATTTAAAATCTTTGAAAACGGTTGATGGCCTGCAAACATTTTCATTACCGGCATCATTTAAAAAATTACCCGGCTGGACTGCGCCTAAAGAAATGTCTATTTCATCCAGCGTTCCTGCTTATGTAGGGCAAACACAATTCATTTTTAAAATAGAAAAGCAATCGGCAAATAATTATTTTGAAATGGCCAGTGGCTTTTCAGCTAAAGCAGAAGACCAAAAAAATGTGGAAGCAAGTATTTATGTTTATACTGATTATTTAAAAAATAAATTGCAGGCAAAAAAAGTTTGGAACGGTGAGCAGTCAAAAAAAGATACAAAAGAAAAATTCAGTTTGGCATCATTGCCTGCCGGAACCTATTTTATGCAGGTGGAAGATTGGGACAAAATGTTTACCCTGAAATTTTCTGATGCTATGAATTTTTCGGTATTTGATTCCGGCGATCATTGGTTGCAGACAAGTTCAGCCGCCGGATTGAATACTTTTTATTTTATAGTTCCCCAAAACGTAAAGCGTTTTATAGTTTATAAATCGAAAATACTGAAACTGGTTTCTCCACGGGGCCGGTTAATTAATATGACTGATAATAATGAAAGCACAACCGTAGTGGAAGTTCAAAAAGGAGAGAATGGGTTATGGCAGGTTTATTACCAGGCAGGGCTCTTGTTCCTGGAAGGAATTCCGCCTTATCTGGGCCTTCATCCGGATAGGATGCTCATTCCAGCTAACTAAACCGGTTTTTAATTTAAACAATTATATTTCCCGATTTCTTACAGTGAAAAAAGTTCTTTATATCACGTATGATGGATTAACAGATCCGCTTGGACAATCACAGATTATCCCTTATTTACAGGGGCTAACAAAACAGGGGTATCAATTTACTATTCTGAGTTTCGAAAAAAAAGAACGGTACCATAAGGAAGGAGGTTTAATAAAACAGATCACTGATGAAGCAGGCATATTTTGGAACCCGCTTTTTTTTTCAAAAAACCCACCCATTCTTTCTAAAATTTATGACAGATGGAAAATGAGAAAAATGGCAAAAAAGCTGCACAGGCAATATAAATTCGACCTTATTCACTGCCGCAGTTATATTGCTGCTGAAATCGGATTGTATCTGAAAAAAAAGACCAGGGTTAAGTTTTTATTTGACATGAGAGGATTCTGGGCCGATGAAAAAGTGGATAACGGGCAGTGGGATTTAAAAAACCCTTTGTTCAAAAAAATTTACCGGCATTATAAAAAAAAGGAAAAAGAATTTTTGCTGCATGCGGATGCTATTGTATCATTAACGGAGGCTGCAAAGAATGAGCTATTAAAAAAACAAGAATATAAATCGCTGGATATTGATGTCATTCCCTGCTGTGCCGACCTGACCCTTTTTAATTATGAAAACTTTGATCTGAATAGTGATGGTGCATTTAAAAAGCAATTAGGAATATCTTCTGATCAGAAGATAATTGCGTACCTCGGTTCCGTTGGTGGCTGGTATATGACGCATGAAATGTTTTTGTTTTATAAACAATTGCTGGAGAAATATCCTTCCTTTATCATGTTATTTCTTACCAAAGATGACCCTTCCAAAGTGTTACAGGAAGCTGAGGCTGCGGGAATACCCGGCAAAAAGATAATGGTAATGTATGCGGAAAGAAAAGTGTTGCCGAAATACCTGGATATATGCGATTGCAGTATTTTTTTTATAAGGCCCACATATTCTAAAATGGCGTCTTCGCCTACAAAACATGCAGAATTAATGGGCATGGGGATTCCTGTAATTTGTAATGACATCGGAGACACAGGAACTATAATTAACAAAACCAATTCAGGGCTTATTGTTGAAAAATTTACAGAACAGGAATATGATAAAATAATAAATCAGGTTCCCGGGTTTTTGAAATTGGATAAAAAACAAATTCGTAAGGCTGCTTTGCAACATTTTGATCTTTCAGACGGGATTGCAAAGTATCTTCAAATTTATAATCGTGTAATAGGAATTTAAAAATGAGTCTTCAAAAAGAAATAAAAACATCACATAGAGTCATACGATGTTATCAATTGGCTGATACGAATCTGGATAAAATTACGGTGGACTCTTTTGGCGAGGAATGGAAATCATTTCATGGGTTTTCCAATAAAGACCTGCAATGGCTGGGCGATAAATACTTCGATATCGTAACGCCTGACATGTTAAATAACACCATGAAAGTAATTGATGTGGGTTGCGGCAGTGGAAGAATAATCAAATATCTGAAAGGGAGATATGGCCAAATTACAGGTATTGATCCCAGCCAGGCGATTTTTGTTGCCAACGAATTAATCGGAAAAGAGGATACAGTTGAGCTGATTCAAACTTCTACTGATCATATTCCTTTTGCTGATAATTATTTTGATTTTGGCTACAGCCTTGGCGTATTGCATCATATACCGGATACGGCAAAAGCACTGAATGACTGTATTAAGAAAATCAAGCCCGGAGGTTATTTTCTTTTATACTTGTATTACAGTCTTGATAACAAGCCATTTTATTTTCGGATTATCTTTTTTCTTTCAAACCTGATACGAAGATTCGTTTCAAAGATGCCGCTTAAAATGAAAAAAATTACCTGTAATATCCTTGCCGTTGTTTTGTATTTGCCTTTCGTGGGACTGTGCCGGTTTTTAAAATGGTTAAGGGTACCGGAGCGAATCAGGAAAAACATTCCGTTGCAATCTTATGAATCGCAGTCATTCTATCTTATCCGGAATGATAGCCTGGACCGGTTTGGAACCCCGCTGGAACAACGGTTTTCAAAAAAGCAAATGCAAAAAATGATGGAACATGCCGGTCTGACGGATATAATTTTTTCAAATGATATTCCTTACTGGCATGCAGTCGGGAAAAAAACAGAATGAGATAAGGATGAGAAAAAAAAATAAAAAAATTTTGATCCTGTGCCCAAGCCCTAAAGGAACTGCAGCCGCACAAAGGCTCAAATACGAACAATATCTTCCTTTGCTCGAAGACGCAGGATATTCATTTGCCATATCGAATTTTCAAACAGCGAGACTTTGGAATATCATTCACAAACCCGGCCGGACTTTCGAAAAAATATTCTGGTTTGGCATTGGTTATATTAAAAGAGGATGGGATTTACTAAGAGCGCCGTTTTATGACGGAGTGTTTGTTACTATTTGGGCTACCCCCATCGGGCCTCCCGTATATGAACACATGTTGAGATTGTTCCAAAAAAAAATTATTTATGATCTCGATGATATGATGTTCATGAAACGGTTTGATCATGTAAAGCAAAATTTTTTTCAGCGTTTGAAAGGGGGCAAAAAGCCACTTGTTTTATTAAAATATGCCCGCTATGTCATTGTCTGCACGCCGAAGCTGGAAGAAATTGCCCTGGAAAGAAATATTTACAAGCAGGTGGTTGATATTTCTTCTACTTTCAATACAGACAGATTTGTGCCGGTAACATCTTATCAGAAAAATGAAGTAACTACAATCGGATGGACAGGCACTCATAGCTCCCTTCCGTTTTTAGAATCTCTGCAGCCGGTACTTGCTGAAGTGAGCAAGCTCAGAAAAATTAAATTGCTTGTGATTGCAAATAAAGAATACCAAATGAAAGATGTAGAAACGGTGAACATTGCCTGGAAAGAAGAATCAGAAGTGGTGGACCTTCAGCGTATCGAAATAGGATTGTACCCGATACCCGCCAATGAATGGTCTTTGGGAAAAAGCAGTTTAAAAGCGTTGACGTACATGTCCATTGGGATCCCGGTAGTGGCGACTGCATACGGCACGAATTTCAGGATCATGGAAAATGGAGTACAGGGTTTTCTTGCAAAAGATAATCAGGAATGGGTTGACCGGATTGTTCAATTGATAGATGATGTGGAATTGAGAAAAAAAATGGGAGCAGCAGGAAGGAAAACCGTAGTTGAATTATTTTCAGTAAAAGCAAATTTTCCTAAATATTTAAAAGCCTTTAACACAGTAGCACCATTAACATGAGTAAAAAGAAAAAAATCTACATGGCCGGCGTAGGCGGTATGCTGGGCGAAGCATTTTATAAGACATTTAAAAATGCGTATGAATTAAAATGCACCGATATTGACGTCAACGAAAAATGGCTGAAATATCTTGACTTCCGCAATTTTGAAGATTACAGGAAAGATGTAAAAAAGTTTAAACCGGATTATCTTTTTCATATCGGGGCATTCACCGACCTGGAGTATTGCGAAACGCACCCTGACGAAACCTATCTTACCAATACAATTTCGGTAGAAAATGCGGTGTGCATTGCCAATGAACTGGAACTGCCGTTATTGTATATCAGCACTGCAGGAATTTTTGATGGCGGAAAAGATACGTATGACGATTGGGATATTCCAAACCCGTTGGGTCATTATGCACGAAGTAAGTATGCAGGAGAATTATTCGTAACGCAGAATTGCATCAGGTATCTTGTGTGCAGGGCCGGTTGGATGATGGGTGGCGGGCCTGCAAAAGATAAAAAGTTTGTTCAGAAAATTATGCAGCAGATAAAGAATGGAAAAAAAGAATTGTTCATTGTGGATGATAAACTGGGAACTCCGACTTATACGCATGATTTTGCAAAAAATGTAAAACTGCTTTTGGAGAAAGAATACTGGGGGCTATACAATATGGTGTGTGAAGGAATCACCAGCCGGTTAGATGTGGCAAAAGAACTGGTAAAAATATTGAAGCTTGATAAGGAAGTTAAAGTAACCCCTGTACCGTCCGATTATTTTAAAGAAACCTATTTTGCAGCCCGGCCACCGTCTGAAAGGTTAATTGATAAAAAACTTGAATTGCGAAATGTCAACATTATGCGGGATTGGAAAGTTTGCCTGGAAGAGTATCTAAAAGGATATTATCAAAACTATCTGAAAAATAAATAAACTCCTGATTGATCTTTCATGAAAACTGAACCGATATCTGAAAGACCCAAAATTTCTTTTGACATCCTGGATTCTATCAGGGGTATTGCAGCCCTGTATGTGGCTGTGGCGCATTGCAGGGGAACATTGTGGATAGGAGGAAATGAATTCCTGAAATTATTTCCAAGAAATACCTGGAATGTTTGGGACTACTTGATGTTTGGCAGCAGTATGCTCACCCGGTTAGCAGTAGAATTTGTAATTGTATTTTTTGTGTTGTCAGGATTTTCTATTGCGTATAGTTTATCAGCAAATAAATCGCCATTGCAATTTTATAAGAGACGTTTTATACGAATATACCCATCGTACGTAGTTGCTTTGATTTGGGCCGGATTGGTTTTTCTAATTACTTACTATTGGTATCCACAATGGTATAACGGGACGTTTAATCAGGGAGCCTTTATTCGCACCGCCGAAATGAAAGATTATTTTCGATTGGATGTCATTCTCAAAAACCTCTTTTATATGCCCGGTCACGGGTTTATCACCCCGTTTTGGTCGCTTACTTATGAAGTGATATTTTATTTGCTGGCGCCCTTCCTGATGCGGAGGGTAAAACTTTATACTATAGTATCAATTGTACTTTTCCTGATAAATTTCATATCACCATCCCGAGTACAATCATGGAGCTTGCCAGTTTATATTTACGAATTTTTATTTTTATATAACATATATTTTGTTGCCGGTGTCTTATTGTTTTATTATTACAAGACGATTGAAAATTGGTTTAAAAACATATCGAAGCGGGTAATACTTGCAGCAATAGGCGGGGCGGTTATTTTGATGTATGCATTCAATATTTCATTAAGATCTGAAACAGTTTACAGCTTTTTAGTAGCCGCTGTATTATCCGTGTTGTTAATACTTTATTTTCTAACCTACCAGGTCAGGATAAAATGGCTGATGGGAATCGGTAAGTTTAGTTACACATTATATATTACGCACTTTGCATCTGTATATTTATATCTCGGCTTTTATTGGGCCATTGCAAAACCGGCAGCTCCCTATATATTGAATTACTTTGTGTGGATGCCCGCTGTTTTATTTTGTTTATTAATTGCCTATTTACAATACACCCTTGTGGAAAAGAGGACCAAGAAAGTATTAAGTTCATTAAGAAAAAAACCAGTTCCGGCTCCCATTATAAGTGGATAAACGTATATACTATTAATTAATGATTGACCCCAGGCCATTATTTACGGTCGAAGATATTTTTTTAGTGCCGCTATGTTACATGCTGCTATTTGTTATTTTCCGGGCTATCGTCCGGAAATATTCATTAGAGCACCGTCGTTTTTTTAATATCGCTTTTCATTTCAGGATGTTTTGCACTATTGCATTTTCATTAATAGTAGCTTATTATTATAATGGTGGCGACTCAGAGATGTACTATTATGCTGCCCGTGATTTACAATATGGAGTAATGCAGGATGGATATAGTGTTTGGAATATATTTACAACGGCAAAAGTAGATCCAGCAGGCCCCTTAGCCAGTTATTTTTTTGATGACGTTGATAAATACCCTGTTTTAGCATTTATGGCTGCACCCGGCAACTTTGCCGTTCCCAAATTGGCATTAATTCCTTCGATATTATTTTTGAAAAGCTATTTATGTATTGGAATGCTATTTTCTTTTTTTGCCCTGGGAGGATCAATACGGCTATATAAATTATTTAATAATTATTTTCCACTGCTGAGAAGGCCAATTGCTTTCGCCACGCTGTTTTTGCCAAGTGTTTGTTTCTGGAGTTCGGGCTTGTTAAAAGATTCTATTTGCTTTGGCGCCATTGGTTTTTTGTTATACGCAATATTTAATGTGTTCATTAGGAAGAAAAGAATTATTAGTTCGCTGTTGTGGATTATAGTGGGAGCTGGCTTGTTATATTATGTGAAGGTTTATATTTTACTGGCCATGCTTCCGGCCATTACACTTTGGCTGTTTAGCGAGTTGAATAAATCAGTTAGAGACCCCTTGTTAAGAAAGTTATGGTCATTTTTTACTATTGTTTCTGCAATCACTCTTGTGGCTGTATTGATTAATTATGTGACTTCTTCAGCTAGCTTAAGTTCGTTTCGCTTAGATAATATTCTTGAAACAAGCAGCCATAACCGGGAAATTTATGGACAAACAGCAGCGGAAACCCAGGGCTCTTATTTTAAATTACAGGGTGGCAACCCGATTTTGTTAGCCGCAAATGGGTTTATCGCTACTTTATTTCGCCCTTTTATTTGGGAAATTTCATCACCCATTGTTCTTTTATCAGCGCTGGAAGCTTTAATTTTTATTTTATTAACCGGGTATTTTTTAATTAAAAAGGGGGTGATACAATTTTTCAAATCAGCTTTTGGCACACCAATTTTGGTTTTATGCAGTGGATTTGCATTTGTATTTGCAGCTTCTGTAGGATCCACGGCCACAAATTTCGGATCGCTATCACGGTATAAGATACCTTGTTTGCCTTTTTACCTTGTCATGCTTTTTGCCATTTATTACCAAAACGGATTGAAGCTGCCGGCATGGACAAATAAAATATTTAATTTCATTTCAAAAGAACGTTCCTGACTTATATATATATGTGTGGTATTGCCGGCTCCATAAATTACCCGATTAATAGTTTTCAGCTAGATAAGAATCTTGGCCACAGGGGCCCTGATGAAAAAAGTGTATTTACAGATCAAAACCTCGAACTGCATCATTACAGGCTTTCCATTCTTGATATTGCAGGCGGGCGGCAGCCGATGCATTATGAACACCTGACAATTATTTTCAACGGAGAAATTTATAACCATAATGATTTACGGAAAAAATATGCGCTGACCGGAAAAACAAATTCAGATACGGAAACGATATTACTCCTTTATGCCAGGCTGGGGCCTTCATGCCTGGAAGATATGGATGGCATGTTTTCCATGATAATTTATGACCGGAAAAAGCAGGAATTGTTCCTGGCAAGAGACCGTGCGGGAAAAAAACCTTTTTACTATTATTCGGATTCGGATAAATTTTTATTTGCAAGTGAATTGAATGCAATCCGCCACCAGGTAAATCCTGAAATGAATGAAGAACACCTTGCGCAGTTTGTCCGCATCGGTTATTTTTATAAAACTTCCACACCTTATAAAAATGTGCATGAATTGCCGGGAGGCAGCTATGCTTATGTTTCTTTAAAAAATCCCCGCCCTGTTGTTACTAAATGGTGGGATATTCATCAATATTACTTACAGAAATCAAAAGATGATTTTTCTACTGCGTTAAATAAAATAGATAATTATCTACATACAGCAGTAAAGAGGAGAGTAGAATCTTCAGACCTGGAAGTAGGCTCTTTTTTAAGCGGGGGTATTGACAGCGGAATTATATCTGCTATCGCCAAACAGTATAACAGCACACTTAAAACATTCACCGTTTCATTTGAAGGAGAATACAACGAGGCCCCGCTTGCTGCATTAGTGGCAAAGAAATATGAAACGGATCATTATGAACTAAAAATATCTTTTGATCATCTGAAAGACGAAACGGAAACAATACTCTATAATTACGGGGAACCTTTTTTTGACAGCTCGGCCATTCCAAGCTATTATGTGAGCCGCGAAGCTAAAAAGCACCTGACCGTTATTCTCAATGGAGATGGAGGAGATGAAATGTTTGGAGGATACCGGCGTTATGTTCCTGCGGCAAAATTTGATTTTTTTAAAAATAATCCTTTTTTAAGAATCCCGGCTTCATTAGCATTAAAGCTTTTGCCGGAGTCACATAACAAAAAAAGCAGGTATAATTATTTTTACAGATTGATGAATTTTACCGGAAAGAAAGGATTAGAAACATATTTATCAGCAACCATTGACAGTTTTGACGGGTTAGAAAAAAACCTTAAAGCTGATCCCAATCTTCTTCAGGAGATGCAAAACGGGTTTGAAAGAATTAATAAATCCGGGCTTACAGGATTAAAAAAAATGATGAATCTTGATTTTGATAATATCCTATTTGGCGATCTTCTTGTGAAAATGGATATTGCTACCATGTCTAATTCTTTAGAAGGGAGAAGCCCGTTGCTTTGTAAAGAGTTCCTCGAATATGTTCCCGGCCTGCCGGATCATTTCAAAATCAGAGGCACAACCACAAAATATATATTGCGCAAGCTTGCTGAAAAATATTTACCCGCTGAACTTATTCATCAACCTAAGCGGGGGTTTGAAATCCCTTTGAAAAAATGGATAGACGGGCCATTGCATAATTTGATTGCAGATAATATCCTGACGACGGGAGCATTTTGCAAAAATTTTGTCAGGGATTCATTTATTGGTGATCTCTGGAAAAAGAAAATAAAAACAAGCGATGAAAA
Organism: Bacteroidota bacterium; assembly: GCA_018266555.1. GTDB lineage: Bacteria > Bacteroidota > Bacteroidia > Chitinophagales > Chitinophagaceae > UTBCD1. The sequence continues at coordinate 124,035 of JAFEAF010000009.1, read as the reverse complement.
AAGAGCAAAAATGATATGGACTTTATTTGCATTGGAAGTATGGTATAAAAAATGTTATTTGAAAAATGCCTAAGCTGATCCGTGTCACCACTGTTCCGATTGCACTAAAATATTTACTGGCCGGGCAGATGCGGTATATGAAGGAAAATGGGTATGATGTCATCATGGTAAGCGCTGACGGTGAGGGGAGAGAAGATTTGGAAAAACAAGAAGGATGTGAACACCATATTATTCCTATGACAAGAACTATTTCTCCTTTTGCAGACCTCCGGTCACTTTGGAAGATGTATAAGTTTCTAAAAAAAGAAAAGCCCGACATTGTTCACTCACATACTCCGAAAGCAGGATTAATAGCCATGGTAGCTTCCAAATGGGCGGGAGTGAAAATTAGAATTCATACAGTTGCCGGGTTGCGATTTATGACATCTAAAGGTTTAACGAGGAAATTGCTGATGCGAATGGAAAAAATAACGGCACATCATGCCACGCATATTTGGCCTAATAGTTTTTCATTGTTAAACTATATAAAGGATACCCGATTGTTACCTGTAAAAAAAATGGAAGTAATCGGGTTTGGCTCCAGCAATGGTATAAATCTATCGAGATTTTCCCCCGAAAATTTAGAACCTGTAAGAGTTCAAACTATTAAGAAAGATTTGAATTATGACCCTCAGCATATTTATATGCTATGCGTAGGCCGGATCGTTAAAGACAAAGGAATAAAAGAACTGGTACATACTTTTGCCCGGTTATATAAAAGCAATAATCGCTTACGATTGATACTTGTTGGCTCATATGAAGATCACCTGGACCCGATCGGTGAAGAAACAAAAGAGATACTTACAACCCATCCCGGAATTATCATGACTGGCTGGAGAAACGATGTGGAATATTTCATGCATATTTCTTTTGCCTTGATTCACCCATCTTACCGGGAGGGATTCCCCAATGTTTTATTGCAGGCCGGCGCTATGTATTGCCCGGTTATTTGTTCCCGGATAGAAGGAAATGTAGATATTGTGGACGACAAAGAAACCGGCTTGCTTTTCGAAGCTCAAAACGAAGAAAGTCTTTATCAGGTATTAAGAAATGCTTTGACTATTCCTGATGATTTAAATAAATATGCCATCGGGTTGAGAAGGAAAATTGAAGAAAAATTTGATCAAAAAATTCTTCATGGAAAGATAAAAGACAAGTACAGCGAAATCATCACAACGTATCAATCACATACCCGTAATCGAAAAACTACTATTTTCCTGTGAGTAAACTCACCCGATATTTTTTGAATTTGAATTTTTTGCTATGGGAAACTGGAAATAGCTTCTATTTTGGATGCTGTAAAATCCAATTCAATGAAAGCCACATTGAAAAAACCCATAGCCATTATTGGCTATTCAGGTCATGCCTATGTAATTGTTGATATCTTCCTTAATGCAGGCCGTTTAGTAACATCATACTGTGACAGCGAAGAGAAATCAAAAAATCCATACCACCTGCAATATCTTGGGAGCGAATCCGGGATATTTGATAAGTTAAAGAAATTTGATCTCTTCGTATGTATTGGCAATAATGATATCCGGGGTAAAGTTCATTTGGAATTGAATAAACATGTTCATGACCCGGTAAACGCAATTCATCCAAGTGCGGTGATTTCACAATCTGCAAGAATGGCTGAAGGAATTATGATTGCAGCCAATACAACCATTAATCCGCTTGTCGAAATAGGCAGAGGCGTTATTTGCAACACTTCAAGCAGCATTGATCATGAATGTGTGATTGATGATTTTGCACACATAGCTCCCGGCGCTGTGCTATGTGGAAATGTAAAAGTGGGAAGAGGTACTTTTGTTGGTGCCAATGCTGTTATACGCCAGGGAATCTCCATCGGCAAAAATGTTGTCATAGGAGCCGGAGCAGTGATTATTAAAGATATACCAGATAATACTACAGTTGTTGGAAATCCTCAAAGAACGCTAGCCAAAAAACAATCTTCGAAACTACTGGCAGCTTAATTTATTTCAGGGATAAAATGTGATTAAAAAGATTAGCATGAATTTTCATGCTGCTTTTTATCTTTTTGTTATTACCTGCTTTACTTTTGCGGAAAGTTTGTAAATACGATATGTTTGCCTAATTGCAGGGAACATAAAATAACTTTTAAAAAAATAAACATGAAAGAAAACGTAAGTAACGATCAGATTATTAAAGATCATTATAAAATTCAGGCAGGTAAACATAAAGGCTCAGCCACTTCCACTATGGAAGACCTGACGACAAGGCAGAAAGAGGTAAACCTGATTCAGAATTTTTTCCGCACACCCGCCATTAAAAATAAATGCAAAGAGGTGCTGGAAATAGGGTGTGGAAACGGATATACTTTGAGCCTGTTAACTTCAGAATTTCCGGACTACAATTTCCTGGGGCTTGATTTCAGTGAAGACCTGCTTAAAATTGCAAATGACAGGCAACTTTCCGGCGCCAGATTCGAACAGGGGGATGTCCGTAAACTCAGGTTTGAAGATAACAGTTTCGATGTGGTATTCACAGAACGTTGCATAATTAATCTATTAAGTTGGGAGGAGCAACAACAAGGTTTAAATGAAATGCACCGGGTATTAAAGAAAGGCGGCTATATACTTTTTATTGAATCCTTTTCGGACGGTTATAACAATCTGAATATAGCAAGAAATCAGATGGGATTGGAAAGTATACCAATGCCACATCATAATCTTTATTTTGAAAAGGAAGCATTTGAAACTTTTGTTTCAAAAAAATTTAGCGTACTTCAATCTGGTGACCTGGGCGCCGGCACTGAATTCCCTGTTCATCAGAATTTTTTAAGCAGCCATTATTTTGTTGCCAGGGTAATACATCCATTGCTTACAAAAGGAGATCCGACAATCAGGAATACTGAATTTGTAAAATTTTTCTCATTCTTACCTCCCTCAGGTTGTTATTCTCCTATTGAAGCATATATACTTCAAAAAAAATAACAATTTAAAGCAGGATACCAGGGAGTATTTATTTACTAAATCAATCAGCGAAATTATCTTATGAAGAAAGTACTTGTTACAGGTGGTGCAGGATATATCGGATCTGTTCTAAGCCGAATTTTATTGAACAGCGGATATTCTGTTCGTGTTGTTGATTCTCTAAAATTTGGCGGAGAAGCATTGTATGATATTGCACAGCATCCGAATTTTGAATTTGTGAAAGGCGATCTGCGAAATGATGCAGATATGGGCAATGCATTGAAAGGAATTAATTATGTGGCCCACCTTGCTGCCATTGTTGGTGATCCCGCCTGCTCCAAATTTTCAGACGAAGCTAAAGAAGTGAACTGGTCCGCTTCTGTTTCCTTTTTTAAAAAGGCAGAACAGGCAGGAGTGGAGCGATTTGTTTTTGCTTCTACCTGCAGCAACTATGGTAAGATGTCCGATCCTAATTCATTTGTAGATGAAAATTCTGAACTGCGCCCCGTATCATTATATGCTGAGTTAAAAGTAAAGTTTGAAAATTTTTTGTTGAAAGAAAATAAGGAATCCCGGATGTGTGGTACCGCTTTGCGTTTTTCTACCGTGTATGGCTTTTCACCAAGAATACGATTTGACTTAACAGTAAATGAGTTTACCCGGAATGTTTGCTTAACGGGTGAACAGGAAATTTGGGGGCCCCAGTTTAACCGGCCTTATTGCCATGTTGATGATTTGGCAAGATCCGTGATGCTGATTTTTGATTCACCCGAACAAAAAGTGAGAGCAAACGTTTTCAATGTCGGTGATACATCTGAGAATTATTCCAAGCGGATGCTGATGGAAGAAATTCAAAAACAAATACAAGGGGCAAAAGCTAAGTATGTGGAAAAAACAGAAGACCCGAGAGATTACAGGGTGAACTGCGATAAAATAAAAAAAGAGCTGGGCTTTACCATTACTAAAAAAGTTCCTGATGGCATCCGGGAAATTATTAAACTGATGCGCAGCGGAATTATTACAGATCCGTTTTCTCCAAAGTTTAGGAATATTTGAGATAAATCTTTTCTTACTTTAAAAATTAGTCCTCGAATTATGTTGCTACTTTCCGGGCCGAATATTTCAGGCAATGAATGGAAATATGTAAAAGAGTGTTTGGATACCGGGTGGGTTTCATCCGTAGGTTCTTACGTTTCTAAATTTGAAAATATGATGGCGGAATATACCGGCTGTAAATACGGAGTGGCCACCAGCAATGGAACTGCTGCTTTGCACATTGCATTATTACTTACCGGTGTAAAACGGGATGATTACGTCATTGCCCCTAATGTAACTTTTATTGCAACTATAAATGCAATTAAATACAATAACGCTGATCCCATCCTCATTGATGTGGACGAAGAAACATGGCAAATGGATTTGGATTTGCTGGAAGAGTTTTTGGAAAATGAAACCGATGAAAAAAATGGAGAATTGTTCTGTGTTCGTGACGGGAGAGCAATCCGGTGTATCCTTCCTGTTCATGTTCTCGGTAATGTTTGTGATATTGATAAACTGCTTGCCATTGCAAAGAAATATAATTTGAAAGTTATTGAAGATGCTACTGAATCCCTGGGAACATTTTATAAAGGAAAACATACGGGTGGTTTTGGTTCGATGGGCTGTTTCAGTTTTAATGGAAATAAAATTATAACTACAGGCGGTGGCGGTGTCATCGTTACCAATGATGAAGACCTGGCCAAAAAAGCAAAGCACCTTACTACACAGGCAAAAAGTGATCCTTTCGAATACAAACATGATGAAATTGGTTATAATTTCCGGTTAGTAAATGTGCTGGCAGCCATGGGAGTGGCACAATTAGAATTGTTACCTTCCTTTGTAAAACGGAAAAAAGAAATTGATACATTTTACAAAAAAGAGCTGAACGGAACAGGAGATATCCGGTTTCAAAAAGTTCAGGAAGAAACAGACCCTAATTACTGGCTATTTACCATTATGACTGAAAAACAAAAAGAAGTGCTGAAAATTCTTAATGATAATGAAATGCAGTCAAGGCCGTTTTGGGTACCTATGAACCAGTTGCCCATGTTTGCTCAAAATATTTATTTCAATCACAATGACTGTTCCGATTATATCTACAAACGTTGCCTGAGCATTCCATGTTCCACAAACATCCGGGATGAAGAAATGGCTTCTGTTTCTGAGAAAATTAGATCAGTTTATCAATGACAGCTAATATAAAATTGCTCAAAACCCCTCATCTTTGAGGGGTTTTTAATTAAAGCTATGTATCGAATTATAAAACGTTTTTTTGATTTTCTATTTTCCTTGATTGCAATTATTCTTTTATTGCCATTCATGCTTCCGTTGATTATAATTTTATTGTTTACAGGCGAACATGAAGTTTTCTATGGACAAAAAAGAGTGGGATATAAAAATAAAGAGTTTCGCATCTGGAAATTTGCTACCATGATAAAAGACAGTCCTAATCTTGGCACCGGGGAAATCACCCTGCGTAATGATCCCAGGGTAACGAAAGTAGGTCGCTTTCTGCGAAGGACAAAGATAAACGAGTTGCCGCAACTCATTAATGTGTTTGTGGGTAATATGAGCATTGTCGGCCCACGCCCATTAATGCAGAAAAGTTTTGAGCAATATTCGGAGGATGTTAAAGCTGTTGTTTATGATTCACCGCCCGGTATTACCGGGGTTGGATCCGTTATTTTTCGGGATGAGGAGAAAATTGTTTCTGAAAGTAAGAATATTCAGGAAACTTACCGAAAGATATTTGACTATAAAGGGAGGGTAGAACAATGGTACCAGGAAAACAAATCATTTTATACTGACCTGGCGATTATTTTTCTGACAGGGTGGGGCTTATTCTTTTCATTTAGCAATTTGATATATAAAATATTTCCTTCTTTGCCCAGGAGAAACTTTTAAATAATGTTTCGGTTCGTAATTCTAATAAATAACTAATTTCGGTTTATAAGCTATACATCATGCTTAAAATATTTTCAAGATCCAAACGGGATGAACTTGATTTCAGCATATTAGGAGCTGACATGCATTCTCATCTTATACCGGGTATTGATGATGGCGCACGGGATGTGGTAAATTCTTTAGAGCTTATTAAAGGAATGATGGACCTCGGGTTTAAAAAACTGATCACTACACCGCATATTCTTTGGGATATGTATCAAAACACTCCGGAAATTATACTGAGTGGATTAGAACGTTTAAAGAAAGCGGTTCAATTGGAAGGTGTAGATGTGGAAATTCATGCAGCGGCAGAATATTTTCTTGATGATCATGTGTCTGAATTACTGCGTAAAACTGAACCTCTGCTTACCATTAGCAAGAAAATGGTTTTAGTCGAATTTTCAATGGCATTCCCTTCCTTCAGTATCAAAAATATTTTATTCGATATGCAAATGCAGGGGTATCAACCGGTGCTGGCGCATCCGGAGCGGTACATTTATCTTGAAAATGCAAAAGATTTTTATGATGAATTAAAAGGCCTTGGATGCTTATTTCAAATAAACCTTCTTTCATTAACCGGCCTTTACGGAAAATCTGTCAGCGATCTGGCACATTATCTCATTAAAAAAGGATATTATAATCTTGCCGGCACCGATCTTCATAATCTACAGCAATTGAAACGCCTGCAGGATTCGTCTATGGTGAACGGGTTAAAAAAATTACTTGATTCCTGCACTCTTATAAATACACAATTATAGCCTGCTTAATTTTTCCACCCATATTCTGACATTTTACCATCAATTTTCATTCGGATCATTTTTTGTGTTCACTTCCATGTTGTTTTTCAGTTAATTCAAAAATGCTTGTGTAATTTTTTATACTTTATTGATTAAATTTGAATGAAGATGAAGACAGAATTAAGGAATGATATGAACACCGGTGGTTTTAATGATTTACTGTTAAGTAATGCTGATTTTCTCAGGCCCTTTGCGATAAACCTGACCAAAGATTCTGACTCCGCCAATGATTTATTCCAGGAAACACTCTATAAAGCTTTGGTAAACCGGGAAAAATATCATTCCGGCACCAATATCAGGGCATGGCTTTATACCATAATGCGCAATATTTTTATTAATAATTATCGAAGGAATGCAAGACAAAAAACCATTTTTGATAATACGCCGGGAGATTTCCTGATCAACCTCCGCCAGGCATCCGTTCCAAACCAGGCTGAAGCTAATATACATATCAAAGAAATCCGCCTGGCTATCGAACATCTCCCTGAAATATTTAAAAACCCGTTTCAATTGTATTTTGATGGATATAAATACCAGGAGATTGCGGAAATTTTACATGAACCGCTTGGAACCATCAAAAGCAGGATACATTTTGCCCGAAAACTTCTCAAGGAACAGATCGCAAGAGGTTAAAAAAAATTTGTGGCTGTAAAATCTATCATTGTAATTGGTAGCGGTTTTGCCGGATTATCTGCAGCAACTTTCATGGCAAAAGCGGGGTGGAAGGTAACTGTGATTGAAAAAAACAGCAATCCCGGAGGCCGTGCCGGTCAATTGAAAGAGTCCGGTTTTATTTTTGATAAAGGCCCCAGTTTTTACTGGATGCCGGATGTCTTTGAAAAATATTTTGCTCATTTTGGGAAAAAAGTTTCTGATTATTATTCATTGCAAAGATTGAACCCCTCCTACCGGGTTTATTGGGAGGATGGATACACAGATATTCCGGCTGGTATTCACGAATTAAAAAGAACATTTGAATCAATTGAAAAAGGTAGTGGTATTCTGCTTGAAAAATATCTGGCCGATGCTGCTTATAAATATGATGCAGGTATCAACCGGTTTGTTTATAAACCAGGAAAATCAATTGCCGAATTTTTTGTCCCTGAAATGATAAAGGGTGTTTTCCGGATGAATATATTTTCTTCTATTCAAAAACAAATTCAAAAAAAATTCAAAAGCCCCAGGCTTCGCCAGTTATTGGAGTTCCCGGCTTTGTTTTTGGGAGCATTACCGGAAAACACACCTGCCCTTTACAGCCTGATGAATTATGCAGATATTCATGGGGGCACCTGGTATCCCAAAGGAGGAATGTATGCGGTTGTAGAAGGAATGTATCTACTGGCACAAGAGTTAGGCGTACAATTTTATTTTGATGAGAGGGCTGAGGAAATTATTGTAGACAAAGGGATGGCAAAAAAAATAAAGACAAATAAAAATGTTTTCAATGCAGATGTTATAATAAGTGGCGCTGATTATCATTTTACGGAAACTAAACTGTTGCAGAAAAAATACCGAAGCTATTCGGAAAAATATTGGAGCAACCGTGTAATGGCTCCCTCTTGCCTGTTGTATTATGTGGGCTTGAATAAAAAGTTAAGAAATCTTTCCCATCACTCCTTGTTTTTTGATGTGCCGTTTGCGTTACATGGGCAAGAAATATATTCTGAACCTCGATGGCCTACGAATCCTTTATTTTATATAAGCGCTGCATCAGTAACGGATTCTTCTGTTGCCCCTCCCGGCTGTGAAAATCTTGTTTTTTTAATTCCCATAGCCGCAGGACTTGGTGATGATTCGGATTCCGTGAGGGATCACTATTTTAAACTTATTCTCAAAAGAATGGAAAAACATTTTGGGGAGCCCGTGGAAAATTTTGTGGCTTATAAGAGAACCTATTCAGTCAGCGATTTCGTTTCTGAATATAATTCTTTTAAAGGCAATGCGTATGGGTTAGCCAATACGTTTCGACAAACAGCTTTTCTCAAGCCTTCATGCCGAAGCAAAAAAATAAAGAATTTATTTTATACCGGTCAGTTAACTGTTCCTGGTCCGGGAGTACCTCCCAGCCTTATCAGCGGAGAGGTGGTTTCCACTGAAGTAATAAAAGCATTCAGATAATTTGAGTAATTTACAATCTATGATGCAATTATTTAATAAAGTAAGCGAAGATTGCAGTAAGATAGTAACCCGTAACTACAGCACTTCGTTCTCATCTGCTATACGGTTATTGCATAAAGATTTGCAGGCACCTATTTATAATATTTATGGGTTTGTAAGATTAGCTGATGAAATTGTGGACACATTTCATGATCATGATAAATCATATTTTCTTCTGTCATATAAAAAAGAGACTTTTAACGCAATTGAGCAGGGCCTTAGCCTTAACCCGATATTAAACAGTTTTCAAAAAACAGTAAATGATTTTAAAATAAATACTGATTTGATCCATTCCTTTTTTAATAGTATGCAACTTGATCTTTCCAAAAAAAAGTACTGCAAAAATGAATACGAGGAATATATTTATGGATCTGCTGAATCTGTAGGTTTAATGTGTCTAACTATTTTTTGTCAGGGGGACAAAGAACTATTTGAAAAATTGAAAGAGCCTGCCAAAGCCCTGGGAGCTGCTTTTCAAAAAGTCAATTTCCTTCGGGATATAAAAGCCGATTATTCAGATTTGTCGAGAGTTTATTTTCCCGGATGTGATTTTGTGAATTTTACAAGCAAGGAGAAGATGGAAATTGAAGAAGATATTGCTCATGATTTTAGCCGAGCTTACCAGGGCATTATGCAATTACCGGTGAAAGCAAGATTTGGCGTATATGTAGCATATCGTTATTATTCAAGTTTATTTAAAAAAATTAAACGCTTACGCCCCGAACGGATTTTTAATGAAAGAATAGGCATTCCGAATTTGAATAAAGCACTCATTATTTTGAGTGCCGGGGTAAAGAATCAATTAAAATTGATTTGATATGGAAAAGCAGCAGGTGATATTAGTCAATGAAATAAATGAACCTATAGGATTTGCCGGTAAAATGCAATCTCATAGAGAAGGATTACTCCACCGTGCTTTCAGTGTTTTTATTTTTAACAGCAAAGGGGATATGCTTCTGCAACAAAGGGCAAAGAATAAATATCATAGCGCAGGGCTATGGACGAATACCTGTTGCAGTCATCCAAGGCCCGGGGAAGATACTTTGACTGCGGCCAACATTAGATTAAGAGAAGAGATGGGGATTGAAACCAAGCTTGAGCAAATATTTGATTTTATATATAAAGCAGAATTCGATAATGGAATGACCGAATATGAATTTGATCATGTATTTGCCGGCCAGTATGACGGAGAAATTACGTGTAACAGGGAAGAAGTAATAGATTATTATTTTAAAGATATAAGGAAAATAAAACAAGCTTTAATAATGCACCCCGAAAAATTTACAGCACGGTTTCAATTAGCCTTTTCAAAGGTGGAGATGTGGTGGAATAAGCGGTATCAAGTTAAAATGGCCTAAGAATGATTACGGTGTTTTATATATTGATTTTAGGGGGAACCTTTGTATTTATGGAAGGAGTGACCTGGTGTACTCATAAATTTGTGATGCATGGTTTCCTCTGGTTTCTGCACAAAGATCATCACAATGTGGAGCCCGGGTTTTTTGAAAAAAATGATACATTCTTTATCATTTTTGCCATTCCAAGTATTTTATTGATTTATTACGGATCATTCAATCATGTATGGTGGATGCAGGCCATTGGTTTCGGGATTATGACCTATGGTTTTGCTTATTTCATAGTGCATGATGTCATCATTCATCAGCGGTTTAAATGGTTTACGAAAAGTAATAACGGTTACATACGAGCTATCCGGTGGGCGCATAAAATGCACCACAAGCATCTTGATCGTCATGAAGGTGAAAGCTTCGGTATGCTGTATGTGGGTGCGAAGTATTGGAGAAAAATCCGTGCTGATAAAAAACTGATGGCAGGTTTAAAAAAAGTTGCTTACGCACCAGACTAATTAATTCCGACTTTTCATTTCTGAACTCTATATTCAAATATGACTTTATTATTGCAGGTGCCGGTTGTGCGGGGCTTAGCCTGGCTGTGCATTTGATACATTCCGGAAGGTTTTCTGATAAAAAAATTTTAATTGTTGATCGGGATGTAAAAAAGATGAATGACCGCACCTGGTGTTTTTGGGAAACAAACCCCGGATTGTTTGAATCAATAGTGTACCGGCAATGGCATCAGGCCTGGTATTATGGAGAAAAAATTTCCCGGCTTCTGCAACTTTCCCCTTATGAATACAAGTTGATCAGGGGAATTGATTTTTATAATTATTGTTTTGGTGTTATTGGTAAGCATAAAAATTTTGAAATTGTTTATGGCGAAGTTGAAAAAATAGATACAAACGGCGCTATAGTTGTAAACGGTAAAACGTTTAGGGGTGATTACATTTTCAATAGTATTCAAATTGAAAGACCTGTATTGAAACCTTCACAATATAACCTGCTGCAGCACTTCAAAGGTTGGATCATTGAAACCGATTTCCCGGTTTTTGAAACTGATAAACCGGTGCTCATGGATTTTAGGGTAAAGCAAGAGCAGGGAACAGCTTTTGTTTATATCATGCCTTTCTCAGCAACCCAGGCATTAATAGAGTTCACTTTATTCGGCAATCACCTGTTGGAACGAAACCAATACAACGAGGGGCTAAAAAAATATATTAGTCAGTTTTTGAAAACTGATTCTTATAAAATTCTGGACGAAGAGTTCGGGGTTATCCCCATGACTAATTACCGGTCTCCATCAAAAAAAGATAAAATTATAAATATTGGGACAGCCGGTGGCCAGACGAAAGCATCCAGTGGCTATACGTTTCAGTTCATTCAAAAGCATTCTGTAGCATTAGTGCAGCAGCTCGTCTCATTTGGAAACCCTTTTTTGAAAAAACCGATTTCAGCTCCACGATTTCGTTTTTATGATAACACACTTCTTTATATTCTCTCCCATAATAAACTTCCCGGTGAGAAAATTTTCAGCCTCTTATTTAAAAAAAACAAACCTCAGCAGGTGCTGAGGTTTTTAGATAATGAAAGTTCTATTAAAGATGAACTAAAGATCATTTCAACGCTTCCCACGATACCATTCCTTAAAGCTGCGCTGAAACAAATCTGATGCCCTAACTAACTATCGGGATCAAATTGCATAAAGGATCTTCTGACGGCTTTCAACATGCTGAAGAGCTGTGCAATATCAATAAACATCATAATAACAAGGGCCAGTAATACATACCACGGTAGTCTTAATTTCTGCATGTTCATATCTTTCTGAAAATAGTTGACAATTGCTGCGCCAAAAGCAATACCTATTATTAAATAGGAAAGAAGAGAGTAAATCACTTTAAGAAACATAACCTGCATGGTAGTAAATCCGATCTTGAAATTTTCAAGAATTGCTGCTGGAATAATCAGGATAAGGGTGATCCAACTCCAGTTTTTTCCAAACCAGCTATCGCTGAGCATAATATTTAAAACCAAAATAATTATAATAGAAAGTAACCCCCAGGGAAAAAGCAGGAAAGTGCTGGGTTTGCCGGTAGCGAGGCTTATTTTTTCAGTTTTTTCCATAAATAAAAATTAAGAGATGAGGAAGGTAAACATTTTTTTGAAAATCCAAAGTTTACAAAAGAAATAAAAAGTGTATCAAAATTACAACAGCAAGCCATTTGGAACTGGAATCAGAGTAAAAGTAGCATTGCAGGAATCCCTGTCCGACAGGCATGAGCCGGGCGGACCCGCCCGAATGACTTCGGTCAGGCCTGCCCGTCCGACTGACTTCAGAGAGGCAGGCATTGTATTATGAGAATAGTTTTTTTTTCAGAAACCTTCTGCCGGCGGCTGACTTGAAATATTTTTCTCTTGCAATAGCTTCTTCTCTGGTTTGGAATTGTTCTGAATAAACTAATTTAAATGGAATATAAGGGCGAATTGAATCAGTCATGCCTGAATTGTATTGAGTCAACTTTACTTCTAAATTTTCACAATGACCTTTATAATAAAAATTTTGATAAATGCTCTTCAAGACATAAGCAAAGGACATAAATTATTTTTTGTAGTCTCGCCCAGAATCGAACTGGGATATCAAGTTCCGGAGACTTGCGTACTATCCATTGTACTACGAGACCAGTTTCAGTTTTATTATACTAAAAAACAAATATCAAAAAGCGTTCTCACTTTGCGTACTATCCCCGCCCGAACGTACCTTTCGGTACGGGCGGGCATTGTACTACGAGGCCTGAAATTTCCTGTCATTTATGACGAGCTATTTTATCAGTCCATGCGCATTGGTGGCAAAGATCTTTACGGCAATAGCCAGCAATATTACGCCAAAAAATTTTCGTACGGCAATTAAACCTGCATCACCGAGCAGCTTTGCAATTGCATTTAATGATTTTAAAACTATAAATACAATGATGAGATTAGCCAGTATGGCAAGCAGTATTGTAGTTTCTCCATAATTTGCTTTTAAGGACATCACTGTTGTCAGAGTTCCCGAACCGGCTATGAGCGGGAATGCTATAGGAACAACCGTTGCCGCCTTAATATTTTTTTCACTTTTGAAAAACTCAACACCGAGCACCATTTCCAGGCCAAGAATAAAAATAACTATAGAACCACCTACTGCGAAAGATTTTACATCCAACCCTAACAAATTAAGAAATGCTTCACCTCCAAAAAGAAACAATACCATCAATGCCCCGGAAATAAATGTGGCTCTTAATTCCCGGATACCTCCCATTTTTTCTTTCAATGAAATAAGAATAGGAACCGAGCCTACGATATCAATAACGGCAAAAAGGGTGAACGTCACTGTAAGTAATTCACCGAAATTGAAAGCCATAGTTGATAATTTTCGACAAAGGTAGTGGACTCACCAGTGTCACCATTTGAAATTTATCCCGGCATTAAAATTAATACGGGCTGCATTGTAGCCGAGGAAATCAAAATATTTTTTATTAGCCAGGTTTTTCAGATCAATAAAAAATTTGAAATTCTGAGTTATGGCATATTCCCCGTATAAATCAATCGTCATGTATGATTTTAAAATTTCCGGGGCTGCTCCGTATATAAATTCACTGCGTTTACTTACTGCATGTAGTTGTGTACTGACAAAAAAATCTTTTGTAGCCTGCAAGCCTGCAAAAAAATTAAATGCATTTTTAGGAATGCGATACAGGTTGTAATAAGAAGAATCTTTTCCAACCGGGGCACCGGTGCCATCATAAGCTGATTTTGTTTTTCCGTCTGTATAGGTGTAATTCAGGCTAAAGTCCCATTTCTTTGTTAGATATTTGGTTTCAAATTCAGCTCCATAATTTTCCTGCCTGCTCGCATTGATGTATAAACTGGCAAACGTAGAAGAATTAAAGGAATAAAGAATTGCGTTTTTTGTATTGCGGTAGAAACCGGTTGCCCTGAAAAAGAAAGATTTGTTTGAGAAAACTTCAATACCTGCTTCTTCAATGGTTCCTTTTTCGGGCTGCAGTTTTGAATTGCCTGCCGATGGATCAAATAACTGGTAAAGCGTTGGTGTTTTGTATGCCGAGTACAGATTGACAAAAAGTTTTACTTTATCATTTATAAGAAAAGATGGATTGAATGTGTACGTGTAATTATTTCCATATTCAGAATGATGATTCCATCTTCCTCCTAATTCGATATTGAATCCCTGTTTATTTTTATAGACAAGCGAGGCATAAGGACTGAATTGCGACATTCTTTGATTTAATACCGGCGGTGCGTAAGGTCCAAAAGGCCCGGTTGAAAAATATTGCTGAAAAGTATTGTTGAAGCGATAATCTGCGCCTGCCAGGAATTCCCAGCTTCTGGATTTCCAATTGTTATACACTTCTGCATAGTGGGTTCTGCCAATGTAGGAGCTTCTTGAAAACGAAACAAAAGGATTGCTTTTATACGATGAGTCATCAAGGTAATCACGGCTTACATAATTGAATACATAATTAAAGTGTAATGATCCATTAGTATGATTATAAATAAACCCGGCTCCGCTTTGAAGATTTCGGGTGGTAACAGAATAATCTTTTTCATCAGTAAATGCAGAAGCGTCTAACCCGGTTTTATATTGACTGTAATTATTGAAAATTTTTAAACGAAAATTATTGTTTAGCTTAAAAGTGATGTTGCCATTCACGGCATATTCATTGATTCCGTCTTTATCAAAATTTTTATTTCCCGAGGAGTCATACGCAGCAGAAAAGCCATCGGAAGAAATATGGGAATATTGAATATTGTAATTTATTTTTTTAGTATTACCACCAATACCTGCAATAGCTTTTAAGGTGTTATAGCTTCCGTCACTTATCCCGGCATTGGCAGAAAATTTTTTGCTAACAGTTTTTTTAGTGATGATATTGACTACCCCAGCTACCGCATCCGAGCCGTACAACGTAGATTGCCCGCCTTTCAAAATTTCAATTCGTTCAATTTGCCCGGTAGGAAGATAATTCAAATCGAAATAATTGTTATTGGTGGAAGGATCGTTCACCGGAATACCGTCAACAAGGATAAGTGCATTTCCGGCTGAAGCGCCCCGAATATTCAAAGTGAGATTCGTGCCCAGATCATTTCCTGCACCGGGAATAGTTACTCCCGAAACAGTGTTTAAAACTTCTCCTAATGTTTTTCCGGAACTTTTTTCTAATTGTTGTTGGTTGATCACCGTAATTACTTTTCCCGTTTCGCTTTGTTTTTGGGGATACTTGTTCGCTGTAACAATTACTTCATCCAATGTTTTAGAGCTGTCTTGCTGCGCAAAAAGATGACTGCTGGTTATGATAGCAGTCACAATAAAAAATGTCTTTTTCATTTCTGAAAATTTTTTAGTGACTGCTTCCAGGAAAATGATGATAAATATAAATGCCGCCCCGGCGTTTACATTACCGCTTTTCACCCGAAAGCAACCCTTCGACGAATCTCAGGGAAAATATTGTTAGTGTACTGGCAGGTCTTCTGGCTTACAACTTTTCTCACTTTCCTTCCCGTCCCTGCATATCGGGACAGTGGTTTGTAGTTTGAGAAAATTTCCCAAAACTCTTTTAAGGTTTGGGCATTGTTTACAGCTACGGGGATAGCGCCGGACTCTTTGCCTACGGCGGGCAAGTACACCGGACTTCCCTTTTCATCCCGATGTATCGGGAACCAGAACGCTGCAAAAATAGGAGTCACCGGTCTATTCAAAAAAATCTATTTGTTCACAGGATGTCAGAATATTTTAAACGATGCGCCGATATAATAATTTATTCCCGGAGCAGCATTGTAGTAGCGGCCACCGGCCGCATTGATATCATTACCTAAACTGTATGTTATATTAAAAATATTGTCAACGCCGGTAAATAATTCGAACTTATTTTTTCTTTTGATTTTTTGTTGCCAGCCAATTCTTACTCCAAGTAAATTATAAGGCGATGCAAAACTGGTGTTGGCATCGTTTAAAGGAACCGGGTCACTATAATAGTATGTTAGATTTGTGTATAAGCCGGATTTCATATAAATATCTGCTCCTGCTGCAAAGGTATTAGGAGCTACGCTTGGGATTTTATTTCCCGAATAATCAGAACTGATTTGTTTGAAATCATGATACCTGAAATTATAAAGTGTATAACTGATCCAGGTTTTTGCGAAAGTGATAAATGACTTTGGATTTTTAAAAAACTGGTAACTGGCCTGCGATTCAATTCCTTTTTGACGGGTGGACCCGGCATTTGTATAGTAATCTGCATTGCTGAAGTCTCTTCGCTGTACGATTGCATTTTTTAATTCATAATAAAAGGCATTTATTTCAATATATAATCGTTGCTGAAGCCAGCTGCTTTTAAATCCTGTTTCATAATTGACTCCGTCTTCAGCATTCAGATTCGTGCTGATCACACCGGTAGAAGGCAATACTTCTGCAACCGTAGGTGGGGAAAAGCCCTTTGAAATACTTCCATATATCCAAAAGTTTCCAAATAGTTTTTTTGATATTGCTAATCGTGGTGCCAGTTCATTACGGTATGTTCTTTTTTGAGGAACTGCTGATGGAACAGATAACCTTGTTATCCGTATATATGATTCGGTGCTGCCTACACCTGCAGTTATGCCCCAGTCATTTTTCAAACGGAAGTCAGCTTGTGCAAACAAAGATAAAATGCTATTCCTGATATTATCGTTTGTTTGAATCGTATCGGGTTTTCCATTTACGTTTCCAAAGTCTTTGGTATTAAAAAAACCCTGCTGCATTTCAGCCCCGAATACAATTTGTATAAAATCGCTGGTTTTTTGGGGTGTCCAATGAAAAATGGTCCTGGCACCGAAATGAGGTTCCTGCCGGGTTTCGTAATTTCTAAAAGTGGGATTGGTAATATGTGAAACTGTTCCGTATAGGATCGATGTATTTTCAAAACGGTTTGTAAATTGATAAGTGTTGCAGATACCGAGTAACCCGGTTTTTTGGAAAATAGCAGCTTTAGCTCCTTCAGCGCTTGGAAAACTGCCTGCTGCAGGCCTTGCCTGTTTTGGATTATTAGTATATTCTGTATTATTTAATGCACCCGGTGTTTGATAATATAAATCTCCGTACAAAAAATTTAAATTAAGCTGGTCTTTCTTATTTGCTTTTATCTGCATTTGCCAGGTTGCGATATCACGTCGCAAAGCAGTATGATCCCTGTAGCCGCTGGAACTCTGGTGTGAGTAATTAACGATATTCCTTATTTTATCGGTACCACCATTCCATTGTGCATCTATATTATTTGTTCCAAAACTACCATAGAGATAATGTAATCCAATTTCTTTTTTTTGAAAAGGCGGCAAGCTGTTGATAAGTATGGCACCTCCGGTACCAGCGCCATATAAACTTCCGGCAGGGCCTTTTATAATTTCAATGGAATTAAAATTGTAGTAACTCAATTGATTCAAATATGTATTACCTCCCGGATCAGTAAATGGAATTCCATTCCAGTACACTTTCACATTTCGCACTCCGAATGGAGAACGAACAGTACTTCCACGAATGTTTATACGGTAACTCCCTGGCGAACGTTCTTCCATTCTTACACCCGGAGTATTATTGAATGCCGGTAAAATGTTCATGTCATTTGAACGTTCCAGGTCTTGTTGACTGATATAATTCACAGCCGTGGCAATCTGTTTCAGTTGGCGGTTTTGCTCATACGCTTTTAGTACAACTTCTCCCAACACTTTGACAGAATCAGCAGAAACATTTTGTTGCGACCGGATAGCTGAAAAGAAAAAACAAAAAAGTAATATAAGGGAGACCTTTTTTTTCATTGAATTGGATTCATATTCGCTCTGCTAAGGTAGAATGTTTTTTCGCTATCTTCAAACCATGATACCAAAGAATAAACTGGGACTTTTTTCATTGACCATGATTGTTATCGGCCTCGTGATTGGAATGGGAATTTTCAGGACATCAAAAGATGCAGCACAGGCAGCATTGACACCAACTATATTTTTCCTGGCATGGATATTCGGCGGCATCGTTGCCTTTTGCGGAGCATTGACGTATGCGGAAATCGGAAGCCGCTATCCGGTAACCGGAGGGTATTACAAAATATTTTCGTACGCATATCATCCTTCTATTGCTTTTGCTATCAACTGTATCATTCTTATTTCTAACGCTGCTTCATTGTCAGGCGTAGCTTTGATCGGCAGTGAGTACATAACTCCGTTGATTTTTAAAAATGATACAAGCGATTTTATAAAAGCATTGATTGCTATGTCAGCCATTGTACTTTTTTATGCAGTAAACCTCAAAGGACTGCGAATGAGTTCACGTACACAGAATATTTTAATGATTATAAAAATAGGGATGGTATTAATTCTTATTTCATCTATTTTTTTTCCACACTTATATAATAACACACCCCAGCCTGCGGTGGATTTGAAAGCTGTTAGCTTTGGAACAATCCTGTTATCGTTTGCCATTGCGTTAAAAGCTACTTGTTTCACTTACGGAGGATACCAGCAGACGATCAACTTTGGCGACGAGATAAAAAATCCGAAAAAAAGTATTCCAAAAGGAATTTTTATCGGGATACTACTTATTGTTTCATTATACCTTGCAGTAAGTTATGCGTATTACAAAGTGATTGGATTTAATGAACTGAAAACGACATCCGGGATAGCGGCAATAATGGTTGAAAAAATGTTTGGACCCACGGGTAGCACCGTTGCATCTGTACTTTTATTCATTGCTGTGCTGGCGTATGTAAATGTATTGCTGTTGAGTAATCCAAGAGTGATGTACGCTATGAGCGAAGATGGAATTTTACCGGCAGCGTTTAAAAAGAAGGATGAGAAAAAAGATGTGCTCACCGTCAGCCTTACGGTTTTTGCTGCTGCTTGTATTATCGTTTTGTTTTTTGCAAAAAAATTTAATGAGATATTAAGCTTCACTATTTTTCTTGATTCCATTGGAATGGCTACTTCGGCTGCAACGATTTTTATTTTGAGAAAGCGTACCAGGCATTTAAATGGCACAGGAATTTATTCCATGAAACTGTATCCATTGATGCCTATACTTTTTATCGCCACTTATATTTTCGTTGGTATTATGATTGGTGTTGATAACTGGAGATATGCAGTTATCGGCACTTCAGTGTTTCTTATATTTCTTGTATTATATTTTGCAACACAAAAATTCAGAAAACAAAAAACGTAAATGGAAATTTCATACATTTTAAATGAACTGGGAGAAGATCGGGAAAATTATTTTAACGCCGTAGCACCGCCGATCATGCAGAGCAGCAATTTTGTCTTTAAAAGAGTTGATGACCTGAGCAGGGCTTTGCGAGATGAAATGCAGGGTTACTTGTATAGCCGGGGTTTGAATCCTACGGTTGAAATGCTCCGGAAAAAACTGGCTGCACTGGACGGTGCCGAAGATTGCCTGGTATGGAGCAGCGGTGCCGCAGCAATTTTTGCAGGAATTTTAACCAATGTAAAATCCGGCGATCATATTGTTTCAGTTAAAGCACCTTACACATGGGCGCAACGAACATTCGATGTAATTCTTCCCCGCTTTGGTGTGACCACCACGTATATTGACGGTACTAAAATTGAAAATTGGGAACAAGCTACACGCCATAACACAACATTATTTTACCTGGAATCACCCAACAGTTGGGATTTTGCTTTGCAGGATATAAGAGCAGTAGCCGCCATAGCAAAGAAGAAAAATATTGTGACAATGATTGATAACAGCTATTGTACACCGTTGTATCAAAGGCCTATTGAATTGGGAATTGATCTCAGTATGCAAACCGCTACCAAATATATTGGCGGGCATAGCGATGTGTTGGGTGGGGTTTTAAGTGGATCCAAAGCAATGATCAAAAGAATATTCGATAGTGAGTATCTGAATATCGGAAGCGGAATTCAACCTTTCAATGCGTGGTTATTGATTCGGGGACTGAGGACACTCTCCGCCAGATTGGATCGTATCAGCAATACTACAAAAGAAGTAGTGGCGTTTTTGAAAATGCACCCTAAAATTGAAGAAGTCCTTTTCCCTTTTGATGAATCATTTCCTCAATATGAACTCGCAAAAAAACAAATGCG
Organism: Bacteroidota bacterium; assembly: GCA_018266555.1. Taxonomy (GTDB): domain Bacteria; phylum Bacteroidota; class Bacteroidia; order Chitinophagales; family Chitinophagaceae; genus UTBCD1. Next base: position 103,638 of record JAFEAF010000009.1, on the reverse strand, counting down.
TGGCGCCTGTGGTTTATTTACCATTGTTATAAAAACAAGGAAAAGGGAGGCTATTGTGAAATTCTGTGAATCATTAAAGCATATCCTGATGGCGGTTAGCTGGGGCGGTCATGAAAGCCTCGTTATTCCAAAATGCTGTGGCATTGCTCCTATTGATTTTGATCCAGGTAATAAAGAACACCGGTACATCAGGATGTATATGGGTATGGAAGATGCGCCATATCTAATTTCTGATCTTGAACAGGCCTTATCCCTTGTAGAATAAAAAAAGTTTAAAATTTAAACCGGTTATCACAAATCAGTGAAACTCTCTCCTCAATTAACTTAATTTTGCGCCCTATGATGCGTTTTTTAAAACTGGCTGTATGCCTGTTGATTTTTTCCCGATCGTTTTCCCAGGAAAAATGGGATTTGCGTAAATGTGTAACGTATGCTTTGCAAAATAATATTTCTGTGAAGCAGGCAGATTTGCAAATTCGGTTTGCAGAACTGGATTTTCAGCAAAGTAAATTGGCAAAATATCCATTTTTGAATTTTGGAGGCAACCTTGGATATAGCTCCGGACGAAACCAGGATCCAACAAGTTTCAGTTTAATCACTACCGGGTATCTTTCAAATGGTTATTCATTACAGGCCAGTGTGACTCTATTTAATTGGTTCACTCAAAAAAATACGATTGCCGTTAAAGACTTTAACCTGCAGGCAACACAGGCTGGTGCACAAAAAGCAAGAGATGATATTTCATTAAACGTTGCTGTTGGTTATTTGCAAGTATTGCTTGCCAAAGAACAAGCTACTCTCGCTTCTATCCAGGTTGCACAAACACTATCGCAATTGGAGAATACCCGCAAGCAGGTAGATGCGGGAGTACTTCCTGAACTGAATGCAGCCCAGGTAGAATCTCAATTAGCAACAGATAGTTCCAGCCTGATCGCAGCTGAAACAACTGCCCAGGAATTATTACTTCAATTAAAGGCATTATTGAATTTGGATGCTGCAGCCGACTTTGATATTGCGGCTGTGCCCGTGGATCAGGTTCCTGTATTAAGTTTAGCAGAACTACAACCGGAATCTGTGTATAATCTAGCTATAGCAAACCTGCCTCAGCAAAAAGTAGATGAATTAAATCTGAAAGCAGCGATAAAATCTGTGCAGGTAGCCCGTGGAAATATGTATCCTACTTTTTCATTGTTTGGAAGCCTGGGTACAACGTATAATGATAAAGCCAGTGAGATAACATCAAAAACACAAATCAATGCTCCGATAGGTACTGTAACTGTAAGTGGAACACCATACCAGGTGTATCCTTTAAACCCGTTTAATGTGTACGGTTATGGAAAAATTAATTATTTTAATCAGTTGAATCAGAACTTCAGGCAATCAATTGGCCTGAGTGTCAATGTACCGATATTGAACGGAGGTAATTTACGGACAGGCTGGCAAAGAGCTAAGCTCAGCTTGAAGCAAACCGAACTTCAAAAAGAACAAAACAGCAAGACATTAAAACAGGATATTTATAAAGCATATAATGACGCACTGGCTGCTTTTGAAAAATATAATGCAAATAAAAAAGCCGTAGAAACAGCTCAGAAAGTATATGATTTTGCCAAAAAACGGTATGATCTGAATTTACTATCCACGTATGATCTGCTGATCAGCCAGAATAGTTTGTTAACTGCTAAATCGCAAATGTTATACTCGCATTATGATTATGTATTTAAAATAAAACTGCTTGAGTTTTACAAGGGACAGGGCATTAAACTTTAAAATTTATTTCAAACATGAATAAAACTGTTAAATGGATATTGATCGTTTTGGGAATTGTAATTGTGTTGATTATTGCCGGTAAATTAATTATGGGGGGAAATGATGATGGAGTAAAAGTAGCAACAGAAAAAGCAGAGAAGCGAACGATTATTGAAACGGTAAATGCCAGCGGAAAAATTTATCCGGAAACGGAAGTAAAAATCAGCCCGGATATTTCCGGACAGATCACCGAACTGGATGTGCAGGAAGGTGATACTGTAAAAAAAGGTCAAATACTGGCCCGTATCTATGCAGATATTTATGCTCTGCAAAAAGATGTGGCGGCATCGAGAGTAAGTCAATCGGAGGCTACTGTGGCAAATAGTGAAGAATCGCTTAATGCTTTAAAAGCAAGCCTGGATCTTGCTAAACAAAATTATGACAGGAATAAAACATTGTTTGATCAAAAAGTAATTTCGAAAGCAGAACTGGACCAATATGAAACAACCTATAGAACCGCAGTGGCAAATTATAATGCTGCCAAGCAAAATATACTTAGCCTTAAAGCCGGGGTACAATCTGCTCAAACCGACCTGACATCTGCGGCTAAAAATTTAAGCCGCACCACACTTATTGCTCCGATGGATGGCGTTATCACATCTTTGAAAGTGAAGAATGGTGAAAGAGTGGCGGGCAATAGTTTTACCCTGGGAACTGAGATGATGACGGTATCAGATATGAGTGTGATCGAAGTTCGGGTAGACGTGGGAGAAAATGATATTGTAAAAGTAAATATCGGGGATTCAGCCGATGTAGAAGTGGACGCTTACAATAACAGAAAATTCAAAGGGATTGTTACTAAGATTTCCAGCAGCACCAATACAACATCCGCAACAACCACATCAAACGATGTCACGAACTATGAAGTCCGGATACGGCTGATCAGGGATTCGTATAAAGATCTCATCACAAAAACTTTTCCCTTTAGGCCGGGGATGAATGCAAGTGCCGATATCAAAACAAGGGAGCACGACAACGTTTTATCGGTTCCTATTACAGCCGTAAATGCACGGGTAAAGGGAACTGATAAAAACATGGAAGAAAAAAAGAAAGAAGAGAAAAAAATGAAAGAAGATAATTCAGATATGCAAAATGACAACGACGCCGCCAATACTGATGAATTGGAAGAAGTTGTTTTTGTATTGCAAAAAGATGGTAAAGTAAAAAGGGCTGTTGTAACCACCGGTATCCAGGATATAAATTATATAGAAGTTACAAGTGGATTACAAGAAGGTGATGAAGTCGTCACAGGCCCCTATTCCGCTATCAGCAAAACATTGAAAGATGGTACCAAAGTAAAAGTGGTACCAAAGGATAAATTATTCCAGAATTAAAATCATTCATTATTTTTTTAAGAGTTCTATTACCAGAGCTCTTTTTTTATTTCAGTAATTGATTCAGTGACTTTCTTATCTTTATTTATTAAATCATTTTGAGACGCTTACATCATGGATCATCGATTTGGTATAATAGGTGGGGGTAGTTGGGCTACTGCACTGGCAAAGATTCTCACTGGTAAAAAATATCCAATTAATTGGTGGATCCGTAATCCTGAAATAATTCAAAACCTTCAGCAGCAGGGTAATAATCCGCACTACCTGAGTTCAGTTGATTTTAATACTGAATTTTTGTCTCTTTCCAATGATATCAGTGTGATTATAAAAAATTCTGATATTATACTCATTGCAGTTCCGTCCGCTTATGCCGAAAAAAGCATTGGCTCCATATCGGCTGCTGAGTGGAAAAATAAGAAGGTAGTTTCTGCAATCAAAGGATTGCTGCCCGACAGGAACGTATTGTTGAATTATTATTTGCAACAGCAGTTTGATTTTCCAATCGAAAACTATTTTGCTGTACTTGGACCATGCCATGCAGAAGAGGTGGCGGAAGAAAAGTTATCTTATCTTACATTTTCCGGTGTCGATCTTATTATGGCTTCAGAGATTGCATCTTATTTCAATACAAATTATATTAACACCATAGTCAATCAGGATATATTAGGTGTGCAATATGCGGCGGTGCTGAAAAATATTTATGCATTAGGCGCCGGCATTGCACATGGACTGGATTATGGTGATAATTTTTTAAGTGTTTATATTGCTAATGCTGCAGATGAAATGGCTGGCTTCCTGAAAAAGTTTGGAGTCCGGCATATAGTGGTTGGTGAACATGAGGGCGAAGATCCATTCAATCACCGGAAAACCCCGAATTATGCGGCCTCAGTTTATCTTGGCGATTTGCTGGTTACCTGTTATTCATTATTCAGCCGTAACCGCACTTTCGGCACTATGATTGGAAAAGGATATTCGGTAAAGGCTGCACAGTTGGAACTGAATATGGTTGCCGAAGGTTATTTTGCTTCAAAATGTATATATAATATTAACCAATCGGTTAAAGCCGCCATCCCTATTGCTGAAACTGTTTTCCGCATCCTTTGGGAAAACGTTAAAGCTTCTGCAGGATTTAAACGCATAGAACAGGCTTTAGTCTGATTTCCGAGAGCGAGATTAAAAGACGAGTTGGTAAAAATCAAATATTGAAATTTTATGCCTCTTTCATATAACGGTTTCGGTCCTGTGGCCATATTAATCATGGTGCTTTGTCTTATCGCCTCTCAGGGGTACAAAAAGTTTCGGCAAAGACAGCGAAATCATAAAAAAACTTACTTTTAGGCAAATAAATGTACAAGCCATGGTTAAGTTTTTCCAGATTCTTTTTCTGGTTGCATCCATAGTACTAATCGTTCTTAATGTCATACGTTTTAATAAGTACAGGGAAAGTAAACAACATCCCGATGCCAAACCACATCCCATCAGATGGTTTGATTTTATCCTCACAACTCTTGTGGCTTTGGGATGTGCACTTAATATTATTATTAACTGGATTGGTAGCGGGAAATAATTTTAAAAAAACAAATTTGCTGTAATCCCATCAGCCATCAATTTTCCTTTATTTGTCAGACGGAGATATTCGTTTTCAAAGATCATTAATCCATTTTCAATGTATGTCCTGCTTGAATCACGCAGCTTTAAGCTTATTTCATTTTCCAATTTCTCCAGATTCAGTCCTTCCAAGGTTCTTAATGAAGTCATGATGTACTCATTAAGTTTCTGAGTGGGTGTGAGTATTTCTTTTTCAAATGGCATGATTCCTTTGTTGATTGAATCTATATAAATGTTGTTGTTGGAAATATTCCATTGACGTGATATTCCATCAAAAGAATGGGCTGAAGGCCCTATTCCCAAATATTTTTTTCCCTGCCAATAGGATGAATTGTGCCTGCTGCGAAAACCTGGTTTTGCAAAATTGGAAATTTCATAATGATCATAACCTGCATTCTCCATCCATTCCATTAATAATAAGAACTGTTCTGATTGTTTACCGGGATTGATGTCTTCCTTTTCATGCTTTCGGATCATTTTGTACAGAGGGGTTTTTTCTTCCACCGTCAATGCATAGCAGGAAAGATGCGGAACGGACAAAGCTATTGCAGTTTCTATATTTTGTTTCCATTTTTCATCGGTCAGCATCGGCATTCCATAAATAAGATCAATGGTAATATTTTTAAAATGACATTTTGCCGATTGTAAGCAAACCAGAGCCTGTTCTGTATTATGTGCCCGGTTCATCCATTTCAGATCTTCTTCAAAAAAACTTTGTATACCGATGCTGAGCCTGTTAATACCTGCTTGTTTCCATTGTATTAATTTTTTTTCAGTAATATCGTCAGGGTTAGCTTCCAGTGTAATTTCGGCTTCACTCAATACAGAATAAAGAGAACGAATATGAATGATTTGTTTCCTTAGCTCTTCAGATTCCAGCAAACTAGGTGTTCCTCCCCCAAAATAAATCGTTTCAATCGCTTCATTTTGCAAATAATCTTTTTGCAGTACCGCTTCCTTCAATAAAGCTTCGTTAAATTCGTTTTTATATCTCAGCGATGTGCTGAAATGAAAATTACAATAATGACAAGCCTGCTTGCAAAAAGGTATATGGATATAAATTCCAGCCAAACAGAATGCTATTTAATGAATAATTTTAATTTCTGAATCTCCGCCTTTGGCGGAAAGCCGAATGATAAAATTGAGACTGCAAATATCGGTTCTTACATTTCAATTATATTGCCTGAACCTGGTGGGACAGAGTACCTACCAGTTGCATTTAAAAGGAGTTGATAAAGATTCATCATTTTTAGTGTCAGATCTTGCATTGACTACATCTTTTAATTCGAGATTCGAGTGTACAGAATATATAAATAAATTACCCACTTTACTGCATGCCAAAGGATATTTCACTGCGTCAATGGATAGTATTCAATTTGATAGCAGTTTTGCCCGCCTGGTACTTTTTCTTGGCACATCCTACCGTTGGGTATCTTTGGATACAAAAAAAGTAGATCCTTCTTTACTGGAAGCCGCAGGCTGGAGAGAAAAATTGTTTAGCGACAAGCCCGCAGATTTTTCACAGGTACAATTAATGGAGAAACGGATGCTGGATTACCTGGAGAATAACGGGCACCCATTTGCCAAAATTTCTTTGGACAGTATTCATATTGTGGGTGAAAAAATTTCTGCATTACTGAATGTGGATAAAGGGCCGCCATATAAAATTGACAGCTTCAGGATTTTTGGTAATACAAAGGTTTCCATCAGTTATTTGCAGCGTTATCTGAATATTCCTAATGGTAGCCCTTACAGCAAAGAAAAATTAACCAATATCAATAAAAAAATTCGTGATCTGAGTTATTTGGAACAGGAAAAACCCTTTGATATTTCCATGTTACCTACCGGATCAACTGTTAATTTATACCTGAAGCAGAAAAAGAGTAGCCAGATATATGCTATCATTGGCTTTCAGCCCAACAGCGATGCTACCAGCAGTAAAAAACTTTTGATAACAGGGGAGGGAAATCTTAATCTGAAAAATGCATTAGGATTGGGGGAAACTATTGGCCTGAATTTCCAGGCATTGCAGGTACAATCCCAACGATTAAACATTTTGTATCAGCATCCATTCATTTTTAATTCTCCTTTCGGGTTGGATTTCAGTTTTGGTATGTTTCGTAAAGACAGCAGTTTTTTAAATGTAAACCTTCTGTTAGGGGCGCAGTATACTCTTTCTTCTACACAAACCGGCAAACTGTTTTTACAACGATTTCAAACGATTGTTAATGGGGTCGATAAAAATTTTGTACTACAAAACTACCGGCTGCCGGATGCTGCGGATGTCAATACTGTGAATATGGGAGTGAATTATGAATTTAATAATACCAACTACAGGATGAATCCGAAAAAAGGCAACAATTTAGTTATTGTCACGACTATTGGAACTAAGAAGATCAAAAAGAATAATGATATTCTTACCTTGAAAGATCCCGCCAATCCGTCTTATGATTTCGGCACTTTGTACGATACGGTAAAACTGAAGACGTATCAGCTTAGAGTACAACTGACTGCTGAAAAATATTATCCGATAGGTAAACAGAGTACGATTAAAACAGCAATTAATATGGGATTTTTGCAAAGCGGGAATATTTTCAGGAATGAATTATTTCAAATTGGCGGTTTTAAATTATTGCGGGGCTTTGATGAGGAAAGCCAGTATTTATCTCAGTATGCAATTGCTACAGCAGAATATCATTATCTGATCGGCCTGAATTCTTATTTCTATGCCCTGATGGATGGAGGCTGGGGCAAAAATAATAGTCAGAATATAAATGCTAATTATTCATATTTTGGAACAGGTCTAGGGCTGGCCTTTGAAACAAAAGCAGGAATTTTCAACCTGGCCTGGGCTGTTGGAAAGAGAAGCGATACGAAATTAAATTTGCGTCAATCAAAAATTCATTTTGGATTTGTGAATTATTTTTAAAGCATCACCAGGTTAGAATATTTTTGCACTTTAAACATATTTCTTGAGCCGTTTCTTTACCAGTATTATATTTTTATTACTTTTTAATGAAGGCCTTTTTGCTCAGGACCGGCAAGACACTATACATACGATTACGGATACAATAAGACATGTTCTAGACACTAATACTTTTAAACAACCTGAAAAGAACATCTTCTCTGCAGATTCTATTTCAAAAAGACCTGAACAACGGGGTAGTTGGCATATTTCAATTGGTTCCCATTTTTTTACAAAGGAGTTCAATAAAGAAATACTTGAAAGGCATCCTTATTTTGGATTTAATACCCCTGGAATTACTGTTATAACTAATCAAAAAAAATTTAATGGGAAAGATTTTTTGTTTTATATGCTTATTGCTTTTCTGCTGGCTTTTGCATTACTGAAAAAGCTTTTCCCAAAATATTTTTCTGATCTTTTCCGGCTTTTTTTTCGTACCACTTTAAAGCAAAGACAGATTAAAGAACAACTGATGCAATCACCGTTGCCTTCATTACTTTTCAATGGTTTTTTTGTTTTTTCATCAGCCTTGTATATTGATTTTTTGTTACAGTATTTTAATCTGAATAATATTGATGATTTCTGGAAAATGTTTTTGTATTGCGGGCTGGCAGTTTCAATAGTTTATCTCATAAAATTTATTGGCCTTAAGCTTACAGGCTGGATTTTCGGTGCAACCGAAGCGGCAGATTCTTATCTTTTTATTGTTTTTGTTGTAAACAAAATTCTGGGTATTTATCTGTTACCCTTTTTAGTCTTGTTAGCATTTACGCAGGGCAGTCTTTACCAGGTTTCGATGACGTTATCATGGTGTGGAATTGGGGCTTTATACTTATACCGGCTAATCTTATCATACAGCGCTCTTCGCAATCAGGTCAAACTCAATCTTTTTCACTTCTTTTTATACTTATGTGCATTTGAGGTAGCTCCTCTCTTCCTCATCTATAAAGCACTGCTATTCTTTTTCAACAGAACTACTTAACTTTGCATCCAACTTTAGCCAATCAGATTATGGTAAAAGACGGGGTTAACAAGGCAGAGACTCAGGCAAAATCGATTCAGAAAATTCTTATTACCCAACCGAAACCTGAAAACGATAAGTCTCCCTATTTTGAACTTTCCAAAAAATATAAAGTGGAGCTCGATTTTCATCCATTTATTAAGCTTGACCCGATTCCAGCAAAGGAGTTCAGGAAGCAAAAGGTTGAGATCCATAATTATACAGCTGTAATTTTTACAAGCCGCAATGCGATTGATCATTTTTTCAGGGTTTGTGAAGAGATGAAAATCAATATTTCACAGGATAACAAGTATTTCTGTATTACTGAAGCGGTAGCCTTATATCTGCAAAAGTTTATTCTTTACCGGAAGCGAAAAGTTTTTTATGGAAGCGACGGCACCAATAAAAGTATGTTTGAAGCAATAAACAAGCATAAAGGAAATGAGAAGTTTCTTTATGTGTGTTCCGAAAACCAGCAGGATAACGAAATCTGCGGTTGGCTAAAAACAAATAATTGTGAATTTTCACTGGCATTTATGTACCGCACACAAAGCAATGATGTGAAAGAGATACTGATTAAAAAGGAATATGATATCATTTGTTTTTTTACTCCCAGTGGTGTGAAAAGCCTGTTTGATAATCTTCCAAAATATAAACAAAATGGTACTGTTTTAGGCGCTTTTGGAAGCAACACATCTAAAGCGATAGAAGAAGCAGGGCTGAAACTGGAAATAAAAGCCCCTCAACCCCAAGCACCCAGTATGGTTTCTGCGCTGGAACAATTTTTATCCTCACAGTTGAAAAAGAAATAAATTATTTATTGATAAAAAGAATAAAATGGTGCTTTCTTCAGGCACCTTTTCTTTTTACTTTCATTACACGAACTTCGTTTTCAAATAAGAATGCACACTAACAAACTCATAAGCGAAACAAGTCCTTACCTGCTTCAACATGCACATAATCCTGTAGAGTGGTTTCCATGGTGTGATGAGGCAATACAAAAAGCGAAGAATGAGAATAAACCCATTTTAGTTAGTATCGGATATTCTGCTTGCCATTGGTGTCATGTAATGGAACGGGAAAGTTTTGAAGATGAAATCACAGCCCGGATAATGAATGAAAACTTTATTAATATAAAAATTGACAGGGAAGAACGACCAGATCTTGATCATATATATATGGATGCTGTCCAGGCAATGACTGGTAGTGGTGGTTGGCCACTGAATGTTTTTTTGACTCCCGATACAAAACCATTTTATGGAGGCACATATTTCCCGCCAAGACGTGCTTATAACCGACCTTCCTGGCAAGAGGTTTTACAAAATGTTGCACTGGCCTATAAACAAAAAAGAAATGAAATTGATGCACAGGCAGAAAATCTGACAACGCATTTGATACAAGCAAATTCGATTGGATCAAATATCAATACGAACATTGATATATTGTTGAAGAAAGAAAATGTGGTTGAAATTTTTGAAAACATTATTAAGTCTGCAGACAAAGTATGGGGAGGGTTTGGAAAAGCTCCAAAATTTCCCCAGCCGTTTATCATCAATTATTTATTACGATTTTATCATCTATTCGGGAATCCGGATGCAAAGGAACAGGCATTACTTAGCATTGATAAAATGATCGAGGGAGGTATTTATGATCAAATCGGAGGTGGATTTGCCCGCTATGCTACTGATTCTGAATGGTTGGTTCCGCATTTTGAAAAAATGCTTTATGATAATGCATTACTGGTGACAGTTTTAAGTGAAGCGTTTCAATTAACAGGAAAAAGAAGATATAAAGAAGTAATTGAAGAAACCATAGGATTCATTCTTCGGGAATTATTTTTTAGTGAAGGAGGTTTTTATTCTGCTTCAGATGCCGATAGCGATGGAGAGGAAGGAAAATATTATGTTTGGGGTTTTACGGAGGTTCAAGAAACGCTGGGTACAGACGCAGATATTTTTTGCGAATACTATGATATCAGTCCGCATGGCATTTGGGAAAGAAAAAATATTCTTCGGGTAAAACAACCACTGGAGGTTTTTGCATTTAAAAAAAATTTAAACGAAGATTCACTCAGCCGGTTGTTAAAAAATTGCCGTGAAAAATTATTGGCAGAACGAAGTAAAAGAGCCGCTCCGGGCAAAGATGATAAAATTAATTTGGGATGGAATGCATTAATGAATATGGCATGCAGCAAAGCATTTGCTGCTACGGGAAATGAATTATACCGGCAATTGGCTTTAAAAAACATGAGTTTTCTATTAGACAGGTTTTCGATAAGAAATACTAATGGGTTTTATCATACCTGGAAACAAGGAATCGGAAAATATCACGCTTTTCTTGATGATTATGCATTTTTAATTCGTGCATTAATACAACTTCAAACTATAACAGCCAATAACGATTGGTTGATTCATGCAAGAGAACTGACCGAATTTGTCATTGAAAATTTTTCAGATGAAGAAACCGGCTTTTTTTATTACACAGAAAAAAATCAATTGGATGTCATTATCAGAAAGAAAGAAGTTTATGATAACGCAGTTCCTTCGGGGAATTCGATGATGATGTATAATCTTTATCACCTGGCAATAATATTTGAAAAAATTGACTGGCGGCAAAGAAGCATCAACGTGATTACTTCTCTCGGGAAAGCAATAGTGAAATACCCTTCATCATTTGGCTTCTGGGCTTGCCTATACCAGGAGGTCACTACAGGTACAGAAGAAATTGTAGTTATAGGAGAAAAGGCATTAGTGCAACATACCCAGTTACTTAAATATTACATTCCCCAAAGCATTATCATTTCCTCTATATTTTCGGATAATAACTTTCCTGTATTGGCAGACAAGCCTGTGACACAAGAGGATTTAATATACCTCTGTCGGAATTTTTCGTGCCTACCGCCAGTAAAATCCCCCAAAGAGCTTATTTCTTTGATAAACAAGCTCAACGGCAGGTAAATAATTTTTCGTTAATACAATAAAACCGATACAATACCCGTTAGAATTTTTACTTTGAAAAATACGATTTGATTTTAAAAATATAAACACTAACGTTGTGATCGAGAAAAGACCAAAATATTATATTTGCCCAATACCCTTTAAGAGTATGAAAATGAAAAACCTTTACTACGGATGTTTTGCAGTATTAAGTGTTTTACTACTTACAAGCTGCGGAATTTTTGGAAAAAAGAGTAGCAGTGGTTCCGTCCTACCCAATGATGGCCAGTTGCATGGTATAGCTCCTGGTAGTAAATATGTCCTACCCAAACCTCCGGGTATGGTTTATATCCCGCAAGGAGTATTTCACATGGGACCCAGCGATGAAGACCCGGCATATCAATTCAGTGCCCGAAACCGTACTGTATCTATAAGCGGATTTTGGATGGATGCTACTGAAATTACTAACAATGAGTATCGCCAGTTTGTATACTGGGTTCGTGACTCCATTGCTGCACGGAAATTAGGGTATGTAAAAGCCGGTGCAGACGGTATTGAATATGTGGATTGGAAAAAAATGCAAACCCTCAAATGGAACGACCCCAAAGTGGTTGAGCAATTGGCTCAAACCGATTTTATACTTTCTCCGGAAGACAGAATTGATGGTAAAAAAGAAATTGATCCTTCGAAGCTAATTTATCATTCAGAAGTATTTGATTTGAAAGAAGCTGCTAAAAGAGAAAATGCAGGTAAACCCCGCTCTAAATTTATTATTAAAAAGGATGTACCTATTTATCCTGATACACTTTGCTGGATTCGTGATTTCGCCTATTCTTACAATGAACCGATGACAAAACGTTATTTTTCTCATCCGGCCTTTGGCAACTATCCTGTAGTAGGTGTAAACTGGAAAATGGCTAATTCCTTTTGTGAATGGAGAACGCATTTATTGAATGCCTATCTTGACTCAAAACATAGAACACAGGAATCTGACTTCAGGTTACCTACAGAAGCACAATGGGAATATGCTGCCAGGGGAGGTCGTTCTGAATCTATGTTTCCATGGGGAAATTATTACCTCAGAAATAAAAAAGGATGTTTAATGGCCAATTTCAAACCTGGCCGGGGCAACTATCCAGAAGACGGAGGATTTTATACAGTACGTGCAGATGCTTACTGGCCGAATGATTATGGTTTGTATTGCATGGCAGGTAACGTAGCAGAGTGGACTTCATCTATTTATTATGAAGGCCGTAATAACTTCCAGCATGATATGAACCCCGATGTTCGCTGGAATGCAAAAGATGATGATCCCCCTTTGATGAAGCGTAAAATTATTCGCGGCGGCAGTTGGAAGGATGTAGGCTATTATCTGCAAACTGGTACCAGCACCTACGAATATCAGGATTCATCCAAATCGTATATCGGGTTCCGTTCTGTTATCGATCTACCGGCCGCTTCAGGAAGAGGTCGTCGTTAAATGAAACTTGAGAAGTAAATAAGAAAAACTACAAATCAAGTTGACTCAACCACTAACTAACTGAAAGGAAGTAAAATTTAATCACCTATAAAACGAGCCAATTATGCTTTTCTTTAAAACCCATCGAGGCCAAATCGTCCTCAACTTTATTTTCGCCTTTTTTGCAGCCGTTGTAATCCTCGGCGCATTATTTAAAATCCGCCACTGGGAAAATGCTGATGAAATGATCACATTAGGATTGCTTTCTGAGGTTATTGTATTCCTTGTAATGGCATTTCTTGTTCCGCCTCCGGAAGAACCACACTGGCAGAGGTATTTTCCAAATATCAATGTACATCCTGATGTAGAGAAAGCCCAAACCGGAAAATTTGAAGTAACTCCTTTAGTAGCCCCCGGATCTAACGGAAATCCTGCTTTGACCAAACTGGAGGATATGCTTCGTGAAGCAGATATTACTCCGGCTAACCTTGGCAGGCTTAGTGATAATTTTAAAAAGTTAGGTACTACAGTAGACAAAATGTCTGATATCAGTGATGTAGTCTCAGCTACGGGTGATTATACAGCAAAAACCCGTGAAGCAGCAGCAGCTTTAGGTTCTATGAAAGAAGCCTATCTCGGTGCTACCAACAGTGTTATGCATTTGAATACGGCGGCTGAGGGTACCAAGCAATTCCATGAACAGGTACAGGTATTAACCAAAAATCTGTCTTCGCTCAATACAATTTATGAGTTGGAATTGCAGGATACAAACAATCACCTGAAAGTAATGAACCAATTTTACAGCAGCCTGGCACAAGCCTCTCAAACCATGGAAGGCAGCGTAGGGGAAGCTAAAAAGGCCCATGATCAGATTGCAGTTTTGGCCAATAATCTCGGCCGCCTGAACCAGATTTATGGAAATATGCTAACCGCTATGCAAGGCCGTGCATAAACACATAAGCAAAATTGGATTCGTTTTTATAAAATACAATCCGTATCCGTGATTTATTATAAGTCACCATTAATAAATTAAAAGCCGAAAAATCATGTCTTTACCTAAAGAGCCCCGGCAGAAGATGATCAATATGATGTACCTGGTGCTGACTGCAATGTTGGCATTAAATGTATCATCTGAGATTCTGAATGCCTTTAAAACGGTGAACAGCTCATTGGAAAAATCCAATACTACTATAACCACCTCGACAGCTACAATAATGAAATCTCTGGAACAAAAACTGAGCGATCCATCTACCGCTGAAAAGGCAAGAATTTGGTATCCCAGAGCCCAACAGGTTCAACAATATGCTGCCGATATTAATAATTTTATTCAGGGATTGAAAAATTCAATTCTGACTAAAGCCGGAGGAGATCCTAATAATCCAGATAAAAGTTATAAAGAAGATAACCTGGATATTGCTACTCGGATGATGGTTGATAAAGGTGAAGGGAAGGTATTATATCAAAAACTGAGTGATTTCAAAAATAATATACTCGGTATTAATGATACTCTCAAAGCTGAATTTGCAACATCACTTCCTATTGACCTCAGCGTTCCTAAAACTCAAAATAAGAGTAATAAAACATGGTCAACCGCTTATTTCAACATGGTTCCCACCGTGGCAGCACTTACGATTTTAAGTAAATTTCAGAATGACGTAAAAACTTCTGAGAATAAGGTAATTGCTTTTTGCCATAATAAAGTAGGTGAAGTAGTGGTTAGAAATGATGCTTTTGCTGCCATAGCAGTCGCTGATGCCAACTATATTTTACCCGGACAAAAGATCAATGTCACAGCAGGTGTTGGTGGATTCAGCACTGCGGTGAAACCTCAGATTTCTATTAACGGAACAAATGTTCCTGTTGGAGCTGATGGTACCGCACAAATGGAAATCCAGGGTACTTCATTGGGGGGCCACACTGTTCCTGTTCATATTGAATATACAGATCAGGATGGAAAAAAGCAGTCAATTAATAAAACTATTGAATATACCGTTGGGCAATCCAATGCTGCGGTGCAACTGGATAAAATGAATGTATTATTCATTGGTGTTGATAACCCGATTACCATTTCAGGTAGCGGATCTGTAGATCAATTGCAGGTATCTGCTTCCGGTGGTGGCGCAGTTATTTCAGGTTCAGGAGGTCATCGTTCAGTAAAAGTGTCACAGGAAACAGACGATTGCACGATTAGTGTAAGAACTCCTGATGGGAAAGTGACACCTATCAAATTCCGTGTCCGTTCTATACCTGACCCCACCCCTTATGTAGGAAATAATGAAAGTGGTGATGTTCCTGCTGCGGCGTTCAGATCTCAAGCCGGAGTAAGGGCGTATGTAAAAAATTTCTTTTACGAAACGCAATTTAATGTAACCAGTTTCCGTATTACAGGGGATGGCGCAGGCTTTGATGAAGGTGTTGAAGAAAAGAATAATACAGGTGCAGCGTGGAATGAAGCAAGAAGTATTATTAATAAATGCCGTCAGGGCTCTTTTATAACAATTGATGATATCAGGGCTATTGGACCGGATGGAAGAACCCGTAAATTAACCCCATTAGTTTTTTCGTTGAAATAAATTTAATAAGAAATGAAAAAGATGTCAGTGAAGCTGGTTTTGCTATTAATTATTGCGACTGTAGTCACCATGAATGTGGATGCCCAACGTCGTGGCAGAAACAGGAATCAAACTACACAACAGCCTGCTGATACTACCAAACAGCCGACGCAGGTTAATAACAATAACAAACAGCCTACAAACTATAATCCTTATGGAAACATTCCGATTAAGATGGCACCAAGTGTCGGCGGCTTTGAAGATACAGTGAAGAAGTCATTGCGTGTGGATGGTGTCTTTGATAAGGGGCTTAACGAAAGGACGCCTTTGGAATATGAATATCTGAGAAAAGATGACGCTTTGTTCAGTGAAAGGGTATGGAGAGATATTGATATCAGAGAAAAAATGAACCAGGTATTCCGCTATGCTGCACAGGATGATAATGGAGATCAACGCTTCATCAGTATTTTGGTTAAGGCAGTTCGTTCCGGTAAAGTGACAGCTTTCAATCCTGATGACGATCGTTTTACTACACCTCTTGACTCTGCTGGTTTTGAAAAGGCTTTAAGCGGAGGTGATAATAAATGTGATACAAACGCTGTTTACAATCTGCAGGATCCTACTAAAATTGACAGTTTCGTGGTTGTATGTCCCACTTTAAATCCTGATGAAATTGTAAAATTCAGGATCAAAGAAGATTGGGTATTTGACCGTGAAGCCAGCCGCTTATTCTGCCGTATTATTGGAATTGCGCCAATGAAAACAGTTTATGGAGCCGACAAAAAAACAGAATTGGGATCACGGCCTTTATTTTGGCTTTATTACCCCGATCTTCGTGCTACTCTTGCTAAATACGAAGTATATAATCCTAAAAATATGGGGCAAAGCAGGATGACCTGGGAGGAATTGTTTGAAAGTCGCATGTTCAGCAGTTATATAGTAAAGTCAACTTTAGACAATCCACTTAATAAGTATATCAGGAATTATATTAAAGACCCGATACTTGCTTTACTGGAAGGAGATAATATCAAAAATAAAATATTTGATTACGAGCAAAATCTATGGTCTTATTAGTATACTGCTATGTTTAAAATATTTTTTTAAAGCCCCTTTTCGGGGCTTTTTTATTGTTCAAATATTTCGTTTTAAAAGGATTAAAAAAACTTTTGAAAATCGTAAAACTCCTATTAGGTTATTTGGAATAATATCGTACTTTCGTTTCGGTTTTTCATAGGATATTGGATTTTAAAAACGGGGCTGGATTTCTATCCGGGCCCCATTTTTTTTACGGGGTATTCAGCCTTTTTTATTGAAAAAATCGAATACGATTCTGGCCTTAGCCTTTCCTGAAAACTTTTCCAGTTCTTCCTGCCCCGCTTCCCTGATATTTTTTACGGACCGAAATTCTTTCAACAATAAATCAGCTGTGTTTTTACCAATGCCGGGAATAGCTTCTAATTCGTTTTTAAATGTATTTTCACTTCTCTTCTTCCTGTGAAAAGTGATTCCAAAACGGTGCACTTCATCCCGGATGCGCCGGATTAGTTTCAGGCTGTCGCTGGCAAATGGAAGCTTCAGTGATTCCATGTCTCCTGCAAAGAATATTTCTTCTTCATTTTTCGCCAATCCAATCAATGTGGTTTTTGAAGAAGCATCCAATTCTTTTAATGCCTCAATAGCGGCGTTTAATTGGCCTTTTCCGCCGTCAATGATAACCAACTGAGGAAATTCAATATTTTCTTCCAGAACCCTTTTATAGCGTCTGTAAACAGCTTCTTTCATGGTCGCAAAATCATTGATTCCGTGCACTGTCTTTACATTAAAGCGCCTGTAATTATTTTTACTGGGTGCTGCATTTTTAAAACAAACCATTGCTGACACAGGATGGCTACCCTGAAAATTGGAGTTGTCAAAACATTCAATGTGTGATGGTAAGGATGGCAGTTGAAGATCTTTTTGTAGTTGCAGGAGCAATTGTTCTGTTTTAAGTTTAGGAGCGTTTAGTTGAAGCCGCTCTTTATTTTTAAATTCTTCAATAAAATAGTTTGCATTTTTTTCAGATAGCTCCAGCAATTTCTTTTTATAACCGGTTTTGGGCACTATTACACGGATACTGCTATCGGGATAAGGGAAAGAAAAAGGAGTGATAATTTCCTTTGTGTCACTTTTAAATGTTTCCCTGATCCGGTTAATGGCAAATGAAATGATCTCATCTTCATTTTCATCTAAATGGGTTTCTATTTTGGTGGTATGTGTTTGAATAATGGTACCGCTTCGCACCATCAGGTAATTGACATAAGCAATCGTTTTCTCTTTCACCAGTGAAAATACATCCACATCTATTTCTTTAACCCCGGATATGACCGACCGGGCTTTATAATTCTGAAGAAATTCGAGCTTCTTTTTTAATACTTGTGCTTTTTCAAATGCAAGGTTAACGGCTAATAATTTCATTTCTTCTTTGAAATGCCTGATAACCGAGGTGAGATTCCCTCTTAATATATTTTTTACCTGATTTAAATTCTCGGCATAATCTTCTGCTGTTTGCAAACCTTCACAAGGCCCTTTACAATTTCCTAAATGGTATTCCAGGCATACTTTAAATTTCCCTTTTTGAATATTTTTTTCGGTAAGGTTCAGCGTGCAATTACGAAGCGGGATGGTTTGCCGGATAAATTCCAGCAGCTCTTTTACTTTTTTTACGGAGGTGTAGGGACCAAGATATTCCGATCCGTCATTCATGACTTTACGGGTAAGAAATATTCTTGGAAATGGTTCATTTTTAATGACAATGTAAGGATAGGTTTTATCGTCTTTAAGGTTGATATTGAATTTGGGTTGAAATTGTTTGATGAGAGAATTTTCCAGCAAAAAAGCATCTTGCTCTGAATCTACAATGGTGAATTCGATTCGGGCAATACGTCGCACCAGCTCATGTGTTTTGTATGTGCTGAATGATTTAATAAAATAAGAACTTACCCTTTTGCGGATGTTCTTGGCTTTGCCAACATACAATAGCTCATTATCAGCATCAAAATATTTGTAAATACCGGGCTGAGAAGGAATACTTACTGCAATATGTCGGAATTCAGCATGTGTCATTCATGAGGTTTCCCGTTCCAGGCTACTTTCATAATTTGGGTAATTTGCGGCTGACCCGGTTTTTGAATTAATGTGGCCACCTGGAAACTCTCATCCACCTTCCACAACATTTTTTTCTCCACCAGGCTATCTTTATTCGAGGTAACAAGATCAATAAAAAAGCTTTTTACTTTATCTCCGGACGGATCGGGCATTATCTGAGTTTCCTGTTGTTGAATAATGGCAGTTTCAGATTTTTTTGGCTTACAGGTGAACACAATACGATTCAATCCCTGGTCAAAGAATTTTTCTTCTGTGTACTGAGCTTGATATTTTTTTTCTGCCAGGTCAGGCATTTCAAGAAAATCTTTTGCAAGGTTGCTGAAATCTTCCCTTTTAACATATTGGGTATCCGTCCTGATACTATCCAGCCAGGTGATTTTCATGATGGGGTAAAAAGAAGTATCCACATGTGCCACCTGGCTTTTGATATATGATAGGACCGGGAAAAGCCCTTCTTTTTTCTCACTGCTGCATGCTATAAAGAGCAACAAGATAAATCCTGTCAAATATTTTTTCATACCATAAAATTAATTGAAAACAATGCAGTAAAAATAAATTTCCCGGAGAGCCTTCTATTTTTGCTGTGAAGTTAGTTTCAGGAAAATTAGGCTGTTGGTAATAGTATTCTATTTATTTAACATGATACCCACTTTGAAACCAAAGTCAAATAAATTTTCTTTAACAGGATACTTATTCTGGAAGCTGGATAACAATTGGTAGCGAACCTGCGGGCCCATTTGCCAATTTACGTTGCCAGTAGAATAGTTTATATACATTTCTAAACCTGTATTCATATTCCACCTGCGAACGAGCCAGGGAACTTCCACATAATTTTTATAATCTGTAGAAATGAGATACGCTTTATCGCTGATAATATAAGTGGGCTGTATAGTGCCGGCAATTCCGAATTGAGTATTATTGTTTCCTGCAAAATTGTACTCTACGCCAATGGGAGCAGAAACTGAAAAATAGAAATTCTGCAACCAACTGGATCTATATCCGTTAAAATTCCGGTACTGGGTTATTTCATTTAAAGAATCTTTGCCTCGATTACTGTTAAATGCAATTGTAGCTACTTCATTAGAATACGAAAATGCTTTTATCCCATAACGGTTAATATTAAATTGAACGCCCGCTCTAATTTTCATATTCTTTGTAAGGGGGTAACCGGCAAGTAATCCTATCTGAAAGCCCATATCGGGCTTGTGAGTAACAACACTGTTTACATTATACAGGTAAGCATAATTGTAATTGCCGGATGCAATGGATGCATTGCGCAGGAATGATTTATTCTCCGACAACCTTCTGTAACTTACAGTAGGAGTAATGGCAAGTTGCCATTTTATTTTTTTATGAATAACCGAATGCGTGTAAGAATTTGCTATACTTTCAATTGTTAGAGGATAAATGGCCTTTGGGATTTCTGAGTTAAAAATATTATCTGGAGTCTCTGTAATTTCAGCAGGATTAAAATTATTGTCTGTGGCCTGATCTGAAATTAAGAAGCCCCTCATATCTCTAATTGTATTTTGTTGCTCCTGCGTTGCATTTTCATTTGAAATTACAGCATAAGAAATATCGGTGGCATGAATTGTATGAGAAGTCAATGGATCATTAAGTTTCCGGTCAGCAGTTTCTATCAAAATAGGATTGTTTTGTAGGTCTGCTTCCGAATGATTTACAGGCAAAGATTCCGGGAATTTATATTCGTTCATGGAAGAAACAGATCCAATGAATTCATGAACAGTAGATTTATGTGTTTCTTTTTGGGGTTGATTTTTTAATGCTGAAGGAGTCAGGCTGCTGTTATTATTGACCTGTTGTTTAACTTCCGGAGAGCTCACCATCATCCAGGTTACTATAACAGAGGCCAGTATCAATAAAATGAATCCTAATCCATACCATGTTCTCCGGGTATGAATGGATGAATTAATTCCTTTCCAAACCCTTTCTGAGGGATACATTCGGTATTGATCTGCATTTTGTTTTACAAACCTCTCAAAGTCATTATTGTCGAAATCATTCTGCATAACCAGTCATCTATTTAGGATAAGTTTAATATTATCTCCGGTCAAAGGCTGCAAGCCATTCCAGTTCTTGTTTTGGTTTTTGTAAAATTTTTTTTCGTATCAGTATCTCTTCCAGCATAGCTTTAGCTCTTGTATATTGGCTTCTACTGGTACTTTCCTCAATATCCAGCATATTACCGATCTCTCTATGGCTGTATCCATCAATAGCATATAAATTAAGTACGGTACGATAGCCTATCGGCAGCAAGCGGATACATTCTACTACTTGTTTAGCCTGTATAATTGAAGGAACACTTTCTTCTCTCACCTGAATACCTGTAGCATGAATAATATCTACACTTTCATTAAATTTTTTATTCTTTTTCAGGATATTAATGCAGGTGTGTACTATAATTTTACGTATCCATCCTTCAAAAGCTCCCCGGTTTTCAAAGTTTCTTATCTGCAAAAAAACTTTAATAAAGCCTTCCTGCAGCATATCTTCGGCATCTTCACGGCTATGGGCGAAGCGATAACATACTGCCAGCATCTTGGGACTATACTTATTGTACAGTTCCCTTTGAGCTACAGCATCATTTTGTAAACATCCTTGTAAGATGGCTTCCTCGGTCATAACCCCCGTTTGGTTGCCTGTAATTTAGACAATTTTCAAATACAAGTGCTGCACGGCATTGTAAAATTTATAAGAAAACCAGCATCACTATTGCCGGAGTCCCGGGTATCTAGAATTCAGAGATTTAATTAATAGCCATTTTTTTGAAATGCAGTTAAAAGTTACTGCTGTTGCGGCCTTTTTCTCACTAAACTATCCAAGGGGTATTTTGCTTTCATGCTGTCTTTCATGGCATCAGTCCATGTAAAAATTTTGTTTTTTTCAATATCAGTTAAAATAGCATCCTTATGTGTCCATGTGTAAGAATTAAGCGGCATTTCACCTTTCTTGACTTGTTCCGCTATTTCTTCAATTTTATGGTATTGATAGCGTAAAGATTTATTGGAAAATTCATCAAAATTAATTTCCCGCTTTCCTTCTTTTATATGATGATCAAGCCACCAATCTATAGGTTGTACTTTGCTATACCAGGGATACCGGGTATTATTGCTATGACAATCATTACAGGATTTTTCCAGGATTGATTTTACATCATCAGGAACAATAAATTTTTTCCCGATATAATTTTCCTGCTCACCCTCCGCTTTATTTTTTGTGGGGTGAAAAAATTGTATCACAATCAAAGCAATCAATAAAATGATCAGGATTTTTTTAATCATAGCTGTAAGTGTTGACAAGTAAAATTAAGGTTTGTCTATCAAAACCTGGCCTGTCATTTCTTTAGGAATGGAAATTCCCATCATCGTTAATATAGTGGGAGCAATATCGCCGAGCTTTCCCGACATGATTGTCCCTTTCCAATCTTTATCAATGATGAAAAAAGGGACAAGATTTAAGGTGTGGGCAGTGTTAGGAGAACCATCCTCGTTGATCATATAATCTGCATTGCCATGATCTGCGGTTAGAAAAATTGTATAACCGTTTGCTAACCCTGCCGTCACAACCCGATTCACACATTGATCTACGGTTTCTACAGCTTTGATAGCTGCTTTCCAAACACCGGTATGTCCCACCATGTCTGCATTAGCAAAATTCAAGCAAATAAAATCAGCCGTTTTATTTTCAATTTCGGGAATCAGGGCATTAGTTACTTCATAAGCACTCATTTCCGGTTGCAGATCATAGGTGGCAACTTTTGGAGATGGAATTAAAATCCTTTTTTCTCCATCAAATGGTTTTTCCCTGCCACCACTGAAAAAGAAAGTGACATGCGGATATTTTTCTGTTTCAGCTATTCGGATCTGCTTTAAATTATTATTCTGCAACACTTCACCAAGCGTATTTTTCAGATCGTCATTTTCAAAAATGACATGAACATTTTTAAAGCTGTGATCATATTCCGTCATGGTAGTATAATCCAATGCTAATTTTTTCATGCCTGATTCAGGTATGTCAGTTTGAGTAAGCACTTGTGTTATTTCCCGGCAGCGATCAGTGCGAAAATTAAAACAGATTGCTACATCTTCATCCTGGATAGTCGTTAACGGTTGCTGCGCTTCATCTACAATAACAGTTGGTTTAATGAATTCATCTGTCACATTTTTTTTATAAGAATTTTCCACGGCTTGTATCGCATCGGTCGCTTTTTCTCCAGTGCCATTGACCAATGCATCATAAGCCAGCTTTACCCGTTCCCATCTTTTATCCCGGTCCATGGCATAGTACCTTCCGCTAACTGTTGCAATTTTTCCAACGGAAGTATTCATGTGCAATTGCAACTCTTTTATAAAACCTAACCCGCTTTTTGGGTCACAATCACGGCCATCTGTAAAGGCATGAACAAAAATATTTTTTAATCCTTCAGTTTTACAAATATCAAGGACAGCTTTCAAATGATTGATGTGAGAGTGGACGCCACCATTACTTACCAATCCTAAAAGGTGTAAAGGTTTGTTGTTCGTTTTTGCATGACGAAGTGATTGAAGTAAGATCGGGTTATTTGCAAAATCACCGTCTTTTACCGCTTTATTAATCCGTTGCAGTTCCTGGTATACAATCCTGCCGGCGCCGAGATTCAAATGCCCTACTTCTGAATTTCCCATCTGTCCATCCGGCAAGCCCACGGCTTCGCCACAAGTTATTAATGTCGAGTGTGGATATTTAGAATATAAAGATTTAAAAAAAGGAATGTTGGCATTTTGAATAGCATCCACAGAAGCAACTTTTCCTAACCCCCAGCCGTCCATTATCAGCAAAATAATTTTTCTGTTACTCATCAAAAACTGTTTAAAATTGATTGAATCACATTTGTTTTTAAGGAAAAAGAGTGATTTTGACAGGATTTACCCTTTTTTCGGGATGTAAATCTACATCCAAATAATCTATTGCCGGTTTGACCTGTTAAGAACGCTTGATTTTTAGTAATTTGTGCTTTGAAAATTTTGGAAGAATATAATGGCATATTTTTAGATTAATTGACCTGTGAAAATCAAACTTATTATGAAAACATTATTTACTTCTCTTTTAGTTGCTCCTCTTATTATACTTTCAGCTTTTACGCTGCAAAGTAATATTGATGGAGTTATCGGGGCGCTTCGTTCAGGAAATGCAGAAGAATTGTCAAAATATTTTGATGAAAATGTAGAACTCACTTTACCGGATAAAAGCGACAATTACAGTAAAGCTCAGGCGTTACAGATTGTGAGGGATTTTTTTAATAATAACAGCGTAACCAATTTTGAAGTAAAGCATAAGGGGGATAATGGAAGCGGCCAGTTCTGTATTGGTACTTTGCAAACCAAATCAGGAAATTTCCGTACTACCGTATTCATGAAAATGAAAGGAGATAAACAGGTAGTAAAGCAAATCCGTTTCCAGGCATTAGAATAATAATTTATTACAATACGAAGATTAATATAAGGCTCTGGCTATTACTTCCGGAGCTTTTTTATTTTTGCCTGGATGAATTATGATCAACAACTATATCACCTGATAGATGAAGCGCTGAAAGAAGATGTTGGCGACGGCGACCAGTCAACGCTATCCTGTATTTCGCCGCAGGTAAAAGGGAAGGCCGTTTTAAAAATTAAACAAGAAGGAATTTTGGCCGGTGTGTCTATTGCCCGAAAAATATTTTTGTATAAGGAACCCGGAAGCACATTTACAGCTTTTAAAAAAGACGGTGATGAAATGATACCGGGAGAAAAAGCTTTTGAGATCGAATGTACTGTTCATACTTTACTGCAATGCGAACGCTTAGTGCTGAATTGTATGCAGCGAATGAGCGGTATTGCTACGCTGACCCATCAGTATGTTGAAAAACTGAGAGGATATAAAACCAAAGTACTGGACACCCGGAAATCAACACCTAATTTTCGCTTGCTGGAGAAAGAAGCGGTTCATATCGGCGGTGGCGTCAATCATCGCTTTGGATTATATGATATGATCATGTTGAAAGATAATCATATTGACTTCTGCGGTGGTATTGAAAAAGCAATTGAGAAAGCAGCACAATATGCGGCAAACAAAAAACCGGGATTGAAAATTGAAATTGAAACCCGGAACATGGATGATGTAAAAAGGGTTGTTGCAGCAGGGAAAGGAAAAGTGTTTCGCATCATGCTTGATAATTTTACCCCCCTACAAATAACCGAAGCTTTAAAAATAATTAATGGCTCTTTTGAAACAGAAGCCAGCGGTGGTATCAATTTGGAGAATATAGTTGAGTTTGCAAAAACAGGAGTGGATTATGTGAGTGTCGGCGCATTGATACACCAGGCAAAAAGCCTGGATCTTAGTTTAAAAGCAGTAATTATTTAAATGAGCAAAAAAAATAAACCTGACAGCAGGGGATTTGTATACAGCACAGATCCTGATTTCCGTTTTGAACATGAATCTGAAAATTCAGAAACTCTTCCGCCATCACAGCAAGTATTAAATGTAAAACTGGACACAAAACAACGGGCCGGAAAAGTCGTTACATTAATAGAAGGTTTCAAAGGAAAAGAAGAAGATTTGAAAGAATTGGAGAAAAAACTAAAATCCTTTTGCGGAACCGGCGGCTCTTCAAAAGATGGTGAAATCATCATACAGGGAGATCAGTGTGAAAAGGTGATGCAGTGGTTGTTGAAAAATAATTTTATTAAGGCAAAGAAAATTAATTAATCATTTTTATTTTCAGAAGTAGTTACTTTATCGTTTTCAAAAAACCCAGCGCTCCGCTTGGACATTTTTTTACCTGTTCAATAATTCGTTTGGTAGTAGCGCCATTCATTTTTATCCAGGGCCGTTCTCTTGGATTAAAAACCTCTATAAGCCCTTTCCAGCACAGTGTGGAATGCTGGCATACATCCGGTTTCCAGACTATCGTTATTTCTCCATTAATATATTTAAAAATCTTTTGCGACATGAATAATGAGAGATAATCTGGATTAAGTTACAGCAAAAAAATAAATTTCAGATATTCATTGCCCCTGCGCCAAACTATACGCTCTTTTATCGCCCCACATATTTAATAACTCTAATGAACAAACCTTGAAGTCGCCGCTTAAGCTGATGTACAAACCAATTATATCCTGCTGGCGCACTGGTTCCGCATCCACACTTTCAAAGCGGGCATTGTATTGATTTACGAGATTGGTATAAACAGAACCTGTTGGCCACACTTGCGTACCACGATTACTGAGATTGATCAGTTTGAATTTTTCGCCTGCATGTCGTTCACATTTATGAGCAATCATTTCCGGTTGCTCCGTGCTTTCAATAAAAAAATCAGCGCCGACAATTTTTTCCTGCTCCATCTCTTCTGTTACGATCAAAGGATTTCTTTCTAATTTGAAATGCGTATCTGTAGCCGGCAAATTTTCCATGATAGGTTTGGCGCCCTGCGCCGGTATTTTCCCAAAATTGGTTATGATCGCTTCGGCAAATTCTGTTGTATTTAAGGCAGGTTTGCTTTTATCGCCAAAATCTCCTGTGTGAATTCCCTGTTCCAATGTATAAAGCAATGCGTTTTCAATTACAGCCGCATTCTTCATATATCCCAAATGGCGTAGCATGGCAATGCCGCTGAGTAATAAAGCTGTCGGGTTTGCAATATTTTTTCCGGCAATATCCGGTGCAGTGCCATGCACTGCTTCAAAAATACAAATATGATCTCCGATGTTTGCAGAAGGCGCAAAGCCTAATCCTCCCACTAATCCGGCGCATAGATCAGAAACAATATCTCCCTGGAAATTGGTCAATACAATCACATCAAATGTATCGGGCCTTGTGACAAGTTTCATGCACAGATCATCCACGATCACATCATCTGCTTTTAATTCAGGATAACCTCTTGCCACATCATAAAAACATTCGAGGAAAAGACCGTCAGATATTTTCATGATGTTTGCTTTGTGGGCACAGGTGATCCGCCTTGCACCTGCCTGTCCGGCAGGCAGGTTTTTCTTTTTTGCCATTTCAAAAGCATACTTAATCACCTGTAAACTTCCGGGGCGGGTGATGAAGCGACGGCTTAGTGCTACATCATGTGTCAGCATGTGTTCAATGCCACCATAAGTATCTTCAATATTTTCCCTTACCACAGTTATATCAACCGGTATTCCGGCTTTTGAAAAAACGGTGTCAACACCATGAAGCGATTGAAAAACTCTTTTATTAGCGTAAGTGTTCCATGTTTTCCGGGCTGTTACGTTAATGCTTTTAACTCCTTTGCCTTTTGGAGTTTCCATCGGCCCTTTAAATAAAATACCAAGGTTTTCAATAGTCAGTTTGGCCTGGGGAGTCATTCCGTTGCTGAATCCCTTGTCAAACACCCACTTTCCCATTTCAATCATTTCATATTCGAGTGGAGCTTTGTTGGCTTCAAAAATTTTTAACACAGCATCCATGATCTCCGGCCCTATTCCATCTCCCTTAGCAACAGCTATTTTCATAAAATTTTAAATTTCGGTGCAAAATTAGGGTATGCTCACCGTTCAAAGTTTTTCTTTATTTTTATACAAAGGAATTTTATGACCAGCATGATCTCCGAAGGCGTAAAGGTGAGTGTAGAAACATTTTACCAGCCGGATTACAGCAATCCGCTGCAATCGGAGTTTATGTTTGCTTACCGCATTACTATCGAAAATCATAATTCATTTCCTGTTAAACTCCATCGCCGCCACTGGCATATTTTTGACAGCAACGGCAGCCATCGTGAAGTGGAGGGCGAAGGTGTGGTAGGGGTGCAGCCTTCATTAAATCCCGGCGAACAATATCAATACGTCAGCGGTTGCAATCTCCGCACAGAAATGGGAAGAATGTCGGGTACTTATAAAATGGAAAATTTGTATAGCAAACAAATGTTTGAAGTGGATATTCCTGCGTTTGAAATGATCTTTCCGTATAAGGGGAATTAGGAAGGCCTTATTTTGGCTTGTATTTAGCAGTTTCAAGAATTTTTTTCGAATCGGCTTTCATTACCTCTTCGGGTTTTATATCAGGATTTTTTTCAGCAAACTTTTTAATAATCTGCCAACCGATCCACTGGCCGATATTGCCGGGCGAATATTCCTGGGAGAACCCTTGAGTAAATGGCCCTTCGCCGATATAATTTTGAATCGTTACCGGGTCTATGGAATTAATCTCCCCGTTTCCGACAATAGTACTCCATATCAATCCTTCATTTTGCTGGCACCAATCTAATTGCTGTTGAGAGTATCCGGTTTTTACAGAGTCAGCCAGTTCAGGTAAAAATTTATCCAGCAGCCACCATTGCTTTCCTTTTTCAATCATTTGATCTATCAATGATTTTCCAGCGCTTTTATCGGGAAATAAATCGTCCACCACTAATTTCATGGCATCGGGAACAATGTATTCTTTGCTGAATCGCCGGCTGCGAAATAGAGGAGCCACATTATCAATAAAAAACGGGTCTTTGTAGATGGAATAATTTTTCCCCAAATAAAATTGCAAACTGATTCCTAAAAAATCTGTCCCCAGGAAATCCGGCGTTAATTCATTCCCCAATTTTGCCAATGCATTGATCGGCCCGATGATCGTTACTATGTTGGGTACTTTATAATCGGGGAAATAAAATTTTACAAACTGGAAAGCCCTTTTGAAATCCTTCTCAATAGTTGTTGTGCTTTTAAAAACGTTTTGCGCTGAATCATAGATAGACCGGTTGAGATTCAGGAAATGTTTGACGCCAGTAAGTGTGGATGTGCTGTCCAATCCGAGTACATTATATAAAAAGATCTCGCTAAGCTGCGGATATTTGTTATGCAATTGTTCCAGCCCTGGCGCAGCATTATTACTGTCAAGAGCAAAAAAATCTTTGTCAAAACGTTCTAAGTTGATGGATAATTTGATACCCGAAACATCAGGAACATTTTTATTGTTTTTGCATGAAATGACCAGGAGCGTAGAAAGTAAAAGAAAGACCGTTTTTTTCATGGTGAATTTTAAAACGTGAATGGCTCAAAAATGTTGTATGCGAAGATAGAAGAATGCTGCCGGTAACGGCCAGAGATTTTTACATACCTTAGAATAGCTGTTTGTAAATTTGCAATATGAAGATTGCTTTAGCGCAACAAAATTATCATATCGGAAATTTTGAAGAGAATACCCGGAAGATTATTGAAGCCATTCAATGGGCAAAACAACAAGGCGCCGACCTGGTCGTTTTTTCAGAGCAATGTATTCCCGGCTATCCTGCACGGGATTTCCTGGAGTTCAATGATTTTATTAATAAATGTTATGAGTCGCTGGATGTAATCAGGGAACATGCTGATACTATTGGCGTGTTGGTGGGCAGCCCTTCACGAAACCCGAATGAAAAAGGGAAAGATCTTTTCAATGCAGCTTTTTTACTTTATCAAAAAGAAATCAAAGCGGAGATACAAAAAACATTGCTTCCCAATTATGATGTGTTTGATGAGTACCGTTATTTCGAACCGGCATTTGAATGGAAAGTGATTGAATTTAAAGGGAAGAAACTGGCGGTCACCATCTGCGAAGACATCTGGAATTTTGGTGGCAATCCCATGTATCGCATCACCCCGATGGAGCAACTAATGCCTATGAAACCGGATGTGATGATCAATCTTTCGGCTTCTCCGTATAATTATGCGCAGGATATTGTTCGCAACAGCATTGTGAAAGCTCTTACGCTGAAATATAAATTGCCCATGTTGTATTGCAATGCTGTTGGCTCGCAAACGGAAATTGTTTTCGACGGGGGCAGTCTGGTGTATGACATTAACGGATGCAAGGTAAAAGAGATGAAATATTTTGAAGAAGATTACGAGGTATTTGATTTGGAAAAGTTATTACAGGTTTCAAAAACTTCAAATATCACTCCTTTGGAAGGGGCTGAAAAATATTTTTACTCTGCAAGGGAAGTTGGTTCAGACGTGAACACACTGGAATATCTTTCTGATGATAAAAATATAGATGAAATATATCAAGCTCTTATTTTAGGTATCAGGGATTATTTCCGGAAAATGAGTTTCAGCAAAGCAATTCTCGGGGCTTCGGGCGGAATAGATAGTGCTCTGGTACAGGCACTCGCAGTAGATGCATTAGGAAAAGAAAATGTGAGAGCCATCCTGATGCCTTCTCAATATTCAAGTGCTCATTCTGTAGCTGATGCAAAACAACTGAGCATAAACCTCGGCAATCCATACGACATTATTCCAATTGAAAATATCTATGAAACTTTTTTGAAAGAACTCAAGCCTGTGTTTAATGACCTTCCTTTTGGAGTAGCAGAAGAAAATATTCAAAGTCGTACGAGAGGAAATCTTCTAATGGCAATCGCCAATAAATTCGGATATATTTTACTCAATACTTCCAACAAAAGTGAACTGGCAACGGGTTATGGAACTTTATACGGTGATATGGCCGGCGGTTTAGGTGTGTTAGGTGATCTGTATAAGACGCAGGTGTATGCATTGTCAAAATATATCAATAAGAAAAAAGAAATTATTCCGAATAACATATTGACAAAAGCGCCATCTGCGGAATTAAGGCCGGGACAAAAAGATGCTGATTCATTACCGGCTTATGAAATACTCGACAAAGTGTTGTATGAATATATTGAACAGCGGAGAGGCCCGAAAGAAATCATTGCAAGGGGGTTTGATGCTGCATTGGTGGTAAGAGTGTTGAAGCTCGTCAATACAAATGAGTACAAGCGAAACCAGTTTTGTCCCATCATTCGTGTCAGCACCAAAGCGTTTGGTGTAGGAAGAAGAGTGCCGATAGTTGGGAAATATCTTTCCTGATTTTAGTGAATAAATGTCACCACCAATTGTACTGTTGAACCTGATGGTGGTGTATAGGGAAATGAAACTACCAATTGTGTGTCGGACAAAGTGATTATTGTAAAATCATTGCTGGCTACAGAGAATAAACTTATTCCCGGCAACATCTTCTTACCGGGCTTTGTGCATAAGCCAGGATGTTTCATGAATAACTATTTGGGAATGGATGATATTGTGTTTGTAAAAATGGAAGTAATAGATAACCTGGCGCAACGTCCCCGGCTATCACAGAAGGCTTGGCGGGAGACGTTGCTGGGAAATAGAACTATAGAAAAAAATATCTTTAAATTTGAACACCAACAACGGCGTAAAACTCCACACCAACAACCAAACTATAGTTCAGTCATTATAATGCGTAAGAATTCAGTTATGATGGTGTGCATAATTTGAAAACCTAAGAT
Organism: Bacteroidota bacterium; assembly: GCA_018266555.1. GTDB lineage: Bacteria > Bacteroidota > Bacteroidia > Chitinophagales > Chitinophagaceae > UTBCD1. The sequence goes on along the minus strand of JAFEAF010000009.1, from coordinate 72,539 downwards.
TGATTCCTTCAAAGCTCTTGTTGTTGGTGTGAAAGAACTATAGAAAAAAATATCTTTAAATTTGAACACCAACAACGGCGTAAAATTCCACACCAACAACCAAACTATAGTTCAGTCATTATAATGCGTAAGAATTCAGTTATGATGATGTGCATAATTTGAAAACCTAAGATTGATTCCTTCAAAGCTCTTGTTGTTGGTGTGAAAGAACTATAGAAAAAAATATCTTTAAATTTGAACACCAACAACGGCGTAAGAATTCAGTTATGATGGTGTGCATAATTTGAAAACCTAAGATTGATTCCTTCAAAGCTCTTGTTGTTGGTGTGAAAAAACAATAGGTAAAAAATCTTTAAATTTAAACACCAACAACGGCGTAAATATTTCCCCAATCTCAATATATGATTTTCGCTTATAGGCTACATCTTCATGCACACTTTAAAGTTAGTAAATTTGGTTCGTGGGACACGAAGGCAAGGGGAAAAAGAGTACCGGTAGTTGGGAAATATCTTTCCTGATGACTTTTTAATGAATAAAAGTCACCACAGCGTTCTGAGTAGTTCCACCCAATGTTATATTTTGTGATAACACTAGCTGCGTTTCTGTCAGGCTCACCAAAGTAAAATCACTGCTACCACCAGTGAACAATACTGCCGAAACATGGATCATTGTCTCGCTACTTTGAAAAGTCCATGTAAAAGGATTGGTTTGTGGATCGCCGGAATTGCATTTGGTTGGCCCTTCATCTAATGAGCCATTCCCGTTCGACTGGAATGTAAGAATATTATCTTTTTGGCAAGATTGCAGAAGCGACGATACATCAGCGCCTCCAACGGTAGCCGTGCTGAATTTCCACGAAGCCTGTGTAAGCAGATCCGTTTTTGTTTTTGAGGGAGTGGAGGATGAAGAAGATTTTTTACAAGCCTGGAACATGGTAGCAAGCAGGAAACTAACAACGAAAATTTTCAGGATGGGCGATTTCATATTAATTGGATTTAATATCAAATTTAGTAACAAAAAAGAGGTCTTAAAACGGTATAAATACGCCTTTTTAAACGGAGAATTACAATCTTTATTTTATCGGCAAATTATTTGCTTAAAGAAGCTTCGTATTTTGCGTCACCATAATTAAATTCTATGCTAAAAACTGCAGAAGATATCAGGCAACTCAACGAACGAATTACTTCCGCCGGAAAATTTGTGGATCGGTTAAGGGGTGAGATCAGCCAGGTAATTGTTGGTCAGCAGCACATGCTCGACCGCTTGCTCATCGGTTTATTAAGTAATGGCCATGTTTTGCTGGAAGGCGTGCCCGGTCTTGCCAAAACTTTAACTATAAAATCTTTGGCACAAGCTATTCATGCAAAGTTCAGCCGGGTTCAATTTACCCCCGATTTATTACCGGCTGATGTCATCGGCACCATGATTTATAATCAGCAGCGCAATGAATTTGTAATTCGCAAAGGGCCCGTCTTCGCCAATTTCATTTTAGCAGATGAGATCAACCGTTCCCCGGCCAAAGTGCAATCGGCATTGCTGGAAGCCATGCAGGAAAGACAAGTGACTATTGGCGATACAACGTATAAATTGGACGAACCATTTCTGGTATTAGCTACGCAAAATCCTTTGGAGCAGGAAGGCACTTATCCATTACCCGAAGCACAGGTGGATCGTTTCATCATGAAAGTGATTGTGGATTATCCTGCCATGCATGAAGAACAAATGATCATAAGACAAAACGTACAGGGACTTTCCTTATCCTCGGTAAAACAGGTTGTTTCTATTCAGGAAGTAATGACGGCAAAAGACCTGGTGCGTGAAATTTATATGGATGATAAGATTGAGCAATACATTCTCGATATTGTTTTTGCTACCCGAAAACCGGAGCAGTACAAGCTGGATAAATTAAAACCACTGATTTCTTACGGAGCATCACCACGGGGAAGCATCAATCTTGCTTTGGCAGGAAAAGTGCAGGCATTTCTAAATAAAAGAGGATTTGTAATACCTGATGATATTAAAAGTATTTGTAAAGATGTACTTCGTCACCGTATCGGGTTGACTTATGAGGCCGAGGCAGAAAGTATAAATGTGGAAAATGTAATTGATGAAATTTTAAAAACGGTTAATGTGCCTTAATGCAGACAATAACAGAAATAATAAAAAAGGTAAAAGAGCTGGAAATTAAAAGTAAAAAGCTCGCCACCGATATTTTTACCGGGGAATACCACAGTGCATTTAAAGGAAAAGGAATGTCATTTAAAGAAGTCAGGGAATATTATGCCGGGGATGATATTCGATTTATTGACTGGAATGTGTCTGCACGGTTTGGACAAACATTCAGTAAAGTTTTTGAAGAAGAGAGAGAGTTAACCGTAATGTTATTGATTGACATCAGCGCCAGTTCCCTGTTTGGTACTGTGCATGCAAGAAAAAAAGATATAATTACTGAGATAGCAGCAGTATTGAGCTTTTCAGCGGTAAGTAATGCAGATAAAGTCGGCGTCATTTTTTTCAGCGACCAGGTAGAAGGGTATATTCCTCCGAAAAAAGGAAGGCAACATGCTCTTTACATTGTTCGTGAAATTCTGACCCGGCAACCCAAGCAAAAAGGTACGCAGTTGAACAAGGCGCTACAATTATTTAATAGTATTACCAGGCAACAAAGCATTGTTTTTGTATTGAGCGATTTTTTAGATGCCAGTTACAAAGATGCGTTACGGGTTGCAGCAAGGAAACATGATGTGGTAGGAATAAAAGTGTATGATAAAATGGATTTGGAATTGCCCGATGCGGGATTGTTGCAGGTGATGGATGCAGAGAGTGGTCTAACCCGCTGGGTGGACAGCAGCAGCAGTTCAGTAAGAGATGCATATCAGCAAGAGTTTTTCAGGGTGACAGCATACAGCGCTGATATATTTAAAAAAGCAGGTTGTGATCTTTTGCATATCCGCAGCGGAGAAGATTATGTGAGAGTGCTGGAGCGATTCTTTTTAAGCAGGAACCGTTGATATTTTCAGAATGTACAAATTTAATTTTCATAAAATAATATTTGGCTTCCTCGTTTTATCTGCAGCTGGAGTGGTGCATGCTCAAAACAAGATTTCAGTGAACGCTTCGGTTGATAAGAGTAAAATTCTGATTGGAGAGCGAATTCATCTTTTACTGGAGGCATCGTTTCCATCGGGCAGCGCCGTTCATTTTTTTTCTGTAGACAGCATCCCGCATTTTGTGATCACCATGAGGCAGAAAGTGGACACAGAAAAAATGAAAGACAGAATTTCTTTAAAACAACAGTTGCAGCTTACCAGTTTTGATTCCGGCCATTGGATGATTTCCCCTTTTGTTCTTGATAAAAAAAATAAAACCAGTTCTATTCCGGTTGATGTAGTCTTTTCCGATTTTGATCCATCAAAAGATTATCACGACATTAAAGGAATTATTGAAGTACCTGCGGAAAAAAATCAAAACTGGTGGGTATTGCCGGCAATCATTTCTGTTTTGGTGATAGGGGCAATGATCTGGCTTTTGAAAAAGAAGAAATCTCCGAAAGAAAATTCTGCATTGATAAAAGTTGATGCATATAAAGAAGCCATGCAGCAATTACAGCAGGTACAAAAGAAGACTGACCATGTGAAGCAATATTATTCTACGCTTACTGATATTTTTCGTTTATATATTTTCAGAAAAAAGGGAGTTCTTTCTTTACAGGAAACAACAGATGATTTAATAGCGCAACTGCGAAGATTGAATCTGGATAAGGAATTGTTCAGCCAACTGTTCCAGTCTTTACAATTGAGCGATTCTGTAAAATTTGCAAAGTTCATTCCTACGGAACAAGACAATAAAATAGTGTTTGAGACAATAAAAAAATCTATTGAGCGAATTGAAAATTCGGGCACGAAATGACGGACTGGTTTGAAAATATTGAATTTGCTTATCCTTTTGCATTCGGCTTGTTTGTGGTCATTCCGGGCTTGATTTATTGGTATCTAAAAAAATATAATGTCGCACAGGCATTTATTCCTGTGTCCTCCGTTTATTCATTTTCATTCAAGTCGTGGAAAAACCGTTTACGGCATCTTCCTTTCATCCTTCGCCTGCTGGCCTTAAGTTGTGTGATTATTGCAATAGCCCGTCCACAGAAAAGAAGTGAGATACAAAAAGTAAGCGGCAATGGAATTGACATCATGTTATGTATGGATGTGAGCGGAAGTATGGGATCAAAAGACGTATTGCCATCACGTTTAGAAGCAGCAAAAGAAGTTGCCATTCAATTTATAGAGGATCGTCCGTTGGATCGTATCGGCCTGGTGATATTTTCTGGAGAAAGTTTTACTCAATGTCCTTTAACTACCGACAGAACTGCATTGATCGAACAGATTCAATCCTTGGAAACTCAGAAATACCTGGCCGATGGGACCGTGATTGGTGAAGGATTGGCTACAGCTGTGGATCGTTTGAAAAAAAGGGGATCTCCAAGTAAAGTGATTATTTTACTTACCGACGGGAGAGAATCAGCGCCGGCAACCCGTATCATTGATCCTTTAACAGCCCTGGAAATTGCAAAAGCACAGCAGGTAAAAGTATATACAATCGGACTCGGTGCAGCGCCATCCACTGTGGTTGAATCTACGGATGTACTTAATAAAAAGACAAATCCAGCTACAAGCATGGTGGACGAAGAACTGCTTCGCAGAATTGCCAATGAAACCGGCGGTAAATATTTCAGAGCGCTGGATCATGAAGGACTTAAGAATATTTATCAGCAGATTGATAAAATGGAAAAATCAAAAGTGGAAATCACCACCACCAAAAAATTCCAGGATTTATTTTTCCCATTATTACTTGCGGCATTAGGATTATTGTTTTTGGAAATGATACTTCGTTTTACAATTCTGAAAAGGTTTCCCTAATCATATATTCTGTTATCTTGCATCGGATGAAAGCAGTAGTTTATAAGTCCACAGGGAGCTGGTATACGGTCAAAGACGAATCGGGCAAATTTTATAATGCCCGTATGAAAGGCATTTTTAAAATAGACGAGATCACCAGTACCAATCCTGTAGCCGTAGGCGATGAAGTGGATATAGATCCTGAGAATGAAGATGAAGAAACTGCAATCATAACCGCTATCAGGGAAAGGAAGAATTATATTAACCGGCAATCTCCAAGGATAAAGCACCAGCATCATATTATTGCGGCCAATGTTGACCAGTCTATGCTGATTGCTACGCTAAAGGAACCCAAAACGTCCCAGGGCTTTATTGATCGCTTTCTCATTGCTTCAGAAATGTATCATGTTACCCCGATAATACTGTTTAATAAATCAGATCTTCATCGAAATAAAGAACAACAGAAATTTGAAGAATGGAAACAGATGTATGAACAAGCTGGATATAAAGTGATATTGGCAAGTTTGAAAAATGATGTTGACCTATTTGCAATAAAAGATATATTAAAAAACAAAACCACTTTGATCAGCGGGCACAGCGGAGTGGGGAAATCATCTTTGTTGAATAGTTTATTGCCTGAACTAAACTTAAAAACACAGGATGTGAGTGGCTGGAGTGGAAAAGGAATGCACACGACAACTTTTGCAGAAATGTTTGATCTTTCTCCCAATAATCAGGAAGGGGGAAAAGTGATTGATACACCGGGTATGAGAGAATTTGGATTAGTGGATGTTTCCCGGCAAGAGTTATCGCATTATTTTCCAGAAATGAGGGAGCGATTAAATGATTGCCAGTTTAATAACTGCCAGCATGTAAATGAACCGGGTTGTACTATTAAAAAAGCTGTGGAAAAAGGATTGATTAATATGGATCGTTATACCAGTTATCTCAATATTCTTGAAACTATTGAGACAAAGAATTACTAAAACTTGCCTGAATCAGGTTAGTCAGGCAATATTCCTGGTTTCATTGAATAATTTTACCTCTAACGCATTAGCCAGTTCAATAACCGCTTTATTGTCCTTGTTTAATGCATCACGGGTCTTGGTAGGAAAAATAGAAATGCCATTGTAAATGTTGTAATGAAGGGTCAGGTTATGCCCTTTGAATCTGAATTCCCAATTGATGGTATCGAAATCGTCTTCTTTGTTGTTAAAGTTGATGTGCAGGTCTTCACTGAGAACATCTGCAACTTGGTAGAAGCGTTTTAAACCGCCATCATCATCAATGACAGCTTCAGTGCATCCCATAGAAGTACGAAGATTGAGGCTCATGGTACAAAAATTTTAATTTAGTGGTTTTAGATAAGACTTGGATCAAAGAAAAATAGCTGCATCTATATTCTTCAACTCTTAAATTTTTTTGCTTTACTGGCTTCTTTCAGAGCAGCAGGATCGCCGCTGAGTATTCTTTCTGCTCCGATATTCTTCCCGTTGCTGGGGCATCCATATTTTGGTTTGAATAAGCTGCTCCATATTCTGCAGGAGGAAATTATCATCATCAGGCTTAACAGTACTACGAAAAAGCTCAGGTTTTTCATTTGTATTATTGCTTTCTTCAAAAACGAAATTATCCAGAAATAATTGCTTTTGCCATAGTAAAACTACTGGTAACACAATTTTTTTAGCCTTTAAATTCATTCATTCTCTTTTTCAGCAGGTTGGCTTCGAAACCAATCTGCATAACGAACATAGTTATTGGCGATTCTCTCAATTTCTCCCTGAATCTTATCGGGTGAAATATCTTTTACTTTTTTGGCAGGTATCCCGGCATAAATACTTCCGGCTTCACAAACCATTCCTTCCAGCACTACGGCTCCTGCTGCAATGATGGTATTGCTGTTAATAACCGAATGGTCCATAACAATAGACCCCATTCCTATCAATACATTATCGTGTACAGTACAGCCGTGAACGATCGCATTATGTCCAATCGAAACATTATTGCCAATGGTTGTTCCGTATCGTTTAAAAGTGCAATGAATAATAGCACCGTCCTGTATATTTACCTTATTACCCATTCGAATGAAGTTTACATCACCTCGAACCACCGCATTAAACCAAATACTGCAATCATCACCCATAATCACATCCCCTACAACTGTGGCATTTGGAGCCAGGAAACAATTTTTTCCAAATTGAGGATATTTTTCTTCAACGGGCAGTATCAACGACATAAAAATGTTTGACTGCAAATTATAGAATTTCATAGTGGTTTTGATTATCTGAGTGTTAAATGACTGGAATCAATAAGCGATATTTGCCGGATGAATCAGCGGGAACTTTTTTTGCGGCATATTGCACAGACTTCTGATGGTCCGCTTGCATTGGAAATTGTGAAAGCTGAAGGTGCTGTTTTATATGATGCAAAAAGAAAAGAATATATTGACCTGATAGGCGGAATCAGCGTTGCCAATACCGGTCATCGCCATACTGCAGTAATTGAAGCTATAAAAAATCAGCTCGATTCTTATTTGCATATTATGGTGTATGGAGAATTTGTGGAAACGCCGCAGGTGCAATATGCCAAATTGCTGACAGATCATTTGCCTTTGTCGCTCAATTCAGTCTATTTCACCAACTCCGGCGCTGAAGCTACGGAAGGTGCCATGAAGCTGGCAAAGCGGATCAGCAACAGGACTCAGATCATTGCATTTAAAAATTCTTATCATGGATCCACACAGGGCGCATTAAGTGTGATGGGAAATGAATATTGGCGCAATGCGTTTCGGCCATTGTTACCCGGTATTTTGCATCTTGATTATAATTTGATTGAATCTTTAAGTGAGATCACCGAACAAACGGCTTGTGTGATCGCAGAAACCATTCAGGGAGAAGCGGGAATTATAGTTCCATCAAAGGAATGGATGCAAGCGTTAAGAGAAAAGTGTACTGAAACAGGAACAATTTTTATTCTCGATGAGATACAGGCAGGATTTGGCCGCACAGGAAAATTGTGGGGCTTTGAGCACTTTGATATTGTTCCCGATATTTTATTATTGGGCAAAGCATTGGGAGGCGGTATGCCCTTAGGCGCTTTTATTGCAGATAAAAAATTAATGGCTGTATTGACCCGTCAACCGGAACTAGGGCATATCACCACATTTGGCGGCCACCCGGTTTGCTGTGCGGCAGGTTTGGCAGCGATGAAAGTGCTGTTGGAAACAAAATTGATCAATGCTGTTCAGGCAAAAGAAAAATTATTCCGGTCATTGCTGGTTCATCCAAAAATACAATCAGTTCGTTCCTTCGGGTTATGGATGGCAATTGAATTTGATTCATTTGAAACCTGTAAAAAAATTATTGATGCCTGCATCCGGGACGGAGTATTGACTGATTGGTTTTTATTTGCGCCGGATTGCATCAGGCTCTCACCACCTTTGACGATCTCCGAAGAGCAGATCAGGAGATCTGCTGCAATTATTCTGAAAAATTGTGAAGCAAAATAAAGTTGCGACATCAGAAGCTGAGGCGGAAGCTGCCAAAAACACCAAATCGCTCGCTACTCACTTTTGGTAAAGGCCTTGGCATCATTCTCCACACAAAATCAAGCCGGAATACTCGAAGAATATTATCCACCCCTGTTCCTAATTCCATAAATGTTTTTCCATCCAGTGTTTGAAAAGTATTGCCTTGTTTAAAATTTAATGTTTTGTTGGCATCGCTCAAACTTCCCCATAGTGTTTTAATCGTGAAGAATTGCCGGAACTTCAATTTGCGGGTTACAGGAATAAAACGAAAGAGACCATTGCCAATATTATAATCAAGGTTCACGCCGGCATATTTATCATGAATGAACTCATATTTATTCATAGTATTAAAAGCATACGTATTGTAATAATATAATTCATTACCCGGGGCAATATCAAGAAATACATAAGGAAGAGTACCGAAAGTTTTTCCGGCATATACATTAAATGAAAAACTGCCGTAAGGAGGAACCTTGATATAATCGGAAACGCTTCCTGAAATTTTGAAATAATCATACCCGCTTTTTGCCACGCCGGCAAAGCCTTTACTTAAATACAATTCACCGATGGGATAGGGGCTTCCGAGGCTGGTACGGAAAAAATCGTTTTCAAGAAATTTTTCAAGATAAGCGAAACGGATTTTTAACGAAGTTTCAAAAGAGGCCATGGCATCTCTTCCATTATTCAATACAAATGAATCTTTGGGCGGAATGTTTTTTAAAGGAATATATTGTTTGTGGGTGACGGCAAATAAAGTGGACAACCCGGATCGTTGTTCATTATAAAACTCAAATCTTTTTTCATCCACTTTCATATACTTGATCGGGATATTTGGTTTCCGGATGGCCAATGCAAAAATGTTATCGGAAGTTACTTCACCATAATAGTTTTGCCCGAAATCGAGATCACGGGTATATGATCCGTATAAATATAAGCGGGGATGTTTTTTGGGCAGGTAAAATAATTCTGCTTTTCCTTTCCATTTTTGGTCACCAAAGCCATAAGCCATGTAACCGTGCCACCAGAAATGTTTATCAAAATGATGGTTGGTGCCGAAATCAAATCTCACCCGGTAGCCTTCCCATCCGTCATAAGAAAATGCATTATACCAGGGGCCGAGTTGGTAATTGCCCACATCGAGATAACCAGTACCAATAAAAGTGATCGTTTTGGTAAATCGCTTGAAAACCGGGGCATTGGTCAGGGTGTCAATCATTTTGATGATTGCTTGTTCAGAATTACTTAATTCTTCATGGCGGGAGGAGCTCCAGAATTCTTTACTCTTTTCATCAGCACCGGGCAATGTGATTACTTCTTCTCTGATTTTATTTTTTGCAAGCTCCCTGCTTACAGAACTGTCATTGATGACTACATTTTTATAAGTGGTTGTTTTTCTCCCGATAAATCCCAGTTTGCCTTTGCCAAGCGGTGAAACATCGGCAACAAACTTATCTTTCGAAAGAAACCAGGTAGAATCATTAATCAAAGAATATTCCTGTATCAGGCTGAGGCGATCCAGGAAATTCACATTAGCATCATTACCCAGCCGGAGATTCATTTTTTGGATAGCAAATGTGGTATCATTTACCCAGCAGTCTCCTTCAAACGTATTTTCTCCTTTACGCCGTGGCGTAAAGATCATGTGATAAAATTTATGATGATTAAAAAACTGGGTATCCACCACTCCGTACTTATAATAATAATCGCCGTTATCGCTGATGGGACTTACAAATTGTTTATCGAATACCTGAATGAAGTTATTATAGACATTTACATTTTGATCCATGCCGCCGAGCAGCTTTACCGCACTTTCATTTTTTACACCATTGGTATTGGCAGCTTTAATCACTTCCCGGAATTTCTCAGGTTTTTTCTGGTAATAATAATCTGAGAGAACTTCTGTCAGGAAAGTGGGGAGATATTTCAACCCTTCTGAAGTGTCCACATTACTTCTGATAAGATCACCCACCGGTTTTAGTGGTTTGAATTTGGAAAGCCGGTTAAAATTCAGATTTTTAATATCCAGCTCCAGCTTATTATAAAGCTCATAAGAAAAATTCTGAAAGCGATATCGGTCGTTCTGTGATTTATGCTTTACAATCTTTCGCCATAGCAATAATCCTTTATTAACTTTTATACGCACTACCACACCTAAATCAAATGTTCCTCTTTCCATTTGTATATCGGCGAGCAGAGAATCTTTGGTCTTATCAATGATATATAAAAATGGCTGATAGCCTACACAGGTGATCAAAAGGGTATCGGAAGGTAGTTTATCAAGATGGAAAACAAAGCTGCCCGATGAATCAGTTAGTTTGCCTGTTGTGGTATTTTTAAAAAGTACAGATGCAAAAGGAACCGGCTCCTCACTATGTGAATCTTTTACAATCCCTGAAATAATTTTTGTTTGGCCTGGTAGCGTGCTTGCAAAAAATAAACAGAGTATGGAAAGTAAAAATTTGGTTTGTTTCATTGGGTGTGACGATCTGCAAATTTACTAACTGGCTTTTAATTTGCAGAATAACTGAAACAGCTATTTTGGAAACAAACATTTACGGATAAGCTGAAGTTGGAATGAAGAAATAAGCAGAGAATTTTTTCCAGAGCATTTCGATATTTTCAGGAACAACAGGGTATTATAAAAAAGCCTCAAGGAAATGAGGCTTTATGAATTTAGACAAAATTTTTTTTAAAAATCCAATCCCATGGCAAAATACCAGATAGGTTTTCCTCTGAAGAAGCCATTCATTTCCCAGGCAGCATCTATTCGAAGGAAATATCCCAGTAAAACACTCCTTGCTCCAAATCCATAACCGCCGGCAAAAGGTCCGATACCACCGGCTTTTACAGTAACTGTCAGTGGAGGTGCTCCATACACTACACCGGGCCTTTTAATTTTATCATAAGCGCCGTTCCATGCAGTTCCCAAATCTGCAAATTGTACCAATTGGAAATTTCTTATAAATGCATTGTTGATCGGCTTATTCAAAAAAGTGGAAAATACCGGAACCCTGATCTCACTGTTCATTACAAGGGCATTATTACCATTGGCAACATTCTGATTGAACCCACGCAGGTTCACTGCTAAGGATTGGTAAGCATATTCGTTGTCAGGATCAGGTGTGTTGGATTTATTGAATTTTGGGAAGAGCCAGTTGTCTACACCTCCTAGATAATAAATAAACTTTTCAGGCCCCCATGAAAAATCTCCGGCCGCACGAACTGCCCAGATGATGTTGCGATAAATGGGTAAATAATGTCTTGCGTCAAATCCAAGGTTTAGTGTATAAGGATTATCGGCAGTTTGTCCGGCTAATTTGCTGACTCTCGCATTCCAGTCCATATAAATTTTCCAGCGAAGGCCAAACCAAATGTTTTGTGCAGGGGTGATAGCATCATCATATACATATTCTGCATGGAGCAAAGCATAGTTATATTTCAGGTCGGGATTTTTGAGTCCTAACGGGCCATCAGATAGCGATACATATTTATCCCTGCGAAATCCGACATTGAAACGAATGCTGCGAATCTTATTGAATGGATATGAAATAGTAAGTTGATACAGGTTGGTATATTCTTTTGCATTGAACTGTAGTGAATCGTTATACAATGGAGGATTCTTCATGGTATTACGATAATAAGTAAAACCATAATCCAATCTTTTTTTCAGGTACTGAGTACTCAATACGTATTCATTATTCTTGAGGTCGGGACTGATGCGTACACCACCGGCAAATTTCCAGTCTTCAAACAAGTCGGAAGTTCCAACTCTAAGAATTCCGTTGAAAGGATCCCCGTTACTGAGATAAATCGGGCCATTGCCACCCTGGTAGGGCTGAAAACGGTTTACCAATACATTATTATTGAATCCACTCACGAGGTAATCATTGAAAAATTTTGGTGGACGATATTCAAATACTTTGGCTTTTTTCAGTGCAGGCTCTTTAGTTACCTGCTGTGTTCCTACAATCATTCCTACTTTCGAGGTGCTGTCCGGTTTTTCATTTTCAAATTCATTCAGAAAAAAATCATTCTGTTTTTTAGAACTGTCTGTTTTGATACCAGGCTGATAGATACTCACCTTACCTGTTGCTTTTTTCTGCTCATCTATGACCCGTTTCATATATTCCGTAGGAGTGGCAGTTACATTTCTCCTGCGAAGAGTATTTTCATCCACTTTTAACCGGTATAATAATTTTACATTACCCAGTTTCACCACCTCACTTACCTGGCTATTATCACCAGATGTTCTTGTTTCCAGCAGGCTGCTTTGATAATTCGTGAGAGGGAAAACATAAGCAGAATCTTTTGTTATGGAAACAAAACCTACGGAATCAATATCGTTTTTGTTCCATTCTGTCAGCAAACTATCTACATCCTTTTTATCAGGATTGCGGAGTACTTCATCGCCGATAAATACCAATGTATCCAATCCGGCTCTTTGTGTTTGAAAAAATCCTGCATAGCGGTTATTGATCCCGTTTTCATCACTTATAAAAGTAAAATGTGATGTATTGTATTGTGAAGGGAATCGGGCATCACCGAATTTCAGGTTGGTAAGTTGAGAAATTTGTTTAAAATCCGATTTATTCCAGTTGTCAATTAAAAAAATATTGAAGCGCTTACCAGGCAATGAATCATCACTGCTCGCTGCTGTAGCCGAAGGCCTGTTGCTGGCATAAATGATTCCTGTTTTATTGGGAAACGCTACAAAAGATGCATCCAAATCATCATACACATCGTTGGTTACCTGCTCTACGGATTGTTTATCTATTTTGTAAACAAAAATATCCGATTGCCCACTCTTTACGGCACTGAATAGAAGTGTATTGGCATCCAGCATGTATTTCATGTCCTCCACCTGGTCAAACATTTTTAATTCCTGCTTCACCGTTTTGATGCGGTTCAATACATCATAGACGAAGAGTTTTGTTTTACCCTGATCATTATACACTACAGCAAGTCTTGTTCCTTTTCCATCCCATGCCAGTATGGGATAGTTTGGATTTACTTCGTCCTGCCGGGACCGGCCTCCGTATTTTAATAATACAATTCTTTTTACAAAATTTTCCATCAGCACTACGGAATATTTTCCCTGCTTGAATTCCACCATTGCATAAGTGAAACTTTTTGGGTTAGGATTTGCATTGAAGCGGATATAATCTTTTTTCCCGATTTCTTCGGTAACGGATAGCTGACCTTTGGGAACATTGCGTCTACCCCGGATATCTTTGAAATATTGCTGAGGCACTTCCAGCATGAAATCCTGCAACACTTTTTTAAATTTCTTCTTTGTTATTTTTTGAGAAGCATTATTCAGGTTACGGTAAATACGGGCCAGGTATAATAAATAAGTGGTTTTGCTTTTGCCATATTTATTGGCAATGTAATACCAGAATGCATGACCGGCGAGATCCGGTTTTTCATAAGCGAATTGATAAAAGTTAGAGTATAACCCGCCAAGCATTACCGCCCGCAGGTCATCATCCAATTTCGGGCTCCAGTTTTGGGCAGCATAAGCAATATAACCATCGGTGAGCCATTTGGGCAGATCCAGTAATGCCTGGTTAGCAGCAAACTCCCCAAGGTCATCACCGAACAAAACATTTTCCACAAGGATTTTTGCAATGCCCTGGCGTATTTGCAGGCGCAGGTTATCGTGATTGCCATCGAAATAAACAATCATTTTATTATTCACTAGTTTGGTAACGCCTCCGGTATTTTGCCAGTCAATGCCCAGCCCTATATTGGATTGCTGCATTTCGTCAAACGTGTTGTAGATAACAATATTGGCACGGCGCTGTAAGCCATATTCAATAAACTCTTCCAGGCCGGGAAGCTCCTGCTCGGCAATCTGGGTAACGTACTTGCCCAAAGCCAAACCGTTTTGACTGAAATAAGAGTTAAAATTTTCTGTCTGGTAATATTTCCATTTGAAATTCTGGTATTGAACCCTGTTTTTACCAAACTCCACAGTGTTCACCTGCGCCGATGTTTTCAATATCAGGAAAACCGAAAGGCAGGTCATCAGGCATAATACTTTCTTCATAGAATCTTACTATTTCGTGTCTTTTGATGCTTATTTTCCCGTCGTCTTTAATTTCGTATCCGGTAAACAAATTACCGAAAAACTAAAGTACGAAAAACAGTTCATGTTAAACGTCAAGTCATTTACATTTAATCCCGTCCAGGAGAATACTTATGTTTTGTATAACGAACAGAACGTGTGTTGCATTATTGATCCCGGCTGTTATTTTCCGGAGGAAAGGGATGAATTAAAAATATTTCTTCAAAAGACAAACCTGAAACCCATCCTGCTGCTTAACACACATTGCCATTTGGATCATGTTTTCGGCAATAAGTTTATACATGATACCTGGGGGCTGACTTTGCATATTCATAAATTGGAAAAGCCGGTATTTGATTTTGCGCCTGAGAGCGGGAAGATGTGGCAATTGCCATTTGAGAATTATGAAGGTCCCCTTATATTTTTGAAAGAAGGGGAAACGGCCAGATTGGGCAACGACAACCTTAAGATATTATTCGCTCCCGGCCATTCTCCGGGTAGTGTTTGTTTTTATAATGAAGCCGGAGGTTTTGTGATCGGGGGAGATGTATTATTCAATAGTAGCATTGGCAGAACCGATCTTCCGGGCGGCGATTTTGATACTTTGATCAATAGTATTCAAACCAAACTTTTCACTTTGCCGGATGAAACCAAAGTGTATCCGGGTCATGGGCCAATGACAACGATTGGATTTGAGAAAATGAATAATCCTTTTGTGAAGTTGTACTGATTAATTTCCTTTTTTAAAAAATCTTCCTACAACCGGCAATCTCTGAAACTCCCTCTTTTCAATATTTAAAATAAGGATTAAAAAAGATCCGGTGAGCGCAGCAGCAAATCCACGGTTGACCCAGCGATTAAATTCTAATTGAATAAAGAGATGATGGACAAAATAAAGTAAGACGACAATAACAATATATGCCAGCAATTTTTTCCAGGCATAAGGCACCCGGTACTCTTTTTGCCCCCAGATAAAAGAAACTACCATCATGCTGCCATAACAAACAAAGGTAGCCCAGGCACAGGCCATATAGCCAAATCTCGGAATGAATAAATAGTTGATGATAATGGTAACCACTGCACCTATTACAGTGATCCAGGCGCCGGCCATGGTTTTATTGGTAAGCTTGTACCAGATGGACAGGTTATAATAAATGCCGAGAAACATGTTGGCCAATAAAAGTATTGGCACCACTTTCAGGCCTTCCCACATTTTGGGATTTTGTATAAAATATTTCCAGACATCCAGAAACAATGCAACTACAAGGAACATGAGACAAATAGTGATCACAAAGAATTTCATCACCCTTGCATAAATCTTTTGCGGGTTATCTCCCTGTGCCTGTTTGAAAAAAAATGGTTCAGCACCCATGCGAAATGCCTGGACAAATAATGTAATTAAGATAGATAATTTATAACAGGCGCCATAAGTACCCACCTGGAATTTAACAGCCATTTCTGTGGGAGCAGATGACCACCAACCGAGCATGATGCGGTCAAAAGTTTCATTAATCATACCTCCAAGTCCCGCAACGATCAACGGCATGGAATAGAGCATGATCTGTTTCCAAAGAGCGCCATTGAATCTCCATTTGAAAGAAAGAAATTCTTTTCGTAATAATAACAGGGTGATTGCTGACTGAACAAGGTTGGCAATAATGACATAGCCAACGCCGAGATTTTTATTATAAAGAAACAGCAAAATACTGTTAGGGTGTTTTGTTTCTATTTTAGGGCAAACGGATAAGAAGAAAAAAACGACAGCAATATTTATCAGTATTCCTGCAATGCGGATAGCTGCAAATTTTATGGGGCGTTGCTCATACCTGAGTTTTGCAAATGCTAATGCTGATAAACTGTCGAATGCAATGATGAAGGCACTCCATGTGATGTATTCGGGATGCTGTTCAATACGTATCAGGTCTGCAAATGCTGTTTTGAAAACGAGGAGCAGTGTTGTTAAACAAATGGTGCTGATGATGAGTGAAACCGTAGCGGTATTATATACATCCTCTTCCTGATCTTTTTTTTGAATGTAGCGAAAATAAGCCGTCTCCAGGCCATAGGTAAAAATGACATTTAAAAATGGGAGAGCGGAATACACCAACGTCATATCTCCGTAAGCAGGGCCGGTAAGTTTTGCTGTAAGATAGGGAGTAAGCAGGTAATTAAGAAAACGAGCTGCAATGGAGCTGGCCCCATACCAAACCGTTTGACCCGCTAAATTTTTAATACCGCTCAAGGATTAGATATTTATTTTGGCTTCGAATGCAGGACAAAAGTAATTGTCTGTCTTTGAAAAGACGAATGAGTGTGAGGGTCTTTTATTTTTTAACTTTTATAAGGCATAAAAGGAGCTTCACGAGGCATTTGAAATCTGCAGCTTTTTTTGAATTGCCTTATCTTTGGAACCAAAATTTTTTATTATGATAAGAGGGCTCCTTTTCCTGGTAGTTACTACCTGTTTCTTGTCTGTTGTATATGGCCAGGCGTATGAATCTACCATTGAGTACGATAAGAAAAAACAGAATGCATATACCATAGACTATCCCTATCCTGCTGAGGCGCTGGAAAATGCCATCGTTTCCAAAATTGAAAAGATGGGGGCTAAAGGCAAAACCGAAAAAGGATTGTTCAACAGAGATAAAGGGTTTATCGTATTCAAATCAGCCCGCATTTCAGATATCAGCGACAATGCCATGGACTATATCATAAAAGTGGAGCAAAAAAGCCGCAAAGATAAAGACGCTTCTGTATTATATATGATCGTAAATAAAGATGGTGATGATGCTTCCAAAACGTTCGAATCTTCAGATGTATCAAGAGTAAAAAATTTTCTGGAAAGCCTGCAGCCGGATGTGGAGGCTGCTAACCTGGAACTGCAGATCAAGGACCAGGAAGATATAGTGGTCAAAGCTGAGAAAAAACTAAAAAACCTCAAAGACGACCAGGGAAGTATGGAAAAGAAAATAAAGAACCTGCAGGATGATTTGAAGAAGAATGCCAAGAACCAGGAAGATGCTCAAAAAGATATCGAGAACCAGAAAGTATTGTTGGAAAACCTGAAAGGCAAACGAAAATCAAATGATCAGTAATCTCCGGGTTTGAATTTTTTACGGCCTGATTTTATTTCTGATTTTCTTTTTTTGGATTCCATTCTTTTTTCTTTTGTTGCTTTACTCATTTTGGTGGCAATACGTGGTTTCTTTTTCTGCAATGCTATTTGAATAAGCATATTTATTTTTTGAATTGCTTCCTCTTTGTTTGCCAGTTGGGTCCGGTGTGTTTGAGACTTTACCTGCAAGAATCCTTCTGCATTGATCCGGTTAGATAATTTTTCTTTCAATAATAGTTTTTGTTCTTCATGCAATAGTTGAGAGGTATCAATATGAAAAGATGCAATAACCGCTGTTTCCACTTTATTGACGTTTTGCCCACCCCGGCCTCCGCTGCGGGTTGTTTGGAAATTTATTTCAGATGAAAAGTCGGCCATGTTGCTGGTTTCCGGTTAATGTTCAAAGATACAATCGAAGTTAAATGGATATATCTTTATGGGGGTTGCCGGCAACAGGAAACTGGTTTCCTGTAACCGGAAATATTTAAACCAATGAAAGCAGTTATACAAAGAGTCACTAAGGCAAGCGTCACCGTTGACAACAAAATTCATTCGCAGATTAGTAATGGATTATTGGTATTGGTAGGCATTGAAGATGCTGATGGGCAGGAAGATATTGAATGGCTAAGCAGTAAAATTGTGAACCTCCGGATCTTTGATGATCTCAACAGGGTAATGAATGTTTCAATAAAGGATATACAGGGGGATATTCTTGTTGTGAGCCAGTTTACATTACATGCTTCTACAAAAAAAGGAAACCGGCCGTCCTATATCAAAGCAAGTAAACCAGAACTTGCTATTCCTCTTTATGAAAAATTTTTAAAGCAATTAACATACGACCTGGAAAAAGATGTGAAAACAGGGATCTTCGGCGCTGATATGAATGTGGAATTATTGAATGATGGACCGGTGACTATTTTGATAGATACGAAGAACAGGGAATAACACGGATTTATGCTTTTACCGAACCCCGATCTTTTCCGAAAATCGTTTCCCATCTTTGAATTCTACCAGCATAAAAAAAATTTTCTCATTAATACCAGAAACCGAGAAATCAAAAGAAGGTACATCCAGTTCATGTTGTTCTACTATACGATTCCCGCTGGAAGTCCACACTAATATTTGTTTCAGGGTGTTGTCATTATCAGTGCTTTTTACGGTGATTTGTTTTCCGGATGTGAGAATTTTGAAAGGCTTGGCAGCTTTTTTTTCTGTAGCAGGTTTGTTTTTACCCGGGCCGGGATCGTCGCCCTGGGCATAGAGCGGGGAGATGAATACAGCACAAATAATAAATACCAGTACACAACGTGATAAAAGGCGGATCATAGAATAATCAAATTACGTTTCATAAATGGTGATTAACTGCTTTCACAGAGTAGGATCTTTGGGACGGGAGGAGTAGAACGGCAATAATCGTGCTATATTGCAAAAAAAAAGTAAAAATTTATTTTATGACTATTCAGGAAGCCCAGCAGCGGGTGGATCAATGGATCAAAACCATTGGAGTCCGGTATTTCAGCGAACTGACCAATATGGCGATCTTAACCGAAGAAGTAGGGGAGTTGGCCCGAATCATAGCCCGCAAATACGGGGATCAATCTTTTAAAGAAAGCGAAAAAGCAAAGGACCTGGGAGATGAAATGGCGGATGTGCTATGGGTTTTGCTTTGTTTAGCGAATCAAACAGGGGTTGACCTTTCTGAAGCATTAATTAAAAATTTTGAAAAGAAAACAAGAAGAGATGCAAAACGGCATCAACAAAATAAAAAGCTGAAAAACTAAAATTGAGTTTCTGAAAGAAATAATTAAATTTTTTGAGAAGTATCAGTTCCCATACATGCATTCTGGCAGCATGGCAATGAGTATTCAAGTTTCTCGCAGATATACAAATGATTTTGTTGTTCTTTTAAAGCCTTCTGATGTATAGCTGCTCACCAATTATTTTAAAGAAAGGTAATATTATCATCAAGAATCCGTAGTTGACGCAATACAACTTTGTAGAATGTTTAATAAAATTGACCATTAAAGTAAATACAAAGCAGATGTTATGAACTGAAATTTTTTGAATACCCTTGGATTCAATAAAAAATGACTCACACACCTCTGCTTATAAAAGATCTTCCAATAAAGTTGTAGCTTGGAAAAATACCTGGGGAATGGTTGTATCAGGCCATCATAGAAATTTATTCAATGCGGAGTGCATTGAGATGATATAAAACTGAAAATAATCTTACTCCGGATAGGTTTAAGCAGGTCGGCGAGTTTCAAAAAATGGAATCTTTACTCCAAAAAAATTTCTTAACTTTTCAGTTCATTAAATTGTTTTATCCTAACAGTATGATTTAATTTAAAATTTACAGTTATGAAAAAAATGATTATTCTATTTTCAGTTTTTTTAACAACTACAATAAGTAATATTTTAGCACAAGCCGATGGCTTGTTCACCATAAACCCCGGCGAAAAATTAGTACAGGCTATCCCGGATTCAGCTCAATATTTTTCAAAAAATTTTATAAAAGGGCTGGCTTGGTTCGTTGATGGAAGAACAGGGGCTGTAATGCTTAATTACAATTATTTATACGATGAAATGTTATTTATAAATGAAAAAGGGGATACATTGGCTATTGCGAATCCATTAGAATTTAAACGATTCGTCATAGATCAGGACACTTTTTGTTATGCCGATAATAAATACTTTCACAAACTTGGTACATATGGTGGTTTAGAACTGGCTGAACGAACATTTTTTGGAATTGCTGATATAAAAAAGATTGGAGCAATGGGTGTTGAAACTTCAGGAGTGTCCATTGATCAGTTTAAAGAAATACCACAAAACGGAGTGGGTACCAAGGATCTAGTTATGCAGGAGAAAACTATAATGAAGAAAGTTTCAAATTATTATATCAGTGATAAAAATGGAGTTTATAGACTTGCCACAAAGAAAAACGTTCAGAAAGCTGCCACGGAAAATAGAAGAGCGCAACTGGAAAAATATTTAACTTCCAACTCAGTAAACTATTTTAAAAAAGAAGACCTTGTTAAATTACTTACTGCTATTCAGTAATAATTCTTATTTACCTTTGCCGCTATGGCAAATGATTCCAAAAAACATGAATCTTCAACAAGCAAATTCCAGTCAATAATCTCCCATTGTAAAGAGTATGGATTTGTATTTCCTGGCAGTGAAATCTATGACGGGCTGCAGGCCGTGTATGATTATGGCCAATGGGGCAGCGAACTGAAAAAAAACATAAAAGACTATTGGTGGAAGAGCATGACCCAGATGCATGAGAACATCATCGGAATTGATGCGGCTATTTTCATGCACCCAACAACGTGGAAAGCTTCGGGACATGTTGACAATTTCAACGACCCAATGATTGACAACAAGGACAGCAAGAAAAGATACCGGGTAGATCATCTGATAGAGGATTATGCTCAAAAGCTGAACGCTGAAAGCAAAATACAGGAAGCGGAGCAATTGCTTGATGAGATGAATTCATTATTGGCTAAAGATGATTTTGAGAGCTTAAAAAAACTGATCGTTGATAATAAAATAAAATGCTCTATCAGCGGCACTTGTAACTGGACTGATATCCGCCAATTCAATTTGATGTTTTCAACGGAGTTTGGCTCAACAGAATCTTCGGAAAAGGGTCCTGAAGAAAATGGGCTGGCCAATATTGTTTACTTAAGACCGGAAACAGCCCAGGGTATTTTTGTGAATTTTTTGAATGTGCAGAAATCCGGAAGAATGAAAATTCCTTTCGGCATTGCACAAATTGGTAAAGCATTCCGGAATGAGATCGTTGCTCGTCAATTTATATTTCGTATGCGGGAGTTTGAACAAATGGAGATGCAATTCTTCATTCGCCCCGGCACACAAAAAGAATGGTACGAACGATGGAAGGAAACAAGGATGAACTGGCATCTCAGTCTTGGCATTTCAAATGATAAATATCGTTTTCACGATCATGTAAAGCTGGCGCATTATGCCGATGCAGCTTGTGATATTGAATATGAATTTCCCATCGGGTTCAAAGAAGTGGAAGGCATTCATTCCCGTACAGATTTTGATTTGAAAAATCACCAGGAATACAGCAAAAAGAAAATGCAGTATTTCGATAATGACGTGGATCCGGCTACCGGCAAACCGTATGGAAATTATATTCCCTATGTGATTGAAACCTCTATTGGCCTGGACAGGATGTTTTTATTGGTGATGAGTGAAGCATACACTGAAGAAGATTTGAGTACTTCCGAAAAACAAGACAGCCGGGTAGTACTGAAATTTCCTCCATCTTTAGCCCCGGTGAAACTGGCCATATTACCTTTGGTAAAAAAAGACGGCCTTCCGGAAATTGCCCGGAAAATTATGGATGATTGCAAATCCTCATTCCGGTGTTTTTATGAAGAAAAAGATACGATTGGTAAACGATACAGGAGAATGGATGCTATCGGCACTCCATTCTGCGTGACAGTTGATCAACAAACCAAGGAAGATAATACGGTCACCATTCGCCATAGGGACACGATGCAACAGGAAAGAATTCCTGCTGATCAGGTGAAGAAAATTGTAGCGGGTTCTATAATATAAGCCTGAACAAACCCTCCCAATAATTTAAAACTATCCTGATTGTGTGTCTGCCGCTGATAAATATTATCATTCAGCATCTGCTTTAAAGCTTCCAGATTTTTACAAGTAATTTTTACCCTGCTGAAATTTTTAATATCAACTAACAATTGTAAACTCCAAAAAATTGAAACAGCGAGTGTGCCGTTTACAGTTAAATGACATTCATGTTAAAAATTTAATGTAACCTTTGCCTGTTGAAATAACTTTCCATTAATTTCTTTTAAAAATAAATTTTGACTGACAATATTGTAATGGCATAAAATTTTCTGATAAATATTTGCCAATGATAGAAAATCTGAACGATACAGTACTTGTTTCAGTAAAGCCAACTAATATTAAAATGATTTCTGTGACAACCATGGTTCCCCGGTTGAAAGAACCAACAAAGCAGGAAGTTATTGTAAAGAGTAAAGCAGAAGAAAAAGAAGCTGCACTTCCTTTTGAAAACTGGTTGTTGCCACCTCAGCCGGAAGGATATATTAAATATCTTCCTTATGACCCGTTTTGAAAAGTAGCTTTCAAAACTGTCACAGAGCGTTTTCGAATATTTTAATATGACATGGGAAACTTTAACTCCACTCTTGCTTTCAAAATGTTTTTAATGTGAAGCTTACAAATTTTTTGGCAGGTCAATAAAGCCAATAAGCTATGAAAAATATGATACTACTTTAACCCAAATTTTCTGAGAACTTCCCTTGTGGTTGTATGATCAATATGATGCAGGCCGTGAATACCCAAACCCGAAGCTACCTGTACAAACATGGGACGGTCTTCAATGTAAATTACCTGTTCGGGATGTACCTGGGCCGTATCTAATGCAATTTTAAAAATATCAGCATCCGGTTTTCTGAAATGAACGAAGCTGGAAACAATAAAAAAATCCGTAAACGCATTTAATTTGAATTCTTTAATACGGTATTCAGCTAACTCCCTGCCTTCATTACTGACCACAGCTATTTTTATTTTATTTCTTTTTTTTAATTGTGTCATCAGTTGCAGCATCCCCGGCAATGGCATTGATCTATTAAACATAAATTCACGGAACTGTTGTCGGCTAAACGATCTTTTTTTATAAAATACAACCCGGTTCAGATATTCATCCAATGTAATCTTACCCACTTCATAGGTATCAAAAGTGAGATGATGACGTTCTTCTGTTTCTTCAGCATCCAGGTTAAAATAATCAATAGCTTTTTTGCGGCTTCCACGATCCCAGCCGTTTGTAAGCAATACACCTCCTATGTCAGTAAAGATGGTGGTGACAGGTTGTTTTATTTTCATACTCCGGGAAAGAAAATTAGAAACTAAAAATTAAAGTACAAAATTATGTGAACTGCAACCAGATATTCGATTGAGAAACTACTATTTCAGTTATTTGCACTCCCCCTTATTTTGATAATTTAGATCTGTAAAAAACAAAGGATAAGAATTAATAATGTATATTGTTTCAGCTTTGTGATAATACCCGGATATTTGAATTTTCATTCCTATGAAGCAAGTATTTATTTTAATTTTATTGATTGGTGTGTGTGATATCAGTATGGGGCAATACCAATGGAAACTGGATAAAGACAAAGGAGGGATTAAAGTCTATCTTTCTGATGTAGCCGGCACTAATTATAAAGCAGTTCGTGTAGTTTGCACTTTCCCGGGCACATACGTAAAACTATTTTCCCTGCTTAGTGATGCCTCCCGAAATACTGAATGGGCATATAATGCCAAAACAAGTTATTTTCTTAAAAAAAACAATCCGCTGGATTTTTGGTATTATTCTGAAATTTATTTTCCCTGGCCACTCAACAATCGGGATGCCGTGATTCATATTCAAATGCAAACCGAACACTTGCCGGATTTTTTGACTATTGTTGCAAAAGGCGACCCCGGTTTCATTCCTGAAAAACCAGGTAAAGTGCGAATTCCGCATTACTATGCTTATTGGAAAGTAACCATGCCTACCGAACAAACCATACATATTGATTATATCCTCGAAGCGGATCCGGGCGGAAGCATTCCGTCATGGCTATCCAATACTTTTATTGATAAAGGACCTTTTGATTCTTTTAAAAAACTTGGTGAACTTTTGAGAAAATAAAATTATTTCAGCCTTTCAAATCTCGCCTGGAAAAACCGCAGGTATTTTGGCTCATAAATCATTTTTAATCCCTTTATTTGTTCATGTCGTTCATACACTCTTGCTGCTGATTCGGCAATTACATCCATGTGGGCCTGTGTATATACCCGGCGTGGAATGGTAAACCGGACCAATTCCAGTTTTGGATAATAATTTTCTCCGGTTGCTTTTCTTCCTGCAGACACAACACCTCTTTCCATTGTCCGTACACCTGAGTCAAGATAAATTTCTGCTGCTAATGTTTGTGCAGGAAATTCTTCTTGCGGAATATGTGGTAAGAATTTTTTTGCATCCACAAAAATGCCATGCCCGCCAATTGGTTTCACAATTGGAATTCCAAATTCCATCATTTTTTCACCGAGGTAAATGACCTGTCCCACCCGGGCCCGGATATGATCATTGCTAACACTTTCATGAATACCGATAGCCATTGCTTCCATATCACGGCCGGCCAATCCTCCGTAAGTATGCAATCCCTCATAAACTACAACAAGATTTCTTGCTTCTTCAAAAACTTCCCGGTCATTCACTGCAAGAAATCCCCCGAT
Source organism: Bacteroidota bacterium (assembly GCA_018266555.1). Classification (GTDB taxonomy): domain Bacteria; phylum Bacteroidota; class Bacteroidia; order Chitinophagales; family Chitinophagaceae; genus UTBCD1. The sequence continues at coordinate 47,619 of JAFEAF010000009.1, read as the reverse complement.
ATTCACCAGGGCATCTTTTTTGGCACTCATTGTAGCACCATCTGTAAGTTTACAGATTTCTTTTACTATTTCTTTTATGGAACAGCGTTCATATCCTTTTTCCCGTTGCCGTATGAAATACGCATTTTCAGCTACTCGTGTCATGTCATGAATAATCCGGATGCCATGTTTGTTAGTATAGGATCTCAGCTCCTTTAAATTTTTCATACTGATGGGTTGCCCCCCGGCCATATTCACACTGGTGGCAATGCTGATATATGGAATTTTTTTAGCACCATATTTTTTTACAAGGCGTTCCAGCTTATTCAGATCTACATTCCCTTTAAATGGATGTTCATTATCAGGATCGTGAGCTTCATCTATGATAATGTCTTCAAATTTTCCTCCAGCCAGTTCCTGGTGCAATCGTGTTGTGGTGAAATACATATTGCCGGGAATTATATCCCCTTTTTTGACGAGTATTTTTGATAAAATATTTTCAGCACCACGGCCCTGATGTGTTGGGATCAGGTATTTGTAGCCGTAAATATCTTTTACGGTTTCTTCAAGATGATAAAAATTCCGGCTGCCCGCATACGCTTCATCACCCATCATCATTCCTGCCCATTGACGGTCACTCATGGCAGAAGTGCCACTGTCAGTGAGCAGATCAATATAAACATCTTCTGATTTTAAAAGGAAAGTATTGTAGCCGGCTTCCTGCATAGCTTTTTTCCGTTGAACAGGGTTTGTCATTTTCAGCAGTTCAACCATTTTCATTTTATAAGGTTCTGCCCAGCTTTTATAAATATTGTGTTTCATATTTTGTTGTTTAAATAAAATGCTTGAGATAATGAATTTTATCCGTTAGTATTCCTGCACCGGTTTTAGTTTTACGGTAAAATGTCTTAATAACGGAGCTTCTTCTGTAATTTGTAATCCTTTTATTTCGTTCCTGCGATTGAATACTTCAATGATCACCTCAGCAACATAATCTATATGGCTTTGAGTATATACTCTGCGGGGAACAGCTAACCGCACCAGCTCCATTTGAGAGGGAATCAATTTACCCTTATCATCATACTTCCCAAACATCAACGATCCGATCTCTACCGAACGGATACCGCCTTCTTCATACAATGCACAGACAAGAGATTGCCCGGGGTATTGATCTACAGGTATGTGTGGTAAAAATGATTTTGCGTCGAGATATACGGCATGTCCCCCTGCAGGTTGCATCAGTGGCACTCCTGCAGCTATAAGTTTATTACTGAGGTATTCAATACTTCTTATCCGGTATTGCAGGTAGGGTTCTTCCATTACTTCCTGCAGTCCGACAGCAATGGCTTCAAGATCCCGGCCTGCAAGTCCTCCATAAGTGGTAAATCCTTCAGTGATGACCAGCAAATTTCTGCATCTGACTGCGAGATCCGGATCATTCATAGCTAAAAATCCACCGATATTGGCAAAGGCATCTTTTTTGGCACTCATGGTGCAGCCATCTGCATAAGAAAATAATTCCCGGGCAATTTCAGGAACTGATTTATTGGAGTAACCTTTTTCTCTCAACTTGATGAAATAAGCATTTTCAGCAAATCGACAGGCATCAATGAATAACGGAATTTTATATTCATTGCAAATACGTCTTGTATCTTTAATGTTTTGCATACTTACGGGCTGGCCACCACCTGAATTATTCGTGATAGTGATAATAACCATGGGAATATTTGCAGCGCCTTTTTCATCTATTATTTTTCGAAGAACATCAATATCGATATTTCCCTTGAATGGAGCCGGAATATTGGGATACTTACCTTCTTCGCAAAGGCAGTCAATTCCCTCTGCACCTGAAAATTCAATATTGGCACGGGTGGTGTCGAATAAAGTGTTACTGATGAAATATTTTCCTTTACCTCCAAGTATGGTGAAAATTATTTTTTCAGCGGCCCTTCCCTGGTGAGTGGGGATGATGTACTGCATACCCGTAATTTTTTTTACGGAATCTTCAAATTTGAAAAAGCTGCTGCTGCCTGCATAAGATTCATCACCCAACATGATACCTGCCCATTGGCTGCTGCTCATGGCACTGGTGCCGCTGTCTGTCAGCAGATCTATCAACACATCTTTTGCGGGGATGCAAAAAGGATTATAATCCGCTTTTGCTAAAATTTTTTTTCGTTCTTCTTTCGTGGTAAAATAAATCGGCTCCACCGATTTGATACGGAAAGGTTCAATAATCGTTTTCATTCATGAAATTTTTATCAGCCGTTGCCGGCTGGTTATGCAAAATAAATTGTTGACTTAATAAAGAGGGGGATAAGTCAGGTGGGTTTACGAATGATATTTTTCCAGACAATCATGAACTGTGGCATGAAACAAAGATAAGGGAGCTTTCATCTTTTATGATATGATTTTAATCAGGCGCCAAATTGCCGGAGATGGTGGTCAAAATGTTTCCAGGTAGCTTTACTCCATTGTTCTTTGGAAAGCTTACCGAATACCGGATGATCTTCACTTATCATATTATTTTCTGAAAAATGATTCAGCATTTCCAATAACTTTCTTTTTTCCTCATCAAAATTTTTAGGCTCACCCGTAGTGACAAATGATTTTGCCGTAGGTAAACCCTGCTTCCATGGTTTTTCATCATACAATGCCTTTTTAAATAAAGGCATGATCATTTTCAATAGCGGATTTCCTTTCAAAGGATGTGTACCTAATGCTACTCCCATAGGCGCCTGCAAATGTGCCATCATCTGAGCCGCATCCATCTTTCCCCATTTGCGTTTGCTTTCAGGGGTCAGTGTGTTGATCCGGTTAATGAGTTCCTGCTTTACTGCAGGATCAAAAAGATTTTTGATTTCCATAATTAAAATTTTTAAAGCTGCGAGGTCGTTACATAATAAATCATTCCTTTTCAAAATAAGGAATATCATCATGGCTTACTGAATCTTTTTGATTCCAGTAAGCTAACGTGACAATATGACCATCCTTAGTTCGCAACATTCTTCCGAATACAGCATTGACTGCATTAAACGAAAGGTTGGTCACCCCGACAGTGAAAGTGGCGGATGCAACAGGAGCCGGTGCAGGAGTTGTTTCACCTTCTTTTGGTACTGCAGGTGCAGCTTTGGGAGGTGGTGTAGGAACAATAACAACCGTATAATTATTGAATTCTAAAAGCTGTTTCAGGAATCCCACTCTCTCCGGCGAAACATTCTTCTCCACAACAGCACATTTAATACCGTTCAGATCTTCAAATTCATGATTTTTATTAATAGCCATTTTATTTATAAATTCAAAAGTAAAAGTCAAAATCAAAATTCCGGTTTTTCATTTTACCAAAGAATAAATATAGTTATACGCACCACTGGCAATACCTGTAATCAGGATACCTGCTATACAGATAATAAATGAAAGATTGGGCGAAAAAGATGATTTTATTTTTTCTATCGGTTGCTCAGTACTATCCATAAACATAGCCCTGATGATACGCAAATAATAATACAGGGAAATCACCATGTTCAACGCAGCAATGACAATGAGTAAATAATTTATCTGCCCGCCTGATTGATGAGTGGTTCCGGCTCCTGCCAATAACAAAAAGAATTTTCCGAAAAACCCTGCCGTGGGCGGAATTCCTGCCAATGAGAACAATGAAATAGCCAACACCCAGCTCAGCACCCTGTTGTTTTTATAAAAACCTTTATAATCATTCACCGTTTCTTTTCCGGTCAGGGCACTTACTAATGACACAACACCAAAAGCGCCGAGATTGGAAAATACATAGATCAAAACAAAATAAATCACCGAAGCGCTGCCTGCGGCTGATTGCCCGGTGATACCGATCAAAATAAAACCTACCTGAGAGATGGACGAGAAAGCAAGGAACCGTTTCATATTCTGCTGGCGGAGTGCAAATAAATTTCCAATGGTCATAGTGAGTACCGAAATAATGAAAATAAGATTATACCATGCCAAAGCCATGTGGTGAAATACCTGGTATAATACCGAGACAAAAACAAATAGAATAGCACCTTTTGAAATCACCGAGAGGTATGATGTAACAGCAACCGGTGAACCCTCATACACATCGGCTGTCCATAAATGAAATGGCACCGCTGATATTTTAAACCCAAACCCGGCAGCAAACATTACAAAGGATAAAATCTGAAGCGGAGTGCCGGTGAGCTGTTGTGATAACTCCAGGTAATTCAGTGTGCCGGTGCTGCCATACAACATGGAAATACCAAACAACAATAATCCCGATGAAAACGCAGAAGACAATATCAACTTCATAGCTGCTTCAGAAGAAACCCTTTTTTCCAAATCAAAATTGGCTAATGCTGCAAGCGGAATGGTGGAAAGTTCCAGGCCGAGGTAAAACATCAGAAGATTATTACTGGAAAGCATGAAAAACATCCCGAGCAAAGTGGAAAGCAGCAAAATATAAAATTCCAGTATATGCTTATGATTTTTTAACCAATGAAATGATTGCATGGAAATGATCAATGTGCCGAGACTAAGTACATTTTTTTCAAAAGCCAGCAGGCTGTTGCTGTGAAACATATCGCCAAATAAAGATCCGTCACGATGGTAAATAAATCCCGAAGCGAGGTTGATGAACAAAAGGACATTGATGAAATGCAGCAATGATTCCGTGTTTCGTTCCTTTTTTCCCAGTTTTAAAAATAAAAGAATGAAGATGACAATAATCACCATCCATTCTGATTTCATCAATTGTAAATAATCATTCCACATAATTCGTTGTTCATTTTATAACCGCCGCATTGCTGATATTATTCATAATGGATTCTGCACCTGGCCCCACCAGTTGATTCAGCCAGAAAGGAGCCACACCGATGGCTACGATCCCAATTATCAATAACCCCGCAGCTACTCTTTCATTCCAGGCAGCATCTTTTAATAAACCATATTCGGTTTTTGCCAATGGACCCATGATTGCTTTCCCAACGGCACGTAAAATATAAACAGCAGTAACGACGATGGATGCACAGGCAATAATGGTACTGATTTTATAAAATGCTTCTTTATGTTCCCATGATCCCATGAAAACTGTTACTTCTGCTACAAATCCACTGAAGCCTGGCAGTCCTAAAGAACACAATCCTGCAATCACAAAAACGGTGGAAACAAAAGGCATTATTTTCAGCAATCCACCCAGTTGAGACATTTGCCTTGTATGCGTTCGGTCATAAATCATCCCGATGCAAGCGAAGAAAAGCGCTGTCATCAACCCATGCGAAACCATTTGCATTACGGCACCGGTAATAGCCGTTCGAGTCAGCATCCCGATACCGAGTAAAACAAACCCGCAATGGCTGACGGATGAATATGCATTTATATATTTCAGGTCGGTCTGCATCATCGTGGCAAATGCACCATATAAAATCGCAATACAGGATAATACAATTATGATTGTGGAATATTGCTGTGCCGCATCAGGCATTAAGTATGTAGCAACCCGCAAACAACCATAGCCTCCGAGTTTCATTGAAATTCCTGCGAGAAACATGGAAGCAGCAGTAGGAGCGGAAGAGTGGCCATCAGGCACCCAGGTGTGAAATGGAAACAATGCGCCGAATATTCCAAAGCCGATAAAAACAAATGGGAAAAATAATTTTTGCACGGCAACCGGAATATGCATTTGTGCTATCTGTAAAATATCGAATGTATGTGACCCGTCGCCTGTGTTGGTATTAAAAAATAAACCTGCCAGGCCAACAAACACCAACGCAGAACCACCCATCAGCATCAGGGCCAGTTTCATGGCGCTGTATTCTTTTTTCCCGCTTCCCCAGATTCCGATCAATAAAAATTTTGGAATCACTGCCAACTCCAGGAAAAAGAAAAGAGTGAACAGATCGAGAGAAATAAAAAATCCGTAAGCACCCACACTCAGGAATAATAACAAAAAGAAAAATTCTTTGCTGAGTTGTTCCATTTTCCATGATACCAGGATCCCTGCAAACACGACAAATGAAGTGAGCAATATCATCGCAATCGAAATGCCATCCACGCCAATATGATAATTGATATGCAGCGGGGCAAACCATGTGAAATTATCTTCAAAAAGAAATGCTGCATTATTGCCGGCAGTGCGTTCCTGCCAGTAGTAATACATTAAAATAAAACTGAGCGCTAATTGTAATGCGGATCCCAGGAATGAAACTGTTCTTACCTGCTTCAGCCCCTTACAAAAAAGAACGGCTGTGGCAGTCAGGATTGGTATTAATAAAAGCAGGTTCAGGTTCATTTTATTTTATTATTGATCTTTTTTATTTCCATAAATAGAGAACTACAATCACCAGGAGGATAATGCCACTGAAAAAATACAGGGCATACCCCTGCACTTTTCCGGATTGAATGCCTTTAATCCATCCGGAGATTTTTGCAGTGCTGTATGCAATGCCATTCATAGTTCCGTCAACAATATTTTTATCAATCCAGTTTGCAGGCCTGCCCACCAGGTTGAAAATAATTTTCTTTGTTATGAATAAATAAATTTCATCCATGTAAAATTTCTTGTAGGCCGAATGATACAAGCCACCCAATGCCGATGCTACACGATGCGGCCTGTTACTTTCTTTTTTATACATCCATAATGCCAGTAAAATTCCTGTTAAGGCAAACAGAACCGGGGCAATGGAAAAATTCAGGTGAAATGGTGTTTCTAAAATTTTCCCGTCAGAAGAAACATAGTGACCAAATGGTATGAACCCTGCAACCATCGTACCTGTTGCCAGAATAATTAACGGAAACTTCATGGAAAATGTTCCTTCATGTGGATGGCCGTGTAGTTCTTTTGGTTTATTCCAGAAAATAGAAAAATATAAACGGAACATATAAAATGCAGTCAGCCCCGAAGTGAATAATGCAATAACATAAACAATTTTATTTGCGTGATATGTTGCCAGCAGAATTTCTTCTTTACTGAAGAACCCTGCAAATGGAGGGATCCCTGCAATGGCGAGGCATGCAATCAGGAAAGTAAGATGAGTTACCGGCATGAATTTTCTTAATCCTCCCATGTCTTGCATTTCATTACTATGCACCAAATGAATTATAGCTCCGGCACATAGAAATAAAAGTGATTTGAAAAATGCATGAGTGAAGAGGTGAAACATGGATGCAGTATAACCCAAACCCGTTTCACCGTTTTTGTGAGCCACACCCAATGCAAACATCATATAACCGATCTGCGACATGGTAGAGAAAGCCAACACTCTTTTTATATCTGTTTGTGTACAGGCGATGATAGCAGCGAGCAATGCAGAAAACATTCCCACCCATGTTACAATATGTAAGGAAGATTCATTGATGGAAAATACCGGAAACAATCTCGCCACTAAATATACACCTGCTACCACCATTGTTGCTGCATGGATCAATGCTGAAACAGGTGTGGGGCCTTCCATCGCATCGGGTAACCAGATATGCAATGGGAACATAGCAGATTTTCCGGCACCACCGATAAAAACCAATGTCAATGCCCATGTCAGAACAGACACTCCAAGAAATGAAGCAGTGGTAATACTGATGAATTGTGATGACTGTGTATCAGTAAGCCGTTGTATCAATGTATTAAAATCAAGAGTACCTCCTTCGAATGCTAAAATGAGGATGCCAATCAAAAAACCAAGATCGGCAAACCGGGTTACGACAAAAGCTTTTTTAGAAGCGGCAACCGCTGATGGCCTGTCGTAATAAAACCCGATGAGCAAATAAGAAGATACGCCTACCAGCTCCCAAAAAATATAAATCTGAAAAATATTAGAAGCTACAACCAACCCCAGCATGGAAAATGTAAAGAGCGATAAAAAGGAATAATAAGTGCCGAACCGTTCCTCGCTTTTCATATAACCGAGACTGAAAATATGAACCATCAGCGAAACAAAAGTTACGACCACCATCATCATTACTGAAATGGGATCCAGTATAATGCCCATATCAATTGAAGTGCCGGAAGAGAACTGAAGCCAGGTATATTTTACTGGAATGATAGATTGATAAACATCATTTACTTTGCCATTAATAAAAAAATACTGGTATGCTGTATAAAGAGCCAAAACAGTTGATGCCAATAAAAGAAATATTCCGATTGTGCCGGAAAATGTTTTGAAATATTTTTTTCCAAACAATCCAAGCAAAACAAAACCTGCCAATGGCAAGAGTGGTATTAACGCTATATATGATGAATAATTCATTTATCTGTTTAAACCTAATTCCCTTCAGGGATCAGGGGTTTAGTATTTCATTTCAGCCGCATCCTCCACATCAATGGATTTATGACTTCGGTACAGGTTAATGATTATAGCAATGGCCACAGCAGCTTCTGCGGCAGCAATTGTTATAATAAATATGGTAAAAAAGATTCCATCCATTTTTCCGGGCCACAGGTATTTGTTGAACACTACGAAATTGATATTGACACTGTTTAATATCAACTCAATAGCCATCAGCATAGTGATCATGTTTCGGCGGGTAAACATACCGTACATGCCGATAAAAAAAAGTGCAGTGCTAACAAATAAAATATGGCTGATGGGTATTCCGTTCATTTTTCCTCAGGTTTTGATTTCATGGCGATTACAATACATCCGATCATTGCCGCCAATAATAAAATACTTACTGCTTCAAAGGGCAAAGCAAATCCCTGCTCTCCCGCACTGAGCATCCGGGTACCGATTGTGGAAACATCTGCATTAAATTTTCCATCACCAGCCTGAAAATTATTTTTAGAAATAAGTAAATAGGTAAATGCAAATCCAAATAACACAGTTAATACCGAAGCAATTGTTCTTTTGAAAGGAGCTTTCGGCATTTCTATACCCGATTGTTGTGTAAGAAATATGGAAAAGATGATCAATACTACGATGCCTCCGACATATACTACGATTTGCACCGCAGCAATAAATTCCACCTGCAGCCAGAAATACAATCCGGAAACGCCAATGAGAGAGAACAGCAACCAGATTGCTGACCGGAAAATTTTCCTTGTTGTCATTGACAAAATGCCAAAGCCAAGAATAAAGGCTGCAATCAGGTAAAATATAATTTGCGAAGCAGTCATTTCAAAAATTCAAAAACTGTTTATCATTATCTGATGTTTGTGATTTGTTTTTGATCTTATTCCACACCTTCCCGGATTTTTGACCCGGGTTTATTCAATGTTTTAATCAATTCACTCCGGTCGGTCACACTATGTTCAAAAGTTTGATCCATTTTGATGGCTGAAGTAGGACAGGCTTCAATGCACAGGTTGCACATGGTACATAGATCGAGGTGATATACAAAAGTGTCCAGCGCTTTTTTCTTTTTTCCCTCAGGGGTCAGGTCAAATTTGGTAATGATCTTGATAGTTCCATTCGGGCAGGCCAATTCGCAAGCGGTGCAACCGGTGCAGGCATGTTCATTGTTTTCATCATGAATCAATACCACTTCACCCCGAAAGCGCTCCGGTAAATTAAGTGTATCCTTGTTGTCCGGGTATTGTTGTGTGATCTTCTCTTTTTTGTGATGCAGTGCATAATGACCGGTCAGTTTCATTCCTGCGGCCAGGGATTTCACTGCACCCCACACATCACCGATATAATTTTTTATAAAACTCATTTTAAAAATTTAAAAATGCCAGTTCAAAATAGCGATTAATGTTACCAATAATAAATTGATCATGCTGATAGGTAATAAATACTTCCATTCCAGGTTCAGTAATTGGTCAATCCGCAATCTTGGGAATGTCCACCGGAACCACATGATCACGAAAATCAGGAAAAATGTTTTACCAAAAAACCAAACAGATGAAGGAATATAATCCATCACTTCATTGAATTTGGTTCCTGTGCCAAAGTGCAAAGGCATCCATCCTCCCAAAAATAAAATGGCTCCGAGGGCACAAACAACAAAAATATTTACATACTCTGCCAGGAAAAACAAAGCGAATTTCATTCCTGAGTATTCCGTATGAAAACCCGCGGTTAATTCTGATTCAGCTTCGGCCAGGTCAAAAGGCGCCCGGTTGGTTTCTGCAGTGACAGCAATAATGAAAATCACAAATGCAATCCATACCGGTACATGGCCTTTGAATATCCACCAGCCATTTTCCTGCGAAGCAATGATGTCAGTTATTTTTAAACTGCCGCTTAAAACTACTATTGCTAAAATGGAAAGCCCGGCAGACAATTCATAGCTTACTATCTGTGCTCCGCTTCGCATAGCTCCAAGCAATGAATATTTATTGTTGCTGGCCCATCCTGCCATTAATATTCCAATTACTGAAAGTGAAGAAATAGCCGCAATAAAAAATACGCCAATATTTATATCCCAAATCTGGAATCCTTTTGCAAAAGTCAATGGCGCCAGGATCACCATCGCAGAAATCATAACAATAAATGGAGCAAGATTGAACAATAATTTGTCTGCACCGTTTGGTGTCATTCCTTCTTTTACGATTAGCTTGAGCGTATCAGCCATGGTTTGAAAAACTCCTTTAGGCCCTACACGATTGGGACCAAGCCGCAATTGCATCCATGCAGAAACTTTTCTTTCCATATATATCAGTACGAGACCCAACATTGAAAATAATCCGATAGCCAACACTCCGATGATTGCAAATTCAATCAGCATGGCAATGGTAGGATTGAAGGTTGCATACAACCAGTGCTGTACACTATCTGCTATATTCTGAAGACTCCACACTTTTATTATTAATTTTTAATTTCAGTTACCTGTCAATATCCGGTATCACCAAATCCAACGTTCCCATGATAGCTACCATATCACCGATTTTTTGTCCTCTTGTCATGTGATCCAATGCTGATAAATTTGAAAAACCCGGTGAACGGAATTTAATTCTGTAAGGTGTCGTGCCTCCTTCACTTACGATGTACACTCCGAATTCCCCTCTTGCTGTTTCCACTCTTGAATAATATTCACCTTTCGGTAATTTCAACACGGCTTTTGTTTTTGCCTGGAAATCACCTTCCGGGATATTATCAATTAATTGTTCTACGATGGAAATAGATTGTTTCATCTCTTTCATCCGTACTAAGTAACGGGCAAAACAATCACCAGCGGTTTCAATCACTTCTTCAAATTGTACTTTGTCATACACTTCATAAGGGTATAATTTCCGGATATCACATTGCACCCCACTTCCTCTTGCCGCCGGGCCACTCATGCCGTAAGAGATAGCATCTTCTTTGGAAATATAGCCGATTCCTTTGGTACGATTTTGAAAAATGATATTATCAGTAACCAACTCATCATATTCGTCAATCTTTCTTTTAAAATGATCTATGAAAGCATGCACTCTTTTTTGAAAATTGGGATGAAGATCGGCCATCACTCCACCGGGAACCATGTAATTCATGGTGAGCCGGGTGCCGCAGGTTTCTTCCATGATGTCATTGATCATTTCTCTTTCCCGAAATGCAAGAAAGAAAGGAGTCAATGCACCGACATCCATTGCCAATGCGCCCCACCAGAGTTGATGTGATGCCAGCCTTGTCAATTCATCCATCAATACACGGATTACCTGTGCCCTCGGCGGAATTTCTATTTGCAATCCTTTTTCCACGCACATGGCACAGCAATGATTGTTCATGTGTGAAGAGAGATAATCCATCTTACTTGTTACATAAATAAACTGGCGAAAAGTCAGGCTTTCACACATTTTTTCGATGGAACGATGAATATAGCCAAGATGTGGTTCTACTTTTTTTACCGCCTCACCATTCAATGTAATTACAAGATGTAATACACCATGCGTTGAGGGATGCTGCGGCCCGACATTGATGATCATGTCTGTTCCCTCATCTCCTAAGAGGGAAGTTTTAGAAGGATCGTTTACTATTTCAGATTGTCTATACAAGTAGCTGATTATTTATTATTAGTTATTGATTATTTGGAATTCCTGTAATAGTCAAATCAATAATTAGTAATTCATTTATAGTTTTATCATATTCACAGGGTCTTCAAAATCTTTTCTCATAGGGTTTTTTCCTTCCCACCCTTCGGGCAATATCAACAAACGAAGGTCAGGATGATGCAAAAATTTTACGCCAAACATTTCATATACTTCCCTTTCATGAAATTCTGCTGTTCTCCATATATGCGAAACCGTTTCTATTTCCGGCTGATTGCGATCTAATTTTGATTTTACAACAATGGTATGCCGGAATGTTGTGGATGTCAGATGATACAGCATGGATAAATGTGTTTTCCAATCCACGCAAGTGAGACAAAACATATAATCAAACTTAAGGTCGGTCAAATCATGAAGTTGCTGTGCAAATGGTAGCCACTCTGCCGGTTCGATCATTACGTTCAACCATTCGCCGCCTTCTTCAAAAATTGCCAAAGGTAACAGTTCAGTTATTTTTATTTTCAGTTCGTCTCTTGTCATTTAAAAAGATTGCTCAGGCTTTTTCATACGGATTTGTTCTCTTGTTAAACCGCTTTTGATTTTTTCCTGCAATGTGATCAAAGCATGAATCAATGCTTCCGGCCGTGGCGGGCATCCGGCAATATATACGTCTACCGGAATCACATGATCAGCTCCTTTAACTACAGAATACGTGTTATAAAAAAAAGGGCCACCGCTTGTAGCGCATGCTCCCATCGCTACTACATATTTCGGATCGGCCATTTGATCATACAATCGTTTCAGCACCGGGGCCATTTTATTTACAATCGTTCCTGCAATGATTATTACATCAGCTTGTCTTGGTGTAGCTCTTGCTACTTCAAACCCAAACCGTGACCAATCATATTTTGCAGCAGCGGCGCTCATCATTTCAATAGCACAACAACTAGTTCCAAAAACCAATGGCCAGAGAGAATTACTTCGTGCCCAATTGATCACCTGGTCCATTTTACCTAATAAAACTCCTCCGCCGGGAGTTTGATGTACGGTGCCGGGAAAGGCCTCCCCAACCCCTCCGAAGGAGGGGCTTTGTGAACTGTCTTTATTATTTAAAGAATCATTCATCAGTGATTTTTTATAAGTCCCCGTTGGGGAATTAGGGGGCGTTCTATTTCCATTTCAAAGCTCCTTTTTTATGTGCATATAAAAACCCTGTAAAAAGGATAAAGAAAAATATAATGATTTCAACAAGCGCCGTCCACCCGATTTTTTTTACTACTACTGCCCAGGGAAATAAAAAAATCAATTCCACATCAAAAATTAAAAAAAGCAATGCAAATAAATAATAGCCTACATTGAATTGCACCCAGTTTGGCCCCTGGGTAGGAACACCACATTCATACGGTTCACCTTTTTGTTTATTGGTGGTAGCTTTTGTAATCAGCTTGGCAACCAGAATGGCAATTCCGGAAAAAGTGATAGCGGCAATAGTGAGAGCAATTAATGAACCGGCGCCCATGCAAAAATTGATTTACACGAATATAGCAAGTAACTCTCAAAAATTAATACACAGGCTGTCAAAAGGAATGTTGTAAAAAACATTCACGGGAAAAAATTGTAATGTATTATCCATATAATTCCTGGTGGATAGATTTTCTATCGTAACCTAAATCCAAAATTCTTTTTTTAGCTTCATCAATCATGTTTTTCCAACCGCACAAATAAAAATGAGCGGGTTGCCGGTCTGCAACCAATTCTTCATAAACAGGATGTACATACCCTTTTTCCCCTTCCCATTCTTCCCGTGATAAAGTGGGTATATATTGGAATCCCGGTAGTTCATTCTGCAGGTTTTTCATTTCTTCAAAATAAAGAATATCTTTTTGATAACGGCATCCAAAAATAAGATTGATTTTTTTGAAGGGAGTTTTATGAATCCGGAGATAATTCATCATACTGCGGAAAGGAGCAATGCCCGTTCCGGTACAAATCATAAAAATTTCTTTATCCAGATCGTTGTGCAGGGTAAATACTCCCTGGGCACCCCGAAAAGATAATTCACTGCCCATCGTGACATTATTGAAAAGATAATTGGTTCCTGCACCACCGGGTGTCAATACAATTACAAGTTCAAATACATTGGTGCCATCGGGCCAACTGGCAATGGAGTAGCTGCGCCATCTTTTGTTGGGCTTTTCATGAATAGGAAGATCCAGGGTAACAAACTGTCCCGGAATGAAATTAAAAGAAGTTAAACCGGGAACCTCGATCCAGAATCTCCTGGTATTATGAGTATGATCTTCTATCCGGATAACTTTCCCGGTTTGCCAGGGTAGTAAAGCCATGCGTTGGTTTTTAAAATGAAATTAAACTGTAAAGATAAAATGAATATGAATCCTATATCGTATTTAAACGGAAATAAAAAGCGGCATCGTTTGATACCGCCTGTTGCCTGATGGCAAGCAATCGAATGCCTAAAAGTATAAAATTTTCATACAGATGCAACAGGCTGCAGGGATTTAATTTTTTTTACCGGCAAATACCATGTTTTTCCTTTCCATAAATAAATTAAAACCAATTCATTTTGCCGGATTAATTTTTTTAAATAAGAAGGGATTTTTTTGTTTTTCGAAATGATGGATAGAGGAAGCACCTGCAGGAATTCATTTCCTTCGGCAGGTGTCAATACTGTTTTTCCTGATTGGTTTGATGAAATGGATTCAAATAGTTCAACTGGGGCAGGAATACCCTTATCTACCTGAGCATTATACTTTTCTCCATACATCCAGATTCCTGTTATTTTAATTACCTCAGACTTCTTTTTTTCAGCATAGAAATAATAATTCATTTTTTGTGATGTTGCCGGCTCTATAGTTTTTCCGCTTTCATCCACGATGATATTCTTTTTAGCACCGGGTAAAACATGTTGTATAAACGCATACATTTTTACAACCGGAGTTTTTTGTGCTGCAACCGGCAACACAGCAATAAAAGTCATTACCAGAAATGTAAAAAATGTTTTCATGCTGCTATGATGTAAAGAATAAGGAAAATGCATAACAGGGTTTGTTAAATAATTTTTCCTGATAATGTATTAATCAGGGATTACTGTTTAATTATTTTCTGAATGCTGCGGTATTTTTCATCATCGCTGTAAATACTCAGAATATAAGTGCCGCTGCTTAAATTAGAAATATCTATACTGCCATCATTATAACCTGCTACGCTGTGAAATACCTGCTGCCCCGATGAATTATAAAGCAGAATTGAAATCTTTTTTATAGTAAACATATTCCCGGTACGGTATTGTATTGGCCCATTACTGACCGTGGGAAATATAGCCTTTATGAAATTTTTATCATTGGTGACGGGATTGTTTACTCCTGTTACCTGGTTAGGAATAAAATTAGGTGTTCCTAAAAAAGTATAATACATGCCATTGCCATGTGTGCCTAATACCATTACATTGTCTACCGGCCGGTACGCAATGGATTGAATAACGGCAAAATTCAGCACACTTCCACCTTCACGCTGCCAGGTAGGAGATCCGCCGCCGGTTAAAGTGGTATTAATATTTACTGCACTATATAAGCCAACTGATGTGCCTACATAATATTCTGTTACCGGGTTATTGCTTGCATCTTTTTTTACAACGATGGCAGCGCTTCTGAAAGAAGGAAGTGTAAGATTGCCTTCTGCATTTTTCCATGTAGGCGTGGCAGATTTTGCATTGTTAGTCCACCAGATGCTGATCACCCCATAATTAGAAACCACCGCCAAAATCTCATTATCATAATTAGGATTGACTGCAATATCCTGAACATTAGATCCTGCTGCCCATCCTAAAGAAGCAGAAGGAGTGATATCAACCGGCGCTGTCGTTGCCGCTGCATTTTGAGGATCATTTAACCTGAAGATTTTTCCATTGGTAGTACCTATGTATAATACATGATTAGTGTTATAGGGTCCACGGGTTACTGATAAAGCACGAATACCGATATTGGTGCCTGCGGTAGGATTGCCGGGATTAACGGCTGCACTTACCCCTGTCATTTCAGTCCATGAAGTAGAGTCAACAGTGCTGGCCGATGTTGTTCGGAACAGGCGGTTATAATTTATGTAGTATAAGTTTTGTGAGTTATCAGGATCGAGTAAAAAATTTGTAATAAATTCTCCAAACTCTCCTGATGTACCATCAGTAGTTAAATTTTTGGGTGTGATATTATCTGTTTTGGGGCTGGCGGAAATTTTAAAACGCCTGATACTGCCCAACTGAAAACTTGCATAAAAGAATTGTTGATTGTTAATATTATCAAGTGAAGACATACCGGTATGCCCGCCGTCTCCGCCAAGAATCCGAATATGATTATTACTGTCAGCAGGGGCAGTTCCTATTAATTGCATTTTATCCCGGAACTGAACTCCGTTATCCTGGGCGCCACCCAGGAAATTATTTCTGCCGGTACCGGGATCCATAGATACATTATAATATTGGAGTGTTTGATAATTTGTGATGTAATTCCATGTAACCGGTTCACTACCAGTTGATCCGGTAATATTACTTGTGATTTGCAATCCGCCATCATTAGCGCAAATCACTTCGCTTGAGTTAGTAGGATTAAAAGCAATGTTATGAATATCAGGATGACTCCATTTGGTGGGATCGTTGGGAAAAGCGGTGGATCCATAATAAGATAGATTGGGAAGTGTATTTCCATAGCCTCCAATCCATGATGTGTTGGTAGTAGTAGTAAACCCGTCTGTAGAGCGATACAGACTGCTACCTCCCAGTAAAACAAAATTGGGATTATCAGGTTTTACGCCAACGAACATATCATATCCTCCCTGAACGGTAAATGGATCTGTGGCCGCATTATTAGTACTGCCATTGAAGTCCGGCATATTGGCGGATAAATTAGTCCATGTGTTTCCGCTGGTCATATCCAACTTGAAAAGATCTGCTTCAGGTTTATTATCGGGTGCCGTATTGCTCAACCCATTTTCATAAAGCACATAAACTATATTCTGGTTAGATGGCGCCATACCCAATAAAATTCTTTTTGAAATGGGGGTGGTGCTTCCTGCATAGTTTTTATAAGAATTGCCTCTCCAGTTTGCAACTGAATCCACTCCTAAAGTCGAACCACCTGCGATACGGGTCCAGCTGCCGAAGTTTCCAGTTGATGAAGTCCATACTCCCCGTAATGTAAGATCAGGGTTGCTTCCATTTACTGCTAAAATAAGTTTTCCGGTGTTAGATATTGCTATATCCATTTGACCACCGGTTGCCGTAGCGGTAACCCCACTTCCAAATACAGTTTGAAAAGTATTTCCACCGTCAGAACTACGCACTAAGCGACGATGAACAGCCACATAAAGGTCGCCGGTAACAGGATTAATCACAATTTTATGTACAAAATCAAAAGGGTTGTCAAAAGCTTCCAAAACACCTGCTGCCAGCAGGGTTCCATTAAAATCTGTTATGGAGTTTAAAGGTAATTTTGTCCACGTTACTCCATTGTCAATGGATTTGTACAAACCAAATCCAAGATATAGAGCACCTAATTCATCAGCTGAATTACCGTAAGGCTCACCACCTCCGGCATACCAGGTATTCTGATTACCGGTGCGGGGATCTTGTGCAATACAGGTGACATTGTGGATTTCATTATCCGGCGAAACTCTTGCCCAGGTATTTCCACCATCGCTGCTTCTCATTATGCCTCCACTCACACCACCCGCCAGAATAACTTTATTGGAAGAACCGTTATATCGAACATCATAAGCCAGAGCTCTGGTACGGCCCCCCTGGTTATTAGGCCCTGCCGGGTAGTATGTATTCAAATCGTCTAACCGGGCTAATCCCCCTTGTCCTAAATTTCTTTCCGGAATATTCCTGGCAAAATCTAATTCTGTTTCATATATATGTTCAGGGATTTTACCTGTTACCGGGTTTTTCATCATGTCAAAATCATACCGGGCTCTCATTTCAGTATACCGGGCTTCCTGCTCTTCATCTTCTTCTTTAAAAGTAGCCACTGAAATTTTTTTTGATTCCTTTTTTGTTTTACTTATTGTCAAAAAAACAATAACAGCCGCAACAACGGCACAGGTCAAAATGTACAGGCGGGTTTTCACAATAATATTTTAGGTAAACAAAAAATTAAAAGGCAATTTAATCATTTTCGGTATTTATTGATACGGAACAATACTCATGATTTAATCATTTTCTATCTTTGCAGCGCTCATGGGTGCGAATGTTCTGTTGGACCGGTATCAAAATACCCCCCGCCTCTTTCAACTGGCGGACAGGATTTCTTTTTCCTCACCCCAAAAAATATTTCTTAAAAACCTGCATGGCAGTGTTTCCCAGTTTGTGGTGTCGGCCACATTTCTTCATTCTGCCTGCAGCCAGCTCAATCATCTTATCGTACTAAACGATGCAGAGGAAGCCGCTTATTTTCAAAATAGCATAGAAAACCTGACCGGGGCTTTGGATATATTCTATTTCCCATCATCATTCCGGACTAAAAAGAATTTCAGGCTGCTGAATTCATCTCATGTCATGTTGCGCACCGAAGCACTGGCAAAAATTGCTGCAGGAGGCAATAAAAAAATCCTGGTCACCTATCCCGAAGCATTGCATGAAAAAGTGACGGTACCGAATACCCTTTCTTCCAGCATTATTTATATTAAAACCGCAGATCAGCTTGATGTAGGAAAATTATTACTGCAATTGTCGGAATATGGTTTTGAGCGAACTGATTTTGTATATGAACCGGGTCAATTTGCCATCCGGGGCGGCATACTCGATATATATTCCTTCGGAAATGATAAACCTTATCGTATCGAATTGTTCGGAAATGAAGTGGATTCCATCCGCATTATTGATCCGGAAACGCAACTGAGCGAACGAAAATTATTGCAGGTGAGCATTATTCCCAATGTAGATACACAATTTGAAAGTGAAGAAAGGATTTCATTGCTGGACTTTGTACCGGAAAATACAATCGTCTGGATGCAGGATGCGGATTGGTGCCTGGAAAAAATTAAAGAAGCTTCTACTGAATTAAATTCCTTTTTGCTGCAGGGAACTATGAATGAAAAAGCTTCTGATGGAAATGAAGACCGGATGGAAAGACGAAATATTACCGAAGATGATTTTATTACTGCCAATGAACTGGAACAAAAACTAAAGCCCAGGCATGTGATTGAGTTTGGATACCGCTCTACGCTGAGTTCATTCGAAATTGAATTTAATACAAAAGAACAACCTGCTTTTAACCGCAGATTTGATCTCCTGATACAGGATTTGAATGACTGGGAGAAAAAAGGATTTCAATTATACCTGTTTGCCGGTAATGCCACACAATTAGAGCGTCTTTACAGCATCTTCAACGATCTGAAAGAGGAAATTCATTTTACGCCGGTTGCCACTGCGATACATGAAGGATTTATTGACCAGGATCTGAAAATTGTTTGCTATACCGATCACCAGATTTTTCAGCGCTATCATAAATATAATGTCAGGCAGGCGTATAATAAAAATAAAGCGTTAACGCTGAAAACTCTTCGTGAATTACAGCCGGGAGATTATGTTACACATATTGATCATGGCGTGGGAATTTTCAGCGGCCTTCAAAAGCTCGATGTAAGTGGGAAAATGCAGGAAGCAGTTCGGATTATTTATAAAGACAGTGATATTCTTTATGTCAACATTAACTCACTGCATAAGATTGCAAAATATACGGGGAAGGAAGGTACTGTTCCAAAGATCAATAAACTCGGAAGTGATGCATGGAACCGGCTGAAGGAAAAAACAAAAACCAAAGTAAAAGAGTTAGCATTTGACCTGATAAAACTATATGCAAAGCGGAAAGCGCAACAAGGATTTGCTCATTCACCCGATAATTATTTGCAAACGGAACTGGAAGCGTCATTTATTTATGAAGACACGCCGGATCAAAGCAGGGTGACGGCCGATGTAAAAAAAGATATGGAATCAGCATCGCCCATGGATCGTTTGATATGCGGTGATGTAGGTTTTGGAAAAACGGAAGTGGCCATTCGGGCTGCTTTTAAAACCTGCGTGGATGGAAAGCAAGCCGCCATCCTGGTGCCGACCACCATTCTTGCGTTTCAACATTATCAAACGCTCAGCGAACGATTAAAAGATTTTCCGGTAACGGTGGATTATATAAACCGTTTTAAATCTTCAAAAGAAAAAAAAGAAACGCTGAAAAAACTGGAAGAAGGAAAAATTGAAATCATAATCGGCACTCATGCTTTGTTGGGAAAAGAAGTAAAATTTAAAGACCTCGGTTTACTGGTAATTGATGAAGAACAAAAATTCGGCGTGGGGCATAAAGAAAAAATTAAAACATTAAAAACAACGGTGGATTGCCTGACATTGACTGCAACACCTATTCCACGAACGTTGCAGTTTTCATTGATGGGTGCAAGAGATTTAAGCATTATCAATACGCCTCCTCCAAACCGTCAACCAATTCAGACTGAGGTCGGCGTATATAATGAGGATATGATTCGTGATGCTGTTTATTTTGAAACAGAAAGAGGCGGGCAGGTATTTTTTATTTTTAACCGCATCAGCGGATTGGCCGAAATGGCTTCTATCATACAAGGCTTGTGTCCCGATTTAAGCGTGGGATATGCTCATGGACAAATGGAAGGCCAGGTATTGGAAGAACGAATACTTGATTTCATTGACAAAAAGTATGATGTCTTGGTTTGCACCAATATTGTAGAAAGCGGTGTGGATATTCCCAATGTAAATACCATTATTGTAAACAATGCACATCAGTTTGGATTGAGCGATCTGCATCAATTGAGAGGAAGAGTAGGGCGCAGCAACAAAAAAGCATTTTGTTATTTGCTGGCGCCACCGATGAGTACCCTTCCGGCTGATTCCAGGAAAAGATTACAAACACTAGAGCAGCACAGCGATCTCGGCAGCGGTTTCCAGATTGCCATGAGAGATTTGGATATCCGGGGCGCCGGAAATTTATTGGGTGGAGAGCAAAGCGGTTTCATGGCAGAAATTGGGTTTGAGATGTACCAGAAAATTCTTGATGAGGCCATAAAAGAATTAAAGCGGACAGAGTTCAAGGAATTATTTAAAGAAGAAATTGCGAAGCAGGATGATTATGTGCAGGATTGCACCATTGATACCGATTTGGAAATTTTAATTCCTGATGAGTATGTCGAAAGCATAACGGAGCGATTATCATTATACACCCGGATGGATAATTGTGAAACGGAAGAAGAGTTGAATCATCTGAAAGAAGAGTTGAAGGATCGTTTCGGCTCTGTACCACAACAGGTGGAGGACTTATTCATCACCGTCCGATGCAGGAAACTTGCTGTAGAACTTGGGTTTGAAAAAATGTCTTTGAAAAATGATTCGCTAAAATGCTATTTTATCAATAGAAATGATTCTCCTTATTTTGAATCGGAAACTTTCAAAAATATTCTTTCTTTTATCCAGACGGAAACCAACAAAGCAAAATTGAAACAAGCGGGAAAATTATTTTTGCTGACGGTGCAGCCGGTTGAAAATATGAAAAGCATGTTTCATTTTCTTTCCCGGATGCATCAGCATTGCTTCCCTCTAAGCGCTGTATCGGTAGCCTGAGTCAGCAATGAAATGCATACCTGAGAAACTGGCAAATTCAATCTATTTGTATTATTTTTAAAGAATAATTGCCCGTATGAGATTGAATCCAATTCCCTTGATGGCTGCCCTGTCATTTTTTTGTATTGCTGCTACTGCTCAGCAAAAAGAACCCTACACTTTGTTGCTTAACAGCGGTTCCTTTATCCCCCCAAAAAATATCACTGCTGAAAAAATTGATTCTGTAAATCGCACAGCAGCCCCAAGCAATCAAAAATCTTTTGCCATTATTCAGTTTGAAAAAATTCCTACGGATGCACAACGGGAGCAATTAAAACAATCCGGCATCGAACTACTCGATTATATTCCCAATAATGCTTACACAGTAACAATAACCGGCTCTTTAAATACAGCCACTCTTTTACAAACAAATGCAAGAGCAATTGTAAACCTTTCTCCTGAACAAAAAATGCAACCTAATCTTGCTAAAGGAATTTTGCCGGCATGGGCAGTGAAAACTCCCGGTACGGTAGATGTGTGGATCAGTTTTCCCAAATCATTTTCTTATACAACAGTGAATGAGGAATTGAAACAAAAAAATTTTGATGTGATCTCTTCTTATTTCAAAGATTACCGGATATTGGCTTTAAGAATTTCTCAGCAGCGGATTTCAGAGTTAGCATCATTGCCTTTTATCGAATATGTTCAGCCGGCGCCTCATGAAGACCAGTTGCTGAATCATCAAAGTGTTCCTAATGCAAGAGCGAATGTTTTGAACTCAGCATTGATCGGAGGACGCAATCTTCATGGCGACAGCGTGGTTATCGGCATTGGGGATGACAGCGATCCACTTCGTCATATAGATTTTTCGGGGCGGGTGATCAACAGGGCCGCAGTTGCCGGCGGCGGGCATGGAATACATGTTACCGGTACTGCAGCAGGAGCGGGGATTGTTAAAGAAAGATTCAAAGGATATGCTCCCAAAGCAACCATCCTCAGCCAGGCTTTTTCCAATATAATTTCTTTTGCTCCTTCTTATGTGCAGGATTATGATATGGTGGTTACCAATAATTCTTATGGCAATATTGTGGGTGATTGTAACTATAATGGTGTGTATGATTTATACTCCCGCATTTTGGATCAGCAGGCATTTGATCTTCCTAATCTGCAAAATGTTTTTGCAGCAGGCAATAGCGGCGGAATGAGTTGCAGCCCTTACCCTACAGGGTTTAAAACAGTATTGGGAAGTTTCCAGGCTTCAAAAAATGGAATATGTGTTGGTAATACTACTGAGAATGCTGTGATCAATCCAGGATCCAGCAGAGGACCGGTACAGGATGGCCGCCTCAAACCTGAAATCAGTACACAGGGTACAAAAATTTATTCTACATACCCGGTAAATACTTATGTATATAGTTCCGGAACCAGTATGTCAACTCCGGCCGTGACTGGAGGATTGGCATTACTGTATCAACGCTATCGTCAATTACATAGCGGAACCGATCCAAAAAATGGTTTGATGAAAGCTTTGATTTGTAACGGTGGAACCGATCTCGGAAATACCGGGCCTGATTATACTTACGGATTCGGATGGATGAATCTTTTGCGCTCTGTGCAAATGATGGAAGCAAATAATTATTTTGATGCTACTGTTACCAACGGAGCTACCAATGCTCAAAGCATTACGGTTCCGGCCAATACAGCACAGTTAAAAGTGATGTTATATTGGAATGATCCACCGGCAGCGGTACTTTCTTCCCATACGCTGGTTAATGATCTTGACTTGAAAGTAATCGGTATTGCTTCTGACACCACACTTCCATTAATATTGGATACCATCCCGGGAAATGTAAACAATACGGCTGCAACCGGAGAGGATCATATAAATAATATTGAACAGGTTGTTATTAATAATCCTGTGGCCGGTGTTTATACTGCGAATGTAAAAGGAACCTCTATCACTCAAAATTCACCACAGGAATATTTTTTAGTGTATGATGTGGTTCCTGTTTCAACCGTGCTGACACATCCGATTGGTGGAGAAAAATTTGTACCCGGGGATTCCATTTATATCAGTTGGGATTCATGGGGTGATCCTGCCAATGCTTTTACTATTCAATTTTCTTCCGACAATGGCGCAACATGGATAGACACAACGGCTCCTGCCAATGCAAGACAGTTAAAATGGTTTGTCCCCAATGTTATTACCGACCAGGCAAAAATCAGGATAACGAGAAATTCAACTGCGATGAGCAGTACCAGCGAGGCATTTACTATTTTAGGTGCTCCTTTAGTTTCACTTGCTACTGTTCAATGTGAAGGATATATTTCTCTAAAATGGAATACAATAACGGGAGCCACAGATTATGAAGTCATGCAATTAAAAGGTAGTGACATGGTTTCGGTTGGTACCACCACCGATACCATATATACGATCAGCGGCTTGACAAAAGATTCTGTGTATTGGGTTTCTGTAAGAGCAAGATTAAATGGAAATGCAGGAAGAAGATCGGATGCAATTTCCCGGCAGCCCAATAACGGGACCTGCATTGGAACTATTTCTGATAATGATTTGAAATTGGATACCATATTGGCACCTTCGTCAGGCAGGCAGTTTACTTCTACTCAATTATCTGCTACTACGACAATAACAACGAGAATCAAAAACCTGGATGATGCTGCCATAAATAAATATGCGGTTAAATATTCTGTAAATGGCGGCACATGGGTAACGGATTCCGTATTGACTCCAATTGCCGCTGGAGCAACAGACACTCATAATTTTTCTACCACTTATGATTTTTCGGCAACCGGAACATATACCATTAAAGTAGTGGTGGTAAATGCTGCTGCTTCAGATCCTATAACTGCAAATGATACCATGGCCATTGTAGTTAAACAACTTGCCAATCCTGTTATTAATCTCGCCACAACTTTTCTGGATGATATGGAAACAGCCACCAATCAAACATATTCCGGCAACCAGGTTGGTTTGAATGGATTGGATCGGTATGATTTCTCTACATCATCTTCTTACGGACGTATCCGGTCATTTATTAATTCCGGAATTGCCTATTCAGGAAGCAAAGCCCTGACTATAGATTCTTATGAGTATAATGCTGCCGGTACGGCCGATTCTTTATTCGGGACTTTTAATTTGTCTTCTTACGATACGGCGACTGATGATATACGGTTGGATTTTCATTACAAAAATCATGGAGAGCTACAGGATTCTGCCAATAAAGTCTGGATCAGGGGAAATGATACACAACCCTGGATAAAAGTATATGACCTGTATGCAAATCAAAATGACGCTGATGGAACTTATAAACTCACATCCAGTATTGAAATGAGTGATTTCCTGAAAGCTAATTTGCAAAATTTCAGCAGCAGCTTCCAGGTTCGATGGGGGCAATGGGGGCAAATATTGGCATCTGATGATTTTGGAGGCGCTGGTTATACGTTTGATGATATCAGGCTTTATAAAGCGGTTAATGATATCCAGATGATCAGCATTGATTCGCCTATCGTGGCAAGCTGCGGGCTAAATGCCACAACACCGGTTAAAATTTCTGTACGTAACAGCGCCAACACAACTATAAATTCTATCCCGGTCAAATTCCAGGTTGATAACGGGGCAATCATTTCCGAAACGATAGCATCAATTACTTCTAAAGCCACGGTTCAATATACTTTTACTGCAACTGCTAACCTGGCTGCTTTGGGAAATCATGTAATTAAAGTATGGGTGGATTTTCCGGGTGATTCATTTCGTGAAAATGATACAGCAGAAGTAGCTCTGGTGAATTCTCCGGTCATAACTTCATTTCCATATTTAGAAAATTTTGAAAGTGGAAATGGAGGGTTTTATACAGGCGGTAAAAAAAGTTCCTGGGAATATGGTACGCCGGCTTCCCCGAAAATTTCATGTGCGGCAAGTGGCAGTAAAGCATGGAAAACATCATTGACAGGAAATTATAATGACCTGGAATATTCTTATTTGTATTCTCCATGCTATAATATTTCCGCCATGACTAACCCAACGTTAAGTGTAAGTATTGCTTTGGATATTGAAGATTGTGGCAATTCACTTTGTGATGGAGCTTTTGTGGAATATTCTGCTGATGGAAAAACCTGGACAAGGCTTGGCGCCAATGGGCAGGGAACAAATTGGTATAATAAAACATATTCAGGAAATAATTTATGGAGCATCCAGGATTATACCCGCTGGCATGTTGCCACCATACCCTTACCAACCGGCTTAAACAATCTTCGGCTTCGGTTTGTAATGAGTTCAGACCCGGCAACCAACAGGGAAGGGATTGGTTTGGACGATATCCATATTTACGATAATACTTTCGGAATTTATGATGGTGTGACTATGGGTTCTCCGGTTACTCAAAATATTTCTGGAGGAAACAACTGGATTGATTTTACTTCCGGCGGTAAACTGGTGGCATCCATTCTGCCCAATAACCAGAACATGGGAAATACAGATGTGCAGGCTTATATAAATACCGGCGCAGTACGCTATCATTATGACCAGTATTATCATGACCGGAACATCACGATTAAACCGGTAACAAGAAATTTAGCGGACTCCGTCACCATTCGTTTTTATTTTCTCGATATGGAAACCGATACGTTGATCAGGGCAACGGGTTGCAGTATTTGCAGTAAACCGGCTTCAGCATATCAATTAGGCGTATCCAAATACAATGATTCCAATATTAATTTTGAAAACGGAACGCTTGCAGATGATAACTCAGGTACCTGGCTCTTTATTAAACCGGCACAAACTACCATTGTTCCATTTGATAAAGGGTATTATGCTGAATTCAAAGTGAAAGATTTTTCAGAATTCTGGCTGAACGATGGAGGGCAGGGAAATCTTCACTCTCTTCCGGTACAGCTCATTGAATTTACAGCTCAGAAAAAACAAAATAAAGATGTGTTGCTGCAATGGACAGTAGCCAATGAAATAGATGTGAACAGGTATGAAATTGAATTAGCAAAAGGAAACGCAGAATACAGCCAAAATCATTTTGCAACCATCGGGCAGGTGCGCAGCGCTGGAAATTCTAACGGCCAGCAGCAATATAATTTTGCGGATGTGGAGAGCAATAAATCAGGCGTACGATACTACCGTTTAAAGATCATAGATAATGATGGTTCATTTAAATATTCCCCGATCCGGCCTGTTGTTTTTAATGATGAAATTAGCTGGCAGGTGTATCCCAATCCTTCAGATGGAATTTTTAATCTCATCTACCAGGCCGCAGCAGATCAGAACGTTTCCGTACAGGTGTATGATGTGAATGGGAAGAATATTTTGAACAGTGCTGCTATTGCAACCGGTTTCATAGACAAACTGGTTATTGACCTGCATGGTGTGCAGTATGCACCGGGACTTTATTTTGTGCAAACGGAAATTAATGGGAAGACGCAATCGTTTCGTTTGTTAAAGAAGTAATCAAGGCAGGAAAAAAATAATTCCGTCCCGCATGAAGCGGGACGGAATTATTTTACTGAAAATATTTTACCATCCCTGTTTCGCAATTCCTGCTTTGATGGCAGCCAGTGCCTTTTGTTCATTTACCAGGGTAGTCAGTTTATTTCCTTTACCGTCATGGCCCTGAACCATATATGCTCCTTTTGCTGTTTTTGTGATAACTCCATCAAGGACCGGAACATTCTTTTCCTTGGTTCTAACATTGTAAGCCGTAAGTGTAACTTCTGACATAGTATAATGGTTTTTAATTCAAAAAGTGAAATTACAGATTTGAGAAGTTATAGAAATCAAAACTTTCTAACAGCCGGTAGAATAACTTTTTTTGAATAGGTAAAATGATAGATATTAATATATTACAGATTATACATCTAATTTGGCATAGCGGGCATGTGATTCAATAAATTCTCTTCTAGGCGCCACTTCATCGCCCATCAGCATACTGAATATGCGATCAGCTTCAGCAGCACTTTCAATAGTCACCTGTTTCAGTGTTCTTGTATCAGGATTCATCGTGGTATCCCAAAGTTGATCAGCATTCATTTCACCCAAGCCTTTATAGCGTTGTACATTCACTGAATCTTCCCTCCCAGCCCCAAATTTTTCCACCAGCGCTTTTCTTTGTTCTTCATTCCACGCATAAGCCTGGTCTTTTCCTTTTTTTACCAGGTAAAGTGGCGGTTGAGCAATATAAACATATCCTTGCTCCACAAGTTCTTTCATATAGCGGTAAATGAAAGTCAGGATCAATGTAGCGATATGGCTGCCATCCACATCCGCATCGGTCATGATGATCAGTTTATGATAGCGCAATTTGCTTAGGTCAAGAGCTTTGGGATCATCGGCCGTTCCAATTTTTACTCCCAGCGCTGTGAACATATTCCGGATCTCTTCGTTGTCATAAATTTTATGCTCCATTGCTTTTTCTACATTCAATATTTTTCCACGCAGTGGAAGTATAGCCTGGAAACTTCTGTCTCTTCCTTGTTTAGCGGTACCGCCGGCAGAATCTCCCTCGACTAAAAATAATTCGCAACGTTCCGGGTCACGGTCAGAGCAATCAGCCAATTTGCCGGGTAATCCTCCACCGGTCAATACTGATTTTCTTTGCACCAGCTCCCTGGCTTTTCGTGCAGCCGCCCTGGCCTGTGCGGCAAGAATTACTTTATTGATAATATTTTTTGCATCTCTCGGATTTTCTTCCAGGTATGCTTCAATGACTCGTGAAACCGTAGTGTCCACCACGCCCATGACTTCACTGTTTCCTAATTTGGTTTTGGTTTGCCCTTCAAATTGCGGCTCTGGAACTTTTACCGAAACGATAGCAGTCAATCCTTCCCGAAAATCATCACCTTCAATTTCCACCTTAGCTTTTTCAAACATGTTTTCTTTATCGCCATAGCTTTTGAAAACACGGGTCAATGCTCTGCGGAAACCGGCAACATGAGTGCCGCCTTCAATGGTATTGATATTATTGACGTAGGAATAAATATGCTCACTGAAAGAATCATTATAATTCATCGCCACTTCTACAGACACATTCGTTTCAGCATCCAATCCTTCTACAAATAATATTTTCGGGATAAGAGAATTGCGGCCGGTATTCTGATCCATCATTTCCACAAATTCTATAATTCCCCCTTCACTGTAAAAGGATTTGGAATATGCATTCCCGTTTTCTTCTTTATCTCTTTGATCCACCAATGTGATGCGAACGCCTTTATTCAAAAATGCCAGCTCACGAAGGCGACCTTCCAGAATATCTTTTTTGAAATTAGTGGTTGAAAAAATCGTATCATCAGGCCAGAAACGAACAGAGGTTCCCGTCTTTTCACTTTGGCCTACTTCACGAACAGCATATTGAGGAATACCTGTTTTGTATTCCTGTTCAAATGTTTTTCCATCCCGGTTCACTTTTACATGAAGTTGTTTACTTAAAGCATTCACGCAACTGACACCCACACCATGCAAACCACCGGAAACTTTATAAGAACCTTTATCAAATTTACCCCCGGCATGTAACACAGTCATCACTACTTCCAGGGCAGAACGTTTTTCTTTCTGCATGATGCCTGTTGGAATTCCCCGGCCATCATCTTCTACAGAAACAGAATTGTCTTCATATATGGTGACCTCAATATTATTGCAATACCCGGCCAACGCTTCATCAATAGAATTATCCACCACTTCATATACCAGGTGATGCAATCCTTTTTCGCTGATATCGCCAATATACATGGCAGGCCGTTTACGCACTGCTTCCAGGCCTTCCAGCACCTGGATACTTTCTGCACCATAACCATTATTTACCGGGGCAATTTTTTCATTAATTTCTGCGCTCATAAAAGGGGAAATCCTCTCGTTAAAATGTAAAAAATCAATACGGGCAAATGTACTAAATAATGGCTCTTAAGCCTGATTTCAGAGAGTCTTTTTTCTTCAGTTTTTAGTTAAAAGGGTGGATAAAAGAAATCCGTAAAAATGCAATGATTTTTAGCCTTAATTGCCCATAAAATTTCATTGGAAGAAATGATTTCACAAAACAAAAAAACGGGAATTATCTTTTTACGATCTGCGCTACCAGGTCTGCTTCAGTACATACTTTGTTTCCAACATACACAGTACCTTTCATTTCACAGATACCCCTGCGGATGGGAGCCACTAATTCCATTTTTAAAAGAAGTGTGTCACCGGGTTTTACCATTTGTTTGAACTTGCAATTATCAATTTTCAAAAAGTAGGTATCATAATTTCCTTCACCGCTCAGGTTGATGGCGAGGATTCCACCGGTTTGTGCCAATGCTTCTATCTGCAATACGCCGGGCATTACGGGATTGCCGGGAAAATGTCCCTGGAAAAACCATTCGTTAAACGTTACATTTTTTATACCGACAATTTGTGTATCGCTCAGCTCGATGATTTTATCCACCAATAAAAAAGGATAGCGATGCGGTAATTTTTTTTCTATGTATTGCTGATCATAAACGGGCGGTTGCGAGGGGTCGTAAACAGGAACATCTTTGTTGTATTTATTTTTTTTGATGTACTGTTTTATTTTTTTTGCAAACTCCACATTGCTGCTATGCCCGGGGCGGTTTGCAATGATTTTTGCTTTTAACGGGTACCCGATTAATGCCATGTCGCCTACTACATCCAATAATTTATGACGGGCTGCTTCATTGGGAAAACGTAACTCAAGATTATTCAGGTATCCTTCACTTTTTATTTCAATTTTATCTTTCCGGAAAATTTTTTTCAACTTACTCATCCCGGCTTCATCCACAGGTTTGTCAACAATCACAATCGCATTGTTTACATCACCTCCTTTGATAAGATTATTTTCCAGAAGCATTTCCAGCTCGTGCAGGAAACAAAATGTGCGGCAAGGCGCAATTTCGTTTTTAAAATCTTTAATGGTTTTCAATCCTGCATGTTGTGTTCCAAGTACCGGCGAATTGAAATCAATCAAAGTAGTGATTTGATAATCGGATGAAGGAATGGCCGTCATTTCCACTCTTTTCTTTTCATCAAAAAACTGGATATTCCCCTCGATCGTGTACCATGTTTTACTGGCTTCCTGTTCTACTACACCTGCCTGTTCTATCAACTCAACAAAGGGCTCTGAACTGCCATCCATAATCGGAACTTCAGGCCCGTTCAATTCAATCAGGCAATTGTCAATACCCATTCCAACCAATGCAGCCAAAATATGTTCGATAGTATTAACCTTTGTACCATTCAATCCGATGGTGGTACCCCGGCTGGTATCGGTTACCAAATCACAATCGGCTTTGATGGTGGGTTGATCGGGTAGATCGGTTCTGCGAAACTGAAATCCAAAGCCGGGGTTAGCCGGTTTTAATATCATATCTACTAATACACCCGTATGTAAACCTGTTCCGGAAATGGATGCTTCTGATTTAAGCGTATGTTGTTTATCCGGGTTGAAATTTGGCGACATCCCTGCACTATTTTTAACTGGCAAATATAGCCAATCGGTAAGAATCAGATGATCCTGTAATTTTTATAATCGAAAAGGCGCTTCCCGGTCATTTTCTCTATTTTATATAAGACAGAATCTTTAAACGATAATTTTTTTCGGGAAAGATCAAAGGGAATATCCCAGTTCTTTTCCTGAATTCTTTTTTGCATGCAAGCCGGGTGTGTATCTTCAAATTTTTTCAAAATGTCTGCGTCCTTTAAATAATCAAACATTTCATGCTGCTCTTTTTTAAATTGTGCCTGCTGATCACGGCTCCAGTAAATATGAAAATCTTCCACTTTGTGTTTTTGTTGCTGCGGGCTTTTTACCCAACCATAGTGATAAATAAAAGCGTTAATTAATTTTACTTGTAATTTTTCCCCATTTTTTCTAAATCCCTGTGCATCCCTGTAAGAATGAATGTTTTTATCATTGCGAATAATTCTTATTTCCCGGTTATACCATCTCCGGGTATCCCCAATATAATTGTAAGTGCCATAAAAATGCAGGTACCTGAATAAAAGACCTTCTACTTCCTGATTGCCTAAATGTTTTTTTGCTTCTTGTAATATTATTGTATGGTACTTTTCATGCACCACTTCATCCGCCTGCAGATAAAATGCCCAATCGCTTTCAGGGGAAATATGTGCAAATGATTTATCGGTTTCTACAGCCAATACTTTTCCACCTTCACGAAGACTGTCATCCCATACGGAATGAATGATTTTTATCTTAGGTGAAGCAATGGATTCAATCAACTGTAGTGTATTGTCTTCACTGTTTCCTACACTCACTATAAATTCATCTACAATCGGTAAAATGGAAGAAATAGATTCTACAACCGGGTAGTCATACTTTACAGCATTACGTACAAAAGTAAAACCGCTGATTTTCATGAAGGAATTATAGAGAGATTATTCGTTGTTATGAAATTTTTTCTTTCATCAACTGCATTACCAGTGCTTCCAGTTCTTTCACCCTTTTTTCCAGTTCCGGAAGATTACGACCTATCGCCTGGCTTCTTAACGCTGCAGTATAATCATGCGCCGGGGAGCCTGTAACCACTTTGCCGGGATCTAAAGATTTGCTCACACCGCTTTGAGCATTTATTTTAGCGCCATCTCCAATTTGCAAATGACCCACAATCCCAACCTGCCCGCCGATCATTACATTTTTTCCAATCTTGGTACTGCCACTTACGCCTGCCTGAGCTGCAATCACCGTGCTGTTTCCTACTTCTACGTTATGTGCAATCTGGATCAGGTTATCCAGCTTGGCTCCTGACCTGATAATAGTGGATCCAATGGTGGCCCGGTCAATAGATGCGTTGGCGCCTATCTCCACATGATCCTCTATAACTACGTTACCTATCTGGGGAACCTTTTTAAAACTGCCATCGGCTTGCGGGGCAAAACCAAAACCATCGCTTCCAATCACCGTGCCTGCATGAATTGTAACATTATTCCCGATAACACAATCATGATAAATTTTTACTCCCGGGTGAATGATGCTGTTATTTCCGATGATAACATGATCACCTAAGTAAACACCCGGGAAAATTTTTGAATGGTCTCCCACCTTTACATGTTCACCGAGATAGGCAAATGCACCGATAAAAACATTTTGCCCATACGATGCGGTTTTGGAAATATAAACCGGTTGTTGAATCCCGGATAATTGTTGGGTTACTATTTCCTGGTATTTTGTAAGCAGGGCAGCAAATGCTGTGTACGCATCCGGCACCCGGATAAGGGTGGCCCCGATACTTTGTTTTAATTCAAGATTGTCATTGATAATAATGACAGAGGCATTGGTACTATAAAGGTGTTCCTCATATTTGGGATTGGCCAAAAAAGCAAGTTGGCCGGGTTGTGCTTCTTCAATTTTTCCGAATGAACCCACAGAAACAGAACTGTCTCCTTCTACTTTGCCATGGATAAGCAAGGCTATTTGAGATGCGGTAAATGTCATAGATATCTGATGTCGGATTCCTGATGTCGGATGCCTGGTTGTTGTTATTTCTGTTTACAGGCTTCTGACCTCAATCTCTCAGGTAACAAAAATAATGTTTTTTTATAGTGCTGCTCAGATTGTGTTGAATGAGAGCATTGTCCACCTGCGAAATATCTTTTACGGTCCCGTCTTTAAATAAAATATTGATACGTTCATCACGGGGGTCGTATGTGGTGTTGCTGGCCTCGCCGGTAAAAACAAAATACCGGGTTTCTTCCTTAGAAATATGTAATTTTTCAGCCGCCTCTTTTTTCTTCTCCTCCACCAGGGACAAATCGAATGCCTCAGTTTGTAATTTTACCCTAAGTAATTTCCTGTCCACTAAAAAACGGCAAAGAGCGGTTAAAATTTTATCAATACCGGGCGAATAGCTCCAGTTTTTAATTGTGGTCATTATATCATGGTCATCCAGCCGGCAGAAAATATCAAGATGCTCTTCTATAGTTGTATTGTTTTCCTGGTTTTGTAAAAAGAAATTCAAGGCGTCGGAAGCGGCCAGGACATTTATGTTTTTTGAAATAAGTTCTTTGGCTCTGCGAATAATTTTTACCAGCATCATTTCCGCACTCAATACAGTTTTATGCAAATATACCTGCCAGTACATCAGCCGGCGGGACACTAAAAATTTTTCAATGGAGTAAATCCCTTTTTCCTCCACCATCAGGTTACCCTCATGCACCACCAGCATTTTTATAATACGGTCATAACTGATTACCCCTTCCGCTACGCCGGTAAAAAAACTGTCCCGTATCAGGTAATCCATTCGATCTACATCCAACTGGCCGGAGATGAGCTGGTGTAAAAATTTTTTAGGATGGTTATTCGTAAAAATATCTATGGCGGTTTGCAATTGACCGTTGAATTCTTCATCCAGCACTTTCATGATAAGAATTGAAATGGCTTCATGGGGTGTGCCTTTGATGAGTTCGTTTTCCAGCGCATGGGAGAAAGGCCCATGGCCGATGTCATGAAGCAGGATGGCAATTTTGGCCCCTAATTCTTCCTCTGCAGATATTTCAGTGCCTTTGCTTTTTAATTCTGATAATGCATTGCACATAAGATGATAGGCGCCAAGCGAATGATGCAAACGGGAATGAACGGCGCCGGGATACACTAAATGGGCAAATGCCATCTGGTGGATATTGCGCAGCCGCTGATATACCGGGTGCGAAATGATCTGAAGGATCAGCGGATGATTAATAGTAATAAAACCATATACGGGATCGTTGATGATCTTTCGGGCAGGCAGCATTGCTGTTGATTTTTTGTTAAACCCCTGTGGTGGATAGAAGGCAAATCTACAATAGCTGCGCTTAATAAGCTAAATTTGAACGCAGTTGAACTCTTTAAATTACAAATCAAATGGCTGTTGCAAAAATTCTTTGGGTGGACGATGAAATAGAAAGCCTGCAATCACAAAAATTATTTCTTGAAAGCAAAGGCTATGAAGTGCATACATTCACCAATGGATTTGATGCCATTGATTTTGTAAAAGTAAACCCGGTGGATGTGGTATTGCTTGATGAAACGATGCCCGGCATCACCGGCCTGGAAACCCTGGCTAAGATTAAAGAAACAAATCAATCATTGCCGGTAGTGCTGATCACAAAAAATGAAACAGAAAATCTGATGGACGAAGCCATCGGCTCACAGATCAGCGATTACCTGATCAAGCCGGTAAACCCCAACCAGGTCTTACTGAGCTTAAAAAAGATCATTGATAATAAAAGACTGGTTTCGGAAAAAACAACGACCGCTTATCAGCAACAGTTTCGCAATCTTTTTACAGCATTAAACAGCAATCCTGATTATAACGAATGGATGGATATTTATAAAAAGCTTGTGTATTGGGAATTGGAGATGCAAAAGACCGACAGCCCCGAAATGCAGGAAGTATTGCAAAGCCAGAAAGGAGAAGCGAACACCGAATTTTTCAAATTCGTTTCCAAAAATTATGCATCATGGGTGAGTCCTAAAAGTACCGATGGGCCGGTGATGAGTCATAGTATGTTTCGTTTTAAAGTGCTGCCCCATGTAGAAAAAGGAATGCCATTGTTTTTTGTATTAATTGATAACCTTCGTTTCGATCAATGGAAAGCCATCCAGCCGATTTTTGCGGAAAGCTTCCGCATACAGGAAGAAGAGACATTTTACAGCATTCTTCCTACCGCTACGCAATATGCCCGTAATGCCATTTTTGCGGGGATGCTTCCGGTTGATATTGAAAAAAACTTTCCGGCAGAATGGAAAAACGATGATGAAGAAGGCGGAAAAAATTTGCATGAGGAAGGTTTTTTCAAAGCACAGTTAAAGCGTTTGGGAAAAGAGAACCTGAAAACTTCTTATACAAAAGTTTTAAACAACCAGGCTGGGCTGGACCTGGTAAATAACATTCATAACCTTTTGAATAATGATTTGAATGTGATCGTATATAATTTTGTGGATATGCTCAGCCATGCCCGAACGGAAATGGAAGTGTTGAAAGAATTAGCCGGAGATGAAATGAGTTACCGCAGTATCACTACTTCCTGGTTTGAACATTCGCCCCTGCACCAGGCATTGAAAAAAATAGCAGATAAAAATATCAAACTGGTGCTGGCCACTGATCATGGAAGTGTGCGGGTGAAAAGCCCGTATAAAGTGGTAGGAGATAAACAAACCACTTCTAATCTCCGGTACAAACATGGCCGCAATCTCAATTATGAACCTAAAGAAGTACTTGCATTTCGTGACCCGAGATTGGCAGGGTTGCCGGTGCCTACGGTGAACTCATCATTTATTTTTGCAAAAGAGGACGGCTATCTCTGCTATCCAAATAATTATAATCATTATGCTAATTATTACCGCAATACTTTTCAGCATGGCGGCGTGAGCCTGGAAGAAATGATTGTGCCGGTGATCAAGATGGTGAGCAAGTGAGCAGTGAATGGTGAATAATGATATTGTGGATAATAATATTTCAATCAGCTTATTTTCTTTTTCAATAGAACTAAATTTGCAAGAGCATTATCATTCACTGTTGACCATTGACTATTCATTACATGAAATACACACAATCCACTCTTGATAAATTAAATGAACTGGTAGAAGAAACCGGGTATATCCTTCGCTATGAGCGGGGCACTTTTCAAAGCGGCTATTGCATACTCGAAAATAAAAAAGTAGTGGTGCTGAATAAATTTCTTCAAATGGAAGGGCGGATCAATACGCTGATAGATCTGGTGCCGCAACTGGAAGTAAATACCGAATTACTCACAGATGAATCTAAAAGGCTCTATATGGATATCATCTCCAGGCTGGAAGCTGAAACGAACGGAGATCAATAACTATGTAACTCCTGCTGAACGATGGATTGCTATAGAAACCCAAGATTTATTCCGGATAAAATAATATTTCTTCTTTTCAACCCGGTAATGCCCGGCAAAATAACCGGAAGGCTATTCAAAGAGATTACTTCTGCAACAATACCGGTTTAAAAATTTTTGATACCTCTTTATATTGATTTGCCTGGACCGATAAGATAATCATACGCAGAGCAAACGTTTTTCATTTTTCATTCTACATGATGCGCTTTACATTTGCGGGGTGACTTATCCCCGCCTGAAAATAACTTTCCTCGGCACCGGCACCAGCAGCGGTGTGCCGATGATTGGATGCAAATGCGAGGTTTGTACTTCCACAGATAAAAAAGACAAGAGGCTTCGGTCCAGTATTCTGGTACAGTCTGCTAAAACAACTATTATAGTGGACACCGGCCCCGATTTTCGTTACCAGATGTTGCGTGAAGATATCCGGCATTTAGATGCCGTATTGTTTACTCATCCGCATAAAGATCATTTAGCCGGACTGGATGATATAAGAGCTTTTAATTTTTTCAGTAAAAAACCAATGGACGTTTATGCCGATTCACTGACAGAAGAAGCGGTACGAAGAGATTTTTATTATGCATTTTCAGACACAAAGTATCCCGGCATACCGGAGATCAATATGAATACAATCACCCTGGAGCCCTTCATCGTTGGTGATATACCGGTTACGCCCATACAGGTTTGGCATTTGAAGATGCCGGTCATGGGTTTTCGTTTTGGGAAGTTCACTTATATTACCGATGCCAACCGCATTGATGACAATGAAAAAGAAAAAATAATGAACAGCGAAGTGTTGGTGTTAAATGCCCTTCGTAAAACAGTACATATTTCTCATTTCAACCTGAGCCAGGCTATAGAATTATCACGGGAATTGAAAGCTGAAAAAACATACTTCACACATATCTCTCATCAATTAGGCAAACATGCCGAAGTGGAAGCTGAACTGCCGGATAATATTCACCTGTCTTATGACCGGTTGGTGATAGAGGTATAAAAAAAATAGTAGGCTAACAGATGTTAGTTTCGTTGAAATTTCCTTATCTTGCACTGCCTTTAACGGTTGTTTTGATAGTTGCCTGCTATATGATCTGCAAGGTGACAGGTGCCATTCGGTAACTATCCGGATGGCACTGTTTTATAAACGATAATCAATGATGATCTCATTATGAATTTTCAGATTTCAGAACTGACCCGGCAAGTGGCACAAACCGCCCGTGATTTTGCACAACAACAAATCAAGCCTCATTTGATGGATTGGGATGAACGCCAGGAATTTCCTGTCCATGTTTTTAAAGAAATGGGAAAGCTCGGGCTGATGGGTGTGCTGGTACCTGAAGAATACGGCGGTGCAGGTTTAAGTTATTTTGAATACAAAACCATCATTGAAGAAATAGCGAAAGTGTGCGGATCAATAGGATTGAGTTTAGCGGCGCACAATTCTTTATGCACCGGGCATATCATGAGTTTTGGAAATGAGGAACAGAAAAAAAAATATTTACCAAAGTTGGCTGCAGCAGAATGGATCGGCGCCTGGGGATTGACTGAACCAAACACCGGAAGCGATGCAGGCAATATGAAATGTACTGCAATAAAAGACGGAAATAATTGGATAATCAACGGAACAAAAAATTGGATCACTCATGGAAAGAGCGGTGATGTAGCCGTTGTCATTTGCCGCACCGGTGAGCCGAGAACAAAAAATATTGCCACTGCTTTTGTTGTAGAACGTGGCACTAAAGGTTTCAGCGGCGGCAAGAAAGAAAATAAATTGGGAATGAGGGCCAGCGAAACGGCAGAAATGATTTTTGATAACTGCCGAATTCCTGATGAAAATCGTTTGGGAAATACAGGAGATGGATTCAAGCAGGCATTAAAAGTTCTTGATGGCGGAAGGATTTCCATTGCATCCCTTTCACTTGGCATTGCAAAAGGAGCTTATGAAGCGGCATTGCAATATTCAAAAGAACGCCAGCAGTTTGATCAGCCGATTGCAAACTTCCAGGGCATTTCTTTCAAACTCGCCGATATGGCAACAGAAATTCAAGCTGCGGAATTATTGACCTTACAGGCATGCGATAGTAAAGTAAGAAGCGAACCCGTAACAAAATATTCTGCTATGGCAAAATATTATGCCAGCGAGGTGGCGGTAAAAGTGGCTACCGATGCCGTTCAGATTTTTGGCGGCTATGGCTATACCAAAGATTTTCCTGTGGAGAAATTTTATCGTGATGCAAAACTCTGCACCATCGGGGAGGGAACAAGTGAAATTCAAAAATTAGTAATTTCAAGAGAAGTGCTGAAAGGATAGGGAATGAGAAAGGCATTGGGAATTGGGATCCGGTTGTAATGTCCTGACAAATTTTAATACAAATTACCTGGTTATTGTTGGCATCTCCGTTAAGCAAACAGTATTCAATCCACCAGCATTTGTTTGATCAAACGGTGTACCCTGGCTGATCTCATTTGAAGAAACTTGATCCATTTTATTTACCGGTCTTTTTTTGTCAACCGCCCTGGCCTGGTTCAGCATGATGGAAACTTTTTACCGTTAAGCTTGCATAGCACTCTCGATGAAAAAGTTTTTAGAGTAGAAGTCAGCGGGGCTACAATAACGGTTTCGAAAAAATGATTCATTTCATCAGGCAGATCACCACGAAGAGCCTTGTCTTTTTTGTTTCATGTCCAAAAAAAGGATCGGGATTGACCCAGTAAATTTCATTTTGATTGATTACCATTTCCAGTCTTTCAAAGTTTCATCATTGAAGAAGGCATTCATGATCGGTTTATCGTCGCCGGCATGATGCATTTTTCTAAATGCCTGTTCCCGGCCTTTTCTTATTTTTTTACGGACAGGTTTTAAAACGATGGCTTCTTCAGTGACTTCCACTTCGATTTGATTGTCTCCGGTACCAAGTATCTTCAAAGCCTTTTTGGGGTGAATAATGCCTTTAAAGAAGGGATAAGAGATTTTAATGTCAGTAAAGGTTTTCAATTGATGATTAAAAAAAACATGATTCGTAAATCTACGATTTACTTGGAGTTTTAAAAAAAGCCGGTTATTTTCGTTATCCATTCTAATTTTCATTTAATTTCATATTAGAACTTCAAATCCTTTTTCCTCCGAACAATCATCCAATTAGACTAGGAAGAGTTTTGATTTTGTATTTGCGTTTGAGCGGATTTATTTGTTCAAGTATCCCAGGAAATCCCTTTTGTTTTTTCTGTCAAATCCATGTTCTGAAAAATCCCGATAGTTATCGGGACAGGATGATGGCTGCATCGTCCCTGTATTTCTAAAACATTGTTTGGACCAAACCAATCCGGGATGAGAAAATTTTTGACGCTGCTGAAACCGTTGACTGCCTTCCCTAACCTCCGGGTGCGGAATGCCCATCAACCAAAGACCTTGTCCGTTGCATATTGCAACCCGGCATGGGATTGCAGTGAATCCACTACAACAACAACTCCTGTAACAAATAATTTCACTTATGAACTACATGATGATTCTGCCCCTGCAGGATCATTTTTTTTCTCTCCCCGAAAAAATTTTGTTCTCGTGTTGATGAAAGAAAAAGGTACTGTCAGTGGCCGGGAGTCAACCGCCAGCAGTCAGCAGTTGGAAAGCGATAAACAAGAAGCCGAGCAGCGGTTTTTTGAATTATTGTCTTTGAACCATAGCGTCTGCAATAAAAGAATACAGAAAGCATCAATAAAAAAAAATTTCCATTTACCATTTAACAATGAAAGATAGTATGAAAGCAATTTTTACAAAATATCAGTCGTGGGTCTTCGCACTGCTGTTTGCATTATTGCTTTTAGTGAATAAAAGTTTCGGACAAACGGCAACAATAAATCTTGATTACACAGGAACCACAAATCTTTTTGGAACTTGTGGTGGGTCTGATAATACCTATGCCAATGGGAATGGCAGCGTTTCATTCAGCGGAGGTTTACCTGCCAATGCAGTGATAACTAATATAAATATCTCAGCAAATCTGGGTGAATTTTTAAATGGTTCAACCACTTTTTCGTGGACTTTAAACAATACCGCTATTGGAAGTATAGCAGGGGTAGCAAGCACTTGCCAATCCGGTAATTTTAATGCGAGCACTGTTTCTCCATATAATAAAACAGGTACTAACACACTTGCATTTTCGGGATCAGGAACTGCAACCCGTGGTGTTTACAATGTTACAGTAACTGTAACATATATTCCCTGCCCCACCATCACCGCATCAGCTACTAAAACAAATATCACCTGTTTTAATGCAGGTAACGGAACAATTACTGTAAGCGGCAGCAGTGGTACAGCGCCTTATACTTTTTCAATTAACAACGGGGCAAATTACCAGGCAGGAAATACATTCAGCAATCTTCTCCCGGGCAATTACCAAATCAGAGTAAAAGACAATAACGGATGTGAATCGAAACCGGTTCAATAAATAATTAATCGTAAAAAACCACATGAAACCAAATTTTACAAACCACCAAAAAACGAAAACAAAACTGCTAAGAGCCGGTGCATTCATTGTTGCATTGCTGATTGCGAATTTGTTTTTAGTGAATAGTTCTTTGGGGCAAACACTTCTTTATAGTCAAAATTTTGGAACTGGCACTTCTTTCCCATCTGGATGGAGTGCCAATACCGGTGCCTGGTCTAATAATAATGGAATCAATTCATCGGGATATACCGGCGCATCCGGCGGCTCAAACGCAGCATTTATAAATTCTGCATCAAGTGGAACATTGACCTATAATAATAACTTGTCTTCTGCAGGGTATTCAAATATTACTGTATTATGGGGAGCAAGGTTGTTCACTGGATTTACGGGTACAATTACTTTTCAATGGAGTCCGGATGGAACAAATTGGAATACGCAGACTTTTTCAAATGTTCCGGCAAATACAACATGGGCATTGGTAAATGGCGGTACCCGGCTTGTTTTACCAAACGGAGCAGGAGGAGCTTCTAACTTAAGTTTTAGGTTCGTGGTTTCAGGCGCAGGAACAGGTAATAATTCAAGTTACAGGGTTGATGATTTTACTGTACAAGGAACTGCTTGTCCTACCATCACCGCATCTGCTACAAAAAATGATGTGCAATGTTTTAATACCAGCACGGGACAAATTATAGTCAGCGGCAGCGGCGGTACAGCGCCTTATACTTTTTCCATTAACAACGGCACAAATTATCAGGCAACCGGCACATTCAATAACCTGCCTGTTGGTAATTACCAGATCAGGGTAAAAGATGCCAACGGTTGCGAATCCAAACCGGTACAATAAAAATATTTTTTGAAACACGATGACGGAAACAAATTCCATACAAAAAACGGTAATGAATATGAAAGCAAATTCTACATACGGCAACAGTCAGAAATTAAACGATAGTTTTTTTGTTCAGAAGTCCGTCATCAACAAAGCCGCTGAATGCGAAATGCAAAACGCAGAACGCAATTTCCGGCATTCAACATTTAGCATTCAACATTCAACATACCCTTTCACCCATAAGCCTTCTTTTATGAAGAAATTTTTACGCCGCAGCGCAGTATTTGCCATCGTATTGTTGGTTGCGAATTTGTTTTTGGGGAATAAGTCGAATGGACAAATTGTAATTGACCAGTTTAATAGGGCTAATAGTAATACAGTTGGAAATAGTTGGTCTGAAAGTGAAACTACTTCAACCGGTGCACAGATAAGTACTAATCAACTTCGATTGGGAAGTTCTACTTCTGGAAGAGATTATATTGTTCGGCCTTTATATTCTTCCTCATTGAATACAAATACCGGATTAGTGACATGGCTGTTTAATATGCGTCAGACAAGAACCGATCCATCTGGATTTGGAAGTTCGAGTTATGGGGTAGCTTTTCTTTTAGCTGGTTCGGGAAGTGATTTAACAAATGGAACAGGATATGCAGTAGTTATTGGACAAAGTACATCAACAGATGCGTTAAGGCTGGTTCGCTATAATGGTGGCTTAGATGCAGATGCGAACCTCACAGATATTATTTCGGGTTCTGATTTTGGGGCAGAATATTTAGCTGTAAAAATTACCTACGACCCTTCCAATAATAATTGGCAACTATTTTATTCTTCTAATGTTTCTTCTTTTCCAGATCCATTAACAGCAACATATACACAAATAGGTGCAGCAACTTCGAATTCAACTTATACGGGTACAAATCTTCCATACATAGGGTGTTTTTGGAATCACGGAAATAGTTCGACAGACTTTGCATTTTTCGATAATATTTATTTGTTATCTGCTAGTTCAATTTTTAGTGGCGCAGGAAATTTTACATTTATTCCGCCAGCAGGTGTTTCCTGTATTCAGGTTGAAACTTGGGGAGCTGGTGGCGGCGGTGGTGGAGGTAGTTCTAATGGCGGAACCGGCGGTGGCGGTGGCGGATACAGCAAAAGCATTTTTAGTGTTACTTCTGGTAGTAACTACTTTTTTAATGTAGGTGCTGGTGGAACCGGTGGACAAAATTCAAATGGTACTTCAGGAACTTCTTCCTGGTTTAATTCAAATGTAAATACAAACTCTGCTCCAGCTAATAGTTTAAATGGTGTTTTTGCAAATGGTGGTGGTGCAGGTATTAATAACTCTACTTCTAACCCCAATAATGGAGCAGCAGTAGGGTTCGATAATACTTCTTCTGCAATTCCTGGAAATACTGGAGCTGCGGGAACAAGTTCAGGTGGAGGTAACGGTGGAAATGGAGCTAATGGTGGACTTGGTGGAAACGGTTCAAATAATTCAGATGGTTCACCTGGTAATCCCCCCGGTGGTGGTGGTGGTGGTAGTAATGATGATAATGGAGATGTTGGTGGCATTGGTGCTAATGGCCAGGTAAAAATCACCTGGATTGATGCATCCAATTTTAATGTTTCATCCAATTCTCCGATATGTTCAGGAACTAATGCTACTATTACACTTACATCAACAACCATAAGCAATGGTACTTACAATGTTAATTATACAACTACTAATCCCGGTGCTACACAAACAACTCCTGTTACATTTACCGGAGGTACTGCAACATTTAGTGTAAGCGGTTTAACAGGTACCCCTTCTCCTTCTGCTGTAACCATAAATTACATTACTTTCCCCGGTGCAAGCTGCAATACAACTCTTACCGGAAAATCAACTAATGTTACGGTTAATAGCGTTAATACATTCGGAAGCCCGTCTTCTACACCAACGCTATGTCAAAATATTTCATTAACTCCGGTTACCATTGCAACGACTGGAGCCACAGGTATTGGTTCTCCTTCAGGTCTTCCTGCAGGTGTTTCAGCTTCTTGGGCTTCGAATACAATTACTATTAGTGGTACACCAACTGCAAGCGGAACGTTTAATT
Source organism: Bacteroidota bacterium (assembly GCA_018266555.1). Lineage (GTDB taxonomy): Bacteria > Bacteroidota > Bacteroidia > Chitinophagales > Chitinophagaceae > UTBCD1. The sequence continues at coordinate 3,883 of JAFEAF010000009.1, read as the reverse complement.
ACAGTATTCCGTTAACCGGTGGTTGCGGTACTGTAAACGCAACGGGAACTATTACTGTTCTTGCAGCACCCACACCAACCTTTACCACATCACCTGCAGCAAATATTTGTATCAACTCAAGCGCTACCTATACTACACAGAGCGGGCAATCAAATTATTTATGGTCTGTACCTGGAATTTCAGGGACAGATTATACGATTACATCAGGCGGTACTTCAACAGATAATTCAGTAACCTTAACGTGGCTGACAACAGGCAGCAAAATCGTTACTGTAAATTATACCAATGCTAATAATTGCCAGGGAATAAGCGCAGCATCATCTACAACGACGGTGAATACACCACCTAATGCCACATTTACCTATGGCAGCATTCCCGCATATTATTGTCTAAATGGTTCGCAAAATCCTACACCGACAATTTCAGGCAATCCTGGCGGCTCCTTCTCTTACACCCAGTTTTCGGGGCCGGCAGGTACTATAACATTAAATCCTTCTACAGGAGGGATTACCCTTTCCTCAAGCAGTGTTGGAGTGTACACGGTAACATACAGCGTTACAGTCAACGGCTGTACCAGCACTCACAGTGAAAATATTGAATTAAAAGCGCCTACTGCGGCTACGCTTACATACACTCCATCTTCGTTCTGCAAGAGTGATGTCAATACATACGGTCCAACTCTTACTACGGAAAATAATACTGCTGTAATTGGCAGTTATTCTGCCGTACGAACTTCACCTGGTATTGGATCATTGAGTATAGATGATAACTCAGGGACGATTACTCCTTCACTCAGCGATCCGGGAGTTTATACAGTTACTTATAATTTTAGTCCTCTTACCGGAGAATGCCCCAACGCTGTTAGTGTCCAGGTTACCATTTATGCTAACCCGGCAATAAATAACATGACTGCAACAACATGCAGTGATGGTTCGGGATTTTCAGTGACACCTGTAGATGGTACAAACGGAACGGTGCCCCCAGGTACTATGTATTCATGGACGGCTCCATCAATGCAAGCAGGATTAAGCGGTGGAACATCCGGAAGCGGAAACAATATAAGCGGCACTTTAATTAATTCAACAAGCGGCCCGCTTACGGCAGTTTATACAGTCACTCCTACTAACGGAGTTTGCACAGGAACAGCATTTACTGTAACAATAACTGTGAATCCGAAGCCAGCAGTTAATAACATAGCAGTATCATCACCTATATGCAGCGGCAGTGTCGCAGGATTTACAGTAACACCTGCGGATGGTACAAACGGTATCGTTCCTTCCGGAACAACATATAGTTGGCCTGCGCCATCAGTAACCGGCGGCATGACAGGCGGTGCAAGCGGTAGCGGAGCATCCATCACCGGCACACTTACTAATACTTCCGGCCTTGATCAAACGGCTACATATACAGTAACTCCAACCAGTGGCGCCTGTGTTGGAAATACTTTCACTGTTACAGTTACAGTGAAATCGGCTCCTTCTATAACGATGAGCAAATCCTATATCTGCCTCGGCAGTTCATCACAAATATTAGCACCAACAACAGGCGGTACATGGGTAAGTAATAACCCTTCCGTAGCTTCTGTAACTAATAACGGAACTGTAACCGGATTAACGGCCGGATCGGTGACATTTACATTTACTGATGGAACTTCAGATTGTAGTAATACCACTGCATCACTGACAGTAGATGCAAGTTGCCAGGTGGTAACTTTGACACAACCAACACAATTAGCAGCAACCATTGCGGCTAATGGCCCTCTTACCATTTGTGCAGGACAAAGCAGTTCCATCACAGTTACAGTCAGTGGCGGCAGCGGTTCTTATGATGTTGCTGTAAATGGTAATCATCAGACAGGCGCAGGCCCGGTATTTACATTTAATGTTTCGCCAACTACTGCTACAACATATAACCAATCCAATGTTATTGTAACAGATGTTCCGAATGCTTGTAACAGCAATACAACAGGAACTGTACAAATAATTGTGAACCCGGTAACAGCAATCAGCAATGGCCCTACGAGTTATTCAAAATGTATTGGGGAAACAATTACCGGTTTAAGTGTAACAGCAAGCGGTACCGGAACATTACATTATCAGTGGTACAGCAATACATCCAATAGCAATAGCGGTGGAACCCCGGTTGGTTCAGATCAATCAACTTATACTCCGCCTATTGACAACAGCACTGCCGGAATTTATTACTACTATGTGGTCGTAAGCAGTGATTGCGGAACGGATGTACCGAGTTCGGTAGCGACAGTAACAGTAAATCCGTTGCCTACAGCAACTTTGAGTTATTCAGGCGCATCAACTATTTGTTCTGGAACAACAGCTAATCTTACTATAACCTTTACAGGTACAGCTCCATTCAGCCTTACTTATAATGATGGAACGAATCATACAATATCAGGCATCAATACCAATCCGTATACATTGGTGGTTACGCCTACGTTCCCCAATACAACATATACATTGATTTCAGTCAGCGATGCTAATTGCAATAATTCAGCAAGCGGCAGTGCAACAATAAACGTTTATGGTACTACGATCACAAGCGGGGCTTGTGCAAGTTGTGCATCTCCCGTTACAGTTTGTGCTGGGGCCAATCCAAATTCATTTAGTGTTGGTGCACCCAGCGGAGGCGATGGTAATTACACATATCAATGGCAGGAGTCAGCAGGTTGCACAGGAACCTGGGTGAATGCCACTGCACAAGATGGTATCACCAATACACTTAGTTTCAATCCGCCGGCTTTGAGCCAATCTATATGTTATCGGTTACAAATAACCGATGGATGTGGTAATGCCGGTTATTCGGATACCAAAACATATAATGTTGTTCCGGATCCTGTTTCACCAACTATTAATCCTACGCCTGCAGATGGTACAACAGTTTGTGTTGGCGCATCTGTATCAGCAACATTTAATGCAGGTAGCGGGGGCACCGGAACAATAACTGATACTTATTTATTCAGCACCGATGGCGGAGCTACCTGGAATACTTATAATCCGGGTGACTTAATTACTGCTAACGCAGGAATGGTAGGCAGCAATATGATTCAGATCAGTGCGCAACGTACAGCAACAGGTTTGGGTTGTGCAAACGGAATTTTGTACATAGTGAAATGGTCAGTGGCAGTACAACCTGTTTCAGGTACATTGACAAAAACACCGGATGTCACAACAGTATGTGAAGGAGCTATGGTATCTGCGGCAGCAACTGCTGGTAGCGGGGGCGCTGGAAACATAAGTGATATTTTACAATATCGTTTTGACGGAACCGGAGGATGGACAACTTATACTTCCACTACTAATCTCAATACTACGGGTCATACGTTAGTAGAGATCCAAACCTATCGTACTGCAGATGGAACAAGTTGTACACAATCAACACCGGCAGCAGTAAGCTGGATTGTTCGTCCTACGCCTACAGCAACGATCAGTGGTACTACATCAATATGCCAGAACGAAACTGCTCCTCTGGTCACAATAACGAATCCGCAGAATTTACCTGTGAAAATTACATTTAATATAAACGGTTCGGGCGCCACCACTCTTGACCTCTTTGCTAATAGCTCTACTTCGATATTTGCGCCAACGGGTATTGTCGGAGTGTTTGCATACAACCTTGTAAGCATACAATACCAGGATGCACCAAACTGTTCCAATAATATCAGCGGAACAGCGACAGTAACAGTGACGAAGAACACAGCAATCATAACTGATGTAACGAACCCTGCACCGGTATGTGCCGGAACGGCAGCGCCGGTATAGATCGAAAGAGCGGCGTGTACGGGAAGAGTGTAGTTCTCGGGGGTCGCCGAAACATCGAAAAGCAACAGCGGAGGTACATTGATCAATACCGCTACTTCATCCACCTA
>JAFEAF010000008.1:23523-130532 GCA_018266555.1 Bacteroidota bacterium | reverse complement strand
GTGATCCCGCTGGGACTCGAACCCAGGGCCCCAACATTAAAAGTGTTGTGCTCTACCAGCTGAGCTACGAGATCAATCAATTTATAAAGAACTTTTATTATCCCGAACCCACAGCTATCCCAATAAAATCAGGACGCTCTACCATCCCGAAAGCTTTCTGGAGAGCTACGAGATCAATTTGATTAAGAACTATTCGTTTAAATTTTGGAGTGCAAAAATACAGTTCCATCTCCTTCATGCCAAAACTTTTATTCTGTTTCTGATACGGAACCTTGTTTTTACTCTAATTCGTTTTTCAGTTGCTCTACCACTTTTTTATCCAGCATCTTTTGTGCTACAAGAATCATGTTTTTGAACGCAATAGCTTTTGAAATTCCATGCCCTATGACTACCGGTTTTGTTACTCCCAACACCGGCGTGCCCCCATAGTTTTCAAAATTGAAACGTTCAAGAAACTCGTGATGAATTTTTTTATCTTTAGTAATCTCATAAAGAGACTCAGCCAATTTCAGAATGATATTTCCGGTAAACCCTTCGCACACCATCACATCGGCCTTGTCTTTCAAAATATCACGGCCTTCAACATTCCCGATAAAGTTTATGCTTTTATTTTCTTTCAATAAAGGATAGGCTGCCTGTGCCAGAATATTTCCTTTCCCTTCCTCTTCTCCTACATTCATCAAACCTACTTTGGGATTTTCGATTCCTAAAATGAGATGAGAAAACACAGAACCCATCACAGCAAACTGGTTCAGATGTTCCGGCTTGCAGTCTGCATTTAATCCTACGTCAAGCAGCAAACCTGTTCCCCCATTTTCTTTAGGAATAATGGTGGAAATGGTCGGACGCAATACGCCTTCAAGCGCTTTGATACTGAATAATGAACCTACCAGCATAGCGCCAGTATTCCCGGCACTGATAAATGCATCCATTTTTCCCGATGCAAGCAAATGAAACCCTATTGCAATGGATGATCTCTTTTTTTCTTTTAATGCTTTAGTAGGATGCTCGTGCATTCCAATCACTTCTTCTGAAGCGATGATCCGGATATGGTTGCGATCCACTTTATGTCCGGCGATCAATTTCTCTATTGCTTGTTGATCACCGATTAGAAATAGGGTTGCGGGTTGTTCCTGTTCCGACAAATATCGGGCTACTCCTTTTACTGCTTCCAGCGGAGCAAAATCACCACCCATCATGTCTAAGCCAATATTCATAATAATTGCTAAAATTAAAATTCCAAATTCCAGATTAGCGTCGCTAACCGGATTTTGGAATCAGAATTATGAAACCCGAGCTTATTTTTTCATGGGAGCTTTTTCAGTCACTACTTTGCCTTTATAGAAAAGTTTTCCTTCACTTACATGGGCACGGTGACGAACATGTGTTTCGCCGGTAGTAATATCAGTACTCAATGTTGAGGCGACAGCTTTGTAGTGCGTTCTGCGTTTGGCACTGCGTTGCTGGCTATGTCTGCGTTTGGGATTTGGCATAATCTAATTATTAAATTCTTTAAAAATGTTATTCCTGATAATTAATTAATATTAATTCAATTATCTTTTAAATTTCTGAACTTCTCTAAATCTTTCCAAATTGGGTTGGATGAATCATCTTTATTACTGTCTAATTTTTTAAGTACATCCAAAGCGGCTGGATTGCAATTGGGGCCATCCATATTTTCATAATTACAGGTCTTGTGCATCGGGATGCTGAGATTGATGAATTCATAAATCCAGTTGGATACATCGAGGTGGCTTTCGCCACGGCTAATATAATATACATCAGGATCCAATTCTTCAGCGTTCATGACCTCAGGTTCTTCCACCATCTTTATTGTAATGTTGAATTCATCCCATAACTGAAGCGGAAGATTGTTATTGCATCGGTCGCAGATAACTTCAAGACTACCGCCGATCTCAAATTTCAAAAGCATGAATCCATTCTGCTTATCTAGGGCAAGTTTTACAATGGATTTGCAGTTATTGAAATCCTGGTGCTGGAATTGCTCAAAGAACTTATCAGTAATTTCATAATTAAACTCATGAACACCGGGCTTCAATCCAACAAAAGCTATTTCAAATTCCCTGCGAAAGTTCATGGCTCAACTTTTTACCCCAAAATTATTCAGGGACGCAAAGGTAGGGGAATAATGCCGAAATTAGAGGCTTAAATTGGATTTTTTTCAGATCGTCTGCGTATATTAACGGCCTGATCTGAAGGTATTTAAAATCTAAACGTTTGCAAAAATTTTTATCCCGGTTATTTACCCGGTTAATGAAGAGCTGGAGCTGGATATTGCTGATAATTCTAACGGTTGCCATCAAGTGGCTTTCATTTTATCCTGAATGGGTTGAGAAAAATTATTCTTTAGGTGTATATCCGGTTATTTCAAGAACACAACGATTTTTATTTGGATGGATTCCTTTTAGCCTGGGCGATATTTTCTATGCTTTTTTAATTGTAGTTGTTTTATTCAAATCGTTTCAGTTTTTAAAATTACTGTTCAAGAAAAAGATCACCCGCAGTTATTTTATTGCCGGGTTGCAGCAGTTGATTTTCTTCTTCCTGTTTCTTTATGTAGTCTTCAACCTCTTGTGGGGATTAAATTATAACCGGACCGGAATTGCTTCACAGTTAAAACTAGAAGTAAAACCCTATACTATTTCAGAACTTGATTCTTTAACGACCATTATTGAGGAAAGGCTTAATCAATATTCAGATTCAGTAAATCAACCAGGGAGGAATTTTTTGAATAAAAAGAAAAACTTGTTTCATGAAAGCTTCATGGCATATAAAAGTGCATCGGAACATCTTCCATTTTTAAATTATCAAAACTTATCACTAAAGCCTTCTATTTACAGTTATGCCGGAAATTATCTGGGATTTCAGGGGTATTATAATCCTTTTTCAGGAGAAGGGCAGGTGAACACCACTATCCCGGTTTTCCTGGAGCCTTTTGTTGCCGCACATGAAATGGCTCATCAATTGGGATATGCAAAGGAAAATGAAGCCAACTTTGTCGGGTTTTTAGCTTGTAGATATTATCCATCCATCGAATTTAGATATTCACTATACTTCAACATGTATTTATATGCATTCGGTGAGTTATATCAAAAAGACAGTGTACGAGCAAAGGTTTTGAAAGACAAGCTTCATCCGCAGGTAATCCGGGATATAAATAATCTGCGGGATTTTTATAAACAATATAAAAACCCGGTAGAACCGGTTATCATGTGGTTTTACGGACATTTTCTGAAAGCAAATAATCAACCGGCAGGCAAACTTACCTATGATGAAGTGGTGTTATGGCTGATTGCTTATTATAAAAAGTATGGCGTTGATGCTTTATAAATAATGTTGAAAATTTATATCTGTTACCTGTACATCTATATATTAAGTTGATTGAGTATAAATTCAAAAACAAAATCCCAGTTTTCTATTGATTGTTCAGTGCTTTGGCCACTGCCATGGCCGCTGTTATAATCCATGTGAAGAATAATTGGGCTTACCTGGCCGTCATTGTTTTGTGCCGCTGCAACAAATTTTTTTGCATTCATCGGATCTACTCGGCTATCATTGGCTCCTGCGGTAACCAGCATGGTTGGAATATTGACACCTTTACGGATATTCTGGTATGGGGAATAGCGTAACAGCCAACGAAAATCCTTTGCACTATCCGCTGTGCCATATTCCGGAATCCAATAACGAGCTATTAAAAATTTGTCATATCGCAACATGTCAAGCAGAGGCACTTCACAAACAATTGCTTTGAATAAATCAGGTCTTTGAGTTGCTGCTGCACCCATTAATAGACCACCATTACTGCCACCCATTGCCACAATTTTATCAGTATTGGTGTACTTTTCATTGATCAACCATTCAGCACAACTATAAAAATCATCAAAACAATTTTGCTTTTTATTTAGCATGCCATCACGATGCCACTGTTCACCATATTCATCACCCCCACGAATACCCGCTTCCACAAAGATTACACCACGGTTGATGAGAGAAGCAAAAAATCCATAATAATGAGGTTGTATGCCTGATTGAAAACCACCATAAGCTGTAAGTAAAACCGGGTTGTTGCCATCCATTTTAATATCTTTTCTGTGTAAAACAAATGCCGGGATCTTTGTTCCGTCCTTAGATGTATAAAATTTTATTTCCCCTGTAATATTGCTCATGTCCACAGACACTTTCCTTTGATAGAATAACTTCCATTTAAAATCTTTGGCAGAAGCCACAAATATTTTAGGCATTGAAGTAAAAGTGTTCAATGTAATATATACTGAATCTTCTTCACGATCATAACTGATATCTGCAACATTTCCTGTTTCAGGTAAAGCGAGTTCCCTTATTTTTTTTCCCTGCATATCATATAATGTTAACCGGCTTTGTATATCCTTTTTATCCTGTATAATTATGTTGTGTTTTGTAACAATATATCCCTGCATTACAGATTTGCTCTCAGGAATCAAGGTTTTCCAGTTTTTGTAAGCCGGATTATTTATATTGGCTACCATCAGCCTGTAGTTAGGGGCATTATCATTTGTGAAAATGAATAGTTTATCACCGATTGCTTCGGGATATGCGTTTGATTTTTCATTATTATATATCAATAATCCTTTATCAGAAGTCCCGGTTTTAAACAAGTAAGCTTTGTTACTGTAAAAATCTGATTCCCCGTAAAAGCTAACATCACTATAGCGGTTGTCATAAATAAAAAAACTGTTTTTAGCATCCGAAGTAGTCCCAATAAACCTTGCCTTGTTGGCCGGGTCGCCCACTTTCCACAAATAGGTTTTTAAAGGAAGTTGTTTGTCCACATCTTCCTGTGTACGGAGAGTGAAATAAGCATGTTGCTGGTCTTTTGTCCATTGAAAGCCAAAAATATTCTCAAGAGGGGGAAACAAGATTTTTCCTGTTCTTGTTTCAATAATATAAGTGGTAGAAATTTCAGCACCGCTTTTCTGCGTGTTGATGGCAGCCCGCTCTCCATCATAGGTATAATTTACGGATTGTGTTGAAATATTTCCTGAAGAATCCAGCTTGACTGGATCCCATATCAAAACTGAATTCCCATTTAATATAGTGTAAATCTTATATTGTTTATCCCCTTTTCTTTTGATGGTTTGAAAAACACGTTTACCTTGTTTATTCAAAGGGCCTTCAAAATCCATATCAATAATATCAGCTATATCTTTCTTCAGCCCATCATGTTTATTTTGTGTTTCAGACAAATATTGAATGCCGTAATCATGCTGTGCTTTGGTCCATTCAATTACTTTAGGATCAGTTTTATTTTCAAGCCAGCGATAACTATCAGTTAAAATAACGCCGTGCAATGTGTCCTGAACTGGTATTGAAGCCGTGACAGGCGGTTGAAATTTTACTTGTGCTTTACCAGATATTACAGTAATGACAAGGATGGTTAAGAGTTGTTTCATAATACTATTTTTGTTCGTTTTTGGTTTTGGAAAATCAATAATTTCTTCTGTACAAAATATGGAAAATTGTAGGTGTTGAAATTAAAACTTATTCTTCCACATCATACTCTCCACCGGTTTATCCGGCTGCCCGCTATACTTAGCATCTTTCTTTTGATTATACTTTGTTTCAATTTCTCCTTCCACAGGAAAATAGATCAATTGCCCAACCGGCATTCCTTTATATACTTTCACAGGTTGTTTCACCGAAATTTCCAAAGTCCAGTGTCCGCAAAAGCCCACATCACCTTTTCCGGCCGTGGCATGAATATCTATCCCCAGGCGCCCAGTTGAAGATTTTCCCTCGAGAAAGGGTACATGAGCATGTGTTTCGGTATATTCTTCTGTAACGCCGAGATAAAATACATGAGGCTGTAACACAAAGCCCTCTTCTGGTATTTCAAAATAATCAATGGTATTATGTTTTTTAGCATCCAGGATTTCATCTTTATATTTTGCAAGCCATTTCCCAAGATGCACATCATAAGAATTACTGCCGAGACACTCCCTGCGGTACGGTTCAATTTTAATCGTGCTTTTTGCTATTTCTTCTAAAATTCTTTTGTCAGATAAAATCATTGATTGTTAGTGATTACTTTTAGGGCTGCAATTTTAAATTTTAATTTGACTTTGTGCCTGTTTTTTTTCAACATATTATTAATGATACTACCCGGCTCGGCATCTGGAAGATAGAAGAATCGGAAGATTTTTTTAAGGGAAATGTGCCGCAACACAGGGATGTGACTCATCCACATAAGAGGCTTCAGCACCTGGCGGGAAGATTTTTATTACAATTTCTTTTCCCTGATTTTCCTTACGAATTGATCAAGATTGCAGATACCAAAAAACCTTTTTTGCCAAACGAACAATACCATTTTTCCATTTCTCATTGTGGTGATTATGCAGCTGCGATTGTAAGTAAAGACAAAAGGGTAGGAATTGATGTGGAGATCCCGGTAGAAAAGATCAAAAAAATTCAGCACAAGTTTGTTTCTGCATATGAACAAAGAATTTTCAACCTCCAATCAGGCAATTCGGTGGACAGGCGCCTGACCCTGCTATGGTCAGTTAAAGAAGCTGTTTATAAATGGTTTGGAGATGGAGAAGTGGAGTTTATTGAGCATATACGTCTGCAAAATATTAATGAGGGTGAAGAAACAATGCATTGTTTCTTTGCGAAAACCAGTGAGGAGTTGACTATACATTACAGAAATTTTGACCGATTGGTGCTGACATGGGTATGTTCCTGATTATTCTTCCTCTTGTACTTCAGCATTATCAAGCAAGTTCAGATCAATTGTATTTGTGCCGGAAATTCCCTCTATGGAACCTTTAACATGAGCGGCATTCAACAATACCTTTTCTAACTGTTTTTCCCTTGCCTTCCATAATTTTTCCATAGCATCTCTCTCTTTTTGAATAGAAAGTTTCATATTCATAAAACCTTCACGGATAGCTTTCCACTGTTCTGAGAATTCAGAACTGGTAAGATAGTCATACAATAAATGCATTTTATCGCCTTTGTTTTCATGAGTTTTTCCTGCCTGATAAACTTTAAGGATACCGTCCCGCAATACATGAGCCAATGCTTTTACTTCTGAGAATGTGCAAATCCATACACCATCCCTTACTCCGAAAGTGTCCATGTCTTTGGGCATTGCCTGTGTTACAATCACAGCGATTTCAGCCTTTTGATTCCGCATATCGGTTTTTAACTTTTCGATCCAGTCTGCGGAAAAATCTTTTGTTCTCTTACTTTCATAGATTATTTTACCACATTCCTGCCCGTAATTATTTCTCACAGTTTGAATGCAATCGGCGCCACGAACGCCTTTCCCAACTTCTTCTATAAGGTCAAAAGGGAAAGCAGCCCGGAGCATTTCTTCCAGTGCCAGTTCCTGTACTTCTCCCTGCAATTGCATTGAGCCTTGTTCTGCTTTTCTTTTCATTTCTTCTGCTAATTTCTTCTGATCTACCAGTTGTTTTTCCAGTTCTTTTAGTTTGAGTTGGTATTCGTTTTCTTTTGCGGAAATTTTTTGCTCTTCTATTTTTCTGATATCCGCAGAAAGTTTTTCTCTTTCTGTTTGTAGCCTTTTTTGAATAGTAATATCTAACTCTTCTTCTTTGTTTTTCAATTCTTGTTCCTTTTTTAAATATTCAGCTTGTTGACGACGTGCTTCTTTTAATTTTTCTTCATTGTCTTTATTGTTTTGTTCCAGCAAACGAAGTTTTGTTTCAAAATCAGAAGCAATATTTATCCGTATAGCGTTTTCCAGTTCTTTTTCTTTTTTTCTTTTCCATTCTTCCGCTTGCTGATTCACCTCTTTCCGGATTTCTTCACGAATGGATTCATTAGGCTCAAATTCTGTTTGACAATTCGGACATTTAATGATTGTTGATGGCATCAGGAATATATTTTTTTCAAAACTACAAATACTCAGTTGCAAAAGTGATGAGTAAAAATAAAAAGCGTTCCGGTAAACCGGAACGCTTCAGTGCCCGAGACTGGATTCGAACCAGCACGCCGTTTCCAGCGCTACCACCTCAAAGTAGTGCGTCTACCAATTTCGCCACCCGGGCTGATGAGGCGTGCAAATTTAAGAGCTTTTATTTCTTCAGCACAATTCTGAAAGTAGTTCCTTTTCCGGGTTCAGAATTTTTTACAAAAAGTTCACCCTTGTGGTATTGCTCAATAATTCTTTTTGATAAGGAAAGGCCCAATCCCCAACCTCGCTTTTTTGTGGTGAAACCAGGTTTGAAAACTTTTGAGATATTTTGCCGGGTGATCCCTTTTCCTGTGTCAGTTACATCTAATGTCACCGTATTAGTGCTGTTTTGAATGTCAATCCTGATAGTTCCTTTGCCCTCCATAGCATCTAATGCATTTTTTAAAAGATTTTCAATCACCCAATCAAATAAAGGTGCAGAGATTTGTGCGGTGATTTTTTGTTCTCCATGTGTATCAATAAAAAAAATCACTTTATCCGTTGCTCTTTTTCGAATATAGTCTATCATGTTATTGATCTGCTGCACCAAGTTGGTCATTTCCAGATGAGGTGTGCTGCCTATTTTCCCAAACCGGTCAGAAACCAGCCGTAGCCGGCTTATATCTTTTTCAAGCTCCTTTACCATTCTTTCGTTTCCGGGTTTTGCTTTCAGCATTTCCAGCCATCCTTCAAGCGATGAGACAGGCGTCCCTAATTGATGGGCTGTTTCTTTGGCCATACCTGCCCAAACCTGGTTTTGTGTGGAGCGATAACTGCTACGCAAGGCCAGTACAGTCACGACAATAAATAAACCTACAATGAACAATTGTACGAATGGATAATAGCGGACTTCGTTCAGTAAATTGGTATGCCCGTAATAATACCGGTTGAATTTTTCGGGATGAAATGGGTCTTTCCAAACGATGGGATCATTTAATGATTTTAATTTTGATAAAGTATTTTTTAGAAAGTCTTTTTTGGAGGCTTTAGAAGAATCTATATTAATATATTCCATAATGCTATCCTTCTCATTTGTAGCTATTATTGGGATGTCGGTGTTGTTTTGAATAATCGTAAAAGCGAGGTCGGTGTTTGAAGTATCCCTGGGATTTAGCAATGAATTGCTTGCCTGAACCCACTCGGTCACTTTCTTCTTTTCTTCTTTCTCAATTTTTTTTGCCAGGTATGCAGAATAAAAAATAGTACCCGTAACAATACATATTGCAATTAACGCCAGGCCCGTCTTCCAGTTAAATAATTGCTGAAACATATTTCGAATTTAATAAGGATAAACCGGCTTGCCTTATTTTTGAATAAATATTTTGATCATTTGCCAACATCTCCCAAAGTTGCCGTCGTAATATTGAACTGGAATGGAAGAAAGCATCTTGAGAAATTTCTTCCATCTGTAATGGCTGCTACTTATTCAAATTATGAAATCATCATTGCTGATAACAGGTCAACTGATGATTCAATTTTTTTTCTTCAGCAGCAATTCCCCTCAATCAGGATTATCAGGCTCGATAAAAATTATGGATTTGCCGGAGGATATAACAAAGCACTAGCTCAGGTAACCTCAGATTATTATATGATCCTTAACTCTGACGTGGAAGTCCAGCCCAGGTGGCTGGAGCCGATGGTAGAGCTTTTGGAAGGGAATGATTCTATTGCCGCCTGCCAACCAAAGATACTTTCATATGATAATAGAGATCAATTTGAATACGCCGGCGCTGCCGGGGGCTGGCTTGATAAATACGGTTATCCGTTTGCAAGAGGCCGGGTTTTTGATATTTGCGAAGAAGACCATAAACAATATAACAAGACGGAACCGATTTTTTGGGCAAGCGGCGCTTCCTTGTTTATCCGTGCAAGTGTGTTTCTGGAGTTGAATGGATTTGATGAATATTTTTTTGCACACCAGGAAGAAATTGATCTGTGTTGGCGAATCCAATTAGCAGGTCATAAAATTTATTCATGTCCAGAGTCAGTAGTGTATCATGTTGGAGGGGGCACTTTACCTAAAACCAATTCACTTAAAACCTACCTGAACTTCCGGAATAACAGGATAATGCTTTCAAAAAATCTGCCTTTTTCTAAAAAAATATGGGTTCTGCCAGTACGCTGTTTCCTGGATGGTATATCTGCATGGAAGGGGTTAGTTTCGGGTGATGGTGGATACTTTATAGCGATTATCAGGGCGCACCTGGCATTTTTGAAATGGTGGTTATTGTATAAAAAGAAAAGTGTTTTTCCTAAAACAAAACAGGGGAAACTTTCTGGATATCTTCCCAAAAACATAGCGTGGCTCCATTTTGTCAATAAGAAAAAGTATTTCAGCCAAATTGTTGAAAATAACGACTGATCTATTTTATTGATTCCTTATTTTTGTAAAATAATTGACAACCATGAATCAACAACAGGAATATCAGCACGAACTGCAAAAAGTACATGACAGAGATTTTACTCATAATTGGGTTTCTTCATCTGCTTTTCTTTTTTACCTCCAGGTAGCATGTTTTGTTGCATTACTTTTTGGAGGTTGTTATATGTTATATACTAAACGTGTCCACAATCCGGAGGTTACTATTCAGGAAAGCACACTCTATACGCCTAAGTATAAATAATAGGGTAAAATTTTTTTCACAGGATCTCAATCATTATTTTTGCGGCCCTTTAGTTCTTTATACAGGAGAAATGCGGAAGTAGCTCTCCCGATAGTTATCGGGATGGAAGAGCGTTCCGCAGGTGCTGGAACAGGGGTGAGGTTGCAAATAGGTTTTTAAACAAAAGTTCTTTTTAAAATATTTCTCCAATTGAAGCAATTAGAGATATTATGCGGAAGTAGCTCAGCTGGTAGAGCGCAACCTTGCCAAGNNCCAAGGTTGAGGTCGCGGGTTCGAACCTCGTCTTCCGCTCAGCATCCATCAGTTTATTGCTGGTGGATTTTTAGTTTTCAAAGTTCTTGCCCCGGTGGTGGAACTGGTAGACACGCAGGACTTAAAATCCTGTGGGCCGCAAGGCCTGTACGGGTTCAACTCCCGTCTGGGGCACGATTTTAAGACAGACCGTTTCAGTTGTTTGAAACGGCTTTTTAATTAGTTTACTGTAAAAAGGTGTATGTGTATTCTATCTTGCCCGTCATTACTTTATCCTTATTATAAAGTGCTTCTTTAGACTTCAGACCTTTGTCATTAAAAGCGTATCTCCATATTAGATAACCTAAATTTTGATTGGATAAAGTCGTGAGTTTTTGTATCACATGGCTTTCTTCATCATATTCAAACATATAATCCGGCAAAAGTTTTTTCAAACGTTCGTTGTACCGTACTATATCTGTTAACCTGTTTTTATCATCATAATAATAATAGATCATTTCTCCGGCATTGCCATTCTTGAAAGGTTGTTCGTCAGCTACATTTCCTTTCTCATCTAAATGAAATTTGTATTCAGTGCTGTCGGTGTCGTTTAGTATCTGAAGCATTCTCTCGGGCCGTCCCTGGGCATCATAGTACCAATTATGGATTTCTTTGGAGTTGATCTCATCACCGGAATCCCTGATATTGTTTTTAATAGAAATGATATTTCCTGCTGTATTATAAATATAAGATGTAATGCTTAAAAGGCCGGCACTGGAATCTGTTTCTTCGATCAACCTCGATTGATCATCAAACCGGGTGGTGGAAACTGTAATATCTGAAATATGACGGGTGGTGGTTTTCAAAACTGCTCCACCCTGAAGAATTTCCTGCTGTTCAGCAAAGTCATTTGTTTTTACTCCTCCTGCATCGTAACCAGCAGCTGTTATGATGTTGACTTTATTGAGGTAATAAGTTTTCATTTTGCGGCTGTCTTGTGCTGCACTAAGAAGGTCTTTATAGTAATACTGGGCTATAGATGGAGCGGAAACCAATAACAAAAGGAGTAGGAACAGATTTTTCATTGGTTGATTTTAAGTCTGGTTCAAAAGTAGCTGAATTGTTTAGTAATGAAAAGGAAAAGTTGCTTGTATTTTTCTGCTTATTTTTAAGAAAAATTTAAATGTGTCACATTCCGGGGAGCGAAAAGAAAAAAATTGCCTGAATTGTGGTGCTACTGTTTACGGGCGGTATTGCCATATTTGCGGACAGGAAAACATTGTGCCCCAGGAATCATTCTGGCACATGGTACTTCATTTTTTTTATGATATTACTCATTTTGACGGTAAGTTTTTTATCACAGTAAAAGACTTGATTTTTCGTCCCGGGTTCTTGTCCAGAGAATACACAAAGGGCAGAAGAGTAAAGTATCTTCACCCAGTACGGATGTATGTATTTACTTCTGCGGTTTTCTTTTTATTGTTTTTTAATTTTTTTAAATCGGAAGAAGCTTTTAAAACAAATGTCAACATGCCTTTGCCAAGGGAGGAACGGAATGAGTATATTAAAACTCTTGAAAAAAAACTGGCAAAAGATACTGCTAACCTGGTTTTAAAAAGAAAGTTGCTTTGTGCAAAAGACACTTCATGTCCTTTAACATTGCATGATGTTATAGAAGAGGAATCCAACGGCTTAAACATTAGTATCAGCGGTTCGAATTATAAAACTTATAGCGAATATGATTCTGCACAACACCGTTTGCCTTCTTCGAAACGGGATGGTTGGTTTATGCGGAGGCTGAATAAAAAAGCAATTGAACTTAATACCCGGTTTAAAGAAAATCCCGATGAAGCTTCGAAAGAGCTTGGCGAAAGTATATTACACAGGCTTCCTTATATGCTTTTCATTTCATTACCCTTATTTGCATTGTTGCTGAAGTTGGTGTATGTGAGAAGAAAACAGTTTTATTTTATGGATCATGGTATCTTTACAATTCACTTATATATTTTCAGTTTCTTATTGTTGCTTGTTGTATTTGGGGTGAGTAAACTGGGGGAAACTTTCAATTGGAGTATAACAGGTTTGATTATCACTATTCTTTTTATTGGATTACAATTTTACCTGTACAAAGCCATGAGAAATTTTTATGGACAACGGAGATTTAAAACATTTGTCAAATTTATGATTGTTGCCTTTTTCTCATTTTTAATGCTGGCAATATTATTTGGCCTGTTTATTTTCTTTTCAGCAGTCATATTTTAATTTTTTAATTATGGAACATAAGATAAATGATTCTTTTTTGAGATTGGTTTCGATTATGGATGATCTACGGGAAAAATGCCCCTGGGATAAAAAACAAACGATTCAATCGTTGAGGCAACTGACGATTGAGGAAACTTACGAACTTGCTGATTCTGTCACTGAAGGAGACTGGAAGGGAATCAAAGAGGAATTAGGGGACCTGTTGTTACATATTGTTTTTTATACTAAGATCGCCAGCGAGCAAAATGAGTTTACCCTTGATGAGATGATCCATGGGATTTGCGATAAACTGGTTGCCCGTCATCCTCATGTTTATGGTGATGTAAAAGTTACCAATGAAGAAGATGTGAAAAAGAATTGGGAAAACCTCAAATTAAAAGAAGGAAAAAAAACTGTATTAGGTGGCGTGCCGAAAACTTTACCATCCCTGATTAAAGCCATGCGCCTGCAGGAAAAAGCAAAACAAGTGGGCTTTGAATGGGAAAATAAAGACCAGGTTTGGGAAAAAGTAGAAGAGGAGATAAACGAACTGCAGCAGGCTGTGGTATCAGGAAAAATTGATGAGGCCGAGGAAGAGCTTGGGGATGTATTTTTTTCATTAGTCAATTATGCACGGTTTTTGCAGTTGGATGCTGATCATGCATTAGAGCGTACCAACAAAAAATTCATACATAGATTTTCACAAATGGAACTACAGGCACACATGCAGGGAAAAAACCTGGATTCAATGACTCTTCAGGAAATGGATACCATCTGGAATACCATCAAACAGAAGAATGAAATTTGAAAAAAAATCTTTTAAATATTTTCTTTAAAAAATACGGCCTGCTGATTCTGGCAGCTGTATTATTTGGTATTTCTCTCGGATTTAATACTCTGTACTCAAACAGAACATCCATCAGCAGGGAAGTGCGGCTGCTGGAAAATTATCTACACCGGCAGGAAAATGATTTTGCTGATTTTTTAGAGGACACTACCCTGATCCGGCAATTGTATGAAAACAAAGAAACATTCAGTGATTTTAATAAACTTGTTGCCAAAGACTATGGCGTATTTCTTATTTCTGAAAATATTTTCGGAGAAATAGACACACATTTCTGGAGTACACAAATCATTTTGCCTCCGCCTGAAACTTATGAAATGAATGATGGCGAATATCCCGAACACCTTGATAACGGTTATTATCTTACGGTAAAAAAAACAATTAGTTTACCGGGTATCAGCAGCCACATTATGGTTTATGCAATGGTTCCCGTGGAGTCTGATTTTTTTATTGAAACAGATTATCTACCTCAGCAATTTGCCTATAGCCGCACTGCAGTGAAAAGAGTAACGATCAGCAATTCGGCAACGGATTTCCCGGTAAAATCTGCCAGCGGTAATACAGTTTTTTATCTGCAACGAAATCTGAAAGTATCCGGTACAGTTCCATATAATGACACATGGACAATAGTGTTGCGTTTCAGTGCCGTCTTTTTTTTACTGATATTTTTTCATTTGCGTGCAGAAACTATAGCCCGGAAAACAAGGGCAATAAAAGGAATAGGGCTTATCACTTTATTATTGGTTACTTTCAGAGTGTTGATTTATTTTTTCCCTTCTGTTTTAAATCTGCGCCAGTTTGAATTATTTGATCCTTCTATTTATGGATCTAATATTGTACAGCGTTCACTAGGCGACTTGCTGATCAATGCGGTATTTTTCTGCTGGATCGTTTTATTTGCATGGTCCAAATTACAACACCGGGAAAACCTGGCAGCTACACTTCCTAAAAAGCTCCGCTGGCTCACGGGGGCCGTTGCATTATGTTTATTGATACTTTCAACTTTTTTACTGGCAACAGTAATACGAAGTATGGTGGCGGACTCCAAAATATCATTTGATGTAACCGATTTTTTCAGTTTGAATGCATATACTGTTGTTGGGTTTGTTGTTCTGGCTTGTCTTTCTTTTTCATACTATTATTTTACCCAGTTATTATTCCGCCTGATTTTCCCGTTATTCGAAGGACGGACAATGATTGTTTATTTTAGTATCGGCCTTGTGGGTTTGGCCTACTTGACTTTTAGGTCAGGGGATCCTACGGTTTTATTTTACCTCCCTGTTTTGTTATGGCTCCTGGTCTATACGTGGCTGGTGAATTGGAAGGGTTTTTTACTGAGTCGTTTCCGTATCAATATTGCCGGTATACTTTTCTGGATATTTATTTTTTCTGGTTCTATATCTGCCATTATGCTTTCGGAAAATAAAAAAGCTGAATGGGAAAAAAGAAAAGCCTATGCAGAAAGGTTGGTGGATCAAACGGATCCTTCCAGTGAACGCTTACTCAGCATTGCTTTGCAATACCTGGATAAAAGTTATTTGGCAGATAATTTTTACCGATTCCTGGATGTTGAAAAAGGAAAAGAATTCAGGGACAGCATCATCACCGAAAATTACCGGGGCTATCTGAATAAGTACGACACTAAATTATATGTATATGATAGTGCCGGGAAGGGAATAAATAACGACGATCCTACAACGTTTGAGGCTCTGAATACAATTCTTGGTCAATCTAAACTCACCAATATCCCGGACATTTATTACTATGAAACCTCATACGATAAGTTCACCTATATCACAAAAAGAGAGGCAGTGAACGATGACGGGAAAAAACTCGGTTCTTTATTCATCATTTCCAATCCCAAAAAGTACAGTAGCGATGCATTATTCCCTGAGCTTTTTAAGCAATTGAAACAAGGGGAGGCTGAAAACTCGCCGATTTATTCCTATGCGATTTATAATAACAAAAGATTAGTATCGCCATCTAACAAATATCCGTTTGCCACATCAATTACAGATACTGAGGTGCCCAAACAAGAATATGAAAAGCGGATCAATGGTGAATATGATGAATTATGGTACCGTGCCAGTAAGGAGAAAGTGGTAGTGATGGCCCGCAAGCGGGATACGATCATCGAAGCGATTACATTATTTTCATATATTTTTTGCTCTTTTCTTTTTTTAGTGGCTTCTGTGCAACTAATCTCTGTTTTACTGAAAAATATTTATTATCATGAAGGGTTTAAAAAAATATTTCAGCTTAATATCCGGATGCAGGTACACAGTACAATCATTTTCATCAGCGTACTTTCATTTCTTGTAATCGGTATTGTAACGCTTTCTTTTTTTAAAAGCCGGTATAACACGAACAACAGTGAAAAGCTAAGCCGTACAATGAAGGTTATGGTCAATGAGATGCAAAAGAAACAGGCCGACCACAGTACGTTTGATGATGTGGTGAAAATATATGATACTGTAAGCAATTTTGATCTTCAAAAATTAGTGGATGAGGTTTCAGATATACATGATGTAGATGTGAATGTGTATGATATCGACGGCAACCTGAAGGTATCTTCAGAAGCTAATGTTTACAGGAAAGGTGTCCTGAGTTCCAAGATGAACCCTGTTGCTTTTTTTCATCTCAGCAGGCTACGCCAGGTGCAGCATGTGCAGGAGGAACAGATAGCCGAGCTTTCTTATCTCAGCATTTACGCTCCGGTTCGAGATGAAGATGGAAATGTTTACGGTTATCTCAATATTCCTTACTTCGCTTCTCAAAGGGAGCTGAACCAGGAAATATCCAATTTCCTGGTTGCCATTATCAATCTCAATGCATTTATTTTCCTGATTGCCGGTGTTATCGCATTATTTATTACCAACCGTATTACCCGTTCATTTTCTATAATCAGCAGTAAAATGCGTGAGGTGAATCTCGGTCAGAAGAATGAAGAAATTACATGGAACCGTGAAGACGAGATAGGAGAGTTGGTAAAAGAATATAATAAAATGGTAACAAAGCTCGGCGAAAGTGCTTCGGCATTAGCAAAAAGTGAGCGGGAAGGAGCCTGGAGAGAAATGGCCAGGCAAGTGGCGCATGAAATTAAAAACCCGTTAACGCCTATGAAGTTGAGCATTCAATATCTGCAAAAAGCTATTGACAACAACCAACCTAATGTAAAAGAGCTTTCGGGAAATGTAGCTCGAACCCTGGTGGAACAGATTGACCATTTATCAAAAATTGCAGCAGATTTTTCACAGTTTGCCAATATCGGGAATGTAAATGTTGAATTGTTCGACTTACATGATGTCATTGGATCATTAAAAGATTTATACCGTACCGATCCTAATGTGGAAATCATTTGGAAGCCGGTACAGGAAAAATTACTGCTGCATGCTGATAAAACCCAGATGAACCGCTTGTTCACTAATCTTTTCACAAATGCGGTGGAAGCACATAACGGCCATGGTCAATGTATCATTGAAGTGAAAGAAGCCTTGGCGAACGGTGTAATGTATGTAAGTATTAAAGATAATGGTGAAGGCATCCCTGCTGATACACAATCTAAAATCTTTATCCCAAATTTTACAACTAAATCATCAGGCACGGGGTTGGGCTTAGCTATGTGTAAGGGGATTGTGGAACAAGCCAAAGGAAAAATATGGTTTGAAACAGAACAGGGAAAAGGCTCTACATTTTATGTACAGTTGCCGGCAGCAGCTTCATAAATGAAGAGCTAATAAATTCAAAAAAATATATTACCTTTTTTTATTAATCCTCAATTTTTGATTTGATATTCCGGATTATTTGCTGGCCCCGGATCAGGATCTTCAGGCTTCTTCTTTTTAAAGAGATCACCGCATTATTTTTCTGATGTTCATTCATACTATGCTTATAACTGGACAGGATATTTTTATAAGAAAGCGTTCCTGAAATCGAGTTATCATGCGATGACAACACCGGTAAAACATCAACGTTTTCTTTGGCCATCAGTTCCACCGCAGATCTCAGGCTGTCATCTTCATTAATGGAAATATTTTTTCTGCGTACAAGAGTCCCGATGGGAGTATGTTTACTATGATGCTTGCTGAATAAATTGGACGCACTTAAAATTCCTTTATATTCTCCTTCAGCAGTGGAAATGATAAAATAATTTTCTTTATACTCCGGTTCTTTCTCCAGCCAATGAATCACTTCTTCGGTAGTATTATCAGTGCTGAACACAAGACTATTTTTATCCATTACCTGCTCCACGTTGATTTTTTCCAGGATATCAGGTTCATAAGAAGTAGGAGCTTTCACGCCTTTTCGTGAAATTTTTTCAGTCATGATGGTATTTTCCATCAGGAAAAATGAAATAATATAAGAAGCACTGCAGGTTGCCAATAACGGAACCAATGCCTTCGTTTGACCTGTTGATTCCAAAGCAAAAATTATTGAAGTGACAAATGCCCTCGAAGCCCCCGCAAACATGGCAGACATACCTACCAATGCTGCAAGTGGAATGGTTATTCCTACAGAAGGAAACAGGTCTATTGCTAATTGTCCAAATAAGGCGCCCACGGCCCCACCAATTGTGAGTAATGGGGCTAAAGTACCACCGGAGGTGCCACTGCCCAAAGCAATAGCCCAGGAAAGAAATTTGAACAAGCATAATGACAAAACAATTTGCATGGGTAAACTTCCTGTAAGAACATCGGTAATATTATTATATCCTACCCCCAATGTCCTTGGAGCAAAATACCCGATAATACCAACTGCTAATCCCCCGATAGCAGGCCACCACATCCAATGAATTGGAATTTTCTCAAAGCTGTCTTCAATAAAATAAACTATTTTGGTTACCAGCACGGAAAGCAAGCCGATAATAATACCAATGATACTGTACCCGGCAAGTGCAATATTAGAGGGGGTATCTATAAGATGACCAGTTGCAAAAACAGGTTCCTGTCCGAAAAATAAATAATGTCCGGCTGCACCGGTGATACAGGCTAAACTAACCGGGATTATAGAGCGTGGTGAAAATTCGAAAAGTAATAATTCAATCGCTAAAAAGATGGCTGCAATCGGGCTTCCGAATATTGCTGCCATGCCAGCAGCTGCTCCGGCAGTCAATAAAATTTTTCTTTCGTGCGGAGTAATTTTTAAGAGCTGACCAATTGTTGAGCCCAATGCACCACCAGTAGCAATAATGGGGCCTTCGGCACCAAAAGGGCCTCCGGTACCTATTGAGATTGCAGAAGAAATCGGTTTCAAATAAGTAATGGTGGGTTTGATCTTACTTTGATTAGTAAGAATTTGTTCCATGGCTTCCGGAATGCCATGACCACGTATTGCTTTGGAACCATAAAATGCCATCAACCCAACAATAAGTCCACCAATGGCAGGAATTACAATGACCCAAATACCTAAATGATTATCTGCAGGGCTTACAGCAGAAATAGTGAAGTTTCCATAAAATGAAATATGGGTAATGAAATTGATCAGGTAAATCAATCCTTTTGCAATGACACTGGCTGCTGCTGCTATGAATACGGCTAATGCAGATATGAGTAACAAACGGCCTTTATTGAAAAAAGATGCCTGTTTAATTTCTTCTGATTCCAGAGTGGGATCTAATGCAATAGAGATAGGAATTTTCTTTTGAGATAATTTGTTTGTCATGATATTTGTGCGATCGTGGGGTTCAAAAATGTAATGGGAAAAAATATCCCATAACCCGTTATTTCAGTTTCGTTTCAGGTCCAGCGGCGCAAAGGTACTGATTATATGACAGGGATTTGAAGAAAGATCAAATACGGCAAACGTTATTGTTGTTTTTCTGTGAAAATTAGTATGCTACAAAAAAGTTGTTTATTAAAAAGACTTTAAATTGCGCAAGCTGAATTAATACTATTATTATACAATCTTCATCTTTCAATTTTTAATATGAATAAATTTTTTTTGTTATTTATATGTTCCTTCCTGGGAATATCTGTAATTGCACAGAAAAATGTTCTCACATCAGAAGATTATGAACATGCTGAACAATTTTTGTCATACCATACACAACCATTTATTGACAGGGGAACTGTACAGGCCAACTGGCTGCCCGGCGATAAATTCTGGTATCGGGTTTTGACAGCACAGGGCAGCGAATTTATTTTAGTGGATCCTGTACTGGGAACCCGGGCGCCGGCTTTTGACCAGCAAAGACTAGCAAGGTCATTATCTACTGTATCCGGAAAGAATTATTCTGCATGGATGCTGCCTTTTCAATTTTTTAATTTTTCTTCCAATGCAAAGTCAATCAGCTTTCGTGCTGACGGGCAATCCTGGGATTGTGATCTTAAAACGTATTCTGTAACCAAAGCTACAGGCGATGAAAGGAATAATGAAGGACAAAGAGGTGGTTTCAATAGAAGCGGAAGAGGCATAGAAGTATTGTCACCGGATAGAAGCAAAGCTGCTTTTATCAAAGACTACAATCTCTGGGTCCGGGATACAAAAACAAATCAACTAACACAATTGACATCCGATGGTGTCAAAGATTTTGGTTATGCTACCGATAATGCCGGTTGGGCTTCCAGCGACCGGGCAATTCTTCGATGGTCACCCGATTCAAAAAAAATTGCTACGTTTAAACAGGATCAGCGCAATGTGGGAAATATGTATTTAGTCAGTACCAATGTGGGCCATCCTGAATTGCGTGAATGGAAATACCCGCTTCCTGGTGATAAAGATATTCCAATGTTGCAGCGTTGCGTGATCAATGTAGATGAACCTAAAGTTATTTTTTTCAATATGCCCATGGATCCGCACCGGGCCACACTCAGTGATAATATTTCCAGCAGCGGCACATTAGATGATGTGGATTGGAGTGATGATGAATCGGAACTGGCTTTTGTCTCAACATCGAGAGATCATAAGCAGGAAAAATTCCGGATTGCCAATACAGCTACCGGGGAGATAATAGAAGTTTTTGAAGAAATTGTTCCTACTCAATATGAATCCGGACAGGGCGCTATCAATTGGAGGTATTTATCAAAAACTCATGAGATCATCTGGTATTCTGAAAGAGATAATTGGGGACATTTATATTTATATGATTCTAAAACAGGAAAATTAAAAAATCAGATCACCAAGGGCGATTGGGTGGTCACCCGCATAATCAAAGTGGATGAAAAAAACAGAGTGGTCTATTTTATTGCAGACGGTCTGCAGGCGGAAAATCCTTACTTCAGTTCATTTTGTAAAATTGATTTAGATGGAAAAAATTTCAAAGTGTTAACTCCGGATGCAGGCACACACAATATTTCACTTTCTCCTTCAGAGAAATATTTCATAGATAATTATTCCAAACCTGATATGCCTAATACATTTGTACTAAGAGATATGAATGGAAAGAAAATTGTGGATCTGGAAAAAACAGATATATCAAGACTGAAAGCAACCGGATGGAAACCACTGATCCCCATCACACTGAAAGCACATGATGGTATGACAGATATTTACGGTTTGATGTTTGTGCCCACTAATTTGGATCCGGATAAAAAGTATCCCATCATTGACTACATCTATCCCGGCCCGCAAGGCGGAAGTATTGGCGGCAATTGGGGATTCAGTGCTTCAAGAGGAGATAACCAGGCACTGGCAGAGTTAGGATTTATTGTTGTGGCCATTGAAGGTACCGGCAACCCCGACCGTTCAAAAAGCTTTCACGATATGTATTATCCTGATATGAGTACGAATACATTGCCGGATCAAATTACAGGTATTCGGCAGCTGTCCGCCAGATATTCTTATATTGACACAAGCCGGGTAGGAATTTGGGGACATTCGGGTGGAGGTTTCGCTACGGCATGTGCCATGTTCCGGTATCCAGATTTTTTCAAAGTAGGTATTTCAGAATCCGGCAATCATGATAACCGCAATTACGAAGATGACTGGGGCGAACGTTATATTGGCTTGCTTACAAAAAATCCTGATGGCACAGACAATTACACGGCACAGGCTAATCAGAATATTGCAAAAAATCTGAAAGGAAAACTGATGCTGGCTCATGGTATGATGGATAATAATGTACCACCCACCAACACTATGCTTGTTATTGAAGCTTTGGAAAAAGCAAATAAAGATTATGATCTGGTAATCTTTCCTAACAGTACACATGGCTATGGACAATATTCGCCTTACATGATGCGCCGCCGCTGGGATTATTTTGTAAAAAATTTATTGAATGCTGAACCACCTAAAGAATATGAAATGCATTCGAAAACAGATCCTAGAAACCCCGGAGGGGGGATGTTTGGAATGTAATGGAATAATCAGCTTTGAATCAAACATGCCACGGCTAAAATCGTGGCATGCTTATTTTAACTATTCATGCGAAGTCAAATTCATAAAACGCCATGATGTTTCAAAAATTTATTTTATCCGTAGTGAAAATGAATTTTACTTTTGCGCCATTATTAATGGTTAAACTATTTATGGACGACACTTGCCCCGCTGAATTTTTATTTAATAACAAGAATAATGATGCTGCTACACCTGGAAATATGGTTGGGGTACATAGTCAGGAATCTTTCTATCCCCGCCAGCGAGGCATTGAATAGTTTTCCCATTGAATCTTACTGCTGTAAGCGGGGGTGTTATAAATTTCCTTCTTTAGTGTTCCCTCGCTTTTGTTCCAAATATTTAAGTTGTGATATTAAAAATTGCCTCACATCCTGTATTTATGATAAACACTCTTTTCTTTTTCCCATATTATGTTATTTGTTTATAAATGACAGCTTATACTCTTTTACAGTTCCTTAAAAAAAGTAATTTGTTTTTGATCTTTAATCCAGGAAGTAGCGGGTTTGTATTTCGCCATTTGCTGCCTGGAGTTAATAGAAACTTTCAAATTGACAGGAGCATGAAATTTATATTCATTAATATTTTTTTTACGTTATTGTTAGCTTTCAGCAGTAAAGCCCAGGACAGCAGTTTTAAAAAGTGGTCCGTACATTTTCAGCTAACCCTTATTGCACAAAAACATTCAGGATTCAAATCTCTTTATTCAGGAATGAACAGCCTGGCAGACAGTGTGGAGCCGTCTGCAACCAGCCTCACATCTACTTTATTTATCGGGAGAAAATTGTGGCGTGGAGCAATTTTATATTTTAACCCGGAAGTTTCAGGCGGCAAAGGGTTGAGTTATACCAGGGGCGTGGCCGGCGCATTGAACGGCGAAACATATCGTGTAGGTTCTGTAGAACCACAGGTCTTTGTAGCCAGAGCCTTTCTTCAGCAATACATAGCACTCCCAAACACGCAATATGAATATGTAACAGATGATGCCAACCAGGCAGCAGGTAAAACTCCTGTCAACCGTATCACTATTACTGCCGGTAAATTTGCTATCAGTGATTTTTATGATGATAATACATACAGTAAAGATCCCCGTACACAATTTTTCAACTGGAGCATTTGGGCCAATGGTGCCTGGGATTATCCTGCTAATACCCGGGGTTATACGGAAGGATTGGTCATTGAATTAATAAAACGACAATGGGCAATTCGTTTATCCAGCGTAGCGGTTCCCCGCATTGCAAATTATCATTTGATGGAATACAAATTGTTCAAAGCGCATTCGGAAACATTGGAATTTGAACATGACTTTTCATTGTTTAAGCGGCCGGGCAGGTTAAGATTATTTGTAAGCAACACTAATGAAAAATCTCTTTCTTATCAGGAAGGATTGAATGCTTTGGAAAATAACAATATTTTTTTGCTGAATATAATTTCAGGAAATGCAGAAAATAATAAATACGGAGGTAAGAAAACCGGGATCGGGATTAATGCGGAACAACAACTTTTTAAAAATACCGGAATGTTTATCCGGTGCGGATGGAATGATGGTAAATATGTAAGTTGGGCTTTTACAGAAATAGATAATACGGTTAGTTTTGGATTTTCAACAAAGGGTATTGCATGGAAAAGGCCGGAAGATGTATTTGCAATCGCTGCGGTTACAAACGGGATTTCAAAACTTCATCGGGATTTTTTGAAAAAAGGGGGATATGGTTTTATTATTGGGGATGGTGATTTAAATTATGGCAGGGAATCCATTGTTGAAATGTATTATAGCGCAAAAGCGGAACGTTTTTTATGGGTAACATTGGATTACCAGTATCTAAACAACCCCGCTTATAATAAGGACAGAGGGCCGGTGCATGTATTCGGCATCAGGGCTCATATTGAATTTTAAAATATGAACTACCTATGAATTGGTAACTTTCTTAATTAATTCATCTATGCTTAAAAAAATACAATCAAAAGTAAAGGATACAATTCAACTCGTAACACGAAAAGCTGAATACGATGCCTCTTTTATAAAAAAGCTATCAGCTTCAGGTATTGAAACGTGCTATTCAGAATTGCAATCTAATCCTTTAGGGCTTTCTCCGGAAGATATTGTCAGAAAGCAGGAGCAATTCGGGCTGAATGAAATTGTACATGAAAAAGCTACATCATGGTATGTGCAGCTGTTGTTGGCTTTTTTTACTCCGTTCAATGCGGTGTTATCAATCGTAGCTCTTGTTTCGCTGCTTACAGATGTTATATTGGTAAGACCCGAACACCAGGATTATGACACACTCATTATTATATCTTCTATGATCCTGTTAAGTTCTTTAATCAGGTTCTGGCAGGAGTTCCGCAGTAATAAAGCAGCTGAGAAATTGAAGGGAATGATAACCACTACAGCCACAGTTCTGAGAATAGGAGAAGGGAAAAAAGAAATTCATATCAGGGAATTAGTACCCGGAGATATTATTTATTTGTCAGCAGGGGATATGATCCCTGCCGATTGCCGCATTCTACAATCCAAAGATTTATTTATCAGCCAATCTATTCTTACTGGTGAATCATTGCCTGTGGAAAAAAGAGATTTATCTACAATAGTTCAATCAAATATTGCCGTTATCGAATTGGAAAATATAGTTTTCATGGGCACCAATGTAGTGAGTGGCTCGGCTACTGCTCTTGTATTAAAAACAGGTAATCAAACATATTTTGGAAACATTAGTCAATCTATTTCTGTTAAAAGAGTGGAAACCAGTTTTGACAAAGGTGTAAACAGTGTAAGCTGGCTGTTGATCAGGTTCATCCTCATTATGGTTCCGATGGTATTCCTGATAAATGGGTTTACCAAAGGAAATTGGATTGAAGCATTTCTTTTTGCTTTGACTGTAGCTGTAGGGCTAACACCCGAAATGTTGCCCATGATTGTAACTACCAATCTTGCGAAAGGGGCGTTGAGTATGAGCAAACAAAAAGTGATTGTGAAAAGACTCAACGCCATTCAGAATATCGGTGCTATGGATGTGTTGTGTACCGATAAAACGGGAACCTTAACGATGGATAAAATTGTATTGGAAATTCATCGAAATATAAACGGGGACAAAGATGATGAAGTATTAAAATGGGCTTATCTAAACAGCTATTACCAGACAGGTCTAAAAAACCTGCTGGATATGGCCGTACTGAATCATGCCGAAGTGGACCATATATTAAAATTAGATGAGCACTTTAAAAAAATTGATGAAATACCTTTTGATTTTACCCGTCGCAGAATGTCAGTAGTATTGCAAAGGGATAACGGAAAACATTTGATGATTTGTAAAGGGGCAACAGAAGAAATGATTGCTGTCTGTTCTCATGCATTTGATCCTGGAGATGACCGGCAATTACATATCGAAAATGATAAGGTTGTTCCACTGGACACCGAGAAGCGGCTGGACATTCTGCAAAAGAGCCGGGAATACAATGAAGAAGGACTACGGGTATTATTGGTAGCAGTAAAAGAATTTGAACCTGGAACTCTTGCATATTCTGTAAACGATGAAACTAATATGACACTTACCGGTTTTATAGGTTTTCTGGATCCGCCCAAACCTTCAGCCGATATATCTATCAAGGCCATTCAAAAATTGGGAGTTGGTGTAAAAGTGCTGACAGGGGATAATGAAATTGTAACGAAAAAAATTTGTAAGGATGTTGGGATTTCGGTGCAAAATGTTTTACTCGGTGCTGAACTGGAAAATATGAATGACGAAGAATTAAAAACAAGGCTCGATCATACTAATGTACTTGCCAAGCTTAGCCCGATACAAAAATCAAGAATTATAAAATTATTACAAGCAAAAGGGCATACAGTTGGTTTTTTGGGTGATGGTATCAATGATGCGCCGGCGCTTCGTGATGCTGATGTCGGTATTTCTGTTGATACAGCCGTGGATATCGCTAAAGAAAGCGCTGATATTATTTTGCTCGAACGGGATCTGATGGTGTTGCGACGTGGGATTATTCATGGCAGAAAAACATTCGGTAATATCATTAAGTATATCAAGATGGCTGCAAGCAGCAATTTTGGAAATATGTTCAGCGTAGTGGGAGCCAGCGCTTTTTTCCCCTTCCTGCCAATGCTTCCGGTACAAATACTGGTACAAAATTTATTGTATGATACTTCTCAGGTATCAATCCCCTGGGATAATATGGATAATGAATTTATTGAAACGCCCCAGAAATGGAGCGCAGGCGGTATCCGGAGGTTTATGTTTTATATTGGTCCCATCAGCTCCATTTTTGATTATGCCACTTTTGCGGTGATGTTTTTTGTTTTTAAGGCTAATACGCCAGAACATCAAGCTCTTTTTCAGTCGGGATGGTTTGTTGAAGGATTGTTGTCGCAAACTTTAATAGTACACATGATCCGCACAAGAAAAATTCCTTTCCTTCAAAGCTGGGCTACTGCACCGGTACTTGCATTGACATCTTTGATCATGGCAATTGGTATTTACATCCCATTTTCACCATTTGCAGCATCTTTTAAAATGGTGGCGTTACCCGCTGCTTATTTTCCCTGGCTAATCGGGATACTTTTATCTTATTGCGTTTTGACGCAGGTAGTTAAAAAATGGTTCATTAAAAAATTCAATTCCTGGCTCTGAGATTCCATGTTGCAGAATAATCATGGACATTGCAGGTATAAGTTATCGGAAAGAGTAAATAAAATAAAACCAGTCATTCTATATTAATTTATATGATTTCACTGTTGAGAAAAGCTGATTCTTCCCGTATCTTTGCAGCCCCAAAAAATAGAACATGATCAGCGTAAAGGATTTAAAACTGGCTTATGGGAAACGGGTATTGTTTGAAGAAGTGAATCTGAATTTCACCAAAGGAAATTGCTATGGAGTCATCGGTGCAAACGGCGCCGGCAAAAGTACTTTTTTGAAAATACTGAGCGGTGAAATTGAGCCAAATAAGGGAACGGTGACTATCACTCCCGGTGATCGGATGGCAGTATTGAAGCAAAATCAATTTGAATTTGACGAACAATCTGTTTTGAATACCGTGATGATGGGGCATAATAAATTATGGTCTATCATGAAAGAGCGGGAGGAAATATATGCGCTTGCCGATTTTACAGAAGAACATGGAATGAAAGCTGCTGAATTAGAAAGTGAATTTGGCGAGATGGGAGGCTATACGGCAGATAGTGATGCGGCTACTTTATTGAGCGAGTTAGGAGTAAATGAAGAGCATCATAATTCATTGATGAAAGATATTCCATCCAATTTAAAAGTTCGGGTACTGCTTGCCCAGGCACTTTTTGGCAATCCTGATATTTTATTACTGGATGAACCTACCAATGGATTGGATATTGAAACCATAAGTTGGCTTGAAAATTTTTTGGCTGATTATGAAAATATTGTTTTGATCGTAAGTCACGACCGTCATTTCCTGGATGCAGTGTGTACCCATGTAGCGGATGTGGACCGGCAAAAAATAAAAATATTTACAGGCAATTATACATTCTGGTATGAAAGCTCTCAGTTGATGGCCCGCCAGATAAATGATAAAAACAAAAAGACTGAAGAAAAAAGACAGGCATTACTGGATTTTATTGCCCGGTTCAGCGCAAATGCATCCAAGAGCAAACAGGCAACATCACGAAAAAAAGCTTTGGAAAAACTGAGTATTGAAGAAATTGAACCGAGCTACCGGAAATACCCGGGAATTATTTTTCAGCCATTGCGTGAGGTGGGGAACCAGATATTGAATGTTGAAAAATTAAACAAGTCTGTTGAAGGAAGACAGCTGTTCAGCAATGTCACCTTCACCATAAATAAAGGAGATAAGATTGCATTGCTGAGCCGTGATCCGCTGGCGGTAACTTCTTTTTTCAATATCATCACTGCAGAAACAATTGCCGACAGCGGTTCGTATGAGTGGGGGTCCACAGTCACTCATGCATATCTTCCCCAGGAAAACAGTCAATACTTTAACGGCGCAATGAACCTGATGGATTGGTTGCGCCAATATGTTCCGTCGCATGTAACAGATGCAGACGAGCCTTTTCTTCGTGGATTTTTGGGCAAGATGTTATTCAGCGGTGATGATGTGATGAAAAAAACAAATGTGCTGAGCGGTGGCGAAAAAGTAAGATGTATGCTCAGCCGGATGATGTTACAAAACCCGAATGTGATTTTATTGGATCAACCTACAAACCATTTGGACCTGGAAAGTATTCAGAGCTTTAACGAGCAGTGTATTGCGTTTAAAGGAATTGTTTTATTAACCAGTCATGACCATACATTCATGCAAACTGTTGCCAACCGTATCATCGAACTTACACCCAAAGGGATTATTGACCGGCTGATGGAATTTGATGAATACCTTGCTGATGAAAGAGTGAAATTGTTGAGGGAAGAGATGTATGCATAAGGCAATGAATTGAAAAAAAAATTCAAACAGTTTATCTCATTGGCGCTGTATGCATTTCCTTTATCAGCCAGTATTTATCATTTGTCCATTGCCATTTCGCAATAAATGTTCCTTTCACATATACAGTATCTTTTCCGGAGATCAAATCCGATTGATAATATTTACCTTTTTGAATAGCGGTATCTCCCGAAATATTTATGGAATCTGTGGTAGATTTTTGTGATAGAACTTTTATATTTTTAAAGCGGGCAAGAAAATTTCTTATTGAATCTCTTCCGATTGCAACATCTCCTAAGTTACCGTCAGGAGTATATAAAAGTGCAATGGAGTCAGCATCGGTTTTTAAAGTCAGCCTATTTAAGTGATTCATTGCCGCTTCAACCCCTTTTTCATTATGATTGGTAGGAATAGCAGCGCTACACGAAAACAGAAGCAGAAGACGGAACAAGCTAAAAAATAAGATTGCATTTTTTCTGAGTATCATAAGTATTAGTATAATTCAAATTGTTTGAAAGAAGCCAAATTATTTTTATAAACGAAAATTTTATACGCCTTTTTTCTTCCTGTTTTTCGCCAGCCACACTTCAAATTCATTCAACGAAAAGCTACTGAGGTTTTTTTCTTTGGTCAATCCGCCTTTTTGCGCAGCCAATACTCCATACCGAATATCATCAAACCCATCCAAAGTATGTGCATCTGGATCAATAGAAATCAGAACATTTTTCTCAAGAGCATAGTCTATAAATTTCCAATCCATATCAAGCCTCCTGGGGTGTGCATTCAATTCTATCGCTACTTGATTTTTGGCGCAGGCATCAATGATCTTTTTATGATTTACAGGATACCCATTCCGGCTTAGCAATAATCTACCGGTCATGTGGCCAAGAATATTTGTGTAAGGATTTTCTATAGCTTTCATCAGCCGCATCATGGCTTTTTCTTCTGTCATTTTTAAATTGCTATGTACAGAAGCGATAATCAGGTCGAATGTAGAAAGGACGTTGTCTGAATAATCAAGATGGCCATCATTCAAGATGTCACATTCAATACTTTTGAAAATTTTAAATGGTTTTAATTTAGCGTTTAATTCATCCACATAGTGGTGCTGTTCTTTAATTCTTTCTTCTGTCAACCCGTTTGCATAAAAAGCAGATTTGGAATGATCGGAAATCACCAGGTATTCAAAGCCCCTTTTGATCAGTTCAAGGGCCATTTCTTCAATGGTATTTACACCATCGCTCCAGTTACTGTGTGAGTGAATCAATCCTTTTACATCTTCCGGTTGTATCAGGTGAGGCAGGGAATTTTTCTTAGCTTTTTCAATGATACCGGCAGATTCCCTAAGACAGGGGGGTATGAACGGAATCTTAACATTCGCAAACGCAGCTTCATCCGTTTTTGATTCTTTTCCAAATTTTACTGATGAAAAAGATTTTAGAAAAGCTTCTGTAAATTCGACAGAACCTGTAGTAAGAAATAATTTTTCTTCCAAGAATCCTTTTCCTGTATAAAGCCGAAGTTTCAACCCGTTTTTGAGTTGATAAAGTAGCGTATCGTCTTTTTCTTCTAATAATTCCGGTGGTTGCGATGAAATGAATTTTGGTTTTATGCTATCATTATTTTCAAGCACCACAAATTCCATTTCTTCAATGATGGGCGATTGCCTTCTGTACGCCCCGGTGATATGAACGGACTGGGGAGAAAACAATTTCTTCATATAAGAGTGTATCTGCGGAAATACAGCTTCAGCTTCTGCATATAGAAATTGTCCCTGGTGCTGTGTATAAAATTCAATGGCATCCAGAACATTTTTCTGAGTCTTTTCACCAAAGCCTTTATAAAGCGTAAGCCGGTTTTCATTGCAGGCATACAGTAATTCGCCGATAGACTCAATACCCATTTCCTTCCAGATAGTATGAATTTTTTTTGGGCCTATGCCTTTAATGTTCAGCATTTCCACTACACCGGGTGGAGTTTTTTGCAGCCATTCATCGAGTACAGCTAATTTACTGGTGTCCAGCATCTCCACAATTTTTTTCCCAACGCTTTCTCCAATTCCTTTGATGGAAAAAATTTTTTCCCGTGGCGTATCTTTCAGAGGAGCGGGTAGTTTTTCAATATTGAAAGCAGCCACCGAATAGGTTTTTGTTTTGAAAGAGTTTTCACCATGAATATCCATCAGTTTAGCGAGGAGTGAAAAATTATCAGCAATGACGGCGTTGTCCATATATGCAATTTATGCTTTAGCTATGAATTACACGAATGACCTGACTGACCCGGAAGCCGTAAATTTCAATCATGGATGTTATGAAAGATTACATTTGGCTGTATGCAGAGCCTGTTTATCAAAATAAAAAAGTTGGAGTAGCAGTGATTTATTTTGAAAATATAAAAAAAAGTCCCCCGGATAACGGAGGACTGTATAACTTTTTAGAAAAATTAAAACTTATTTTTTCTTTTTAGCTGCTTTCTTCTTAGTTGCTTTTTTCTTAGGAGCAGCTTTTTTCTTTGTTTTAGTAGCCATTGTTTAGAATTTAATTGTTAGTAAAAATGGGTTAACGACAGTAAAAATAATAATTATTTCATACTATCAAAACTTTTTTTTCTACAATGTGGAAAACAGGAAACTAAAATCAGGCTTGAACGTCTGCTACTGAAACATAGGTTCTGTTGTTTCTTCCTTTTCTGAACTCAACAACACCATCTGATAATGCAAACAAAGAAAAATCTTTTCCAACACCAACATTTTTTCCGGGATGATATACCGTGCCACGTTGACGAACGATTATGTTGCCGGCAATAGCAGGTTGGCCTCCGAAGATTTTTACCCCGAGGCGTTTGCTTTGAGAGTCACGGCCATTCTTTACACTGCCTTCGCCTTTTTTATGTGCCATACAAAAGAAATTTAAAATTTACAATTTATGATTTCAGGTTTTCAAATTTGTTATGCTATACCCGTTACTTTGATTTGGGTATAAGCTGTGCGATGTCCTTTCTTTTTATGGAAACCTTTTCTTCTTTTTTGTTTGTAAGCAATCACCGTATCACCTTTCACCTGTTCCACAATTTCTGCTTTTATTTTTGTTTTAACAGCAGGGCCGATTGATATTTTGCCATCGGCATCAGTCAACAACACTTCCAGTTCCACTTTGTCGCCTGCTTTACCTTCCAGGTGAGGTACAAACAGAGTTTGGTCTTTTTCTACGGTAAATTGCTGTCCGGCTATTTTTACTACTGCTAACATAATTTGAAAATTAGGAGGGCAAAGGTAAGGGGAAAACATCAACCTGCAAACGGAAAATCAAAGTTTTATGGGGCTAAATTATTATGGTTTCTGCGTCTATCCTTTATACTTTTGTTTCCTGTTGTTATCAATGAGATCATGAAAATCAAGTCATTCTTAGCCAGGCCCTTTGCTTCATATATATATAAAGGTATCCGTAGGAGTATAGAAACGGCGGTTGCCGACCAGGAAAATATCCTCCGGTCAATGATTAAAACCGGCCGAAAAACCGAAATAGGAAAGGACACCCACCTAAATGAGGTGAATACCTATGAGGAATTCCGGCAAGCTATTTCTATCCGGGATTACGAATTACTCAGACCATATATTGATCGAATCAAAGAAGGGAGACATAATGTTTTGTGGAAAGGACGTCCTATTTATTTTGCTAAAACATCTGGCACTACCAGCGGTACAAAGTACATACCCATTACAAAAGACTCTATTCCTAATCATATTAATTCTGCTCGCAATGCCTTACTATGTTATATGGCAGAAACAGGGAGTACACATTTTGCAGATGGTAAAATGATTTTTCTTTCCGGATCGCCGGAATTGGAAAGAGTGGGAGGCATTCCAACAGGAAGATTGAGCGGCATCGTGAATCATCATATACCCCGTTATTTAAGAACCAACCAATTACCTTCTTATGAAACCAATTGCATTGAAGATTGGGAAACCAAACTCGGAAAAATTGCTGACGAGACATTGGGGCAGAATATGACACTGATCAGCGGTATTCCTCCGTGGGTGCAGATGTATTTTGATCTGTTGACCGAAAGAACAGGAAAAAAAATCAAGGATATATTTCCAAATTTTTCTGTTATGGTTTATGGCGGAGTAAATTTTGAACCTTATAAATCAAAATTGCTGGAAAGTATTGGTAAAGAAATTGATGGCATTGAAACTTTTCCTGCATCTGAAGGATTTATTGCTTTCCAGGATTCAAAAAACGCTGAAGGTTTATTGTTGAATACTAACAGTGGTATTTTTTTTGAATTTATCCCTGTTTCAGAAATTTTTAAAGAACAGCCAACCCGCCTGTCTTTAAAAGATATAAAAGTGGGTGAAAATTATGCGCTGATCATTAATAGCAATGCCGGGCTCTGGGGATATAACATTGGCGATACGGTAAAATTTGTATCTGTTAACCCGTACCGTTTAATAGTGACTGGAAGAACAAAACATTTTATTTCAGCATTTGGGGAGCATGTCATTAGTGAAGAAGTGGAATATAGTATGCTGAAAGCAGCTTCAGCAGAACATATACCTATAACAGAGTTTACTGTAGCGCCATATGTCAGCAATGGGGAAGATAAATCTTTTCATGAATGGTTTGTGGAGTTTGAAAAGAAACCTGCTAACATCGGGGAATTTGAATCCCGGCTGGATGAAGTGCTCCAGGAAAAGAATACCTATTATGGCGATTTGAGAAGAGGAAACATTCTGGCACCTCTGAAAATCGTTCCGGTTCGGAAAAACGGGTTTATTGATTATATGAAATCCATTGGTAAGTTAGGCGGACAAAACAAGGTGCCGAGGTTGAGCAATGACCGAAAGATTGCCGATGAGTTGATAAAATGGAAAGAAAATTGATTTTCGTTTTCGACATTACTCATATTTGATTATTTTGATTACTGCATTCCATGACTACTGAACAAAATATAAGACGAATAGCCATCTTTGGCTCTACCGGTTCTATCGGTACGCAGGCGCTGGATGTCATTGCGGCGAACCCTGATAAATTTTCTGCTGAAGTATTAACGGCAAAGGACAATGAAGAACTGTTGATTCAACAGGCATTAAAATTTTCTCCTAACATTGTAGTCATCGGGGATGAAAAAAAATATTTGAAAGTAAAGGAAGCTTTGTCAGCAAAAAGCATAAAAGTATTTACCGGGGAAAAAGCATTGGAAGAAGTGGCGGCCATGGATTGTTATGACCTGATGCTGGCTGCCATTGTAGGATATGCAGGGTTGAAACCTACTTTGAATGCAATTCAAAATGGAAAAGCAGTAGCATTAGCCAATAAAGAAACCCTTGTTGTTGCCGGCGATATTGTCATGAGAAAAGCGGTGGAGAAAAGAGTTCCTGTCATTCCCGTTGATTCCGAACATTCTGCCATTTTTCAATGCCTTGTAGGTGAAACAAGGAATCCGATCGAAAAAGTAATCCTTACCGCATCAGGTGGGCCTTTCCTGGGGCGCAAACCTAATTTCCTTGTAAATGTAAAAAAAGAACATGCCTTGCAACATCCGAATTGGAATATGGGTGTAAAGGTTACCATAGATTCGGCTACATTAATGAATAAAGGTTTGGAAATGATTGAAGCAAAATGGTTATTTAATCTCAAACCGGAAAAAATTCAGGTGTTGATTCATCCTCAAAGTATCATACATAGCATGGTGCAATTTGAAGATGGAAGTATCAAAGCACAAATGGGATTACCGGATATGCGTTTACCTATTCAATATGCATTAGCATTTCCCAAAAGAATCCGGAATGATTTTCCCCGTTATGATTTCAAAAAAATCAGCACCCTGAATTTTGAAGAACCGGATATGAAAACTTTTCGAAATCTCGCATTGGCGATGGAATCTTTGCACAAGGGCGGCAATTTACCCTGTATCATGAATGCGGCCAATGAGATCGCTGTTTATGCATTTCTGAGAAATCGCATTGGGTTTCTTGATATGACAGATGTGATTGAAAAAACCATGCAGAAAGTTCCTTACATCAGCAAACCTTCCCTCGAAGAATATTTTGAAAGCGATGGCGAGGCCCGGACGTATGCTGCCGATATCATTCACCTATAAACCCGCTTCTTAAGGTTTTTCAAATTATTTGCCGCCAGACTGAAAAAATGACTGATTTCATTGATATTTGCAGATTCTTTTTAAAACAAAAATTTATTCTTTGTCCAGGAATACCGTTGTATGAATAATCTTTTAGCGATCAATTGGTCAAATGTTGGTTTACAGGTCGGGCAGTTACTACTGGCTTTATCCATACTCATCATTGTGCATGAATTCGGGCACTACATCACCGCCCGTTGGTTTAAATGCCGGGTAGAAAAATTCTTTTTGTTTTTTGACCCCTGGTTTGCATTGGTAAAAAAGAAAGTGCATGACACCGTGTATGGTATAGGCTGGTTGCCATTGGGCGGTTATGTAAAAATTGCAGGCATGATAGATGAAAGTATGGATAAAGAAGCCATGAAGCAGCCCGCCAAAGAATGGGAGTTCAGAAGTAAGCCGGCCTGGCAACGGTTGATCATAATGCTGGCAGGAATTACGATGAATGTACTTACTGCTTTTGTGATTTATGCTTTTATATTGATGATTTGGGGAGATAAAAAAATTCCGGCCAACTCATTAAAATACGGAGTGCATGTTGTGGACAGCACTTTGTACAAAATAGGAATCAGAAACGGCGATAAAATAATTGCAGTGGACGGCAAACCGGTAGAAGATTTTGAAAAAATGTTTCGTGCGGTGATCCTTGCTGACAACATAACGGTGGAACGCAATGGCGAACCACTCCAGTTAAAATTGCCCGTAGATCTTTTGGGGCAATTGATCATGAATAGAAAAAAGGATGTCAGTTTTTTCCTGGAACCAAGAATTCCGGTCATTGCCTTGTATGTCCCCGATACCGGTAATGCATACAAAGCTGGCTTAAGGAAAAATGATAAAATAATCGGCATAGATTCCACCAACGTTCATTTTTATGATGAATTGAAAAATGAATTGCTGGATCACAAAGATCAAATAGTGGATATTCGTGTATTAAGGGATAGTAATGAAATTACTTTCAAAGCGCCGGTGGATAGCGAAGGAAAGCTGGGTTTTATTCCTTACGGCTATGGAGATTATGAACAGATGGACAGCTTGGGTTGGGTAAAATTGAATGTGAAGAAATACGGATTTTTTGCAGCGTTTCCTGCGGGTATTAAAAAAACGGGAACTGAATTGGCTTATTATATTGATCAGTTCAAAAAAATCGTCAACCCAAAAACGGGTGGATATAAAGGAGTGGGAGGTTTTAAAGCCATTGGCTCTATTTTCCCGAAATATCAATGGGATTGGGAAGCGTTCTGGAGAATCACTGCATTTCTTTCTATCATACTTGCATTCATGAATCTTCTGCCTATTCCTGCTCTTGATGGGGGCCATGTGCTATTTACTTTGTATGAGATTGTATCCGGGCGAAAACCAAGTGATAAATTCCTGGAATATGCCCAGATCACAGGTATGATCATCCTGATAGCTTTGATGCTTTATGCTAATGGTAATGATTGGTTTGGCTGGGGAAAATAAATTTATTCTGCCTCACCCAATAAATATTCTGAACAATGGAATGTAGTGTATCCTCTCCGTTTGAAAAGGAGCCGGGCAAAAAATAATTTTGGAAATATTTTTTTACAACTCTATCCCTATCTTTTTCATCAATAAGGAAGCGTTCATACTTTGGCAAACGCCTTCTTTTATTTTATAGTCAAAAAATAATTCTTCATCTTTTACCTGCACATCAAAATGAAAATTGTGAAAGCTACCCGGATAGCTGGTAACTAATTTGGAAAGTTCCAGGTCATGCGTGGCGACAATGCAAGAAGCGTTTTCCCTGATCAGTTGTTTTAAAAGAGCCATGGATCCGGTGTGACGGTCTGCAGAGTTAGTGCCTCTCAGGATCTCATCCAGCAGGATAAAAACATTTTCCTGCCTTCTGACGGCTTCAATAATTTCTTTTAGTTTTTTTAGCTCTGCATAAAAGGTGGATGTATTTTCTTCCAGGTTGTCACTCACCCGCATAGAACTCATCACTTTCATGGAAGAAAGAGTTAATTCCTTACAACATACCGGAGCTCCTGCCATAGCTAATACGATATTTATTCCAACGCTTCGCAAAAAGGTACTCTTGCCAGCCATGTTCGATCCCGTTACAAGATTTATCTGCCTGGCACCATGTGTGGAAAATGTATTATTTACTCTTTTGGAAATTGGAATCAACGGATGCCCCATTTCGGTTGAATCAAAATCGGATGGATCAGGATTGAATTTTGGGAAACACCATCCAGGATGGTTGAATGTAACAGTACCCAGGCTTATCAACGCTTCTGCTTCTGCAAGTGTATCAAACCAGGAAGGAATCTGATGTTGAAATTTTAACTGCCATTTTTCCAGTAAAAAGATCTGTTGCAAATCCCATAGTAAAAAAGTGTTGAGCGGAATATATATGATCGGGTTGTACCGGTAATCGAGGCGTTCAAGAATTTTTTTGAGTTGTTTAATGCTTTGGGATGGGGCTTCTTTTGAAATACCCAAATTATCTTTTAACCGATTGAATAAAACACTTTCAAATGAATGGGTTTCTATTATCCGGATACTTTGTTCCAGCGTTTCCAATTCCGGAACAATTTTGTTCAGCCGGAGGTATTGTTGCTGAAATAGCTTGCTGATGGAAGCTGCAATTCCAAAGAATGCAATAATTAAAAAAGTAAACAGGGAACCGGGTATGATATCAAACAGAAAAAGAAGCAGGCTGATAATCGTAATAAGTGGAAATAAGAAACGTATGATACGAAGCCATGATTTATTTTGCAAGAGTCTTTGGTCTTGTTTCCAGTCATTTATTTTTTGTTCAGAGGGTAAAGTAACCGGATGGGTAATACCATAAGCACGGAACTGCTGCCCCCAATCGGGTTTTTGACATAAGGCAACACATGCTTCCTGTCTTTGTAAAATGTTTTCTATGGAAGAAGGATTCAATAACCAACTCGCCAACCGCCGATGCCCCTGTTCTGAAGTAGTTCGGTTGATATATTGATATAAAGAGTTTTTTCCAAAAATATCAAGGTCTTGCGCATACGCATGATGAGCAGGGCATAATTCCTGCCCATCCGGCAAGTTCAGGAAATCATGACTTAGAATCCGTAGTTCCTCCCGGCAAATTTTTTTCAGCAAACGGATGTTTTCAAGAACTTCTTTGTTTTTCAGGTCTTTGATTACGATTGCAATGAAAGCTCCTGTTAAAATAGTAAATGTTATAAAAGCAAAAGTGATTGAGACTGCCCACAATTTCCATAATGCAATGATGGCAAGCACAATAAAAACAAGACGTAATAGAGAAAACAGGCTTTTGTTTTTGACCAACTTTTTTTCTTCTGCCTCATGCTTTGCGATTTGCTGCTGGTAAAAAAGATTCGGATTGTTTGTTTGCATTTATTTAAAACGGGTTCTTTCTGAAAAATTCAAAATACTTAAAATTTACATGATTATAAAGCTTAGTAAAAGACTTTTTCGTACCCTTTTGATAGCTGGTATCCTGGCAATTCATGTATTATAAAGAATAACAAAATAAAAATTGAAAATAGGCTCATTCTTGATCAATCGGTTTTTTATTTTTTAACCATTTGAACCGGTACAATTGCATAGTTGATACATTCTTTTTTAGATTATCAGGAGCTGTACGATTTATAACAAAGGGGTCAGCAAATGGCAAACTGAGTCTAAAAGCTTATTAAACCTTGAACGGTTTGCCCACTCAGCAGCAATGATGATATGACTGTTGGCTTTGTCCCTGGCAAATGCTGCTTCCATCTGCGCACAAAATCCGGGATGCTGCACAATGGCTGCAATTTCAAAGTTGATATAAAAACTACGGATGTCCATATTTACCGTACCTACAAAACCGATTTTACCATCCACCACCATCGTTTTTGCATGAACAAACCCTTTGTCATACAAATAAACTTTTACACCTCTTGCAATTAAAGGGGTCAGGTAAGAGAACGATGCATGTGCTACAATAAAACTATCCGACTTACCGGGTATAATCAATTCCACATCTACACCGGCAGCTGCTGCCAGTTCTAATGCGGTCAGTATTTGATCCGATGGTATGAAATAGGGATTTGTAATCTTAATACTTTTTTTTGCCTGTGTGATAGCCTCCAGCAGTACTTCCATATTGAATGGATGCGGGGAAGCAGGCCCGCTTGCAGCGATACTGACATTTGCGCTATTTTCCGTGTTGTTGCTATCAGGAAAATAAGTTGCATCTAATTCAAATTGTTTTTTAGCTACAAAGCTGAGGCTTTTGAAAAAATTGAATTGTAACTCTTTTACAGCAGGCCCTTCAATCAGCATGTGTGTATCCCGCCAGTATAGTTTGTGTTTTCCATTGTTGAGGTAACGGTCGTCTAAATTAATACCACCCACAAACCCTGCTTTTCCATCAATTACTACTATTTTCCGGTGGTTGCGGTAATTGGCCTGTGCCAAAGACCCGAAACGGACCGGCATGAACTTGTAAACTTCTATACCGGCATTCATAAGTTTTTGGGGAATATCTTTAATGCGATTACTGCCACGATCATCAACGATCACCCGCACTTTCACTCCTTTAGATGCTTTTCGCAAAAGAATTTCTGTGAGCTTATTGCCAATATCATCCTTTGAGAGAATATAATATTCAATATGTATGTGATGTTGTGCTTTTTCTAATGCTTCAAATAAAGCCGGAAACTTTTCTTCACCATTGGTTAACAGAGTAACCTTATTGCCGGTATGCACAAATGATATTTTTTCAACATAAAGATGCCGGAAAGGCTGAACCAAATCACCAATTTCTTTTTCCATGAGTTCCAATTCCTCTTCTGAATGCCGGGAATATTGATCCAGATACTTTTGCGCAATATCAGCGTCTTTAAAAACTTTGCGGCTAAAAATTCTTTTTTTCCTTAAATCTCTTCCAAAAAAATAATAAACTATTAATCCTAAAACGGGGAGAAAAACAAGCAACAGAATATAGGCAAGAGATTTTGCCGGATTCCGGTTGTCGAGCAAAATAGTAAAAAAAACACCCAGGTAGGACAATACAATAATTACGGTGACCAAATGATACTGCCGTATAAATTGAAGTATTATTTCCATAATTTATTTTCAAACGGCAAAATCAATTTTGAATCGTCTTTTGCAAGAATGCTTCGCATACGATAAAATATTTCAACACTATTCACTTTTTTTTGGAAGATTTTGCCCGGCTGTTAAACTCCAAACATAAATTAATCCAGTATTCAAAGTCTTTTTTGTTTTTAAAGCCGGCAGGTTCAACAAAACAATAGCCTTTGAGCTCTTTTCCTTTCATGATCATGGGCAAGTATCCATTTCTCTCTGCTAATTTTTCTGTCAAATCCGGATCAAAGCGGCACATCATTTTTTGACCGCTAACATTGATGCACATTTTGCCATTTATCATAAAAACCATTCCCCCAAACATTCTTTTTTCTTTAATCTTCAGTTTGGGGAATTGTAGCAGGTATTCTCTTATTCTGTCGGCAAGTTTCATGTCATAAGCCATAAGTTGATTTATTTTGAACGTTGTGAAAACCTTTGTATTTATTTTATCGTAAATATTGCAAAAGAACGATAGCAATTCCTAAAGAAATTTCAATGACCATCATAGAATCAAAGTATTTTCCTGCCGGGCCGACTTTGATTCTTGAATATAATCTTCCCAATCCTGAAAAAACCACTACAATCCCGATAAAATAAATTAAACCATTTGATTCCTGAATATGAAAATTAACCCATGCCATAAGAAAACCCAACCCGAAATAAATACCGCTTAGAAATCTGAATAGATTATCTAAAATCTTTTGGGGTCGCATGGCTTCCGGTAAAAAGGGGTTAGCTCCTTTCAGCAAAAGATTCATTCCTCCCAACAGGCAAATTGCCGTCACAATCCATAACAATATTTTTAATATTAGCTCCATGCTGGTAATGCGTTTTTATAAAATTAAATCTTTGAAACAATTCGGTTAATAAGTGGTTCCTTAGTTTTTAGTTCTTGTCTTATGAGCTGAAAGTGACTAAAATATTAATTCAGCAACGGATTCATCTCAATCTCTTTTATGTCCATACCGCTGTAATCCCTGATCACATTGTAAAGCGTATCCCGCTCCACCGGTTTCCTTTTTGCTTGTTGTATCAGCGTTACTAATTGCGCTGTGTTCATGGAAGGATTTTGTTCTTCGGCTCCGGCCATGGAATAAATTTT
The DNA here is from genome assembly GCA_018266555.1 of Bacteroidota bacterium. Lineage (GTDB taxonomy): Bacteria > Bacteroidota > Bacteroidia > Chitinophagales > Chitinophagaceae > UTBCD1. The sequence goes on along the minus strand of JAFEAF010000008.1, from coordinate 89,523 downwards.
GGTGCTGTCATCAATGGTGCCGTCAATATCATTTACACCAAAAGCAAGAGAGAGTTGTGCATTCTGCCTTCCCAGCATCGGCCAGTATGCTTTCATGTGTGGAAAATTATCGAGATAAATCCGGGCAACGGCATACATCTTCATATCTTCTACCAGGGATACTTCTGGTACATGGCTCATGTCATTATCTTTATTGCGAAACTTTAGTGGAATAAATGTGTTGAAACCTCTTGTTTTATCCTGCAGTTCTCTTAGCCGCTTCATGTGGTCAATACGATGCCAATATTTTTCAATATGCCCATATAGCATTGTAGCGTTGGTGTGCATTCCAAGCCGGTGTGCTGCTTCATGTATTTTCAGCCAGCCATCGGCATCCACTTTATCTGCACATATCTTTTCTCTTATTTCCGGATGAAAAATTTCTGCGCCGCCACCTGGAAGTGAATCCAGCCCCGCATCATGCAATAACTTTAATCCTTCATCATTAGCCAGTTTTGCTTTGCGAAACATATAATCCAGTTCCACAGCAGTAAAACCTTTGATATGCAGGCCGGGGCGATGCGATTTTATTTTACGAAGCAATTCAGCAAAGAATTCCAGATTCATTTTAGGATGTACGCCACCAACAATATGCACTTCAGTAATAGGTTTTCCATCATATTTTTTTACCATATCCATCATTTGCTCCATACTCAATTCCCATCCTTCATCACGATGGGCATACAAGCGGGAGTAGGAACAGAAATTACAGGAGAAAACACATACATTGGTTGGCTCAATATGAAAATTCCGGTTGAAATAGGTGGTATCGCCGTGCAATTTTTCCCGGACATAATTAGCAAGGCTACCTAAAAAGGACAAACTCCCTTTTTCAAATAATAATAATCCTTCTTCATCAGTAATTCGTTCGCCGGCTTTTACTTTTTCTGCAATTGGATTCAGTTCTTTTACAAGGCTGCTGTCTGTTATGATCTGTTTATCCAAAGTCTCATTCATGCTTCACTGTTTAATAACTGCAAATTTACGCCATCACCATTTGGCCTGTAAGTAAAATTTTCAACTGCAAAAAATCCTTATCTTCCCTTCTTATTACAAAAATATCAAGTATGAAGGGTATCAAATTCCGTCTTACCATTCTCAGTTTTTTTCAATTCTTTGTTTGGGGAGCCTGGCTGATCACAATCGGCACCTATTGTTTAAATGCGAAAGGGTGGACCTTCCCTCAGTTCGGCGCCATTTTTTCTACCCTGGCCATTGCATCTATTTTTATGCCGGCGCTTACAGGCATCATTGCAGACAAATGGATGAACGCTGAAAAACTTTATGGCATACTTCAAATAGTTTATGGGATTATATTATTGTACGTTCCCCAGGTGAATGACCCGGATACTTTGTATTATGTGATTCTTGGTGCCATGATCTGCTACATGCCCACTATTTCTTTATCCAATTCCATTGCATATACTATTTTAAAAAGAGATGGATATGATGTGGTGAAAGTTTTCCCGCCCATACGGGTTTGGGGTACTATTGGTTTTATTGTAGCTATGTGGGCCACCAATTTATCAGGAAGTAAAGCAAATTCCAATCAATTTATCATTGGCGCTGTGGCAGCTATGCTGCTCGGAATATTTTCATTCACATTGCCGAAATGCCCTCCACCCAAATCAATTTCCAAAGATGCAGGCATCATCGAACAGTTGGGGTTGAATGCATTTAAGTTATTTGGAAATTATAAGATGGCGTTGTTCTTTGTTTTCTCTATGATGCTGGGTGCTGCACTGCAATTGACAAATATGTATGGCGATTCTTTTTTGAGCGGATTTGGAACAAACCCCGCTTACCAGGATTCTTTTGTGGTAAAATATTCCACCATCATTCTCTCAGTTTCTCAGATGTCGGAAACATTGTTTATTCTCACCATTCCTTTTTTCCTGAAAAAATTCGGGATCAAAAAAGTGATGCTGATGTCCATGTTTGCCTGGGTGTTCCGCTTTGGCTTATTTGCTTATGGTGATCCATCCTTTGCAGGAACTATTATGATTATTGTGTCCTGCATTGTTTACGGAATGGCATTTGATTTTTTCAATATCTCCGGTTCTTTGTTTGTGGAAACGACAACGGACACAACTATTCGATCCAGCGCCCAGGGGCTTTTTATGATGATGACAAATGGAGTGGGGGCTTATCTCGGAAGCAAGATCAGCGGGTATTTGATCGGGAAATATTTCATTTTACCGGATGGCAGCAGCAACTGGCATGGCATCTGGCTTACATTCTCGATCTATGCTTTAGTGGTTGCTGTACTCTTCAGTGTTTTATTTAAACATAAACATAACCAGGGGGCAGTGATGGCAGTAAAACATTAACGACTTTTGATTTGATCATCTGATTTTTGGTATAAAAAAATGCCACGGTTTCAAATCGTGGCATTCTACATTTGAAAAGAAATTTTTAGCTCAGATGTGATTCTATTTTTTTTACAAAATTTCCTTTGGGTTGTGCACCAATCAGTTTATCAACAAGCTGCCCGTTTTTAAAAAACAGGATGGCAGGGATAGAGGTGATACCGTAATTCATAGACACCTGCGGGTTCACATCTACATTTACTTTACCTACATTCACTTTCCCGTTATATTCTTTGGAAAGGTCTTCGATAATTGGCCCGATAGCACGGCAGGGGCCACACCATTCTGCCCAAAAATCCACTATGCTCAGTTTGTCTGAAGAAAGCACTTCATTCTGAAAATTTGCGTCATTAAATTCTTTTGCCATTAGTTATATGTTTTAATTTTTTATTGATGAGGACTGCAAATTTAAGCCCTCATTTCATAACATGTAACGCTGGCACAAAGTTGTGTAAAACTTGTCATTGTTTCGGTCAGGAGGCTGACAAAGCGGCTCGGTGTTTTTCTCAGGCAGTAATCACCTTCACATCCAATTCCGGTTTTTGTTGTAAAAAATCTATCAAATCATTGTTCATTTCAAAGCCGCTGCTTAGCATTACCATGCTGATCTTCCAGTTGTTCCTCGGTTCTGTTACGGTAAATTTTAATGTAGCGTTTCCGGGAAATGATTTTACATTTTTTTCCACAAAACGGATCATTTCTTCATTAATATTCTGTGGGTGAACCTCAATGTTCAGTTGTTTGGTCAGGTGTTGTTTCATAGTCTCCACCAATGATACATTGACTACTTTAAATTCAAACTCATCTCTTTTGTACCGTTGTTTGAAATACCCGATGATGAAAACCGTATTACCCTGCTGCAACATAGGTGTGAACTTCATATAATCTTCACTGAACAACAACACTGTTGTTTTCCCGGAATAGTCTTCCACAATAAAATTGCCGTATTTGTTTCCCTGCCGGGATATTTTATGTTGTGCTTCTGCCACCAATCCAATCAACCGAAACATCCTGGTTGGGTTGGGGTTAAACGTTATGGCTTCTTTGAATTCATTGAAGTCAGCAATTGGAGTGACGCCGTAATGTTTTATTTCAAATTTGTAATGATCTAACGGATGCCCGCTGATGAACATACCCGTCACTTCTTTTTCATGATCTAATTGAACAGTTAGCGGCCAGGGTGAGCAATCAGGAATTCTCGGAGATGGAATTTCATCCATCATTGGCAAGTCGCCAAACAATGTATTTGAGGATGAAGCGGAATGCGTCTGGTAAATCTGGCCGAAGCGAATGATACGTTCCAGCCCGGTTGCAGTTTCATCAGGCGGCGTATAAAAATATTGTGCCCTGTGCAATTCTGTGAAACCATCGAATGCGCCAGCGTATGCCAGGCTTTCCAATGTTTTTTTATTGACTGTTCTTTGATTGATTCGTTTGATAAGATCAAAAATGGTTGTAAAATGACCATTCTTATTTCTTTCTTCGATGATAGATTCTACAGCTGCTTCTCCCACACCTTTTAATCCACCAAGGCCAAAGCGAATTTCACCGGCTTTATTCACGGCAAAGCCTTTATGTGATTCATTGATGTCGGGCCCCAGGACTTTTAATCCCATCCGTTTACATTCTTCCATAAAGAATGTAATCTTTTCAATACTCCCCGAATGATTCAGAACTGCAGCCATGTATTCCGAAGGATAATGCGCCTTCAGGAATGCGGTTTGATAAGCCACATACGCATAACAGGTCGAGTGTGATTTATTAAATGCGTATTGAGCAAATGCTTCCCAATCGGTCCAAATCTTTTCCAATTTTTCCGGAGGAAATAATTTTTCAGTAGCTCCCTTAATGAATTGCGATTTCATTTTATCAAGCACTGATTTTTGCTTTTTGCCCATTGCTTTGCGCAGCACGTCTGCATCTCCTTTGCTGAAACCGGCTAATTTCTGAGCCAGCAGCATCACCTGTTCCTGGTACACTGTAATACCATAAGTTTCTTTTAATATTTCTTCCATTTCAGGAAGATCATAGGTGATAGGCTCTCTCCCGTTTTTACGCTCAATGAAATTCGGGATATATGCCAATGGGCCTGGACGATACAAAGCGTTCATCGCAACCAGGTCATCTAATTTATCCGGTTTCAATTCACGCAGATATTTTTGCATACCCGGGCTTTCAAACTGGAATGTTCCAATCGTGGTACCGTGTTGATATAACTCGAAAGTTTTTTTATCGTCTAAAGGAATTTTATCAATATCAATTTCTACTCCGTGATTTTGTTTGATAAGATTCAGCGCATTTTTGATAATCGTTAAAGTTTTTAATCCTAAAAAGTCCATCTTGATGACGCCGGCTTCTTCAATGATATTTCCTTCAATCTGCGTCACCCATAATGAAGAATCTTTTGCCGTACACACCGGGATTAATTCAGTTAAATCTTTGGGTGCAATGATAATACCCGCTGCATGGATACCGGTATTCCTTACAGAACCTTCCAGCCGTTCTGCTTCATGCAATACTTTTCCTTCGATGGTATCCGGTTTATTATAAATCTCCCTGAGTTTCTTTATATTTTCTGCATCTTCGTTCCCCAATCCTTCTTTTTCTTCCAGCGATTTTTGACTACCTGCATTTGCTGAAGAATTTGTTTTCATGGGAGCATGCAACAATCTTCCTAATTCAACACCCGGACGTTCAGGAACTAACTTCGCCAGAGCATTGGAATCCGGTAATGGTAAATCCATGACCCGTGCTACATCTTTAATACTCATTTTTGCAGCCATAGTACCATAAGTGATGATCTGTGCCACTTGGTGTTTCCCGTATTTTTCAACAACATAATCAATTACAATTTGTCGTCCTTCATCATCAAAGTCCGTATCAATATCCGGCATTGATTTTCTATCCGGATTTAGGAACCGTTCAAAAAGTAAATTGTATTTTATGGGATCAATATTGGTGATGCCGATGCAATAGGCAACAACCGAGCCCGCTGCAGATCCACGCCCTGGTCCGATGTACACACCTTTATTTCTTCCCGCTCGGATAAAATCACTCACAATGAGAAAGTATCCGGCAAATCCCATAGTCTTAATGGTAAACAATTCAAACTCGATGCGCTCCCGTATTTCATCGGTGATTTCGTTGTAGCGTTTCGTTGCGCCTTCATAAGTAAGATGTTTTAAATATTCCCACTGGTTCAATGATTCTGGAGAAACGGAACCTTTGTCGAGTTTTTCTTCTTTGGTATGAATTTTAAATTCTTCAGGAATGGGAAAGGCCGGTAATAAAATATTTCTTTTTAAATCCAATAGTTCAATTTTCGACACAACTTCATTGGTATTGTCAATGGCTTCCGGCAAATCGCTGAACGTTTTGCTCATCTCTTCCGTTGTCTTGAAATAAAACTGATCGTTGGGAAATGCAAAGCGTTTATCTTTAAAAGACACATCATCATCTGCAAATTCACGAATGGCGGGGGTGGAGAGTTTTTCGCCGGTGTTGATGCAAAGAAGAATATCATGAGCGGTAAAATCGCTTTGATCTACATAATGTGAATCATTGCTTGCAATAATCTTCACATTATATTTCTTGGCCCATTTTATCAAAACTTTATTGACCTTATCCTGCTCCGGTAATCCATGCCGTTGCAATTCCACATAATAATCTTCCTGAAAAACATTCAGCCACCATTTGAATTCGTTTTCTCCTTCTTCTTCCCCTTTTTTTAAAATAGCCTGCGGTACGCTGGCGCCCAGGCAGCAGGTAGTGGCAATCAATCCTTCATGATGCCGGAGAATTAATTCTTTATCAATTCGGGGATATTTGCTGTACATCCCTTCAATGAAGCCAAGCGAAGTCAGTTTCATCAAATGGCGATAGCCCTTTTCATTTTTTGCCAATAATATCTGGTGATGCCTCGGATCTTTCTGATCTTTTGTAAATGTTTTTATATGACGGTTGTAGGTAATATAAAATTCACAGCCGACAATGGGTTTTACCTTAGGATTACCTTTTTCATCTTTGTGTTTGTATGCTTCGGCAACAAATTCAAATACGCCGAACATATTGCCATGATCGCTGATGGCCAATGCGGGCATTCCGTCATCCATTGCTTTTTTGTAGAGGCTCTGAATAGAAGCGGCTCCATCCAGAAGCGAGAACTGAGTATGTACATGTAAATGTGAAAATTTCATATGTCGCAGAATCTAATTCCTTCGTTTAAAAGCAAATAAAAGAAACCCGCAATTTAATACCTCAAATTTCGTTGAAATAATATTCACATTCTGGAAAATTGGGTTTAGTTTTGCACGATTGTTGATGCCGCCCTTTGAATCCAACTAAAAAACCAATATGGTTAAGAAACTATTTCCCGCCATATCGCTTATTTTGCTTCTGGGCAGCTGTAGCGCCCTGAAACAAATTGATATATCCAGTAATAAACAAATTGTTCCCACCACATCAACAGCGACCGTTCATGATACCCAGTTAAAAAAAACTAAAGATGTAAAATTTCTAAATGACATTTCTGCAAGTAATTCCCAGGCTGATATTAATTCCACTCCAAAAAATCAACCCAGAATCCGGGAAAGTGAGGAAACTGTAAATTCAAAATCTGCAAAACAACCTGAACCTTCAAAAGAAATTGTTAGAAATGAAAATAACCTGGAATCAGATAATGCATCCATGACCGCAGCATTACAAGAAAAATACGCTGCTAAAATGAATATTGATCCTTCGGATATTCAGAATTTAAAATTATATGAATATATTGACGATTGGTATGGTACCCGGTACAGGTTAGGTGGCACTTCCAAAGATGGAATTGATTGTTCTGCTTTTGTTCAATCGCTTTTTGCAACCGTGTATGGGATCTCATTGCCACGTACTTCTAAATATCAATACACAGCGACAAAACGTATTTCAACTACACAATTAAAAGAAGGCGATCTTCTGTTCTTTCACACCCGGAAATATCACAAAGGAGTGACACATGTGGGTATCTATCTGCAGAATAACAAGTTTGTACAGGCATCCAGCTCAGGTGGTGTTACGGTCAGTGACATGTATGATCCTTATTATGTAAAACACCTTATTGGAGCCGGGCGTGTTGTCTCTGATAATTAAAATTTTTTATTAAATTCTCAGTCTTTTCCTGATGGTTTCAATCACCGGTTTTACATCCGGAGATAAATTGAAATATAATACCCCGCCTGCATAAACGATAATAAATAAAATGCTGCGTAAAGCTATGGCGGCTAAACCATGCATATTATGAAATGCAAAATGGCAAATACCATAACCGGCTGCGGCAAGCACCAATGTATATACACTCGGAAGCGTAAAAGGAAAGAGTTTGAATTTTACCCAAAGAAAAATAATGCGTACAAAATTATAAATGCTCATTGAAATTAAATTGGCAATTGCGGGGCCAATAATGCCGTATTGTTTTGCAAATAGGTAAGTAAGCGGAAGCATCAGGCTCAGTAAAACCAAACCGCTGAACAATTCAAATTTCCAGTAAGTGGACGTAACGATTAATTGTGCATTGACGCCGGTTCCCATATCCACAATCTTTGTAAGGCCAAGGAGGAAGAGCACATCCGCTGCCGCAAGGTAGTCCGGCTTCAATCCGAACGTGGTTACGCCATCGGCAAAATTCATCCAGAGCAATAAAAAAATACCGCAGGAAAAAATGAGCAGGTTCAGCGATGAACGTTGATATACTTTTTGCAGCAGAGGGATATTTTTTTCTTTCCAGCCTTTTGCCAAATGCGAAATAGAGGCAGCAATGATGCTTCGCTGCGGCGCCTGCACCACATTACTCACCACAGCAGCCAGTATATAAATACCTGCCTTATCCAAACCTTTTAAAGAGGCAATGACAAACGTATCAAACACCTGTGATAAAGAGAAAATAAAAGTGCCGGAGTAGATAAACAGGCACAGGGCCACGATCTTTTTAAAAAATCTACGGGATACTTTGCTAACCTTGAATGTAAAATGAATTTTTTTTGTAGCGCCGAGATAAATAAAAAGCGTAACGGCGATGCCGGGATATGTGAAAGCAAAACATTTGATGAAAAACGAATAATCTTTAATTACGTTCATTGCAAACAAAACGATAATGATTGTGATGAATAACCGCCATTGTACTTCTTTTAAAAAATTTGTGAGAACAGATTTGCCAAGATTCCATGCGTAAGCTTCCAGAACGGTGAATAGGGTAAGACCTAGCCCTAAAGGGAATGTCCAATAATAATACGTGACGAGAAGTTGTGAATTACCTCCGAATTTTCGCACCACAAGATGTTTGAATACAACACCGGCGATCAATATGAATACAAATCCAATACAACTGATAAGCAGCGACCAAGTTATCATATCATTTTTCTTAGGCGGAAGATTGTCATTATAATAATGGTAGAATTTGTATATGTATGATGGCATTGCCATGTTGGCCAACGCTGACATCATAATGGCGATAGCGAGTAAAATTCCTGTGAGGCCGTATTGCTCTTCTGTAAAAAGCCCTTCTTTGGTAAAAAGATATGTATTCAGAAGCCCTATGGCAAAGCCAAAATAAATCACTACGGAGGAGATGATACTTTGCCTTCGAATATTGCTCATGAAGTAAAGATAAGGAATGGTGACTAGTCAAATAGTTATAGTCGAAGAGGTAGCTTATTCTGCCTTTTTTTCCGTAATGTAAAAATTTTTGTCAATCTGCAATCCATCTTTTACTGCACCAGTTACCGGCATGTCCTGCCAATTGGTTGTAGCGTTCAGCCAGACGTTCGGATCGTTTGCAAGACGCACCGGCATATTGAAGCCATCCACACAATTTGTCCAGTGATACAAAAGTTTATCACCGGATATTTTGTATTCCAGCACCGGGATTTTTGTAGTTCTTAAATATTGGTCGAATATTTTAGATAGATCTTTCCCCGATTCTTTACTGAAGTATGCTTCAATATCTTTTGAGTTCACTGTCTTATGATAATAAGTTTGGTTCAGACCTCTTAGAATTTTGCGGAAGGTTTCATCATTATTGATCACCTGCCGGATGGTATGGATCAGGTTGTTTCCTTTATTATACATATCACCGCTCCCTTCATGGTTTACTCCGTATGGTCCAATGATTGGCTTATCATTCCGAATAGTATTACGTAAACCCTGCGTATATTCATCAGCAGCTTCTTTTCCTGATTGGCACTCTACAAAAAGTGTTTCTGTATAATCGGTAAGGCCTTCATGCACCCACATATCGGCGATGTCATTGCTGGTAATATTGTTCCCGAACCATTCGTGCCCGCTTTCATGCACAATGATATAATCCCATGTTAATCCCCAACCTGAGCCGGATAAATCTCTTCCGAGATAGCCATTCATATAATGATTACCGTAAGCTACAGCGCTTTGATGCTCCATACCAAGATGTGAAGACTCAACAAGCTTGTAACTGTCTTCATAAAAAGGATAGGGGCCAAGCCAGTATTCAAAACAATGCAACATTTTTTTTACATCACGGCCAAATTGTTTCTTTGCTTTTTCCAGGTTATAATCCAGCACCCAATAACTAATATCTAATTTTCCTTTTTCTCCCATCAGTGTATCTGTAAAATTTACATACTTACCAATGTAAGGAATAATATCATAATTATTAATCGGGTTTACTACTTTCCATGTCCAGGTAGTTGTGCCATTTTTATTTTCTTTTTTCCCGGTTAATCTTCCATTACCTACCGCAACTAAAGAATCTGCAGCCACAATTTGAAGAGTCGCTCCATTATCCGGCTCATCGCTTTGATGATCTTTACAAGGATACCAGACACTGGCACCAAGGCCTTGGCAGGCTACCGTCATCCACGGACGTCCCAAACTATCTTTGGTAAAAATCCATCCGCCATCCCAGGGAGGATTTATGGCGATGCGGGGATTGCCATGATATTCGATGCCGATAGTGTGAACGGAATTCAATGCAGCTTTTGGCAAAGGAATATGCCAGACATTTCCTTCGTTATAATAGGGCATGGCCGGATAGTTGATATAAAGTTTTCCATCATAGTATAAATTATCAATGGTTAGCGGCTGCTGTAAATCTATCTGCATGTAGGGTGAATGATCTTGTTGTATGATTTTGTACTGGATAATTGTTTCCCCGGTAATTGATTTGTTATTATAATCCGGTTTTACAGTGATATCATAATGCAATACATCCCACCAGGCTCTTTCGGGACCGATCGTTCCTCTTAACGTGTCCTGGTGTGTGAATTTTGTTTTTTGTCCTAACAGTTGTGCCTGCAGAAAATTAATGCAGCCTATACAAAAAAATAAAGTATAAATGCTGCGAAGGATGTATTTTGCCATAATCCGGTTTGAAGTGTAAATTTAATCGTTCAAAAGAAATAATGATTGTTAAAGATAAATATTGGTTCCTTATCATTTGCTGTGGATTCCTGATTTCCTGTTATAATAAAAATAAATCGGAGCGGAATATTTTTCATTATAATGAAACTACAGGTATAGCATCGCTGGATCCAGCTTTTGCCAAAAACCAGTCCATCATGTGGGTCATTCACCAGTTGTATAATACCCTGGTGGAAGTAGATCAAAACCTTAACATGATTCCGTCGCTTGCAAAAAGCTGGGATGTTACGGCCGACCGGCTCACCTGGACATTTCATTTACGCAATGATGTTTTTTTTCATGATGACCCTGTTTTTGCCAACGGGAAAGGGAGAAAACTAAAAGCTGCAGATGTAGCGTATAGTTTTTACAGGATCATTGATAAAGAAACAGCAAGCCCCGGCGCCTGGATTTTTAATCGCAAAGTGGATTCTATAGAACCATTTAAGGCAATTGATGATTCTACTTTTCAGCTAAAACTGATAAAGCCTTACAATCCGATTTTAGGGATTCTTTCCATGCAATACTGCTCAATAGTTCCCAAAGAGGCTGTGGAAAAATATGGAAAAGATTTTCGCAGGCATCCTGTTGGCACTGGTCCGTTTCAATTGGTGGCATGGGAAGAAGGGCAGGCTGTGGTCATGAAAAAAAATCCACATTATTTTGAAAAAGATAGTTCGGGCAATCGCCTTCCCTATCTTGATGGCATAAAAATTTCTTTGTATGACAGCAAAGCCACTGAATTTTTATTATTCCGGGAAAAACAATTAGATTTCATCAATGACATCGAAGCTTCGTTCAAAGATGAAGTACTGACCAAAATGGGAACCTTGCGTAAGAACTGGGAGGGGAAAATTATTTTACAAACGAATCCCTATCTGAATATTGAATACCTCGGTATTCTGGTTGATACAACGAATCCGTTGGTAAAAAATTCACCTATGCGATTCAAGGCAATTCGGCAGGCCATCAATTATGGTTTTGACAGGAGAAAAATGATTCTTTATCTCAGGAATTCTTTAGGCACTCCTGCAGAATCCGGGTTTGTTCCCTTGGGATTACCTTCTTTCGATTCTTCTATTGTAAAAGGATATACTTATAATCCTGCAAAGAGTAAAGAACTGCTGGCTGAAGCGGGTTTTCCTGATGGAAAAGGATTACCCGTTGTAAAATTGCTGACGATTCCTATTTATTCAGACATGGCTGATTTTATTGCGAAACAATTAGGAGAAATTGGAATTCCTGTCCAGGTGGAAGTGATACAAAAATCGTTATTACTTGATATGACAGCAAACTCCAAAGCCTTGTTCTTCCGGGGAAGCTGGATAGCTGATTATCCTGATGCAGAAAATTATTTATCTGTTTTTTATTCTAAAAACCCGGCACCGCCTAATTATACCCGGTATAAAAATCCGCAGTTTGATGTGTTGTTTGAAAAAGCATTGACGGAAAACAATGATTCCATTCGTTATGATCTATACCGCCAGGCAGATCAGTTAATGATTGATGATGCGCCGGTAGTTCCGCTTTGGTATGATGAAGTTGTGCGGTTTGTTCAGCCTTACGTCAAAGGATTTCAACCAAATGCTTTGAATCTGCTGGAACTTCGAAAAGTGAAATTGAAAGAGTAAATATTATTTTTGGAGAATAGCTTTGATGATCTTTTCAGCATGTTCTCTTGAGTTTTCAATAAACAGTCTGTGCGTATTCATGCCTCCACAAATCACTCCGGCAAGATAAACATTGGGAATATTTGTCTGATAAGTTTTTTCATCAACTTCCGGCTTCATCACTTTATCATCAGATAAACGGATACCGATCTTCCTCAGAAAATCAAGATTAGGCTGGTAGCCCGTCATCGCAATTACCCAGTCATTTTCCAATGTTTTTATTCCTTCAGGCGTTTGTATCAACACTTCTTTTTCTTTTATCTCCTTGATAGAAGAATTAAAATATGCTTTAATAGAACCTTCTTTGATCCGGTTTTCAATATCCGGCTTCACCCAATACTTTACTCTTTCTCCAATTGATTTTCCACGGATCACCATAGTAACATCTGCGCCTTTACGCCAGGTCTCCAATGAAGCATCCACGGCAGAATTATTAGCACCTATTATTAATACTTTTTGAAAAGAATAAAAATGAGGTTCTTTATAATAGTGTGTCACCTTTGATAAATCTTCTCCCGGTACATTCAGTAAATAAGGAATATCATAAAAACCAGTGGAGATAATAACGGAGCTTGCTGTGTATTGATTGCGATTGGTAGTGATGATAAAATTTATTTCTTGTTTTTTGTCTCTTAACCCTTGTTTTCTTACTTCTATTACTTTTTCAAACAAATGAATATTGAGTTTTTCTGCCTGTACCACTCTTCTGTAATATTCCAGGGCTTCTGTTCTGGTAGGCTTGGCATTATTCGAAACAAAAGGGATTCCGCCGATCTCTAATCTTTCAGATGTAGAAAAGAAAGTCATATTTGCCGGGTAATTGTAAAGCGAATTGACGAGACATCCTTTTTCGATGATGAGATAATCAATACCTGCATTTTTTGCTTCGATGCCGCAGGCTAACCCGATGGGTCCCCCGCCGACAATGATAATGGGATAATGAATTGTAGTCAAACTGTTTTTTGCAAATGTAAAACCAAACAACAGTAAAATTGCGTAGGAGCTTCATTAAAGGTATTTTTGAAATATGACTTTACTCACCATTCGAGAAGCAACCCGGAAAGATGCAGAACTGATTGCTGATTTAAGCCGGCAAACTTTTTATGAAACCTTTGCTCCGGACAACAGGAAAGAAGATATGGATCAATTCATGAATGAAGTGTTTTCAAAACAAGAATTGATGAAAGAGCCGGGATCAAAAAATAATATTTTTTTGCTTGCATTTGCGGAAGATCGTCCGGCCGGGTATGTAAGGATGAGGAAGTTTAACAATCCGCCTTCACTGGGTAATGATCCTGCTATGGAAATTGCGAGGCTATATGCAATAAAAGAGTTTATTGGTAAAGGGGTAGGCGCCGCATTAATGCAACAGTGTATAGATATTTCAGTTAATTTGAAAATGAAATTCATCTGGCTTGGTGTTTGGGAAAAAAACCACCGGGCCATTTCGTTTTATGAAAAATGGGGCTTCGAAAAATTTGGGGAAACGGAATTTATACTCGGTAGTGATATACAAACTGACTGGCTGATGAGGAAAAAGCTATTTTGATTACTGGACTAATAATTTCCCATTCGCAATTATCTGAAATTTACTATCCGTTACCTGGAACACAACTACGCCTTTTTGATTACGAAGCGAAGAAAGCGAAATATCATCTGAATTGATAATCATGTTTGACAGCATCCTTCCTGCCATATCAAAAAAGCGGATATTCAGTAACTGGCCATTCCGGTCTGCAATATGAAGTATTTGGTTTGTGCTGACCGGGTTCGGGTACAAAGAAATTTTGTTTCCACTACTAAAATTCACTGAAACTATTTTTGAATATTTTGTATAACCTGAAATTCCAATCATTTTTAAACGGTAAAATAAAATATTTCCCGGCGGGTTTGGATCATCAAAATTATATTGAGTAAGTGAACGGATATTTTGACTGGGAACAGATGCAATAGGAGCAAAATTAGTTCCATCTGCAGAGCGTTGTACTTCATAAGCAGTCATGTTTATTTCATTTGCTGTTGTCCAGTTCAAGCTTACTGATTTATTGTTTTTAGAAGCTGAAAAGCTGATTAAATTAACCGGCAGTACCACAAAATTATAATACACGGTAATCCTGATATCATCAATTTTTCCAGTGGCTGCTCCACTGGGGCTGTTAATTTTTTTTGCAGAAACCGCCATTCCAAAGTTTGAAGCATTAATATCAGCATCCGTCCATGCCAATCCCCAAAGATCGCCGGCATTCCCATATTGCTGGTAAGTATCTGTAAGTGGATATGTGGCACTGACTGCTTTTTCATCGCCACCTATGATTCCGCCTTTCACAATTTTAACGCTGTTGTCAATTGTTCTGAAGTTCACATCGGAGCGCTCCACTTCAACCACAATACCGGTAATCGTAGAGCCTCCTGGTATTGCAAACCCAAAATTCGTAACTACAAGATAATCCGTGTAAGCATTTGCCGTCGTAATGCTCCCAAAACTTGCGTAAACATTGTCACTTGCTGCCACATTGCCGGGGTTTACCCATGTCTGCGTGGAGCCGGGAATCGCAACTACCGTAAATGTTCCTCCATTTACCGGGCCGGATATTTGCCCGTAGGATGAAAACTGGAATAACAAAATAATTGAAGATGGCAGTAAAAAAATCTTCATAACAAACGTTGATCGGCGGAAAAAAGCGGGAGAAAGTTAAAGCATAGGACAGATAAATAAATAAAAAGTTATACCCATTTGTTCATTTCAATTCCAGATGTTGAAAGATTAATAAAAAGAAACCATCTTGCTGTGGCCATGATTGGAAGCCGGTAGGATAACAATTCTAAACAGAGAATAAAATTATTGTCCCAGAAAAAATATCCTTAGAGCAACCAGGGTTTTATTTTATTTAGCACTTCTCTTCCCGGTATTCAGGCAATTCCGTCTCTTATAAATAGTAAATCCGGAAAGCTGATGACAATTGTCAGATAATAATCGTTTATTTTTTTTTGGATGTAAAAGAAGTGGTAATTTGAATAAACAAAATTTTTTATATGAAATCAGTAATCACCCTTATCGCATCAGTATTGCTTATTACCGCCTGTGAAAGTGGGGGTAATAAAACCAACAATGGCAAAGGAGGAGTCTTGGGCGGAGGTAATAACAAAAACATGGGCGGAACCTGGTCATCCTCCGACCAGCAAAAATTTATGAGTACCTGTGTTCAAAATGCTATGAATGCCGGGGCTGACCGCCAGGCTTCTACGGCTCATTGCAATTGCACTTTAGGTAAAATTGCGGCTAAATACAGCAGTTATGATGAAGCCGATAAAAATTTAAAAGCGGAAGAGATAACAGCTATGGAGCAAGAATGTAATACCAATATGAATGGAGATAATAATGGGGGAATGGGAAATGATGAAAATGGCGGTGGAGGTGAAGATGAAAACAATTGATTTTATTTGCCAAAGAGCCGTTTAAATTTTTATTACGCCATGGATTTATTTAAAAATTTCATGGCGTATTATTTTGTATACAGGAGCTGGTATAGCCGGGACTATAAACAAAAATAATGGGTAAAATTGTCTAAGAGCTATGCTGGTATTGTGTTTAGGCTAAGTAATCAAGAAAACGATTTTAACTGCTCCGAGAGATAGAAGCCTCTATTTAAAAACCCGCCGGCGCAAAACGGAATTTAGGAAAGTAGAAGTTTAAAAATTTTTTCAATATAAAAAGAATAACTACTTTGGTGAAACAAAATTTTTTAATATGCGAAAACTAATCTTTGCACTTGGAGCAACTTTAATTTTTATATCCTGTGAAAACAAAGGAGGTAAATGGTCCCAGGCTGATAAGCAGCAATGGATGCAAGTCTGCACCGGCCAGGCAAATAATATGGATGCTGCAACTTCCAAAAATTATTGCAGTTGCATGATGGAAAAATTGGAACAGAAATATACCAGTTATGCAGATATGAATCAAAAAGGCACTTATGAAGATGGTGTTACTCTTGGGAAAGCATGTCTGCAAAGTATAAATCGGGGAGGTAATGTTAATAACAACAATGGCAATGGAGGGGGTGGTTTAGGTGGAGGAAATAATAATGGAGCAGCATGGTCTGCAAACGATGAACAAAAATTCATGGGTACTTGTATACAAAATGCTACGAATGCAGGAGCAGACCAACAAACTGCAACAGCACATTGTAATTGCACACTTAAAAAAATTCAGGCAAAGTATAGCAGTTATGATGAAGCAAACACCAAAATGACTACACAACAAGTGACTGCGATGGAACAAGAGTGCAATGACAATAACAATGGTGCCGGGAATAATAATGATAATGGGAATAATAACAACAACAATGGAGGTGGTATACTAGGTGGAATTAATAATAACAATAACAACGGAGGCGGTATGGGCGGAGGTGCATGGTCTGCTTCTGATGAACAAAAATTCATGGGCAGTTGTATACAAAATGCTACGAATGCAGGTGCGGACCGTCAAACTGCAAATGCTCATTGCAGTTGTACTTTGAAAAAAATTCAGGCAAAATATAGTAGCTATGATGAAGCAAATACAAAAATGACTAAACAGGAAGTGACTGCGATGGAGCAGGAGTGTAATGATAATAATAACAATAATCAATAAAATTCCGGGTACAAAAAATAGTTAATCTGCCAGGCACTTGTTTAGGTTTTATCCCTTACGTAACTTAATTTTGCCCTTCTTAAAAATCAAAGAGCAAAATGGCAAGATCCATTCCATTCCGGGAAGCGCTGCGGGAAGCGATGACCGAAGAAATGAGAAGAGATGAACGGGTGTTCCTGATGGGTGAAGAAGTGGCTGAATATAATGGTGCTTATAAAGTAAGCCAGGGTATGCTGAGCGAGTTTGGCCCGAAAAGAGTGATTGACACTCCCATAACCGAATTAGGATTTACTGCTGTTGGGGTTGGTGCAGCACAAAACGGGCTTCGACCTATCGTTGAATTCATGACATGGAATTTTGCCGTCCTGGCCTTAGACCAAATTCTTAACACGGCTTCTAAAATGTTGGCCATGAGCGGCGGACAAATTTCCTGCCCTATAGTTTTTCGTGGGCCTAATGGTTCTGCCGGACAATTAGGCGCACAGCACTCCACAGCATTTGAAAATTTGTATGCCAATATTCCAGGTATTAAAGTGGTTTCACCCAGTAATGGATATGATGCAAAAGGTTTATTGAAACAAGCTATTCGTTACGAAGAAGACCCGGTGGTGTTTATGGAAAGCGAAGTGATGTATGGCGATAAATCAGAAGTACCAGAGGAAGAATATTACATTCCTCTTGGAAAAGCAGATATAAAAAAACAGGGAAGAGACATCACCATCGTTTCCTTTAATAAAATGATGAAAGTGGCATTAGGCGCTGCGGCAGAGTTGGAAAAAGAAGAAATCAGCGCCGAAGTAATTGATCTTCGCAGCATCCGTCCTTTGGATTGGATGACTGTCTTGGGCAGCGTTAAAAAAACAAACAGGCTGGTGATTGTGGAGGAACAATGGCCATTCGCATCTATATCGTCTGAATTATCTTATCACATACAAAAAGAAGGTTTCGATTACCTGGATGCTCCCATCCGCCGAATTACAGCTGCTGATGCACCATTGCACTATGCGCCTAACCTGGTTGCTGCTGCATTGCCCGATGTTCCCAGAACTGTAAAGCTTGCAAAAGAAGTGATGTATTTGAAGAAGTGAATAGTGAATTGGGAATGGTCATCTTGATTTAAGATTGAGGCTGATTAACCTTCAGTTTTATTTTTATACAATAGCTTCAATTTTTTTTACTCTATTTTTATACCAAATAATAAGCAATGGCTGATATCCTGATCATTGATGATGAAAAAGCGATTCGTAAAACGCTGACGGAAATTTTGTCTTTTGAAGGGTATAAGATTGAAGAAGCAGCAGATGGAGAAGATGGCTTGAAAAAATTCAAAGACAAAACCTACGATGTAGTGCTATGCGATATTAAGATGCCCAAAATTGACGGTATTGAGTTTTTGGAAAAAGCCGGTGAACTTAATTCTGATGTTCCTATTATCATGATTTCAGGTCATGGTAATATTGAAACCGCCGTTGAAGCTGTGAAGAAAGGAGCATATGATTATATTTCTAAACCACCTGATCTGAATCGCCTGCTGATCACCATCCGCAATGCTATGGATCGCAGCAGCCTGGTGACAGAAACCAAAGTGCTGAAGCGTAAAGTAGGAAAAGTGCAGGAAATGATTGGCGAATCCAGCCCGATGAAAAAGATTAGAGACACTATTGAAAAAGTAGCTCCAACTGAAGCCAGGATATTAGTCACAGGCGAAAATGGAGTGGGAAAAGAATTAGTGGCAAGATGGATTCATGAAAAAAGCAACAGAGCAGGCGGCCCATTGATAGAAGTGAATTGTGCAGCGATTCCATCGGAATTGATCGAAAGCGAATTATTCGGGCATGAAAAAGGTTCTTTCACTTCAGCAATTAAACAAAGAATTGGAAAGTTTGAACAAGCCAACGGCGGTACTTTATTTTTAGATGAAATTGGGGACATGAGTCCGAATGCACAGGCCAAAGTGCTTCGGGCATTGCAGGAAGGAAAAATCACCAGGGTGGGGGCAGATAAAGATATTAATGTGGATGTACGGGTGATTGCTGCTACTAACAAAGATTTATTAAAAGAAGTGGATGCAAAAACATTCCGGCTTGATTTATATCATCGCCTAAGTGTTATTTTGATTCATGTGCCCTCTCTCAATGACCGGAAAGATGATATTCCCTTGCTTATTGATCAGTTTCTCGAAGATATTTGTACCGATTATGGCACTTCCAAAAAAAATATTGATACAGATGCTATCAAGTTGTTACAGCAATATAACTGGACAGGTAATATCCGGGAATTGCGCAATGTCATAGAGCGGCTTGTCATTTTATCCGGGAAAAGCATCTCTTCTGAAGATGTAAAAAACTATGTTTTGCCCAAGTAAGCCTTGCTTTAGCAAAACTTTCTGCACTAAAATTTTGAAAGGCAGATTATTATAATAATTTTGCCCGTTAATAAAAAATCGTCATGCCTATATCCCAGCTATTCATTATTTATTTTATTTCTCTTTTGTATGTCTTGCTCCCTTCTTTTGGGTTTGCCAAACTCTTTGCAAAAGCAGGAGTTCCCCCCTGGAAAGCATACATACCTTTTTACAATACCTGGGTGATGCAGGATATAGCCCGGCGCCCTAAACATTGGGTTTTCTGGCAGGCAATCCCGGTTGTAGGTTGGTTTATCACACCGGGAATTTTTATTGAATTTGTAAAATTGTTTGGTAAGTTCACAATTGGCCAGCATATGCTTGCGTCATTGGTTCCATTCTTTTATTTTCCTTATGTTGCTCATAAAGAAGATCCTAAATTTATCGGTACTGAGGGAGTAAGGAAACATAAAAAAAGCAGTTGGAGGGAATGGGTAGATGCTGCCATCTTTGCTGTAGTTGCTGCAACACTGATCCGCACTTTTATTTTCGAAGCGTACGTTATTCCTTCCGGTTCTATGGAAAAAACTTTATTGATCAATGATTTCTTGTTTGTCAGCAAATTCAGCTATGGCCCACGCATTCCCAATACACCTTTGTCCATTCCTTTCATTCATAATTACATCCCGGGACTTGGCTGGAAATCATATTCTACGGCCATAGAGTTACCTTATATCCGTTGGTTTGCTTCTCCGGTAAAAAGGGGAGATGTGGTAGTATTTAATTTTCCCGCCGGTGATACGGTAATTCACAAAGAAGGATTTGAATCTGCAAACCCTTATTACGATGTAAAAAGAAGGGCAGCGGCAGGATCAGAAAAAGACCAGATGATATTAAATGATCCGGTTAATTTTCCCATAGTAGTGCATCCGCCTGATAAAACGGATAATTATATTAAAAGATGCATAGGCATTTCAGGTGATACACTACAGGTCATTCATGGAGATGTTTATATTGATGGCGTGAAACAAGCTATTCCTCCACATTCTGAAAGAAATTACCAGGTGGAGTTAAAAGACAACCGTTCCTTAGATCCGGATTACCTCAAAGATCTCGGTATCATGATCAATGAAACCGATAATTCTTCTGACCTGAATATGCTGGGAAATTCCACCTACCTGATTAACCTGACTGAGAAAGAAAAAGGTATTCTTGAAAAATCTCCTATAATAAAAAGTATTCAACCGTATTACATCAATACTCCCAACCCCGTAGAATATTTTCCTTACGATACAATACATAAATGGTCTGTAGATGAATATGGACCGGTATGGATACCAAAGAAAGGAGCAAAGGTTATACTGAACGACTCAACCTATCCAATCTATCAAAGAGCGATCCGGGTTTATGAAAAAAACAGTTTGGAAAAAAAAGATGGTAAGTTTATACTGAATGGTAAAGAAGCAACGGAGTATACTTTCAAAATGAATTATTACTGGATGATGGGAGACAACCGCCAGGGATCGCAGGATTCCCGCTTTTGGGGATTTGTTCCCGAAGACCACATCGTTGGTGAAGCATCCATCATTTGGTTTAGTTGGAAAAACGGGCCACGATGGAATCGGTTATTTAAAACGGTAAAATGATTGCGGATTTTCTTTGTTACTTTACTGTTATGTACAGGTTCATGTTTACAAAATAAATTTTGCTCATGAAAGAAAACAAGTATGAGTTCAGCTATGAAGTTTTTAACGACATCAGTGAGCTGAATGAAAAAGATGCATGGTTGCTTTCGGAAGCAAGGAGTGTTACTAAAGATGCGTATGCTCCATATTCCAACTTCCAGGTAGGTGCCGTAGCTATTCTTGCCAATGGAGAAGTGGTAGCCGGAACGAACCAGGAGAATGCATCTTACCCGGTGGGTATCTGTGCTGAAAGAGTGTTGTTAGGTTCTGTAGCTACATTGCATCCTAATGTTCCGGTGGAAACTATTGCTATCAGCTATACAAGCGATGGGATGAAAAGCGATCACCCGATTTCTCCTTGCGGTATGTGTCGCCAATCTTTATTGGAATATGAAACAAGGCTACATAAGCCCATTCGGCTCATCTTAAGCGGCCAGGAAGGAAAAGTGTTTGTTATAAAATCGGCAGGCCTGTTGTTACCATTTGCTTTTACAAATAAAGAATTAGGATAAATATGCAATTTGGAAATTGCTAAATGAAAAAGGGGAAATAATTGATGCTTTAAATCTTGGGATTTGATTTTTTTCTTTTAAAACAAAGTCTGCACTCCATATGCCACCTTGGCTTCATGTTCCAATAGCCATTTCTTTCTCCAAAGCCCGCCGCCATAACCTACCAATTCCCGATTTGACCCAATAACTCTGTGACAGGGTACTATGATTGCAATATTATTTTTTCCATTGGCATTGGCAACAGCTCTTGTGGCTTTGGTATCGCCGGTTCTTCTGGCCAGTTCAAGATAACTTATAGTTTTTGCAAAAGGAATTGCAAGCAACTCGCTCCACACCTGCTGCTGAAATACTGTACCCGGCTGATGAATTGGAAGTTCAAATTGCCTTCTTTCTCCATTAAAATATTGGATCAATTGCTCTACACATTGGATGAGCAAGGAGGGTAAATGTTTTTTCTTTCCTGTTACTTTTGTTGTTTTATCATGAAAAGAAACTTCACAGATATAATTTTCTGCACCAATAATCTTCAGCAAGCCTACCGGCGATTGATAATATGTAGTGTACGTTTCGTTCATATTTACCCGATCTTCATGCCGTTTGTTACAGGCCGTTCAGGTTGCAATAAAATTACATTTTTGTTTTCATCATAAATGCCCAGTACAAGGCACTCGCTGATAAAATTAGCTACTTGTTTAGGGGAGAAATTGACCACGGCAATGACCTGGCGATTCAGTAAATCTTCTTTTTTGTAATGTCCTGTAATTTGAGCTGAAGATTTTTTTGTGCCTGATGTTCCGAAATCAATCGTCAGCCTGTATGCCGGTTTTTGTGCTTTCGGAAAATCTTTCACTTCGGTGATTGTTCCGCAGCGAATATCCACTTTTTCAAAATCATTCCATGAAATTTCCATAGCAGAATTCTTTTATTTGTTCTAAAGATACATGCACGCCCTGTTTTTATAAGAATAAATTTTTTGATGATTAAACCAAGTACATTTAACTTGAAGTAAAATTCAACGCATGAGCCATAAAAAGAAAATAAGCAACCTCAGTCGCCGCAGGTTTGTAAGAAATGCAGCCATACTTGGTGGAAGTTTTTTCATTGTACCCCGCCATGTTTTAGGCAGGGGTTTTATTGCGCCGAGTGATAAATTAAATATTGCCGGCATCGGGGCCGGGGGAAAAGGCGAGGACGATTTAAATCAATTTTCAAAAAGCCCCAATGTAAATATCGTAGCACTTTGTGATGTAGATGACCGGCAGTCTAAAAATTCAAGAGAGCGTTTTCCCAAAGCCAATTATTATAAAGATTTCCGCCTCATGCTGGAAAAGGAAAAAAATAACATTGATGCCTGTTCCATTTCCACTCCGGATAACTGCCATGCTGTAGCTACGCTTGCCGCCATGCAATTAGGTAAACATGTATATACTCAAAAGCCGTTGACACATGACATTTATGAATCAAGAATTTTGGCGCAGGCTGCAAAGAAATATAAAGTGATCACCCAGATGGGTAACCAGGGCGGTTCCGGTGATGGCGTACGAAAAGCAAAAGAAATGATTGATGCAGGAATGATTGGGGATATAACTGCCGTGCAATGCTGGACGAACAGGCCGGTTTGGCCGCAGGGAATACCAACGCCAACGGGTCATTATGATATTCCGACTGAACTGGATTGGAATTTATGGATCGGGCCGGCAAAAATGATTGATTACAATCCAGCTTATTTGCCATTCAACTGGCGTGGATGGTGGGCTTTCGGAACCGGCGCACTGGGAGATATGGCTTGTCATATTATGGATCCGGCTTTTCGTTGTTTGCCGATTAATTATCCCAATGAAGTGGAATGCAGCATTGCAACTATCTGGCGTGCCATGTGGGATGATACAATGAATCCCGACAGTTGTCCACCTTCTTCCATCATTCATCTCAATTACCCGAGAACCGACGGGAAAGCCCGCCTGAACGACGGTTCAGTCGGGCGGGGAAATATAAAAGTGTCGTGGTATGATGGCGGACTGTTGCCGGAACGCCCCGATGAATTATTACCGGGTGAGCCTTTTGGAAATTGGGATGGCGGATTATTATTCATTGGTGATAAAGGAAAATTATTGCTCGATTGTTATGGCGCTAATCCAAGATTATTACCTACGATACTGATGAAAGAAAAAACGATGCCGCCGCAAACAATTAAACGGGTTCCGGAAGGACATTACCTTCAATGGGTTAATGCCTGTATTGCGGGATATGGTAAGGGCGAAACCAGTTCGCCTTTTTCTTTTGCAGGTCCATTTGCGGAAAGCATATTAATGGGTAACCTTGCTATCCGTAGTTATATGATGAAGAATCCAAATGGGAAAGGATGGGAAGATAAGTATCTTGGCCGCAAAAAATTATTGTGGGATGCAAAAAATATGAAGATCACCAATTTTGATGAAGCCAATCAGTTTGTAAAAAGAGATTACCGGGAGGGTTGGAACTTAACTCTGTAAACTGATTTACCTGAGATAGCTGCGTATCATCCAAGCCATCTTTTCATGTTGCTTCATAATACCTGTGACAAACTCTGATGTACCTGCATCTTTATACACGGCATCAATTTTATCAGCCACTTTACGGAGATTAACTATGATATTTTCATGATCTTCAAGAAGATTTTTTAATTGCTCAGATTGCACGGTCGTATATTCCTGCTCCTGGAGGTGAGTAAGCCGTAAGTAATCTTTCATTCTTCCTTCGGCATAATGTCCTAAAGTACGTACTCTTTCCGCTATTTCATCCACCATTTCTTCCAGTACTTTGTATTGCTCTTCGTAAAATTTATGCAGCTCCATGAAATTACTGCCTTCATAATTCCAGTGATAATTTCTTGTTTTAATATACAAAATATGTTCGTCAGCCAGTAATTCATTTAGAATAATAGCGACGGCTTCTTTGTTTTTGTCGGTGATTCCGATATTAGCTTTCATATTTTTTTTACAAAGCTACGGAATACAAAAAAAAAGAAATGTTATTAATCAAGTAGAAGGCTTAAGCTGAGCAATTCGGCTTTTTTATGTTTTTCTTTTTCATTATTAAAACATTTACTGTATTCCTCCAGCAATTGCTGAATAATTTTTTTATTATGTAATGGTTTGAAATATGAACCAACCGGAGGAACAGTGATGCGTTTAAAATAATTCTCCACATCATGGTGTGTAAATACCTGGCCTGACGTGGAATCAATAAAAAATTCAATTTTATTAACCGGGTTAGGTAGGTTTTCATCAGAATATCCCGGTTTGAAATAAGCCAGTACAAATTGCCTGGGCACATTTACTGCTTTTACAGGAATATCGAGGAGCTCACTTAAAACCAAATATAAAATCCCATTGCTGATCTGGTTTCCCCGTTTTGCTTCCAGGACTTTACTGATCAAAAAATCATTTGGTTCCGTATAATTGGTTTCATTCCCTTTCAAACCGTAATAGCTGTATAAAATGCTGGTGACGATGTTGATTTGCTCCAGAGGGGTGAGGTAATTATTTAATTCCAGCCAAATATTGCGGCGCACTTTTTCAATTTCCTGCATAGCGGCTGTAGTATTCAGATCAGGGTATTGAAATTTACAGACCAGCAGAGCCCCGAACATCAGGTCATGATGACCTGTTATACTCCATTGTCGAAATTCTTCAGTTAAATCACGGTAATGTAATTTATGAATGAGTGATTCGATTCGTTGCTGCACTTCCTGGTCTGGAGTTGTTTCCCAAAGATTTTCCAGGTTGGGAATAACAGGTTTACCGTAGTCAACAATCTTTTGTGAGACTGCGTCGAAAACTTCCTGGTCAGGATCGTCTATGAGATGAAACAGGGCCGTTAACTCTTTATTTGTTTCCATGGTGGCGAATGGGTTTGGTAAATATCAGTCGCAGCGCTGAAAGTGTTTCGTTAAAATTTTCCACAGGTGGGGAAAGAGTGGTTTGAACTTATCCCAAGACTGAATTCAATTGAAAAAAATGAAACCATTTATACGGCTTGAGATCACTACTTTGCAATTATGCAAAAACCGGAGAAGCAATCAAAGTTTTCAATAGGTTGCTTCGGGAACCTGGAATTACAAAACACAGATGAAAATATCTTTTGTTTTCTTACAACGGCTGGATAATTTTGTTAACATTTCGAAGTATTGAGAGAGTGGTTTGCAAGCACAAATCATTACCTGGAATGATGAAGCAATCTTACTTTGACTTTGAATTGCTTCACCATTGAAGATAACAAAAACATAGAATTAGTTATGACTCTTAGCAATGTCAAACCATTCAGGTTGTTACAGGAGCCGGCAAAAGGTGCAAATAGCAATTCACGGAATACTGTACAATAATTTTATACAAATCCTTTCCTCCCGGGTTAATTGAATTAATAAAAACATTTTCCTTTTCTTTATGAATTATTTCTT
The DNA here is from genome assembly GCA_018266555.1 of Bacteroidota bacterium. Taxonomy (GTDB): domain Bacteria; phylum Bacteroidota; class Bacteroidia; order Chitinophagales; family Chitinophagaceae; genus UTBCD1. The sequence goes on along the minus strand of JAFEAF010000008.1, from coordinate 63,427 downwards.
CATAAGTCACGGAACGGGTAGAATAAACAAGTTTGACATGATTGTATTTCCTGCATACTCCGGGTATAAATTTCGCTAGTGTTAAAGGGGTTCAGGCAGGTTAGGAGTTACGCCGGCATAAAAAATGGAATTATTCATTTTCGATATAATATGTATGTATCTCCCGGTTAAGCCAAAGATTGTTTATAAATTTATGATTCCTTCTTTTACAGTGAAAGCAATTTCAGGAAGGACATTCCCATTATTTTCTTTAAAGATAGGATACAATAAATGCAAAAAACCGGCCGTTAAGAAAAACTACAGAAGGATTTTATTGACGGGGCTTTTTGAAATTTTTTTCTCTTTTGATCTGCACGGTTGCATTTTTACTAAGATTACTGGTTAAACGGGCTTCGAAACGATTTTTGCCGTCATCAATAATCATCAATGCCGTGTTGGGAGGTATAGACCCTAGATTATCTGCAAACATAGCCAGTTCATTGATTTGTTTGGTTGTGTCCAGTACCAGGTCAAAATGAACCGACTTTGTACTGAGCATTTGATGAAATGCGATCAGTTTATTATTGAAAAATATAGAGATGGAGTCACCATCCACTTCACCATTATCATAAAAATCCACTTTCAGGGAATCGGAAGCCACTTCAATTTCATTAGCGATTACATTTTCACGTTCCGTATATTCTTTTTCGATTACATAGTTCACCACTTTTCGGGGAATGATGTTGACTGCAATGGCTGTATCAGTATACGTTGGTTTCCACACCTGGTAGATTTCCTTGTATTCACTGATAGCTTTCATTACAGAATCTTTTTTGCTGATGTCGGCATTCATTTTCAGGTTGAAATTAATATCAGGGCAGGTGTATTTATATTCAGGCAGGCTAACGAAAGCGCCTATCAGGTTTGATCCTGCTTTGGCTACCCGCAACGTTGCCTGCAGGTTCATAGTACAAAACACTTCCATGCCTTCGGGAGAAGCGTGATACGGGATAGGGATTTCATAGAGGCTTAAGAGTCTTGAAGAGGGGCTGTAATTTCCTTTGACTTCGATGCTGCGATAAGTATTTTTAAAATAATAATTGAGAACTCCTTTGACAAACCCTTTTTCAGGATTCAAAATTAATTCAACAAGATAATTATTGGCAGAGCCGGTAGTTTTTACATTAGCATATCCATACCAGTAACCAAAGACAGATTGTGAATACGTAGAAAATGTTATGGAAAATAATATGGCAAACAGAAATAGTTTCATTTATACAAAATTAATCCCTCAATAATCTCATAGAATTGCACAAATTTCATTTTATAATCATCTGTGTAATCTGTAAGGTAAAACGAATAGTCAGCTATGATTATTTTAGGTGCCGCTTCATTTCTCTTTCCATATCTTTTTGCCGGATACTTTCCCTTTTATCATGAAGTTTCTTGCCTTTAGCCAACCCGATTTCAATTTTAGCAAAGTTTTTTTCATTGAAAAATATCCGGAGCGGGATTAATGTATACCCTTTTTCTTTCAGTTTTGATTCAATTTTATGAATCTCCCTTTTCTGCAATAGTAGTTTTCTGTCACGAAGGGGATCATGATTGTTGACAGAGCCATGTGAGTATTCGGCGATATGAAAGCTTTTTAACCACATCTCATTTTTATGAATCAGGCAATAACTATCCACAAAACTTGCTTTCCCTTCCCGCAATGATTTGACTTCTGTGCCGAGCAATACAATGCCAGCCTCATATTTACTTTCAATGAGGTATTCAAAATAAGCTGATCTGTTTTTAAGTTCTGCCATTTAAAAAAATAGGAGGCCTGCCTGCCGGCAAAAATACCTTTAACATTTTAATTTATATTACCCGGGTTAATGATTAAACAGTGTAATTACTGTGGTGAGTTTTTCTTTAAGATCTTTCCTGGGAACAATAAAATCGAGGAAGCCATGTTCGAGGATGAATTCACTTCTTTGAAATCCTTCGGGCAAATCTTTTTTAATAGTTTCTTTGATAACCCTGGGTCCTGCAAAGCCAATCAATGCGCCGGGTTCGGCAATGTTTAAATCACCTAGCATTCCGAAGGAAGCAGAGATGCCACCAAATGTAGGATCGGTCAAAAGGGAAATGAAAGGGAGTTTTGCATCGCTGAGTTGAGAAAGTTTCCCGCTGGTCTTTGCCAACTGCATTAGTGAAAATGCACTTTCCATCATCCGGGCCCCACCGCTTTTGCTGATCACGAGGAACGGAAACTTATGTTGAATACAATAGTCAACGGCTCTTGAAAACTTTTCACCCATCACACTTCCTAATGAGCCGCCAATGAATTCAAAATCCATGCAGGCAACCACAATATTGTTACTGTTTATTTTTCCTATAGCCACCCTCATGGAATCTTTCAAATCGGTTTTATTCCAAATTTCTTCCAGCCTTTTTTTATAGGGTTTCAGGTCGGTGAACCCGAGAAAATCTTTGCTGCGTATTTTATCAAATAATTCTACATACAGGTTGTCATCAAAAAGTATTTCATAATACTCGCTGCTGTTGATCCTGTGATGATAACCGCATTTGGGGCAAACAAACATGTTTTCCCGCAATTCATTAACGGTGCAGATATAATTGCAGTCAGGACATTTGGCCCAAAGTCCTTCGGGAGTTTCTTTTTTTTCTGAAGTCTTGGTACTGATTCCTTTTTTTATTCTTTTGAACCAACTGGCCCTTGTCTCTTCTGATTTTCCTTCTTCACCGGCCAGGCTCGCATCAAAGTCTTCGAATTGTTTCGCCATAGACTATTGTTGTGCCACAAATATAATGAAGTTGTGGTAAGTGAATGTTCTATGACCAAAAGTGATTAGTCGTAGGGTGATATGAAATTCAATAGAAATGTACGGCGAATTGAGACGGCAAATTCATATCCCGGCTAATGATTATTCACTACAGGCATATTTTTATTTTTTTAATTCCGTTTCAAACAATTTATAAATTCGTTTGTATTCATCGGTCCAGCTACTGGGTTCGGTGAAACCATGATTTTCCATTGGGTAAGGCGCCAGTTCCCAATTATCTTTTCCAAGTTCGATGAGACGTTGTGACAATTTTACAGCATCCTGGAAATGCACATTCAGGTCCATCATGCCATGACAGATTAATAAATGATTTTTTAATCCATTTGCAAAATAATATGGCGAACTTCTTTTATAAGCAAGGCTGTCATTATACGGCTCATTCAAAATATTTGATGTATAGCCATGATTATAATTTGCCCAATCTGTTACCGGCCTGAGTGCTGCGCCTGCTATGAATTTGTCTGGTGTTGTAAACATCGCCATTAACGTTAAAAATCCGCCGTATGAGCCTCCGTATAAACCGAGATGTTTTGGATTCACTCCAAAAGTTTTTACCAGGTAGTTTGCGCCGTCCACATTATCATCCAGATCTTTTCCGCCCATGTGCCGGTAAATCGCCGTTCTCCAATCTCTTCCATATCCGGCGCTACCCCGGTAATCAATATCCAATACATAATAACCATTATCGGCAAGCATATTGTTAAACATATATTCTCTGAAATAATCACTCCACCATTTATGAGCATTTTGTAAATAACCGGCGCCATGTACAAAAAGCACAGCCGGTTTTCCCTTTGCGGCATGTGCAGGTTTGTATAACCTTGCATACACCTGCGCACCATCTCTTGCCATAAATGTGATTACCTGCGGATCTCTCCACGGATACGAGTTGAATTCTTCGCTTTGTGCTTTATTGGTGATTTGAATGGCCTTGCTGCCGGGTTTATTTTCCTGCAAATACAATTCCCAGGGTTTGTTAGAATAGGAATACCGGACAGCTAACCATTTTTCATCGGGCGAAATAGCAACTTCGTTAGCGCCTGTCATGGTGGTGATGCGTTCTGCTTTTCCACCTTCAACCGGTAAACGATAAAATTGCTTTTCACCCGGGTGCACCTCATTGGTGGTGATATAAAAATATTTTTTGTTATCAGAGAGTTGTGCTTCCTGCACTTCATACTTTCCGGAGGTTAACGCTTTTTTTACACCGCTTTCAACATTTACTGAATACAAATGCGAATAACCGGTTGCTTCTGATTGATACCAAAATGTATTTTCATCAATCCACCCGGTACTGCGCCTTCCAAATCCCTGGATGCCGGGTCCGCCAATCCATGCTTCATCTCTCTGGCGATCCAGTAATTTCAATTTTCCGCTTGCTGTATCCCACAACATCAGCCAACGATCTTTATTGTCCTGTGAAAAAATTTCTAAAACAGCATGAGTGCCTTTCGGGGACCAGTAAGGGCCAAAAAATGTAACCGGGCGGTTTTCAGGATTCTTAGATAATTTCTCCAGCATAGAGGGATAATCTTTCACATAATCCGGCAGATCTTTGATTCCCGGGATCTGATCTGTTTTCACTTCATGTACTTTATCCTTTTCACGATCGTAAATATAAAATTCTGAACTGCTTTGGGGAGAACCCACTTTAGGCCTACCAGGCAGATCAACAGTATATCCAGATTCGGTAACATAGCTTGGGATAATGGTTGCTTTAGCATTTGTTGCTTGTGTAATCAGGCGATAACTTACAAACCTACCGTCAGGGCTCAGGTTGAGCCCTTGTAAAATATGATCACCAATATTGATAGCTCTTAATTCATCTTTTTTAGGCAGGCTTTTTTCATAAGCTTGTGTTGCTTCTCTTTTTTCTTTCCTTGATTTTAATACTTCGAAATATTCCATCTGTTCTTTTTTCAACCATTGTTCTTCTGGGGTTGTTGCTTCTTTTGTCACGGGAGATTGATTTCTGAAACCTCCTCCGAAATTTTCGTTTCGGCCGCCACCACCTCTTTGCAATCCTTCAGGCTGGGTTGACGATTCAGATACGCTGCGCCTGAGATTCGTCAATTGAATTGTTTCACCTGTAGAAATATCCCAGGCAAAAAGATTCTGATTGGCAGTATATACAATTTTTGATTCATTGAATGAAAACCCCGGATTGGTTTCAGCATCTACTGTTTGTGTAATTTGTTTTGTAGTACCATTTAAATAGGCTAAAAAAACATCTCCATTTTTACTGTAAACGTATGCCGTATGAGACCGGTTCCATATAACACTGTTCTCTGTCAGAATATTTAGTTTCTGTTCCACCGTTGCTTTGACAGGTGTTTGATTATCTTTTGTGATAAAATAAAGCGAATCATCGGGGGCATTGTTTGGATTCCAATTAAAGTAAAGTTTATTTCCATCCAAGCTCCAGTAAGGATTGGAAGGAGAGGATCCTATCCATTTAGGATCCCGCATGATTTTTTCCACAGTTAATTTTCCAAGTTTTTGTTGTGCGATAACTTGAGTAGAATAGCTCAGCAAAAGAAGGATTATAAATCTTTTTAACATGATGAAGAGTTTAATGTTGTAAATATATTGAGAAAGAGAAATAAAAAATAAAACAAAAAAGCCGGTATTGAAACCAGCTTTTTTTAGAACGCATAATCAATCCTAATTATTAGGAGCACCACTATCAATCCAGCAGAGGAAAGAATTTTTTTGAGAAACAGAAAGAGAACTGCCCTGTGGCATCAATCCGGATGCAATGGCAGGGCGAATTGCAGCCTTTGCATTAAAGACTTGAGTATAGTTAGTAAGCGGCCCGGGCCCATTAGTGCTGCCTGATGCATGACAACCGGGCGCATTGCAATATCCCTGTATAATGGGATTTATATCTGTTGCAAATGATTTTGATACGGTACTACAGTCTAATGTACCACCCCCACCTCCGCCGGGAGGATTATTTCCGGAACTTCCTTTGCTACAAGAAAGAGTAAATACAAAACAAACAAATGCAATAGAAATAATTGCCGCTAAAGTTTTCATGATCAGGAAATTTACTAATCAGATTGTCTTCTGATCTGATAAAATGAAACGGAAATGAATGCTTCAAAGTTGCCTTATACATAAAAAAAGTTTCATGAAATATTTAATTTTTCAAAACCGGGCAATTCAACCGGTTTTTTTTATCAAAAGAAAAAATCAAACCGACTGAATAACTTTGATAGTGATCATTCCTTGACGGGTTGGCGGCCTGGCTGAAGCCATCTATATAATCTGAAAAAGTGATTCGATATATTGTTTCAGCGTTGATGGATAATTTTTCACTCACAGAATATCTGATGCCAGCGCCTACCGGGATCACCGGTAAAATTTTCGGTAAGGAGTGTTGTTCATCTAATGTCAACCGGGCAGGTAAACCGGTTCCTGCAAAATATTCTGAATTGAAACGGCTCCAGTCTCTTTTAATGTGAACAAAGCTAATGCCCGGCCCTGCCATAATGTAAGGCCGCAACCCGCTATGTATTTCTGAGCTAAAATTTTTATTCAAAATATCCCAGACAAATAATCCTGCGAACTCTGTAACCGGCGTTTTAAATGCAAAATTTCTTTGTTGCCGGTAGGCTGGGCTTTTATACAGGGATTCATCCCCTCTTAATTTACCAATGGAAAAATTTGCTCTTACCGAAAAAGATTTGCTAATGATTTTATTTATAAAAAAACTGAGTTGGTAACCCGGTGTTTTGGATGAACCGAATCGTTCCGGTGTCAGATCACCCTGGTAAATGAAAGTTCCAAGATTGATCCCAACTTCAATAGAATTCATCCGGCGCTGCCCATTACTTTTAACTGTAAAGCAAAAAAGCAATATGGCCAGGAGGGCTCTACGCCCCGTTTTAATATGCATGTGATGTAGTTTTTAGTTTTACACTATTTCTCTTCTGTGGTTGAAGATTTGCTTTTTTCTGGACTGGCGGCTGTGAATGATAAGAATAAGATTTATTAGAAATACGGGCAATAAAAAATAGATAAACTTCTTTTGTAAAATTATCGGTTTACAACCGGAACTGATTAAACTCATAGTTTCTTATGAATACATTAAGAAATACCAGCGTAGCTCTTTAGCTTGTCGTATGAAATGCAATTCCCATGGGCAATGTTCTCTGTTCATTGTCCCTAATTAATTTTTTAATCGTTGCAATAATAAAATGAGTGGATAATAAAGTAGAGACAGTTTTAAAATTGTTTCATGGTTTACTTTTACAGCTTTGAGAATGTAAAATGGAGTCAAAGTTTAATCTGTGGGAAAAAGGATGGAAAACTTATTTGAAATGAAAATATTTTCTTAAGGCGTTTAATAGCTAATAATCTTCTGTGCTTTCCGGTGCGTCCGGGTCATAGACAAAACGAATCATGGCGCTTTTAGTTTCCGTTGATGTGAGGTAAAGGCGATATCTTTTTTTCCCGGCTGTAATAATGAGCAAGGCTGTGTTGGGAGGAATGCTTCCGAGGTTTTCAGCTACCATTTCCACTTCCTGGAAGGTATTGGCAGGGTCAATCTTCACATACATGGTCACAGGCCTGGCACTGAGTAATTGATGAGTGACCACTACTTTTTTATTTACCAATACCGTGATGGAATCACCATCTACAATGCCATTATCATAAAAATCAAGCCGGATGGTTCCGGTGTCCACTTTTATTTCCGGCACTTCTTTGAAAGCTGATTCGGCTACTCGTGACAAGGTGATTGATCCGCCGGCACAATCAGCTCCGGTGTTCATAACGGTGCCTGACCAGGTTCCGCTCAGCGTTTCCAGGTTCCCGGATTTGCTATATTGTAAATCGAATTTTTTTATGCAGATCACACATCGAACGGGGATATGATAAGTAGTGACAACAGTTTCCTCAATGCTGATTCTTTTGGAAACGGGGTCATAGCTGCCCACAAATTTCTTCTTGACATACGTGTTAATATCCTGGTAATGGTATGAGTCGCCGGCGGTATGTGTACCAGTGAGATGAATTTGTAATTCAATATTATTATCATCAAAACACCCTTTCATGGAAAGCGTTCCTTTCCAAAACCCGTTTATGTTTTGAGATTTTACCGATCCGGAGAAGAGCAAAATACAACATACTATCACTCCGGCTTTTTTCATTTTCAAAAGATAAATACAATTATGCTGCGAAAATGTGAAAGTTGCAGAAAAGACGGATTTATTTAATATTTAAAATTTCCAGTTTTGCCAACAGTAAATGTAAAAATTGTCAAATAGCCTGGTTGGATGTGGTATTTAGTTTTTATAAATTGAAAGTACAAGTAATGCGGTTATGTCAAAGAATGTTTGATGAGTTAGAAATTTCACATTTGGCAACCTGGTTCATATTTTTAGATCACATTGAGATTTGACGATTTCTCCGTTACGAATTATAGAATTGGAGAGCTTCGATATGATAAAAAAGGATTATTCAAACGGAATGCAGCGCTACAGGGCAAACAAAAATGCAAAGGATGGGCTGAAAAATAAATTTCAGTATAATTTTCATAATGATATGCAGTTATTTATTTTTCAATGCTTTACTAAATAAATAAATATGATAATTAGGCTTCAGGGAATGGCAAAAGCAATTTTATTGTTTTCTGATCGTTAAAGTATAATCCAATATCAGTTAAAACTAACACCCAACCTTATGAACAAGCCACATTACAACGACCAGGCACATATTGCCGAGGAGTTTCAATATATGGACGAGCACACTGCCCAGATTGCCCGCCTGGCATATTTCAAAATCAATTCTTATAAGCTTTCACTTATTAAGGCTTCATTTTGTACCAGCCGGGAAGAATTATCCGGAATCATAAAAAATACATTGCTCAATTATGCCGAGCCTTCAGGTATCCTGGCGGGACTTGGTTTTTTTGATGCGGAGATTGATAATTGATTTGGTTATTTACTGCACATTTCAGAAGATATTGCTCGAAAGAAATAGTGTTGGCTGCATTCTTTTATGTTGTTTTTATTAAATAAAAACACACAGAAAAGAGCAACAGCACTGAAATTATTTTTTTCAGTAATTTTATTGAATGATAAATAAGATTTCGTGCAGCCTGGTAGTTAATGTGCATGATCTCACTGATTTCTTCGTAACTGAGATCCTTATGAAACTTTAAATAAATGATTTCTTTTTGTCTTGGGGATAATTCATTAATGGCATTATAAAGCTTTCGTTTCATTTCTTCATTATCCTGTTCATGTATTAAAATATCATCATAGCTGAATACAAATTCTTCTGTTAACCCGTTATTGCCAACTATACTTTTCCCGGATTTGGCCAACGCTTTTGCGATCTTATATTTAAAAGCCCTGAAGAAATAAGCTTTCAAGGAAATGATTTTCGCTTTTCCTTTAGTGCGCCAGAAATCTATAAATAATTCCTGTATGCAATCTTCAATGAGAGCTTGATCATCAGTCATTTTACGACCATAATTAAAAAGATCATTATAGTAATTCCGGAAAAGGCATACAAATGATTCCGCATCACCATCCCTGAACTGCTGCCACAGAAAGTCATCTTTTTGAGTTTCATTGAATGTCATAAATTATCCCTTATATCAGGTGGGACGAATTGATTTTCAATCATAATTGATATCAAAAACTGCAAAAAAGGTCTCGTAAATGGCCAGTCTGTATTTGGTTTGGTACTGCAAGTATAATTTTTTTTAAATAAATGTTACAAAAATTCAAACGGGTACACATATATGTGTAGAGTTAAACATTTATGAGAAGAAAATACAATGCACCCGAAGATCTAATCAGCAATGAAAGTTTTATATCATGGTTCTACCGCACTGACACCAGATGTATATCATATTGGGATCAGTGGATTGAAGCAAACCCTGATAAACGTGAAATCGTGGATCATGCAGTTGCTATTTTAAAAACTATTCAATTCCGGGACAAGCCTGTAAGCGATGAGCAAATCATGCAGGCAGAAGCAAAACTTCGCCAATCAACGACCGATTCTACGGGGGGAATAGTTATTAATATCAGAAGACGAAAAATTTGGTATGCGGCCGCTGCTGTAGCCGCCGTTTTACTTCTTGCTGTAGGTATGGTTACATTCTTTAAACCTTCTTCCACTTCTAAGTATGCTACGCATTATGGAGAAATAAAAAAAGATAAACTTCCCGATGGAACCGAAGTGTTCCTGAATGCTAACAGTACCGTTACTTTTAATAACAAATGGCATGAAGGTAATTCAAGAGAAGTATGGATTAGTGGTGAAGCGTTCTTTCATGTAAAAAAGATGCCTTCCCATGACAAATTCATTGTTCATACCGATGCTTTTGATATTGAAGTGACTGGTACTTCCTTTAATGTAACCAATAAAGATGGCAAGAGCAGTATTATCCTAAAAGAAGGCAGTGTGAAAATTCACCGGCCGGGTGAAGAAGAAATACTAATGAAGCCGGGAGATATGGTGGAGTTCTCCAATGAAAAAATTCAAAAGAAAATCGTGACAAAACAAGACTATATGTCCTGGATGGATAATAAGCTTAATCTCGATAATACATCAGTGGCTGATATAGCTAAGATGATCAGTGAGTATTACGGAGTAAATGTGAAAATTGATGGAGCAAATACAGCTAATCAAACTCTTACTGCCATTATGCCTAATGATAATTTAGATGTTTTATTAGAAGCGCTTGATGCCATGCATGAATTAAGAGTGATTCGAAATGGAGACTCCATAACAATTGCTTCTGATAATAAGTAATTAGTAACTCACAAAACAACGCTATATGAGAACAATTAAATCAAAAATGCTGCAATTAATGATCCTTGCTGTCCTTCTAAGTACTGGAGGGGTATGGGCCAATGCTCAAAACAGTTACAGTTTTGTTTCAAAAAAAGTCAAAAATAAAACTTCAAACGACACAAATCCACAGATGGATACCCGGAGCGATAAGCTTGTAAACGTTCTGAAAGAACTTAACAAGACCAAGGGGGTTTATTTTATGTTTTCAAGTCATTTGGGTGAAAAAATTGTAAATAAAGTAAATGACCTGGGTGAAAATGTGGAAGCACTGTTGGAAAAAATACTCAAGAATACAGGGCTGTCTTACAAAAAAGTAAATGCCAATACATTTGTGATCTTATCTGCAAAGGACGTTGAAAAAACTACAACGAGTACTCAGGATTTGAGTTTTTCAAGCATGATCACTATCGAACCTACTGCCGGTACCTTTAATGCTCCTGACAATACCATTACCGGAAAAGTAACCGATGAGAGCGGGAACCCTGTGGGGAATGTCTCGGTTACAGTAAAAGGTAAAACAACAGGTACATCAACCAACGCCCAGGGTATGTTTAGTATCTCTGCAAATAAAGGGGATGTTTTGGTTTTTACATCTATTGGTTATGACCCACAGGAAATAGTTGTAGGAGAGAGTGACAATGTTCATGTAGCACTTGTTGAATCTACCAAGCAATTGAAAGAAGTGGTGGTGACGGCACTTGGTATCAGCCGCCAGAAAAAATCATTAACCTATGCTGTTCAAACAGTGGATAATTCAGCTTTGAATAATGTAAAAGATGCGAATCTTGTAAATAACCTGACAGGCAGAGTGGCAGGCGTAAACATTACCCGCAGCAGCTCAGGTATCGGTGGTTCTGTAAGGGTGGTAATCAGAGGAAATAAATCCACAAGGGAAAATCAACCTCTTTATGTTATAGATGGTGTACCTATGAATAATGCAAACCCGGCTCAGCCTGGTGATGAATGGGGGCAGGCACTAGGTTTTGTAGGAATAGATGGTGGTGATGGAATTTCCAATCTGAATCCTGAGGATATACAGGATATTACGGTTTTAAAAGGCGCATCTGCGGCAGCTTTGTATGGAAGCCAGGCGGCCAACGGAGTGATCATGATCACCACAAAAAAGGGAAGATCGGGTACTACCAAAGTTAATTTTTCATCTGATCTTACTTTCGATAAACCTCTTTATGAACAACCTTTACAATTTAAATACGGGCAAACAACTTCTCCTTCTGCAGGAGATGCGGGAAGTAATGATAGCTGGGGCGGTATAGTAAATGCACCCAATCATGTATCACCCTTTTTTCAAACAGGAGTTACTTCTTTCAGTTCGGTTTCTCTTACAGGAGGGACCGACAAATCTCAAACCTATTTTTCTTATTCTTATACCGATAATAAAGGAACCATTCCTACTTCAACTTTGAATAAACATAATATCAATTTTCATCAGACTACAGACTTTTTCAATGGCTTACTTAAAGCGGACCTGAATGCTTTGTACATTCATGAAAATTCCTATAACCGGCCGGTGAGTGGTTTATATGATAACCCGATTACCGGATTGTATGAGTTCCCGAGAGGTTTGAATTTTAATAATTTTAAAAATAATTATGAAGTTTATTCGAGCACTCGCAATACGAATGTTCAAAACTGGTGGAATGCGAATTATGACAGTTCACAGGTATATCCGGGAAAATTCACGGGTACAGAGGTGGAACAAAATCCATATTGGTTGCTGAACCGTAATACCAGCAATAATATAGTGGACAGGCTTTACACCAACTTTACTTTGAAACTTAAGATTAATGACTGGTTGAATTTGCAAGCTCGTGGTAATATTGATAAATCCGTCAATGATATTAATATCAACAGTTATGCTACTACATCAATCGTATTGACAGCAAATAATGGCGGATATACATTTTTAAGAACTATCAATACCCAGGTGTATGGAGATTTGATATTGAACGCTAACAGAAAATTATCCAACGATCTGAGATTGCAAGCTACCTTCGGGTCCAGCATTAATGACGGGCGATTGCAACAAAATAATTTTGGTACTAAAAACAGCGGCGATGGATTACGTTTTGCGAATGTGTTCACTCTCTCCAATATTTTGCCGGCAGCTATTACTGTAAGCAGTGTTAACAAACACAAGCAAGTGCAGGCTGTTTTTGCAACCACACAACTGAGCTGGAAAGATTATTTATATCTTGATCTGACAGGACGAAACGATTGGTCGTCCACATTTGCATATACGCCAGTTGAAAAGAAAGGTTATTTCTATTATTCAGCCGGACTTACCGGAGTACTGAGTGATATGTTTAAAATGCCGGAAGCGATCAGCTTCAGTAAGGTACGAGTTTCTTATGCAAAAGTTGGTAATGATATTCCAATCTATTCTTCCAATCCTTCAGCTTATTATATAGACAATCAGAATGGTTCTGTTGCAAATACTAAAGGACCAAAACCCGGCACATATCTGAAACCGGAAGACAACCGCTCCTTTGAAGCCGGAACAGAATGGCGTTTTCTGAGTGATAGGATAGGATTTGATTTTACATACTATATCAACAATAATTTCCGTCAATATATCGAAATCCCGGTGACTGGCGGAGGTACGGGTAATCTCAGTACCTGGTATTTGAATTCAGGCAATATTAAAAATAACGGAGTAGAACTTTCGCTTTTTGCAACACCTGTAAAAAATAAAGGTTTCAACTGGAATACTACAATCAATTTTGCAACGAATAAAAACCGTGTTGTGAAGATTGCTGATGCCGGCCTGGGAGTGACACAGGATTATTTTACTCTAACAGGAATAGGCAACCTGCTCTATGCTTCGTATATCAAAGAAGGCGGCTCATGGGGTGATATCTACGGACATTTTTTCAAAAGGGATGCCAAAGGTGCAATTGTAGTTGATAACACAGGAGCTCCTGAGAGAGGTACTGATCCCAATGCAACAGTGGGTGATCAAAGCCTGAAAAAACTGGGAAACCCGAATCCGAAATTCACATTGGGATGGAGTAACAACTTTACGGTTAAAAATTTCACCGTTGACTTTTTGTTTGACGGACGGTTTGGCGGAAAAGTTATGAGTATGTCCGCAGCGGTGTTGGATGCGTTGGGTGATAGTAAAGCAACCGGCGATGCCCGTGACGCAGGTGGTGTTAAGATTAATGCCGTGCATGAAGATGGAAGCAAAGTAGCCAGCATTGATCCAAAAATATTTTATACTTCTGTAGGTGGCCGTTCTGGAATTGGTGAATACTACATGTATGATGCTACTAATATCCGGTTAAGAGAATTATCAATTGGTTATAATGTACCCGTAACAGCTAAATGGGTTAAAAACCTGAGAGTGTCTTTAATCGGAAGGAATCTTTTCTTCGTAACTAAAAAAGCGCCATTTGATCCGGAAACATCAATGGCTACTTACAATAGTTTGCAGGGAATCGAAACATTCGGCCCGCCTACTACCCGGAGCATGGGCATATCAGTAAAAGTTGGTTTTTAATATAAACGTTTAAAAAAATTAATTATGACCAGGATAAATAAATCAATAATAAATTTTTGCATCGTTGCCATTTCAATTTTACTTGGCAGTTGTACCAAAAGCTTCAAAGATTATAATACGGATCCCACTGGACTGAGTGACAAACAGATTTCTGTAGATTACCAGAATCTTGGCGAACCTATGCAGCAAGCTCAATTATATATCATGAGTAATACCAACTGGATATATCAATTGCAGCAAAACCTGATCGGTGATGTGTATTCCGGGTTCTTAATGTCAGCTGATCCTTTCAATAGTAATACCAACAATACTAATTATTTTTTGATGGATGGCTGGAATTTCTATCCGTGGGACTATGCCTATAATAATGTAATGAAGGCTACGCAAAATGTGTTAAATGCTACTACAGATCCACAGTATGCCTCTTTTCATGCATGGGCAAAAATTGTAAGAGTGGAAGCGATGCACCGGGTAAGCGATATTTACGGGCCGATCATTTATACGCATTATGGAAAATCAAATCCTGATGGAAGTGTGTCATACGATTCACAGAAGGATGCATATAATGCTTTTTTCACTGATCTGGATTCTGCTATTACAGTTTTAACCGGCTTAGTGCAATCCGGGGCACCCGAAACATTCAGCAAATTTGATTTGGTATATGGAGGCAGTTTTCAAAAATGGTTAAAGTTTGCCAATACACTCCGGTTACGCTTAGCATTGCGTATTTCAAAAGCTGATGTAAATAAAGCAAAAACAGAAGGAGAGAAGGCGTTATCCAATCCCGGTGGTTTACTAACTACCAACGATGATAACGCATTTGTAGATATCGGCACCAACCAGCATCCACTTAATTCTATAAGTAAAAGCTGGGGAGATATTAATATGGGTGCACCGCTTGCATGTTACCTGAATGGGTATAATGATCCCAGGATATCGAAATATATGCTCAAAGCAACTGATGCAGCCGTGGCAGGTCAATACATAGGTATTCGTAATGGAATTAATATTGATGCTATTGGCAGGTATGGCGGATACTCGCTTCCGATTGATTTCCCCAATAAGATGCAGATCATGGTGGCTGCGGAAGCCTGGTTTTTAAAAGCAGAGGCAGCGCTGAAAGGCTGGAATAATTCCGGCGATGCACAAACTGATTATCAAACCGGTATTTCAACTTCATTTGCTCAATATGGTTTGGATGCATCTTCTTATATCACGGATAATACACATACCGAACAACAATATATAGACCCGAAGGCAATTACTGCAGGACAAAATGATGTTACCACCGGTTCTCCCTATTTAAGTACCATTACCATTGCATGGAACAATGGAGATACTCCCGTTAAAAAACTGGAACGTATTATCACACAAAAATGGCTCTCCATTTATCCCGATGGGGAAGAAGCCTGGGCTGAATTCAGAAGAACCGGTTACCCAAAATTGTTCCCGGTGGTAATAAATAAAAGTGGTGGTAAAATTTCAACATCAGCATTCGTACAGCGGATTAATTTTCCTGCTGATGAGTTAAGTACCAATCCAATTGGCGTTGCTGCCGCTGTTTCCACTTTGGGTGGGCCTGATACCGGGGGTACTAAACTTTGGTGGGCGCAATAAAACTTAGTTTAAATATCTCATAGTAGTTTTTATGGGCTGCTTTTTCAAAGGCGGCCCGTTTTTTTGTACAGCATCTACATTTAGTATTGAAGTGGATTCCCTGTAACTTCTATCTGAAGCTACACTACGCAATTTTTATGTATCAAATTGCTAAAGGTTTCTGAGACTGTTCTGGAAGGGAGTCAGTTGCAATAAGCAGGAACTATCGCAGTTTAAAATTTTAAATTATTTTAAAATTATTCAGCAGAGGAAAATTTGAAATCTAAATTGTAAGATTTGCATCAAATTATTACTTTATTAATTTTGCAATCTCAAATGAACAGTACACCCGTACAAAAAAGTATTTCGCAGGAGGTTAAACAATTAACGGTTTACAGCATTTTATTCAGCATTAGCTTTTCGCACATGTTGAATGATACGATACAGTCATTGATACCATCCATTTATCCATTACTAAAAAATTCATTCACGCTTAATTTTGCGCAGGTAGGGTTGATACAATTGACGTTTCAGATGACAGCCAGTATTTTCCAGCCATTGGTAGGTTCTTTCACTGACAAAAAACCGCAGCCATTTTCACTAGCAATAGGAATGGGATTTACACTTATCGGATTAATTTTTATTTCATTTGCCAATAGTTATCCTGCCATTCTTGCTTCTGTGGCATTGATCGGGACCGGCTCTTCTATTTTTCATCCTGAATCCTCTAAGATTGCATACATAGCTTCAGGCGGCAAAAGGGGCCTGGCACAATCCATTTTCCAGGTTGGAGGAAATACCGGAACAGCAGTAGGGCCTTTACTGGCGGCACTGGTCATAGTCAGGTTTGGCAGGGATCATGCTGTTTACTTCGGTATTCTTGCTTTACTTGCAATCATTATACTTATATATGTTGGCAAATGGGCAAAGCCGCATTTGTTGCATTTGAAAATGCTAAGAAGTAAAGGCGGGATATTGAGCTTTCATGCGAATCTGTCTAAAAAAGAGGTTCATCTTTCTGTTGCCATATTGCTGGTTCTTATCTTTTCCAAATATTTTTATCTATCGAGCATCAGCAGTTATTATACTTTCTTTTTGATTGAAAAGTTTCACGTAAGCATTAAGCATTCTCAATTATTCCTGTTTGCGTTTTTAGCTTCTTCTGCATTAGGAACTTATTTCGGTGGCCCGCTGGGAGATAAGTACGGCAGGAAATATGTTATTTGGTTTTCAATATTAGGTGTTGCCCCCTTTACTTTATTACTTCCTTATGTTAGCTTATTCTGGACGGCTGTTTTAAGCGTTATTATCGGTTTCATTTTATCTTCTGCATTCCCGGCTATTTTGGTATATGCACAGGAACTTATGCCGGGCAAGATTGGGATGATATCAGGATTATTTTTTGGATTTGCGTTTGGTATGGGTGGATTAGGATCTGCATTGTTGGGTATGCTTGCCGATATAAAAGATATTTATTTTGTATATCATGTCTGTTCATTTCTGCCACTGATCGGTCTAATCACATGGAAATTACCTGATCTTAAAAAGATTTGAGTCAACCTTTTTAAGTAAATTATTTATATACCTCATCGAAGTCCGGCTCTTTCACAAAAAGGAATACCAGTCATTTGCTCCGTGTATCTCCCGGCAATTTTCTGAAGCGGGTTCCTGGCAGCCAAAATGGTAAGGCATCATTAGCATTTATAAGTCTTTTTTCAACCGCCTTTTATATCTTTACAGGATTTATGGCAACAACAGAAACATCACATAATTTCCTGGAAGAAATCATAGAAGAAAATCTGAAAAACGGGACATACAAAAGCATTGTAACCCGTTTTCCACCGGAGCCAAACGGATATTTGCACATAGGCCATGCAAGTAGTATTTGTTTGAATTTTAATCTCACAAAAAAATATCCGGGTTATACCAATCTCCGGTTTGATGATACAAATCCTGTAACGGAGGACACCGAGTATGTAGAAAGTATTAAAGAGGATATACGTTGGTTGGGTTTTGAATGGAAACATGAACGGTACGCCTCAGATTATTTTGATCAGCTATATGAATTTGCTGTAACACTTATTAAAAAAGGATTAGCTTATGTAGATGACAGCAGCAGCGATGAGATAGCAAAAATGAAAGGGACACCGACGGAGCCTGGAAAGAACAGTCCATTCCGTAACCGTAGTACAGAAGAAAATATTTCCTTATTCGAAAAAATGAAAAATGGCGAGTTTCCTGATGGCAGCCGTACATTGAGGGCAAAGATTGATATGGCGCATATTAATATGCTGATGCGGGATCCGGTGTTGTATCGAATCAAACATGCTCATCATCATCGCACCGGGGATAAATGGTGTATTTACCCGATGTATGATATGGCTCATGGACAAAGTGACTCCATTGAAAACGTCACTCATTCTATTTGTACTTTGGAGTTTGTTCCGCACAGAGAATTATATGACTGGCTGATAGAAAAACTGGAAATATATCCTTCGCATCAGTATGAATTTGCACGACGCAATATCAATTACACCGTGACGAGTAAAAGAAAATTACTCCAACTCGTCAACGAAAAATATGTAGCAGGGTGGGATGATCCCCGGATGCCAACCATCAGTGGTTTGAGAAGAAGAGGTTATACGCCGGAAAGCATCCGTGATTTTTGCGAAAGAATAGGAGTGGCAAAAAGAGAAAATTTAGTAGATGTGGGATTGCTGGAATTTTGTGTACGGGAACATCTGAATAAAATTGCTTTGAGAAGAATGGTAGTGTTTGACCCTGTAAAAGTTGTCATCACGAATTATCCGGAAGAATACGAATTGCTCAAAAGTGAAAACAATCCTGAAGATGAATCTGCAGGGACAAGAGAAATTCCTTTTGGAAGAGAATTATATATTGAACGGGATGATTTTATAGAAAACCCGCCCAAAAAATATTTCCGTTTAGCTCCGGGACAAAAGGTTCGTTTGAAAAGCGCATATATAATAAAATGTGATGAAATGATTAAAGATGCTGATGGAAATATTAAGGAGCTGCATTGTACTTATTTACCCGAAAGCCGAAGCGGTCATGACACTTCAGGCATTCATGTAAAAGGAACATTGCATTGGGTCAGCAAAAACAACGCAGTGGAAGTGGAAGTGCGGGAATATGATCGTTTGTTTAAAGTAGAAAACCCCGCTGGCGAGGACGGTGATTTCAAAGATTATATCAACGAACATTCATTGAAAATTGTAAAAGGCTTTGCTGAACCTTCATTACTTTATGCAAAATCGGAAGACCGGTTCCAGTTTTTAAGAAAAGGATATTATTGCCTTGATAAAGATTCAGCTAATGGAAAATTTATTTTCAATCGCACGGTTACCTTAAAAGATGCATGGGCAAAAGAACAGCAAAAATACGGCAGCAATAAACCTTAATTCGAATTTTCGATTTCAATTTTCAGCGTTAATAGAACCGGCATTTAGTTGTGTCACTGTAATAATACTCCATACGGATCTCTGACGAACAGGTATGAATCATAATCTACTGCATCGTTTGCTTTAATTGCGACAGACCAGGGCTTACCATCCTTCAATGAAAATTTAGCCGGATAAATACCATAGCCAATATTCGAATACGTCATTCGAAATTCATTGTTATCCATATATTCCATATACCCGATGAGATCAGGATGATGTTCAAAATGGCAAATGAGCATATTATTACTTTTTGCAATTGTAATATTTCCAAAAACAGTATTATAGAAATCGCCTGTGAAGTCTTCTAATTTAATTTCAGGCTGGTTATGCTGATCCACTCTTTTTTTCAATGCCACTAGCTCTTCATCGCCTTGTTTTTTTCCCTGTTCAAAAAATCCCATAAGATATTTGCTCCGGTCGGTATATGGCACGCCAAGGTATGCATCAAGGATCTGGTAGCGTAACGCTTCAAAAAAACTTTGATTATCGTTGTTGGTTAAAATAGTGATGCCCAAATTTTCCTCCGGTACAAAACAAACATTGGTCACCATACCAAAAGCGCCACCCGTATGCCAGTACACTTGTTTTCCTGCATAGTCTGTCATAAATAATCCTAAACCATACAATCGCATGTGCATAGGAAATGCAGCAGATTTACGTGTACTGATTATAGTATTGGCATCTCTTGTTTTTTGTAACACAGGCCAGGGTAAAATCCTTTTTCCTTCGTAGCGGCCACTGTCTAACTGCATCATCAACCATCTGCTTAAATCTTTTACACAACTTACCATGCTGGTAGCGGGGCCAAGATTATCTACCTGGTCATAAGGAACGGTTGTGATACTGCTGAATTGATTCGTATGCGGAACGGCTACATTATTTCTTTGTGCAATACCGGCTGTGTTTGTATATGTGTTCGTCATTACAAGGGGAGTGAGAATATTCTGTTGCACATAATTTTCCCAGCTTTCACCTGTTACCTTTTCCAATATTCTTCCTGCGGTCATAAATGCAGAATTGCAATAACCAAAATCCTGGCGAAAAACGAGAGTAGGTTTCAGGTAGCGCATTTTCCAGATAATGGAATCTTTTGGAAAATTGGAATCCCAAAAACTAAAATCACCCTGGAATGTTCGGGTGCCTAAGCGATGACAAAGCAGATCACGAACAGTGACCATTCTGGAAGAATTGCTATCATACAGTCGAAACCAGGGAATGTATTGAGTCACTTTATCATTTAGTGAAATTTTTTTTTCATACTCAAGATTAGCAAGCGAAGTACCGGTAAATAATTTTGAATTGGATGCGATGATGAATAATGTATTTTCATCCACCTTACCTTCTTTGCCCCATTCACGAACTCCGTAACCTTTCATCGTTACAATTTTCCCGTCTTTCACGATTGCAATGGCGAGGCCGGGAATTTGCCATTGCTTCATTCCTCTGTCAATGTAACTATCCAAACTGTCTTTGATAAAAGAGGGAGTTTGAGAAATCGCCGATGTGGAACATAACACTACAAAGGCCACAAGAAATAATTTCATCTTTTGCATAAAGAAAATTTTGAAAGATGAAATTAAGAATAAATCAACCGGCATAGTCATATTAAGAAAAAAGCCGGCTCAAATAAACCGGCTCTTACAATCGCCTGAGCGTTTTTAAATAATACAATTCCATTCATGTACATCAGCCAAATGCCCCGTGCGGATTGATTCCAATTGCTGTTTTAATTTATATAAAACATTTTCAGGGCCATACTCCGGCAAATGAAAATCAATCTCATTCAAATGAATTATCCCGATAGGAGCTACTACGGCTGCAGTGCCGATGCCCGCTGCTTCAGTGATCGTTTGATTTCGAAATGCTGTTTCCAGATCATCAATACTTACCGGACGTTCTGATACAGGGATGCCATTGTCTCTTGCCAGTGTTAATAGAGAATCCCTGGTAATACCATCAAGGATTGAATCAGATAATGGAGGAGTAACAATGGTACCATCAACCACAAACATAGCGTTCATCATTCCTGATTCTTCAATGTATTTATTTTCCTTTGAGTCAGTCCACAATACCTGGTCATATCCTTCTTTTCTTGCCAATTGTGTTGGATAATATGAACCACCGTAATTACCACCGCATTTTGCAAAACCGGTTCCACCTTTTGCTGCACGAACATATTTTGTTTCTACTTTCACTTTGATCGGCCTGGTATATGCTATAGGCACCGGCCCGGTGAAAATGATGAAACGATATTCCTCTGATATTTTTACTCCAAACCTGCTTTCGGTGGCAATAACAAATGGACGTATATATAAGGCGTGATCTTTTTCTTTAGGCACCCAGGCTCTGTCTAGGTCAATTAATTGGCGCAGCCCTTCTGTAAAAATTTCTTCAGGAACAATTGCCATGGCCATACGGTCCAAAGATTTTACAAACCGGTCATAGTGTTTAGCAATCCGGAAAATATTTATTTTGCTATTGGTCATATAGAAAGCTTTCATTCCCTCAAAAACAGTTTGCCCGTAATGAAGCGCCAATGCGGCGGGGCTTAATGATAGATTAGCAAACGGCATTATATGCGGCTGCATCCATTCCCCATTTTTATAATCACAAATCAGCATGTGATCGGAAACGAAGTCTCCGAATTTCAGGGTACTGCTATTAACTTCTTTGATTTTGGATTGTGAAGTGCGACGGGTGGGGATTTTTGTTGTAAGCTCCATTTTAAAAAAATTTAGTTTATTGAAGTAATGGGCAGTTTAAAATATTTCAACAATCACAAGCTTCTTCTACGGCTACCGGATGTATCATTACATGGTATTCAAAAACCTGGGCGCCGATCGTAAAAAAATATTTCTCACATTTGATAAAACCGTTCTTTTCATAAAACCGGATGGCTTTTTCATTGCTGATATGGGTATCGAGCCAGATATAATCAGGACTTACTTTACAGGACAGCTTTAATATTTCATCCATTAATGCCTGCCCGATACCGATGCCCTGATATTCGGGTAATACATATATTTTTTGCAATTCCATTTGGGATATGGATTCGATTTGCGGGTTGAGCGAAAATTTTTTAATTTTTGCAAAGCCCACTGCTCTATCTTCCCAATATGCCAGCAGGTAAATGTTACCATCTTTTCTAAGGCTCCTTGTGAGCTTTACCGGATCGTATGTAAATTCAAGGTATTCGGCTAATTCAATTTTGTTGTTAAACAAGTTGCCAAATGCTTCCCGAAATGATTTTTTCCCGATGGAGCTGATTGTTGCTGAATGAGAAGTATCAGCGGTAATGATTTGTATAGCCATTGTATAAACTGTTTTCAAAAGTTTTAAATAAAATCCCCATGGTGCCAGCCTTTATGAAAAAATACTTCTGACTTTTCTGCATTAAAAACCTAAGCCGGTTCAAATGGCAGTTGTGCTGCACAGTATTTCAAACCTATTCGACCGTTCATCCTTTTTCGGAATTACCCTGTAAAAATGTTTCAATTTTTTGCAAAAAAACAGATTCAGTTTTAGTATTTTTGACTGTATCAGATTATTTAAATCAATTCTTTCAATATGCGTAAAGACAATTTCACGGCAGAAGATCATCTCTACATTCAGGTATCAGAAGGTATCGAAAAAATGATTGCAGAAGAGATATTAAAGATCGGCGACAAACTCCCATCGGTTCGTGTGCTGAGCGAAGAGTATGGTATCAGTATGGGTACTGCTTTTCAGGCGTATTATCATCTCGAAGGAAAGGGATTGATTGAATCAAGGCCTAAGTCGGGATATTATGTGCGGTTCAATCACCGGCGATACCCGGAACTCCCAAAACAAATAATGCCGGAGCAGGTGTCGCATGATGTGAGTGTAAAAGAAATGATCGCTTCCATTTATACAGATATTGCAGCCGCAACCAATGTCATCAATTTAGCCATGGCTGTTCCAGATATCTCATTGCTGCCCGCTGCTAAACTTAATAAGTCGGTTGTGTATGCCCTGCGAAATAGTAAAGATCATTGCATCAGTTACGAAAGAACGCAGGGGAATTTTGAATTGAGAAAACAAATAGCAAAGCTGGCGTTTAATTGGGGAGGAAAAATAAATGCAGATGAAATTGTAGTTACTTCTGGTTGTCTCGAAGCGGTTACGCTTTGCCTCAGAACAGTTACAGTACCCGGTGATACAGTAGCCATTGAATGTCCAACTTATTTTGGAATATCACAGGCCATCGAAAGTTTGGGATTGAAAGTGGTGGAGATTAATGCCTCCTCAGAAACAGGGCCGGATCTTGATTGCTTACAAAAAGCTATTCGGAAATTTCCAATTAAAGCATGTGTGTTCGTTCCCAATTTTAATAATCCTCTTGGAAGCTGCATGCCTGATGAGAAGAAGAAAAAATTAGTTGAGATTATTACAAAACACAATATTCCCCTGATCGAAGATGATATTTATGGGGAATTATATTTTGGAAAAAACCGCCCCCGCACATGTAAATTTTATGACAGCAAAGGATTGGTGATGCATTGTTCTTCACTTTCCAAATCATTAGCTCCGGGATACAGAATAGGATGGGTCATCCCGGGAAAATTTTTTGAAGAAGTAAAAGGGTTAAAGAGAGGGCTTGACATCAGTTGCCCGACTATTACGCAGGCTGCTATGGCGCATTTTCTTGAGAATGGAAGATATGAATATCATTTGAAAAATTTGCGCCGGGCTTTGTATACGCAATGCCTCAGGTATATTCAGGGGATCATTCAATATTTTCCCGAAGACACCAAGATATCCCGTCCACAGGGAGGTTTTGTATTATGGGTGGAGTTGAATAAAAAAATAAATGCCTTCAAACTTCGGACTGAAGCCATCAGGCATAAGATTTCAATTGTGCCTGGAAAAATATTTTCTTCCGGTTGCAGTTATTCTAATTTTATCCGGATTAGTTTTGGTAAACCCTGGGATGATGATGCCGATTATGGATTGATGATGTTGGGAAGAATAATTAAAAAAATGCTATAGAACACTATGATATTCGTTTGGGAAAAGGGAATTGCTTCAAAAATCAAAAAAGCCCCGCTAATCAGCGAGGCTTCAATCTCATTCGTTTTCTGGTTTCACCCGAATCCCGAAGATAAATATCGGGATACCCGCCGGCCGGATACTAATCGTTTTTCCCGGAAGGACTAACAGGTACGGATAGGATGGTGGATAACAAGTATGTGAAAAGAGCAATAATTTGTAAGCGCTAATATAAAACTATGAAGCGTGCCTGTCAATTAGTAAATCTCCGATTTTCAAAAAAAACCTTGCCTAATAAACAGTTTTTATTAATTCTGCAAAAAATTATCGGATTAATACTTTTCCTTCTGCAATTTTTTTACCATTTGCATTTCCTACTACCACAAAATAAATACCGGATGCCGGTAATTTCATGTCAATACTCAGTAATTGATAAGGATTGCTGATAGCAAACTTTCCATTGTACACTTTAGCTCCATGGGAATCAAATATGGTGATGGATCGTTGTGTATTGATTCCGCCAGGATTATAATATGCTACGGTGAACTGCCCTGAATTTGGATTAGGGTAAATAAACAACCTGCTACTTGCGGAATCTGCAATAGTTACAACAGATGATTGATTACTGCACCCATTTCCATCGGAAATTATAACCTGGTAATTTCCCATACCCGTTACATCTACTAAAACCGAATTACTTATTTGACCTGTAATCAGGTTTGAATTTTTAAACCAGGCCAGATTGGTTCCGGTTGCAGGGGATGCCGTTGCTGTTAAAGTGGTGGTTAATCCGGGGTATAAATTGCTGTATGGCGATACTGATAAATTCACAGTTGGTAAAGAATAAATAGTCAACGTTGCCGGGTTAGAAATGGTAGGTGTAGTACAGGTCGCATTTGATAATAAGCAACGGTATTTATTATTATTCATGTTAAATGATGCGCCCGTTAGTATAATCGTAGCGGTGTTTGAACCGGTTGTATTGATATTGCTGAAACTGTTTCCTCCATCTGTACTTACCTGCCATTGATAAATGATTGTTTGGCTGCTAATGCCTGTTACCGTGAAACTGGTATTCCCTGTCGTTAATGAGCCCGCTGCACAAACTGAAACGTTTGATGGTTGATTGCTGATTGTTACCGGCGCAATTACTTTTAATAAAACAGAATCTGAAGTTACCGGTGGAGCGATACTGCCTGTAATGATACATCTATATAACGAACTGTCCATAGATTCGGTGACTGAATTTATAGAATAGCTGTTGTTATTTGCTGAAGGTATATTAATAAATGTAGCTCCTTTGTTGGTACTTATTTGCCATTGATACGTAAGATTGAGGCCAACCGCAGAAACATTGAAAATCGCATTACCTCCTATACATACTGTATCATTTCCCGGTTGCTTTGTAATATACGGCGCATTAAAAACAGTAATGCTGAAATTTGCAGCAGAGACGGCAAAATAAATATTTCCTACGGCTTCAATTTTAATTCTTGCTTTAGTTGAGGAAATGTTTGGAATGATTACATTTTCCGAACCATCATTCGGAGTGCTGGCGGCAAGCACTGTTGGGTAAGTAAGCCCACCATCTGTTGATAAAGATATTTTTACATTGGTTGTATTGATAGGGGCGGCGTTAGTTCCTGCTACATTCCAGTTAACTGTTTCTATAGAGCTTCCTATTAAGTTTTCGCCTCCGTTTGGCGATGTCAGAACAAATGGCCCTGTGCCCCCTACAACTTGAATACTAAATGGTGCAGTGAAACCCGTTTGACATCCGCCGGTTCCACCTGAAGCAACGCCACCACCGCCCGCACGATTATCCCTGACAGTTAATTTGAAATTCATGTTGCGGGAACCTGTTGGCAGCGTTTCACCTTTATTTCCATCCATTACCAATCCATTAAGATCAGAATTTGAAAGGGTATAGTTAGATAAAATAAAACTTGAATCAGGAAATGTTCGGCTTCCTGTACTTTTAGGAATCCTTGCTTTAAAAAGCGGGCTGGTAGAATTTGCATTACCTCCATTCCATGTGGTACTGGGTCCTAAATCCCATTCTTCCCAGGAATAAGTAAGCGGATCACCATCGGAATCAGTAGCTGTTGCCGTTAAGGTGAAAGGCGTACTTGCAGGTATATTTGCGCCATTATTATTCATTGAAGTAATGACAGGAATATTATTTCCTGTATTTGTAATCGTTGCACAACTGCCGCCGTTAACAGCTACATAAGCGCTGATCTCATCAAAACTTATTGCATGAAAAAATGGATCACTGTGCGGTTGTATATTATCTGAGCTGCAAATTCCTGCGTAGGCCATAATGGTGGTGCCGCTCCCTACTTCATATGCAGTTCCATCGTTGAGATTCCCGCCTCCACAGCTACCGGCGTTGCTATTAAATGTATGATTGGCTCCAAACTGGTGGCCCATTTCGTGAGCTACATAATCAATATCGAAATTATCACCTACAGGATTGCTCAACCCGGTTACGCCTTCTGCTTTGCTTCCGGTTTCACATACTACTCCTAATGCAGCAATGCCCCCGCCTCCTGTGCTGAACACATGGCCAAAATCATAATTGGAGTTGCCGATTACCGCATCAATATTTGTTTGATTTTGGCTGAGCATTGTACTACCGTTATTGTTTGTATATGGGTCAGTGGATCCGTCTAAATAAATAAGCTGGTTCGTATTAGCTACAAGTACCATTCGTATATCCAGTTCTGTTTCGTAAATACCATTTACCCGGTTGATGGAAGTAACCATCGCTGCAAGCGTAGCCGGCACGGTTGCAGGATTGGGGGCACAAACGGCTGTTGCATATTCACCGGTGCAGGCTAATGCTAAACGGTATGTATATAATTGTGTGCCCTTGCAAATGGATTCAACTTTGTTAACTATTTTGGCGCCATTTGTTACATTTTGTATTGTATTACAAATAAAATTCGGATTTCTCTTGTTGTCACTCGCATAATAACTTTCATAATCAATCACATTTCCCCGTGCATAAGGATCAATGTATGTATTTCCTGTAACGGATAAAATTTGAGCACTAAAACCAAAGTAAGGATTGAAATCTAAACGAACTGTAGCATAGGGGTCATCAATCCCCTGGCCTTCAAAAGTCTTTATTTCAGGATATTTTGCAGCAAGCCCCGGTTCCATGACCGGGCTTTCCCAAATATGAAATTTTGCCATTTTACCATCCGGCATCGGTAATTCTAAAATGGGAGTTTGTTGTTTGCCGGCTATATTTTTTTCAGACGGCAAAGACCATAAAAAAATTTTCATGGCTTGAATATCCAGAACCGAAGCACGAAATTTTTCGGGAGTGATGACACGGTGGCCATTTGTTCTTAATAAAATATTGGCTCCGGCATCGGTAAAGAATCTGTTTTGTGAAAATAAAGAGGTTGAAAATAAAACAACAAATAGGGTAGAAATGAGAAAGACCTTTCCAAGTTTATTCATAAAGGTATAATTGTAAAGAATTAAAGGTATTAAAGATAATAATTCCTCTGTAACATTTATAAGGTTTGTTGTTTAGCAGGTTGTTTCACTTTTATATTCATTCGAAAGATAAAAAAATCCCGCCTCGGTTTAGCCGAGACGGGATGCACTATTATTCTTTTTTTAAAGGGATGTATTAATAATCCATTCCGCCCATACCCGGAGCGCCGCCCGGATGAACATGTGCTTCTTCTTTTTTCGGTTTGTCAGCAATCACACACTCAGTAGTCAATAACATACCGGCGATAGAAGCTGCATTTTCCAAAGCAATGCGGGTAACTTTAGTCGGATCAATCACACCAGCTTTCAACAGGTTCTCATATTCATCAGTTCTTGCATTAAATCCGAAATCAGCTTTTCCGTCTTTCACTTTTTGTACTACGATAGATCCTTCCATTCCGGCATTCTCTACAATCTGCCGAAGCGGCTCTTCCAATGCTCTTTTTACAATGCTTACGCCGGTAGTCTCATCTTCATTGGCGCCTTTTACCTTGTCCAGAGATTCAACAGCACGGATGTATGCTACACCACCACCGGGAACAATGCCTTCTTCTACAGCAGCACGGGTAGCGTGCAATGCATCATCTACACGGTCTTTCTTTTCTTTCATTTCTACTTCTGTAGCAGCGCCTACCTGTAAAACGGCAACACCACCGCTTAGTTTTGCTAAGCGCTCCTGTAATTTTTCTTTATCGTAGTCAGAAGTTGTGGTTTCAATTTGAGCTTTGATCTGGTTGATGCGGGCTGTAATATCTTCTTTTTTACCCTTTCCGCCAACGATAGTTGTATTGTCTTTATCAATGACCACTCTTTCAGCACGGCCAAGATAAGAGATGTCTGCATTTTCCAGTTTATAACCCTGCTCTTCACTGATTACAATACCTTTTGTTAGCGTGGCAATATCCGTAAGCATTTCTTTACGACGATCACCAAAACCCGGAGCTTTTACTGCTGCAACTTTTAATGTACCACGAAGTTTATTTACAACCAATGTTGCGAGTGCTTCACCTTCGAGGTCTTCAGCAATAATGAGTAATTGAGAACCTTGTTGTGCTACTTTCTCCAGGATATGAAGAATGTCTTTCATGTTGCTGATCTTTTTATCATAGATCAGGATGAAAGGTTTTTCCATTTCAGCTTCCATCTTTTCGCTGTTGGTTACAAAGTAGGGAGAAATATATCCCCGGTCGAATTGCATTCCTTCCACCACTTCAACAGTGGTTTCAGTTCCTCTTGCTTCTTCTACTGTTATGACACCGTCTTTACCCACCTTTCCAAAAGCTTCAGAAATCAGTTTGCCGATATTATCATCATTATTTGCAGAAATTGCAGCTACCTGCTGGATTTTTTTACTGTCTGTTCCCACAGTTTGAGATTGAGATTTCAAATGTTCAACTACTTTTACCACGGCTTTTTCGATACCTCTTTTCAAATCCATCGGGTTAGCGCCGGCAGCTACATTTCTTAGTCCTTCGCTGATGATAGATTGTGCGAGCACAGTGGCAGTAGTGGTTCCGTCACCGGCAATATCTGCAGTTTTAGATGCTACTTCCTTCAACATTTGTGCACCCATGTTTTCAATGGCGTCTTCCAGTTCAATTTCTTTTGCAACGGTGACACCGTCTTTAGTGATAGACGGAGCGCCAAATTTTTTTTCTAAAACTACATTGCGTCCTTTGGGGCCAAGGGTTACCTTGACAGCATTTGCAAGGACATCTACACCCTTTTTCATTTTATTTCGGGCTTCAATTTCGAAGAATAATTGTTTTGCCATAATAGATAAATTAAAATTTTAAAATTTAAAATTGATTCAACAATGAAGTCATTTTTACTTTTGACTTTTCATTTTTGATCTAAACAATTGCGAGAATATCGCTTTCTCTCATAATCAGGAAATCTTCACCGTCAATGGAGATCTCAGTTCCGGCATACTTGCCATATAAAACGGTATTACCCTCTTTTACGGTTACCGGTTCATCTTTTTTGCCGGGCCCGGCGGCAATCACAGTGCCACGTTGAGGTTTTTCTTTGGCAGTGTCGGGAATGATAATTCCACCGGCTGTTTTTTCTTCAGCGGGAGCCGGCTTCACAATTACCCTGTCATGAAGCGGGGTAACATTTAATTTTTTAGCCATAGTCTTATTGATTTTTGATTTATTAATATTGCCACTATGGAATCTCACAGTGGGCGGCAAAAGTACACGAAATATGTACCAATCGTATAAAAAAGCCAAATTTTCAGGAACTGTATGTGCCGGGTATGTAATATTTTCATTTCGCTGCCATAACGGGTCAAAATTTCATTTTTTTGACATTGTGTATGAGGTTGAAACTATATTTTAAAAAGTATTGTATTTCAAAAAGCTCCGGATGAGTTATAATACCGGATAGCGGCAATAAAACTTTTTTCATCTTTGCCCGATAGCTTGTATTGCGACAGGTAGTCGCTTATTTTATCCCATTTATCAGCGAGAAGTGTCTGAAGAGTTTTTTTGCTGAGATGAATGTCCTCAGTTTTTGAATCTTTGACGATATAATAATCATACATATCTATGAAGCGTTTATATTTTGTGGCATCGCCATATTCATTATATTCCTCAATATCCTTTTTTATGAATTTAAGAAAAGTAATCTTGCCTTCAGCGAGAACCTGTAAATATTTTGTGGGTTTTAAGCTTTTATCAAAACCATACCCGTTTTTGAAAATTAATGAATCCCCCTGTTTTGGGTATAACCTCACTTCAGTAACATTTGCATCGAGTTGAAAACTTGAATCATTGCGGTTGAATATAAATTCGTTTGCCTTAATATCAAATTTCAATTTTACATTTTTGAATACAGAATGGTTTTTATAGATCAGTATCCCGGGCTGCCAATTATCTGATAAAAATGGCGAACCTTTTACGTCCTCAAATTGATAAGTATAGAGAATGTTTCGGGAAGCCTGATCAATTATATTACGATGGCCAAGGGGATCGTTACTGGTTTGCGAAAATGCGAAAAAACAGTTGATAAGAAGGGTTATTAATAGCATGCCTGGTTTCATATCAAAAAAATTAAACACTTCTAAATTTCTATAAATTATTTAAAATTTTAAAAAAGAAAAACCCCAGGCGGCTTATATCAGCCCCAAATACTTAATTTCGCCTCTTCAAACAGCTCTTGAGAATGATCAGCAGAAGAAATATCCGGGTCAAAGTGATGCAGACACTTTACACAATGATGACAATGGAAAACACGGTAAAACCCGGTGAACCGCAAAAAATCCTGCAACAACATTTCGATCAGACCCGCTCCTTATTGGTATATTTTATTTATTTTCTGACTGAAGTTGCAGGCTATGCAATAAAGGATGCAAAGCATCGTACTTCGAAACATCTACCTTCTTACGATGACCTGCATGTAAATACAAAAATTTCTGATAACGAACTTATCCGAAAACTCCTGGCGGATAAATCTTTGAATGAACAGTTTACCCTGGAGAAACCCCTATTAATTTGCGATAAAGAACTGGTAAGAAAAATTTATCATGAACTAACTGAGACGAGTGAATATAAAACCTATATAATAACACCGGAAAGAGATAAAAACAGTGAAAAAAAGATCATTGAGTTTATTATTAATGATAAATTTCTTTCCAATGATCAGTTCATTGCTCACATGGAAGATAATTTTTCCAATTGGGATGATGATGGCGAACTGGTAGTTCAGTTGATAATAGCTTATTTACAAAGACCCGGCACTTTTAATTTTAAACAGATGGTCACTCCCGATAAGGAAGTTTTCGCAAAAGAACTTTTGAAAGCAGTAGCGGAAAAGAATGAATACCTGCAGGGGCTTATTATTCCCAAGTTAAAGAACTGGGATCCGGAGCGGATAGCTTTGCTTGATATGATATTAATGAAAATGGGTGTGGCAGAATTTTTATACTTTGAAACGATCCCGCCGAAAGTTACTATCAATGAATATATAGACCTGGCAAAGGAATACAGCACGGCTCAAAGCGGCCAATTTGTTAATGGAATATTGGACAACATTCATAAAGAGCTGGTACAGCAGGGAAAAATGCATAAAGTGGAATATAAAAAAGTGTAATTGCAAAGTTCATTGCTTCCGGCTTTTCTCTACCTTTGCCTCCCGATAATTTAAAATCAAAATCGTCTTCATGAAAAAAACAGGAATTTTTATCGCAGCTATATTTATAATGGCAGCCTGTCATAATGCTGATGAAAAAACGGGCAGTTCCGGATTAACGCTGGATCAAAAAGAGAAGGTATTGAAAGATACCAGTAATTACACCACCCTGCAATGGCTGGATTCCACTTACTCTGATTTGGGTAAAGTAAAAGAAGGGCAGGTGGTAGAAGTAGCATTTCACTTTAAAAATACCGGCACAAAAAACCTGGTGATTACCGATATCACGGCAGGGTGTGGGTGTACGATACCTGAAAAACCAGGCAAACCCTATTCTCCCGGACAAGAAGGCGTGATCAAAGCAAAATTCAACAGTGAAAACAGGGTGGGGGTAAATACGAAAGAAATTTATGTAACGGCTAATACAAAGCCGAATCCCCAGATGCTTACATTCAAAGTGGATGTGACCGAATAAACCTATTTAAACAAGGCTTTAATAAACTTAAACAAACATGAAATCAATTTATTCTTATCTCGTTTCATTTGCAGTAGCAATTTCATTTACCGCCTGTGTGCCACCGG
Organism: Bacteroidota bacterium; assembly: GCA_018266555.1. GTDB lineage: Bacteria > Bacteroidota > Bacteroidia > Chitinophagales > Chitinophagaceae > UTBCD1. Next base: position 30,959 of record JAFEAF010000008.1, on the reverse strand, counting down.
GAGCCACCGGGACCGGTGGAAGTAGCCAGAGTGGCGGCGCATCTGGTTTTGGCGGATTTCAATTTATCTTTTTAGGACTGATGATCCTGGTTTTCTGGTTATTCTTTATTCGTCCACAGGCAAAAAAGGCCAAGAACCAAAAGAATTTTATTCAAAATCTTCAGAAAGGGGATAAGATCGTTACTATAGCGGGGATTCACGGCAGTATTAATAAGATCAATGAAGATAGTACCCTGAATCTTGAAGTAAGCCCCGGCAGTTATATTAAAATTGAAAAATCTGCAATCAGTATGGAATGGACCGCTGCACTGAATAAAGCAGCAGCTGCTACAACAGCAGACAAGAAATAAATTAGTGTCCGGAAAATTAACTAAGAGGAAACAGAAACCAGGTTCCTCTTTTTCTTTTTGAATTTTTTATCAACTAATGCTTGTTTACTAACTTCCCTGAAATCTTTTCAGCAAAGTAATTATGAACGCACTTCGGATTGGCTTAACCGGTGGCATTGGTAGCGGGAAAACTACCGTTGCAAAGCTTTTTGAGTTACTTGCTGTTCCTGTTTATTATGCGGATGAAGCAGCCAAGAATCTGATGAATACAGATGAAAAACTGAAAAGTGATATATGTAAAAATTTTGGGGAACAAGCTTATAAAAATAATGTTCTCGATCGCTCCTTCATAGCATCAGTCGTTTTTAATGATCCCGGAAAACTGGATTTACTGAATGCTATTGTACATCCTGCAACAATTAATGATGCTGAGCAATGGATAAAAAGACAAACCTCACCTTATGTCATTAAAGAAGCTGCTCTATTATTTGAGAGCGGAGCGGATAAAATGCTGGATTATGTTATTGGTGTTAAAGCGGCTGAAAATTTGAGAATAGAACGGGCGATGAAACGAGATAGTTTAAATAGGGATGAAGTGATAAAAAGGCTGAGCAGGCAAATGAATGAAGAAGAAAAAATGAAACGGTGCGATTTTATTTTGATAAATGACGAAACGCAATTGCTCATTCCCCAGGTTTTAGAATTGCACCAAAAACTCATCAGCTTATCTCATTTGTCCGATAGAAAACCCAAAGAAAATCAATGAATGTTACTTCAGTTTTGCAAAAGCTTCTTTCAGTCTTTTATATGCTTCTTCAATTTTTGACATGCTGTTGGCAAAAGAAATACGGATGCAATCGGGTTCACCAAATGCCGACCCGGTCACTGTGGACACATGAGCAGTATGCAATAAATACATGCAAAGGTCATCAGCGTTATTGATTATTTCGCTACCGGGAGATTTTCTGAAATAATTTTTTATTACCGGGAAAACATAAAATGCACCATCAGGTTCTACGCATTGTATGCCGGGAATTTCTGCAAGAAATTCCATCACTCTTTTTCTCCTGCGTCCAAACTCCTTTACCATAGCTTCCGTAGGCCGAAGATCGGAGGTCAGCGCCGTAATGCCGGCCCGTTGAGTAATTGAATTCGTTCCGCTGGTGAATTGTCCCTGAAGTTTTTCACAGGCTTTTGCAATATCAGCATGCGAAGCAATATATCCGAGGCGATACCCGGTCATAGCAAATCCTTTACTCAGCCCATTGATGATGATCACCCGGTCTTTGATAAAGTCAAACTGGGCAATAGACTCATGTTTGTCTACGAAATTGATATACTCATAAATTTCATCGGAAATGATGAACACCTTTGGATGTTTGGCAAATACATCAGCCAAAGCTTTCAATTCTTCTTTACTATAAACAGATCCTGTAGGGTTACAAGGGGATGAAAAAATAAAAAGTTTTGTTTTATCTGTAATCTGAGCTTCGAGTTCTTCTGCAGTGAGTTTGTATTTGTTTTTAATCGAAGTTCTAATAAGCCTCGGAACTGCTTCGCCTAATTTTACAATTTCAGAGTAAGTGACCCAGTATGGTGTTGGGATGATAACTTCATCTCCTTTATCCACCACGGCCAATACTGCATTGGCAAGGCTTTGCTTGGCGCCTGTTGAAACCACAATATTTTCAGGCTTGTAATCAAGAGAATTATCCCTTTTAAGTTTTGTACAAACTGCGTCACGCAGTTCAGGATATCCGGCAACCGGAGTATAATGGCTCCAATTATCCTGAATCGCTTTTATGGCTGATTGTTTTATATGTTCCGGAGTATCAAAATCGGGTTCTCCAAGACTCAGATCAATCACATCAAGCCCTTTGGAACGAAGTTCACGGCCGAGTTTTGCCATTTTCAGGGTTTCCGGTTCATTGAAAAGTTTCAATCGGGAAGATAATTGCATAATAATTTTAATTGGCTGCGCAAATGTAGGGATTCAGGATGATTAAGGTTCCTGCTCTTCGTAATTAAATCGAAAGGAAGAAAGATCGGGTACATGTTTTCGTTTCCTTTTCATTTCATAATTGTAAATGACCCGGCCCAGGTGCCTGAAAAAAGGATATGCTATAGTATCATAATCATATTTATCGTCATTGAGAATACCATCACTGTTGCAATAAATCACTGCTGAAACCATAAACTCAATATTATTTTTAAAATCAGCTACGTAATCAATATCAAGCATGAATCCGTAAGCGTCACCCGGTTTATTTAAAATACGGATATTACTGTCAGGCCATTTTTTTTCTCCGCCAAACAATAAAAATTTTACATAAGTATCCGGGAATTCAGTATTGTCATAAGACGGGTACCTTGACTCTCGGGGGAACATTGACATATATTTTCTGACAAATCCATAATCTTCAGAATTTAAGTGGAAACGCTGCCCTGCCGAAACCTGGTCCGGGAAAACCACACTTCTCATAATTGTATGCAAATCCAGTAATGCTAAACGATTCTTTTTTGAAAAATCAAATGGTTCATTATAATTTTATTATTGCTTAAATAACCATTGCCCAGTTTGGTATTTCGTGGAGCATATATCATTTTACTGAATTCAGCGGGTTTCTGATATATCACCTTTCCATGAGCATCATAAAAAAGTACAGGATTGGTATGCCTGTTTTCATCTTCACTTAAACTGATTTCAAGCCGGTGCAAAATCTGGGCATCTTTATATCCCATTTGATGCAAAGTATTGTTGATGTATTCCTGTCCAAGAAATTCGTACAAACGGTTGAATGCATCATTATCACTTGCCAGGAAAATCTTTTTAATATAATGTGCAATCGTAGGCCTTCCGTCGGCAGTAGTGGGATCGTTGTAAACTTGAGATTGTCCATTATAGTTTGCTTCTGTGATCATAGTTGTATTTCTATCGAGCCCCGGAATGTTGAGGTCATTCAATTTTTGCAATGCCAGCAATGCGATAGGAAGTTTTACAGTTGAAGCGGGATAAAAATAAGAGTTGGTATCAACGTTATAAAAGTAATCGGTGAATTTAGGTTTGCCATTTTTCCCCCTGTCAATTTGAGTATAAATGATCTGTACCCTCAGTGCATCATTGTTCTTCAGGACCGAATCAGCAAGAAATGAATCGTTTTCCAGTAGACTTTTAAAAAAGGTGGCCCTGCCGGAATTAGTATCAGGATAAGCGGGATACTTTTTGGTACTTTGACGCTCCGGGCCACAAGAAGGGAGGGTATTCATAAAAAATAAAATTCCTAAGATGATTGGTAGTTGTTTATTCATAGCTTCTCAAAGGTAAGACCGATGGCAGTTAAGTTTTTAGAAACCAACCCAAAGCAAGCATTTTTTAATTGGGAGAAGTTAATCTGAAAGGCTATCTTTGCACACTCTAAAAAATCACCTAAGACCGGAGTACACAATAATACCGGTCACTGTAAAAATAAACCAGAAATAGTATGCAACTGAAAGGTTTGGTCCGTTTTTTTACCATTGTACTGATTGTAGTTTCTGTTTACCAGCTTTCCTTTACATGGTTGATAAAAAGCCATGAGAAAAAAATGCAGGCCCGTGCGTTGAGCTATGTAAAAACTCAGTATCCTGAAGCAGCAAAATATACATCTGCTTCCCAACTTCCCGATTCGCTTAGCCACATTTATGAAAATCGGTTGAAGCGTTTACTGGATAGCACCAAGGATGTTACGATTACGTATGGCCCTACTGGTAAGATCAGCTACGAAAAAGCAAAAGAAAATGAATTGAATTTAGGCCTCGACCTACAGGGCGGTATGAACGTGACTCTGGAAGTGGAAATGTCGGGATTGCTTCGGGCTTTATCCAATAATTCTCATGACCCTGCTTTTTTACAAGCGCTGAATAACGCAGAATTGAGAAAGAAAAACAGTGCTGCTGATTTTATTTCACTTTTTGTTGAAGAGTATAAAAAAGCAAACCCTAACGGCCGGCTCGCTTCCATATTTGCTTCAGGGAATAAGGATATTATTAATATCAACGATAATGACAGCAAAGTTGAAAGTGCATTGCGCAAAGAAGCAAATGCTGCCTTTGACCGTACATTTAAAGTACTCACCACACGTATTGATCAGTTTGGCGTGGCCCAACCCAGCATCAATCCCGATAGGCAACGTGGTATCATCACAGTCGAATTGCCTGGAATTCTCGACAGGGAACGGGTGAGAAAATATTTGCAATCTTCTGCCAATCTCCAATTCTGGGAATTATATGGTATTGATGAGTTGGTAAAAAATGGAAGCCTGCAAAAAGCAGATGATGCTTTTTTTACCATGATGGGCGGCAAATCAAAATCTAAAGACACGGCTGCAAAGACAACAGACAGCACCCGGAAAAAGCAAGAGGTTGCAAAAAAAGTTGAGGATACTTCAAAAATTGCTAAGACAACTGATACTTCACATAATCTTTCTACCCAATTAAGCAAGGTTGCCGGAACAGATACCGGAACCAATCAGCAATCTACTGCTAACACAACTGCCGATGATTCCAAAAAACATCTCGCAAATTATATTCAATTCAGCCTGGATCAATCCGGCAGACCTCTCGACAATGGAATTATTGGTTATGTAAAAGAGACCGATACTGCATTAGTAAGAGGTTTCCTGGAATCACCTGCAGTTAGATTGCAATTTCCTTCTGATCTGTATTTCATGTATGGCATGCCTGAAAATGACCAGGAAAAGAAAGCGGGTATTCTTCCTTTATACGGAATTAAAACTTTTGGCCGTGATAAAGCCAAACTCGAGGGCGATGCGGTTACCAATGCCGGTCAGGATTATGACCCTATGTCCGGAAGGGTAGAAGTAACCATGTCTATGAATCCTACCGGTGCCCGGATATGGGCCGATATGACCGGGCAAAATAAAGGTAAGTTCATTGCCATTGCATTGGATAATCTTATTTACTCTGCGCCGAGGGTAAATGACAAAATTGAAGGCGGTCGTTCCAGCATTTCCGGAAATTTCACTGAACAGGAAGCCCAGGATCTTGCCAATATTTTAAAAAGCGGAAGACTGCCAGCACCGGCAAAAATTGTTGCAGAACAACAGGTAGGTCCTACATTAGGAAAAGAAGCCATTAATGGTGGTATGAAAGCATTTGCTTTTTCATTCATCGTGATTTTCCTGTTGATGCTGGTGTACTATAATACAAGCGGATGGATTGCCAATATCGCTTTGATTTTAAACTTGCTTTTCACAGTCGGTGTATTATCCGCATTGCATGCTACATTAACTGCGCCGGGTATTGCCGGACTTGTATTAACTATCGGTATGGCCGTGGATACAAATGTGATCATTTACGAGCGTATCAAAGAAGAGCTGACCAAAGGCAAAGGATATATACCTGCAATCAATGAAGGATACAAACGCTCTCTGCCTCCTGTTCTGGATGCACACATGACGGTATTGATGACTGCTATCATTTTGTTTTATTTTGGATTAGGCCCGGTGAGGGGTTTTGCAACTACTCAAATACTTGGTATTCTTCTTTCATTGTTCTGCGGAATTTTAGTAAGCCGTTGGGTTACGGATTGGTTTACCAATAAAAAACATCACCTCAAATATTTTACCGGAGTATCCCGCCGTATTTTCAAACATGCGAATTTCAAATTTATTCAATACAGAAAAGTAACATACATCATTTCCATTTTTGTATTGATAGGCGGTGTAGCCTCATTTTTTAACGGGTTTGATGAAGGTGTGGAATTCAAAGGTGGCCGCAGCTACACAATTCGATTTGATAAAGCAGTAAATGTGGAGCAGATTCGTGATGAGTTGAAAAAAACTTTTGAAGGAGACTATCCTATTATCAAAACGGTTGGTGATAATGCCACGCTTGATATCACTACAGCATACCTGATACAGAATACAGGGCAGAGTGTTGATTCAATTGTAGAAACTAAGCTGATGCAAGGATTGCAGCCACATCTCCCATCCGGCATCTCCTATCAGCAATTTGATCAAAAGTATAAATTAGGATCAAAGACAGTTTTGCCAACCATTTCAGATGATCTGAAAAAAGGGGCAGTTAAAGCAACTATTTTTGCTTTGCTTGTAATCTTCCTTTACATTTTTATTCGTTTCAGGGACTGGAGATATTCCCTGGGAACTATCTTTTCATTATTACACGATGTATTGGTTACGCTGACCGTATTTTCTTTTGCAAGAGAAATAATGCCATTCCCCCTGGAAATTGACCAGCATTTCATTGCCGCAGTATTGACGGTGATTGGTTTCTCAATGAATGATACTGTGATCGTCTTTGACCGGATCCGGGAGTATGCACGTGAAATGCGGGGAGTAGATAAAGGAACCATTATTAACCGGGCTGTAAATGATACGCTGAGCCGTACCATCATGACCTCGTTAACGGTATTTTTAACCATCCTAATCCTTTTCCTTGTAGGCGGGGAAGTAACAAGAGGTTTTGCATTTGCTATGCTCGTCGGTGTCGTCACGGGAACGTATTCTTCAGTTTTTGTTGCCGCTCCTATATTAATGGACCTGGATAAGAAAAAACCACTCGGTGCTGCTGATGCATCTACAATGGAAGTCAAGAAAAAAACAGTTAAGCCCGAAACAGCTAAATCATAATTTCAATTGAATTTTTGTTGCGATAAAAATCCCTTCTCGGTTTAAGAAGGGATTTTTTATTAAAATATAATTTTCTAAGCAGATAGGTTGTAAATACGCAATTGTAGCACATATCGGCTAAACGATTTGTAAAAAACGGGGAACAAATACAGATGAAAATATTAAATAACAAGAACGACAAACCTAATTGGTTTTATATCACCAGTGTAACGGCTTTGACTTTTATTGTGCCTGTAATTGGTTTTGTGGCCGAACATTTCACCAATGGAACTGCTTTGAGATTTGAACTTTTCTGTAAATGGTTCATTTTTTCGGCTGTCGGACTTCGTTTGTTTTTAGCTGGAGTAAAACAAGTGAAAAATCCAGAATTCACTGCCAAGCATATCTTCCATTTTGATAGTCCTGACAGTTTCCCTATACTCCGGGAGTTAGGTTTTGCCAATATTTGTTTTGGGCT
>JAFEAF010000008.1:0-23428 GCA_018266555.1 Bacteroidota bacterium | reverse complement strand
GAAAAATTTGCATTATGGACTGACTTAATAATTTTCGTTTTTCTATTTGTTTACTTTATATCGATGATCTGAGGACAGCACAAAAAAATCGGAATATTTGTATGAGAAATAAATAATCTTGTAAAGGCCCGAGTGCACTTTGAACTGAAATCCTAAAAGCCACTTTCGAACTAATTGATAAATGGAAAGAAAAACGGCATCATGCCAATGTCAACTTTTCGGCATTAAAAATTAAGTTCTGTTTTTCAGCGCAGCAACAGTGGCATAAAATTATTCATCTCTATTAAAACTGGCCTTATACTCCAAAACTTGTACCACAGCCACAAGTAGTGGCAGCATTGGGATTTTTAAAGGTAAACCCCCTGCTGTTTAAGCCGCCTTCCCAATCTATTTCCATTCCGTACAAGTAAATTTCATGCGTTTTATTTATGATGCATCTGAGACCCTCTACTTCAAATTGCACATCCTCACTATCCGGATGATCAAAATTCAATAAATAAGACATGCCCGAGCAACCGCCACCCTTTACACCTATCCTCATGCATTGTGATGGATCAAATCCGGGTTCACTCATTAGTCTTTTGATTTCTTTTATTGCATTTCCGGTAAAAGTGACCGGCGTTGTAATTATCGTTTCCATTCGGCAAAAATAAAACATCTTTTGTGAAGTGTCTGACGATGGGCTTTCGACAACAGAAAATTAACTCATTCCCGGGCCGGTGATTTAAACCATAAACAGGTAACTTCTTACTATTTTTGTTATCTTAATAAACTATATGGATCAAAATACAGTAGCGATCATTATTTCCACCGTAGCGATGATCATTTCACTAGCTACATTTTTTCTGAGCAATCAGAAACGAAAAAAAACTTCGAACGAAAACACTCCATTTAATACAAGGCCTTTGCAATTACAGGCTTATGAAAGACTGGTGATGTTAACGGAAAGAATTTCATTGCCCAACCTTGTAAGCCGTGCCAATCAACCGGGAATGAATGCCAGAGAAATGCAATTGTTATTGCTGGAATCCATCAAGCAGGAATATGAATACAATGCCACTCAGCAGATTTATGTCAGCCCGGTAGCCTGGGAAGCAATACATAATTTAAAAGAGCAAAATATGCTGATAATAAACCAGGTGGCATCTACCTTACCAGAAGGTGCAACCGGGATAGACTTGAATAAGCGTTTACTCGAATTTATAATGAATCAAAAAAAAGGAACCTTGCATAGCATCGTGTTGGAAGCATTGAATTATGAAGCAAAGAAGATTATGAAGTAAACTTGTTGCCTGTTACGAGTTTCAGCTTATTAGTTTTTAATAAATAAATGATGCCTGAGGAAAAAAAAACTACAGATAGCGGTATTGAAATAAAGAAAGTGTATTCTGAAAAGGATATACCATCAACTGGTAACCCGCAACCAGGAGCTTTCCCATTCACACGTGGTATTCAACCCGACATGTACCGATGGAAATTGTGGACAATGCGTCAGTATGCCGGATTTTCAACTGCAGAAGAAAGCAATAAGAGGTATCATTATTTATTATCACAAGGTGTAATGGGATTAAGTGTAGCTTTTGATCTGCCCACTCAAATCGGATATGATAGCGATCACGCATTGGCGGAAGGTGAGGTGGGAAAAGTAGGCGTTGCCATAGATTCTATGGCTGATATTGTAGCATTGTTTAAAGGAATAAAACTTGAAGAGGTGTCCACTTCCATGACCATCAACGCAACAGCTTTTATTTTACTTTCTTTCTATGTAGCATTAGCAAAAAAGCAAGGTGCCGATTTGAAGAAAATATCGGGGACTATTCAAAATGACATATTAAAAGAATACGCAGCAAGGGGAACATATATTTATCCGCCCAAGGCTTCTATGCGCATCATCACAGATATTTTTGAATGGTGCAGCCATGAATTGCCAAAGTGGAATACGATTTCAATTTCCGGTTATCATATTCGGGAGGCAGGAAGCACGGCGGTACAGGAAATTGCATTTACCCTGAGCAACGGAAAAGCCTATGTAAAAGCAGCCATGGAAAAAGGATTAGATATAAATATTTTTGGTAAAAGACTCTCTTTCTTTTTCAATGCACATAATAACTTATTTGAAGAAGTAGCCAAATTCAGGGCTGCAAGAAGAATGTGGGCAAAGATTATGAAAGAGCTTGGTGCTACTGATGAGAAAGCGATGATGCTTCGGTTTCATACCCAGACCGGCGGAAGCACATTGACAGCACAACAACCACTGAATAATATTTCAAGAGTTACTATTCAAACAATGGCAGCCGTTTTGGGAGGCACACAATCATTACATACTAATGGTTTTGATGAGGCATTGAGTTTACCAACGGAAGAAGCCGCAAAGATTGCTTTGCGTACACAGCAAATTGCGGCCTATGAAAGTGGCATTGCCGATACTGCGGATCCTTTGGGAGGCTCTTATTTTGTTGAATCATTGACAAATGAAATGGAAGTAAAAGCAATGGAATTGATAAATAAAATAGATGCAATGGGAGGAAGTGTACCGGCAATTGAGAACTATTTTATGCAAAATGAAATTGCCCGCAGCGCTTATGAATATCAACGGAAAATAGAAACAGGAGAAAAGATTATCGTTGGACAAAATAAATTTCAGGCTCAGGAAGAAAAAACAATTCCTTTGTTGAAAGTGGATGACCATATACGGCAAGTACAGGTGGATAAATTAAATGCAGTGCGCCTAAACCGCAATCCGGCAAAATGCGATAATCTTTTGCAGCAACTGAATGATAAGGCAGCCAGCGGGGAAAATATTATTCCTACTGTAATTGAAGCGGTAGAAAATAATTGCACTTTAGGCGAAATTGCTGATGAATTGAGAGCGGTGTTTGGAGAATACAAATAGAACCTCGTTTGATAAAATTAAATGCGATTAATGGAAAAATCAACATATAGTTGCAATTCATTTTAAAATTAAAATTTTTCTTCGGGGGATAGGTATATGAATACAATAATTGTTACTGGCGCATCAGGAAATTTAGGGCAGGCTGTTGTAAAAAAATTTTTAACTGATAAGTATAAGGTTATTGGTACCGTTATTCCCAACGATCCGGTTACCATAGAGATCAGGAATCCTAATTTCGAAAAAGTTATTGTTGACTTACTGAATGAAGAAGCCACTCAGAAATTTATTGATTCCGTGATTTTAAAATACGGAAGTATTGATGCAATCGTGCTGACTGTTGGCGGCTTTGCAATGGGGAAAATTGCAGACACTAAAGCATCTGACATTCTAAAACAGTATAAATTGAATTTCGAGACAGCTTACAATACGGTCCGTCCTGTTTTTACCCAGATGTTGAAACAAAACGGAGGGCGGATTTTTATGATTGGCTCTCGGGCCGGCTCCGGAATGCATTTTAGTAAAGGAGTAGTGGCTTATGGATTGACCAAGTCTCTTATTTTCCGATTAGCTGAACTGATGAATGATGAAGCTAAAGATCAGAATGTTGTTACGAGTGTAATTGTGCCTTCAACAATTGACACACCTCAAAACCGGAAATCAATGCCGGACGCCGATTTCAGTAAATGGGTAAAGCCGGAAGATATAGCTGATGTAATTTCATTTTATTGCAGTGCCGGAGGCTCTATTCTCAGAGAGCCGATAATCAAAGTGTATGGAAGATCATAATCAAAATTCTATAAAAATTTTTATGCCTTTTCTAAAATGGTTAGGTTTTATGGCAGCAGTAGCATTGGCTATTGCATGTTTTTTCCCCTGGGTATTTATAGAATCAAAAAATATCACGGTAAGCGGGATAAATGCAACCGGTACCAGTTTTGGGAGGCCGGGTTATTTTCATTTTTTTATGATTGCATTTTTCCTGGTGTTTCATTTTACTCCGAAGGTATGGGCTAAGAGAACTAATCTTTTGGTCGTAGTATTAAATACAGCTTGGGCCATCCGTAATTATATTTTAATTTCTGCCTGTCAAATGGGAGAATGCCCTATAAAAAAAGTCGCTATATATGTATTGATACCTGCTTCTTTGCTGATGCTCGCAGCAGCATTATTTCCTGATGTTGATTTATCAAAAATAAAAAGCAGTGGCAGCAATTCGGAAAAATGAAAAATACTGTAAAGTCGAAATTTAATATTGATTTATTTCAATCAGGGCTTTAATAATAAAATAATATTATGTTGTTGCAAAATGGCCCAATCAATCAAATAACTTTGCTACTCCAAAAGCGGCAGCGGCTGCAGCGGCTCCAATCAGCATAACCCGTATCGCTCCCCACCAGGCATTTACACCGGTGATTTTACTTTTAAAAAAACCGAAAACAAAAAGACAGAGTAGCGTTACAATCACAGATATTTTCAAACCCTGAATAGGAGTGTCAACAATAAAATAGGGGCTCAGGGGAACAAGACCTCCTATAATATAAGATATTCCAATATTCAGTGCTGATTTCGTAGCCCGTTTCGGATCCGGTTTATCAAGCCCCAACTCATACTTCATCATAAAATCAACCCAATTTTTTTCATCCTTGGAAATTTCTTCGGTGGCTTTGTTTTGTAATTCCTCGCTTAAACCGATGCTGGCAAAAAATTCTTTAGTCTCAGCTATTTCCCGTTCACGCAGATTTTCCACTTCATACATTTCTCTTTTGACTTCGCTTTTATAATGGTCTTGTTCCGTTTTCCCTGCCAAATAACCACCTAATCCCATTGCAATAGAACCGGCAGCAATTTCTGCAATACCGGCAACTACGATAATATATGTGGCTGCTGATGCACTGCTCAAACCTGCGGCTAAAGCAAATGGTACGGTGAGCCCGTCGCTCATTCCTATCACTACATCCGTGAGAAGGTCGCTGCTCTTTAAATGTTGCTCTTCGTGATGCAAGTGGGTATCTACACTCATAATTTAATCAATAATTTGCGGGAACAATGCTCCCTTACTCCGTTTTTAAATTTTAATCAAGACAAGATAAAGATTTACCGATAATATTTACCGATTCCATTATCTGATCTTTATTAATGATCAATGGAGGCGTGAGCCGTATCCTGTCTTCATGTGTAGGTTTAGCCAGTAGACCATTTTCTTTTAATTGAAGGCACAAATCCCAGGCAGCATTTTTACTGGCATGAGCAATGACAATAGCATTCAATAATCCTTTTCCTCTTATGATACCTATATGGTCAGAATGTAATTGATTCAATTCATTTCTAAATAACTGCCCCATTGTTTCAGCGTTCTCCGCCAATTTTTCATCTTTCAAAACCTGCAAAGCAACCATGGCCGTTTTGCAAGCTAAAGGATTTCCACCATAGGTAGATCCGTGCTCTCCGGGATGAAGTGTCATCATGATTTCATTATCAGCCAATACAGCACTTACAGGCATCATGCCTCCGCTTAAAGCTTTTCCTAAAATCAAAATATCCGGCCTTACTTTTTCATGATCGCATGCAAGCATTTTTCCCGATCTGGCCAGTCCTGTTTGTATTTCATCAGCTATAAATAAAACATTATAAACTTCACAAAGTTGTTTTGCTTTTGATAAATAACCATCTTCAGGTACTACTACTCCCGCTTCTCCCTGGATGGGCTCTGTTAAAAATCCAGCAACATTTTTATCTGACAGTGCCTTTTCCAAAGCTGCAATATCATTGTAAGGGATTATTTCAAAGCCGGGAGTAAAGGGCCCGAAATTATTTCTTGAATCCGGGTCATTACTGAAAGAAATTACTGTTGTGGTGCGCCCATGAAAATTTCCTTCACATACAATGATTTTTGCTTTTTCCTTGGAGATGCCTTTTATTTCATATGCCCACTTACGGCAGAGTTTAATGGCAGTTTCTACGGCTTCCACCCCGGTATTCATCGGGATTACTTTGTCATATCCAAAATAATTGGTGATGAATTGTTCAAATTCTCCCAGCATATCGTTGTAAAAAGCACGGCTGGTTAATGTGAGTTTTTGTGCTTGTTCTAAAAATGCTGCAAGTATTTTTGAATGGCAATGTCCCTGGTTCAATGCCGAATAACCGCTGAGGAAATCATAATAACGGTTACCATCCACATCCCATACATAAACGCCTTTACCCCGGCTCAATACTACCGGAATTGGATGATAGTTATGAGCGCCATATTGTTCTTCGAGCAATATATGATGATTTGTTTTTTCAGACATGCTGATAATTGTTTGCATAAAATAAAATTTTAACAGTGAGAAATGAAAAATTGCAGAATGGAACTGGGCCTTTTATCACGAACATCAAGGTCGATGATTAAGAAAATCAGGATTAAACCTGAGAAAAAATGATATGTGTGCTACCGGATTGATTGTCTGAAATTTAATGCAAGATAACAAAAAGAAGTGGTATTAAAAAGAAAACGGGTTATGGTAATAAGCATGAAAATTTTTGAGGTGTTTGTGAAAAAAAGGAGATGTTGCTTACTCATAAAAATATTTTTCTGAAGCAGGAACAGATGGAAAATCAAATGATAGGAAACAGTGTAGAACTATAAAACTTCTATAGCACAAAATGGCTTTTAGCACCATACCTAAGAAATAAACCAATACGGGGTTTAGATTAAACAATTATCAGTGAAGAAGGAAAGGGGCTGAAATGAAACTAAAATAATTCTGATTATTTGTTACCTAATTTTGTGAGTAAATATATCAGCGTTCGTGGTTTTTTATGAGTGTGATTAAATAAATGAAAATATATGGAATATAAAATACCTGCAAATACCCGGATCGGCCATGTTCATCTGAAAGTTTCGGATTTGGAACGGTCTTTAAAATTTTATCGTGATCTATTGGGGTTTGAAGTGCAACAATATTATGGAGACAGCGCCGTGTTTATTTCTGCAGGCGGATATCATCATCATATCGGGTTGAATACATGGCATAGCAAAAATGCAGGGCCGGCACCAGTGCGTGCTGCGGGTTTATATCATACTGCAATTTTATATCCTGAGCGAAAGAACCTGGCTGTAATATTGAGAAGATTAGTTGAAGCAAATTATCCATTGTCTGGCGCTTCAGATCATGGTGTGTCAGAAGCTATTTACCTGGACGATCCTGATCGAAACGGCGTAGAATTATATTGGGATAAGCCTAAAGAGTATTGGCCGAGAGATGAGCATGGCAATTTGCTCATGGTAACAGTGCCGTTGGATATAGCAGCTTTATTGCAACTTGCCATGTAATTCTTTTATAAAGTAATGCTTAGGGAAAGTGAAAGAAGTAGCTGTTTCTTTTTTAAAAATTCCAAATAGGGTGCTTCCGCTTCCGGTCATGCTTGCATACTCAGCATTTGCAGAATACAATTGGGTTTTTATTTTTCTTATCTCGGGGTGATTTTGAAAAACCGGTATTTCAAAATCATTGATCAATGAATTTTTCCAGGTTTCCACCGGTTGCAAAATAATTTCTTTTATAGAGCGGTTAGGAAGGGCAGGAGTGATCTGCGAAAATGCCCATTTAGTGTTGAGATGTATTCCCGGGTTTATTAAAACAATTTTGTAATTGCTGAGATCTACGTTGATTTCTTCGAGTATTTCACCCTGGCCGGTTGCAAAGCTGGGTTTATTGAAAATAAAAAAAGGGCAATCACTTCCTAATTGTAATGCATATAGGTTGAGTTGTTCTTTATTCAGTCCCAAAATGAATTTCTCATTTAATAATTTTAATGTATAAGCTCCGTCTGCGCTGCCGCCACCCAGTCCTGCACCGGTTGGAATTATTTTATGGAGGTGCATCTTAACGGGGGCTAATTGGGGAAAATCTTTTTTTAAAAGATAATAAGCTTTTACGCAAATATTTTCTTCAGCTGACAATTGAAGCGGAATGCCGGAAGAGGTAAATGAAATTGCTTGTGAAGAGTTCGGTTCTTTCTCTGGATTGTAAATTATTTCTAAAGCATCCGTAAAAATTAACGGATAAAAAACAGTTTCAATATCATGAAATCCATCTGCTCTTTTTCGCAGAACATGAAGGCCGAGATTGATCTTGCAGTTAGGGAAACTAAGCATTAAAAAAGGTTGGTAATTGTTTATTGCCTAACTCTTCTTTCTAGTATTTATTTCATCACGTATGGCAATGGCACGAATATAATCTTCATTTTCCAGCACTTCATTTAAAAGACTATTTAATTCTTCTAAAGTCATGGTTTTCAGGTCTGTTTTTCCGGTCAATTCCTTATCGGAAGTTTCTGTTTTTACTTTTTTCTTTTTTCCACCCGGAGTATCTTCCATAAGAATCCCGGCACTTTCTAAAATATTTTCATAGGTGAAAATCGGGCAACCAAACCGGACAGCCAAGGCTAATGCATCGGATGTTCTGGAATCAATTTCTACCGTATCATTTTCAGAGGAACAAACTAATTTGGAATAAAAAATTCCTTCCTGCAAATCGCAGATTATGATTTCATGCAGATCAATGGCAAAAGCGTTCATGAAATTTTTCATCAGGTCATGAGTAAGCGGACGGCTGGGTTGCATTTTTTCAAGGGCTACGGCGATTGCCTGGGCTTCAAAACCACCAATCACGATAGGAAGACGGCGGAGTCCATTAATTTCGCCCAACACAACAGCATAAGAATGTGTTTGCGTGATGCTGTGTGATAAGGCAACTATTTCCAACTCTATTTTCTTCATGTTAGCCCTGAAATTTATAGTTCGTTGATTTCAATTCTGATGTACAAATATAAAAATTAAAGCCTTCATTTCCAGAAGGCTTTTTAAATGATTTCGCATTTATTTTACAAAATGGCATCGCTTAATTAAGCTATTCCTTTCAATTTTTTGATGGCTTCGGTGAATTTTGGAACTACTTCGAAAGCATCACCCACTATTCCATAATCTGCTGCTTTGAAAAAAGGCGCTTCCGGATCTTTATTGATCACTACAATGGTTTTACTTCGGTTTACCCCGGCAAGGTGCTGAATGGCGCCCGAGATTCCGATAGCAATATATAGATTGGGTGCAATAGCAATGCCTGTTTGTCCCACATGTTCATTATGAGGCCTCCAATGTGCATCTGCTACAGGACGACTGCAAGCCAATGCCGCATGCAATGATTTTGCAAGGTCTTCAATCATTCCCCAGTTTTCGGGACCTTTTAAACCTCTGCCGCCGCTTACTACAATCTCTGCTTCTGTCAATGGAATTTCTCCACTGGCTTTAGTTACTTTGGTTACTTTTACTTTTCCATCATCAACGGCAGCTTGAAATGGAATCATCTCAGCCACGCCATCTCTTGTTTCAATTTTATAAGCATTCGGATTTAACGCTATGATTTTTTTATCTGTGTTTACAGAAACATTGGCAAATGCTTTTCCTGAAAAAACAGTTTTCTTTAAAGTAAATCCTTTGCTGGTATCGGGCAATGTTACTGCACCGCTTACCAAACCTGCTTTTAGGCGTACCGATAATCCCGGAGCAATAGCTTTTCCATCTGCATTATTGGAGAATACGATAATTTTAGCTCTCGTAGTTTCAGCTATTTGTGCGATCACTTTGATATACACCTGAGCATCCAAATGATTTAATGCAACCGAATTAACATGATGTATTTTTGTGACGCCATATTTTCCTAATGAAGCAAGATCGTCTTTCACTTCACTTAAAACAATTCCTTCGGCTGCAGTATTAAGTTGTTCAGCAATTTTTGCCCCATAGCAAATAGCTTCCAACGATGCTTTTTTTACGTGGCCTTCTGCAGTATCTATAAAAATCAAAACAGGCATAAATGTATTTTATATTTTGAGTGTAATTAAAATGCTTTAGCTTCTTCGTGTAATAACCGGGCTAGTTCTTCCGGCTGATCGGCAGGAATTAATTTGACTCCGGCTTTTGCATGTGGTAATTCAAAACTGATGATACTTGTCAATGATTCAAAGGCGACCGGCTCAGTTACTTTCAGTGGTTTGGTACGGGCGGCCATAATGCCACGCATATTGGGGATTCGCTGTTCGGCCACACCTTTTTGACAACTTACAACCACCGGTAATTCTACTTCACATATTTCTTCTCCGCCTTCAATTTCACGGGTGATGATAGCTTTGGAAGCATTTAATTCAAATTTTGTAGCCAGCGCCACATATGGAATATTTAAAAATTCTGCAATCATTCCACCGATAGATGAGCCGTTATAGTCAATTGTTTCTTTGCCGGTAAATATAAGATCATACTGTCCATGCTTTGCAATTTCAGCAATCTGCCCGGCTATGTAATATGCATCTGAATTTTCCGTATTCACCCGGATAGCTTCATCACCTCCAAGAGCCAGCGCTTTCCTGATTACAGGCTCAGCATCTGCAATGCCTACTGTTATTAAATGAATAACCGTTGAGGCATCTGCTTCTTTCAACTCAATAGCACGAACCAGCGAATACCACTCGTCGTAAGGATTAATGATCCATTGCACGCCATTTGTGTCGAATTTCGTGTTGTTATCAGTGAAAGCTATTTTTGCCGTTGTATCAGGCGTTTTACTGATGCAGACAAGTATCTTCATGAACAAGTTTTTGAAAATGATTAAAAAGGTTGTTTATGCAACCAAGCAAAGATAAGGCAAGGCAAATAATAATTAAGAATTAATAATGAATAAATATTGGGAAATTGGATAGAATAAAAAAGCTAAAAGAATTTTTAAGGGACAATCCATCCGATAGTTTTTTGCAGCATGCATTAGCATTAGAATACATCAAACTGGGGGAGGATGTGAAAGCTAAAGAGCTTTTTGAATCTGTATTACAAAAAGATCCCGGCTATATCGGTAGCTATTATCATTTAGCGAAACTGATGGAACGGGCCGGTGAAACAGATGCGGCTGTAAAAGTTTGTGAAAAAGGAATGGAAGAAGCAAAGAAATCCGGAGAGCAACTGGCGTATAATGAACTTCGCAGCTTATTTGAAGACATGACTTTTTGAAAAATGGATTTACTTCAGCGATATAAGGATCTTATCAAAAGCAATGGGCTTTTTCATTTGAATGATACACTGCTGCTTGCCGTAAGTGGTGGCTTGGATTCAGTTGTTCTTTGTGAACTCACCCGGCAAGCCGGATATGATTTTGTAATAGCACATTGTAATTTTAAGCTAAGAGGTAAAGAGAGTGAAAGAGACAAAGAGTTTGTAAATAAATTAGCGAAGCATTATAACGTTGATTTTATTGTAAGAGATTTTGATACAGAAAATTATGCTGCCGCAAATAAACTTTCCATCCAGGAAGCCGCTAGAAAATTACGGTATGACTGGTTTGAACAGATTCTCACCTCTCATCTCTCAGCGCTCAAATGCCTGGTGACTGCCCATCATGCTGACGATAATATTGAAACCGTGATGATGAATTTTTTCAGGGGTACCGGGATAAAAGGGTTACGGGGAATGGAAGAGAAGCAGGGAAAAATAGTAAGGCCTTTATTGTTTGCCCGCCGCAGGGAACTGGAAGAATTTGCAAAAGAAAATAATCTAAATTTTGTAACGGACAGCAGTAACTTCAAAGATGAATACACCAGGAACTTTTTAAGGCTCAATGTGATCCCGATGCTGGAAAAAGTATTCCCGCAAGTAACCAATAATTTATTGTTTAACATTGACCGGTTCAGGGATGTCGAAATGTTATATGACCAGTCTATTGAATGGCATAAAAAAAATTTGTTTGAATATAAAGGGGAAGAAATACATATTCCTGTATTGAAATTAAAAAAAATCACCCCGCTCAGGTCTGTTGTTTATGAAATTTCAAAAGAGCAGGGGTTTAGCCCGCACCAGGTGGATGACATAATCCGGCTGCTTGATAGTGATACGGGAAAATATATTTGTTCTTCCACACATCGGGTTTTAAAAAACAGGAATTGGCTGATCTTTACTCCACTTGCGGCTACTTCACCAGAAATTATTTTAATTGAAAATGGACCCCAAAACATACAATTTTTTTCCGGGGGGAATAAGAAATCGAGTTTACAGTTTGAGTCAATTCCTAATTTTGATTTTGCATTTCCAGATACAAACAACATAGCCTGCTTTGATGCATCTGAAATTGTATTCCCTCTTATTCTCCGTAAATGGAAAGCCGGTGATTATTTTTACCCGCTTGGTATGAAAAAACAAAAGAAGCTGGCCCGTTTTTTTATTGACCAGAAACTTTCTAAACCCGATAAAGAAAAAATTTGGGTACTGGAGATGAATAAAAAAATTGTTTGGGTAATTGGCTATCGTATTGATGACCGTTTCAAAATCACTGGCCATACCAAATCAATCCTGAAAGTTACTTGCACTACGAGCCAAACTGAATAATCTGTTTCAGGTCTGCATTAATGATCTGGTCAATAAAATTCTTCAATACAGGGTAATCTGAAAATACATTGCAGGCTATCAGGGTAAAAAGTATGCCGAATAAAGCGCCAAATATGTGAGCGGAATGGTTGACGTTACCGCCGCCTTTTTTATCTAACCAACTGGAGATTACGAGGTACAAAATTCCGAAAATGAATCCGGCAATGTAAACTGGGATGAAGAATAAACCAATTCCAACTAAAGGATTAAAAAGTATACTGGCAAAAATTACTGCCGATACGGCTCCGGATGCACCGAGGCTGCGATAATAATAATCATTTTTGTGTTTTGAAAATGTGGGCAGCAGGCAAAACAGCAGCGCCAGTATGTAGAGAAGCAGGTACAATACTTTCCCTTTTTCACCGAATAAAGCGTGGAAATTTTTTTCAACTACATCTCCAAAAAGATACAGGGCCAGCATGTTAAATATAAGATGGCCAATATCTGCATGTATCAGGCCGCAGGTAAAAAAACGGTACCATTGTTTTTTTTGTGTGACGGCCGGCGGGTAAAATATTAAATCGTTTATGAGTTTTTGATTTCCAAATCCACCAAATGAAACCAGGCAAGTGATAATGATAATGATTACCGTTATAGAAATGTTCATGCCATTGAATTGATATAGTCAAATCTAAAATCCAAATTCTGAAAACTGAAATTTATTTGTGGTGATATTTTTCATGTTTCAGGATAGTGCAGGCACGGTACACTTGTTCCGCCAGGATCAATCGCACCAATTGATGCGGAAATGTCAGGGAAGAGAGGCTCCATACATGCTGTGCATTTTTCAAAACAGCAACATCAAGGCCGTAGGCGCCTCCGATAAGAAATACCAGGTTCTTCACACTGTCATTCGCTCTTTGCTGGATAAATTTTGCCAACCCTTCCGAAGTCCATTGTTTCCCATGTTCATCTAATGCGATAAGGTAATCTCCCGGATGCAGCCAGTCAAAAATAATTTCTGCTTCTTTTTTTTTAAGATCCATTTCACTGAGCATTCCTGCATTTTTCGGAAGCGGGATGATATTCCATTCTATTTTAAAATAGTTTGAAATTCGTTTTGTAAAATCTTCAACTCCAGCTTTTACAAAAGGTTCATTGTTCTTGCCGATACTCCAGAATGAAAATTTCATGGGTGAATAATTAAAAGTCATTCTTTATAAAGAATGGCGGATGAAACAGAATTTTACTTTATGTCATAATCTTTTTTAAATGACATCATTGTGGAACGATACAGCCATACATCGGGTTTCAGGTTTGCGGCTTTTTGATAATACTGATAAGCTTCTGCATAATAGCGGGCATCTTCCAGGCCGAATGCAATACGGAATGCCTGTTCCGCTTCGCCTTCATACGCCGGGCCGGATTCTTTTAATTGATTCAACACATCTTCATAGGCATTTTTAGATGTATAATTGATTACTTTTATTTCATCATTATTTTCTCCTTTTACTGCAGATGTCCAGTAGTACGTATTGCCCTCTTTAAGATATTTAAGAATGCTTGTGATAGGGATTTGCATTTCTTTGGTAGTAGTTTTGTAAACCGGGTTGGTGGCGCTGGCATTATCATACAGGAAAAAATCAAACTCATTGGCATCCGAATAAGATTTCCAGGTAAGCGGAAAATTTCCCGAAGCATAATTGATCGTATCTAATCTCGGATCAATCCAGATATTATTTACGGAGCGGCTTACAGCTCCTACTGTATTCATAAACATTTTGCGATTGGTGCCCGGAGCCCCTTCGCCATGGCTGGTCATTTGCTCCCAAACATATCGGGCATAGTTCGCACTTAAAGAGCTTTTGGAAATCGCACAGGAATCTTTAAACTGTTCCAAGGAATAATTACCGGCTTTTTTTATGGTGAATAGGGCATTTTGATTACAGATCAGGGTGAGTACAGCTCCAGGTGAAACCTTTACTGACGAGGAACTGTTGAGAATTTTACCCACTTTGGGTTTTGATTCCACTTTATTTTCCAGTATGCTTACATTTCCTTTAAAACTATAAATCATAAAACTATTATTCTGCGCCAAAGAAGCAATAACAATACTAAGCGCTAAAAAAAGAAACGAAAATTTTCTCATAATATTTAATGATGTTTTTGATGAAAAACAGTTTTGTATTTGAATTTTTTGTGCATCCATACAGCAAATGCTTCGTAAAAATAAATAATGTCCACTGCAAGTACAATCACCACCAGGGTTAAGGTCAGATCCAATTTAATTCTAAACCGGCTAAACAACTCCATCCCGAGATATACAAACAAAATAGCCGAAATCAACTGTGCAATTTTTGCTACTAAATGGAACCAGATATGGTTTTCAAGATAATAATGGATAAAGAATGACATGTGCAACCATCCAATCAGCACGGCAAATAAAATCGTTGCCCATAAAGGTAACTTATTTATATATTTTCCATCCAGCACCATAGAAATAATATTAGCATGAATAACAATCCCATTCATATCCGGAATGGATTTGCCTGCAAACTCTTCATTAAATGGTGTATATTTCTTATCTTCTATATTTTCAGGATTATTATTGATATAACCAAGTAACGCTATTTTGCCTTTAATAGCACTTGAATCTACTTTTCCCTCAAGCAAATCTTCGCCACTGACAATGAGGTATTGATTTGTTCTTCGGGAATAGTTGATGATCTCAATGCTGTGATTTCTTTTCTTTAATTTTTCAAAGGCAGCCGGGTCATATTCCTGTACAATGGTAGTGGCAAAACTTTGGTAAGAATTGCTGTCCGGATGTATTTTATTTTTTATAAATGGGTTCCAGATTCGGACGGTTGCCCATTCTTTGGAAAGAAAATTTACATACCCGCTATGTGTATTTGCATCGCTGAAATAATTTGGTGCAAAAACAGATTCCTCTTTCCCTTCCCCGGGATGAAACCGGGAAGCAAGAACGAGTTTTTTGTTTCTGGCAATTGCATCCCGCATCAGCGAATCTTTAATAGGTTCCTTGGCTTCCTCCATTGTTACATCCAGCCCTATCACCTTTGCGCCTAAAGATGAAGTTTTATTTATCAGCATAGCGAGACCTTCACGATCAAATTCTTCAATATTGATTATGACAATACGCTGATCTAAACTATCACCCACGGTTTTTTTTAATTTAGAATAAGTGATATCGTTGAAATCAAAATCTTCCAAAGCAATTTCTATGGGATCAAAAAAGTGCATGTTTGGGAGCGGCAGCACTTTTACCATCAGGATAAAAATAAAAACCCAGGCAGTGGCCAAAATTGTATCCCGTTCATAGAGATATTTAGTGATCCTCCTGTGGACATTTTTAAAATGATATGCAATATGTTTATGCAGTGGCTTCCTCATGAAAAGCGTCAACGCTGGTATTTAAAATTCAATATTAAGAAAAGTATTTCCATTTTTTCAAATCTGTTAAATATTGAATAGGTTCATCCTAGTATTATTTTTCTTCCTGTTAAAGAGTCCCGGTTACTCGATTTTTCTTTTGTATTTTGGTAATTTCGAACTCCATTGATGCGAAAACCGGCATTCATAACAGCGATTCTTAGTTGTTCCCTTCTTTTTGCGGAAACTAATCTGTATGCACAAACAGCTCCCAAACCGACTACTGATACATCCGGCCCCCGAACATTTGCCATGATCATGGGTATTTCCAATTATAAATACATTCGTCCATTAAGCTATGCAGATAAAGATGCGGAATTGTTTCGTGATTTTATGAAATCTCCTGGCGAAGGAAATCTTCCCGACGATAATATTTATTGCCTGCTGAATGAAAACGCAAAAGCCGCCAATTTTTGGGTGAAAGGAATGGCATGGCTCAAATCCAAAAATTTAAAAAAAGGTGACCGGCTTTTTATCTATCTCGCCGGCCATGGCGATGCCATTGACCAGGATGAATATTTTTTCCTGACGTATGATTGTAATCCTGCAGGGGATAAAAATAATTATATCGTTACGGGAAATGTGCCATTGTTCTTCTTAAAAAACCGAATTGCAGATTTCACGGCAAGAGGCGTGAATGTTTTTTTTATCATGGATGCCTGCCGTAGTAATGAATTGCCCGGTGGGCGGGAAGGGCAACAGGCGTTGAACCAGGCCATCTCTGAAAAAAGAGCCGGTGAAGTGATTATGCTTGCTACCGGAGCCGGACAGGAATCATTGGAAGATGCAACGATTGGATCAGGACATGGATTGTTTACATATTATTTGGTAGATGGATTGGCAGGGCCTGCTGATTCATCAAGAGATAATAAGGTTACACTATCCGAACTGCAGCATTATGTTGACAAATATGTACCCACTATTGCGGAAGAAAGATATAAACGAAAGCAAGATCCATTTTTCTGTTGTTCAGAACATGGAAATGAAGTGATATCCGTTGTGGACACTGCTTATATGAGAAAATGGATGATCAATAATCAACTAAAGCCGGGTGGTGGTGGCAATTCTTATTTTTCTATTGGAGAAAAAAAATATTTCAGACCGGTTGACCGATTTGTAAACCGGCAACATATAGATTCATCGCTGAAAGAAACCTATAACTTATTTAACAGGGCAGTGAAGGAAAGCAGGCTGACGGGTGATAGTTCTGCAGAATTTTATTATGATAAACTTGAAAAAAATTTTCCTGGGAATGCATTTACCATTGATGCGCAGCAAACGCTGAGTGTTGAGTTTATCAATTTTGCGCAAACAAAGATCAACTTGTATTTAGAGTGTAAGGATGTAGCTTCCATTCAAAAAATCCGTTCGCAGATTGATGAGGGCGAAAAATCAGATGAAATCAGTGTAAGTCTTGATCGTATGGAACGGGTAGCGAGAGAAGAATTTTTTGAAGTGGGCAAAATGCTGGAGAAGGCGATTGATCTTATAAAACCCGATGATCCTGATTTTGCAAAATCATTATTAGGCCGCATGTATTTTTTTAAAGCCTTTGGATATTTTGGAAAGGCAAGAAGGCTGATGGATATCAGGCAGGCATTTCAATATGCTTATACTGCTTACTCCGCTGATAAAAAGGCGGCATATATTTTAAATACACTTGCTTCTTTGCATTTGGATAATAACCGGATGGACAGCGCAATTTATTATTCAAGATTGGCTATTGCGGCCGCTCCTCAATGGCGTTATCCGTATGTGAATCTGGCCTTTGCTTTTAAAAGCCTGAATAAAATTGATTCTGCATTGAAATATTATCACCGGGCCATTGATGTGGATCCCGCCAATGCTGATGCTTATGTAGATCTTGGACATTATTATTATTCTTTGTCCAATGCCGATTCGGCTATTGCTAATTATAAAAGAGCCTTGAGGCTGGAACCGAATAACGTATATGCCAGCAACAATATCGGGTGGCTTTATCATGATAAGAAAAAACTGGATTCTGCCATTTATTTTTTCAAAAAAAGCATTGCTGATGATCCGAAATTTCTTAATGCCTATAATGGCCTTGCCAAAACATTTTTTGAAATAAAGCAATATGATTCGGCAAGGATTTATTATGCCAGCGCCTTTGCAAATTATAAAGACAAATCCATTGTCAATATTTATATCGGTAATTTTTACCGGGATCTGAAGCAATATGACTCTGCGCTGGTTTATTACCGGTTGTCTGTACAGTATGATCCGAATTATGAAGAATCGTACAATGATATGGGCCGCATATTTTTTGCCATGAAAAACTATGATTCGGCAAAAGCCAGTTACCGGGAAGCGCTGCAGGTGAATCCATATTCTGCTTTTTCGCTCATCAATATCGGTTTGGTTTTCCGGGAAGAAAAACAAAAAGACTCGACGTATGGTTATTTTCACAGGGCGGTTAACCTGGAGCCCAATAATCCCGGGATACTGAATAATCTTGGGGTGATTTATGCGCAGGATAATTTAAAAGACTCGGCGAAATATTATTTTAAGAGAGCATTGCAGGTAAAACCCGATTATAAAACGGCATTTAATAACCTGGTGAAATTATTTAATGAGCTGAAGCAATTCGATTCGCTGACTAATTTTTTGAAATCTTCAAGCCAGTATGATCCCAGCAGCATTCAATATTTCGATAATTTAGGACAAGTCTTCCTGGGACAAAAAAGATTTGATTCCGCACTCTACTATTATCGCAAAGCCATACAAGTAGATCCGTCCAATTCCACTTTGTATAACAACATGAGTTTGATTTTTCTTGATACGAAGCATTATGACTCGGCAAAACTGTATTTGCAAAAAGGAGAAACATTAGATCCCGAAAATGATATTATAGCTGCAAATCTTGCTAAGGTTTTCCGGCAATTGAAGCAGCCGGATTCGGCGGCATTATATTTCAAAAAACAATTATTCAGCAAAGTGGAAATCAATGCATCTGCTTATGGAAGTATCGGGTTGTTTTATATGGAAATGAAAGAGTATGATTCAGCAATTGCCTATTTCAAAAATGCAATACAACTGGATCCGGCATATATAGCGGGCTATAATAACATCGGTGCATCTTATATGAACATGCAGGAAACAGATTCGGCATTTGTATTTTACCGGCTGGCAATGAAACTGGATTCTACATACCCCAACGTCGCATTAAATATAGGGTTGTTATATCATTCGCTTCGCAAATACGACTCAGCTATTGTATATCTGCAAAAAGCGGTTCGACTGAGTCCTTCTAACGGAAAAACTTATTACAGGCTTGCATGCAGTTATGCATTAAATAATCAACCTGCTGAAGCCGTATTGAATTTGAAACAGGCTTTTGAAAAAGGGTTTAAAAGTTATGATGTGCTGATTAATGATCCTGATCTCAGTGGATTAAAAGATAATAAAGATTTCCAGGCACTGAAAGAAAAATATATGAAAAAAGAAAATCAATAATCAATTATTTCCATGGAGCGGGAATGATACCTGATTGATCACTGCTGCCGCCACGAATCACCAGGCAGAGTTCAAATGTTTGCATCCGTTGTGGACCTTCTTTCAATTTTGAAATCGTGATATCATAAGTAATTCCAAGCTGGAAGTTACCATAGCTGTATCCGATATAGGGAATGATAGCATTTTTGGACCAATACCAAAGGCCGGCATTTACCACCTGCGGAAAATTTTCATCGTTGGATAAATAATATCCCAATGCTCCACCCAACGAAAAATAACTGGCGCCTGATTGATATTGATAAATGCCATTGGTATTTAAGACTACCTGATCCGTAAGTACCCGTTCATAATTTGAGTGAATGACATAACGTGGGGCCAAAAATTCTTTATCATTATCCAGTACAGTTTGTTTAGGTTTATTAAAATGATATACGGCTACACCAAAATCAAAATTAACACCGTCATTAATATAGCTGTAAAGCAATCCTGCATTGGCAGAAATAATAGGTTTCATATTTGATAATCCTGATTCGCCACTTGGCAAGCTGGCATCAAATCCAATACCGTTAAACTGGTTTTCAAAAGTTAGTTTGCTGAAATCAATCCTTCGGTTACCATAGCTGATACCGATTCCTGCACCCAGCCGCTGTTCTGCGCCTGCGTCCATTCTTATTTTGCTGATGTGCCTTATCCTTCTTCCATCCCAATCGGGACTAACACCTTCTTTAAGTCTTATATTCCCGGAAATATTTAAGGATGCAAAACTGCTTTTTACAGCACCGCCAAGTGATTGGTCGTAAAGCATCATTCCGCCTATACCTACACGGGTGATCTCATCCACATAGTTTTCAGAAAGATTTTGAAATATTTTACTGTCAAACGATAATGTACCCGTATTAAAGGGTTTATTCGGGCCGATCCATTGACTTCTGTAATTGGAAATAGCACGCCATTTCGAATTGATCTGTGCTGTCAATGCCGGATTTACATTCAATGGAGAAGAAAAAAATTGCGAAAAGCTGGGATCCTGTGCTTTGGCTTTTCCAGGCCCGGATATGAGGCTAAAAGCAACGAGAATAATTTTAAGCTTTTTCATTTTTCAAAAAATTTAACGTAATAAAACTGAATTACCGGATCGTTTAATGATTTTTCCACTGACGCCGACTCCTTCTGCAATCCAGGTGTAGGTATCCAATACCTGTGGCTTGTTTTTGTACATGCCATTCCATCCCTGTGTACTCGAATTGGATTCATAAACTACTTCACCCCAGCGATTGAATACTCTGAAATATTTCAATTCCCGGATATTGATCAGTTTGGGACGTAACAAATCGTTTTGTCCATCGCCATTCGGAGTCCATGCTTTTGGAACTATAATGTCCTCGTTGATTGTTCCGGCATCTATTGGATTTATTTTAACGAGCAATGTATCCGTTACACTACATCCTTGTTCTGTTGTAATGGTAATCTTATATTCATTCGGTTTATCATGATTGAATATCGGATTGATTATGTTGTATGCGTTCAATCCAACAGGTGGTGTCCATTGGTAAGTATTATTTCCCGCAAAATTTCTTGCATTCAATTGTGTGGCTGTATTTGAATTTACTGTTAACGTTGGATACCGGGTAGGAATAATAGCGGGTATTACTGTAATTGCTGATGAACTACTCGCAGATCTGTTTGTACATGTTGCATCGCTGACACTGGTAATCGTATAAGTTGTATTTCCGGTAGGTGAAACATTGAGCTGATAACTTGATGTACTGATATTGGAGACAGAATAGTTGTTTGTTCCATCTGTATAGGTAAATTGGAATGGAGCATTACCTGTAAACGTTACTATTAACTGCGTTGTTGAACCGGCACAAATACTTCCGCCTTCTGATAAGATTGCAGTAGGTGCAGTATTGATACCCACTTTTATTTGCTTAATAACTGAACAGCCTGCGGTATTTGATGCTTTAATATAAAAAGTACCATTTGCACTTACAGTACCCGGATTGTTCAACGGAACGGTTGCAGCAGCGTCAGTCCAATAGGTGTAGATCAAACCTGCATCACTTCCGGCAGTAATGGATGCGTTGGTAATATCTACCGTTGATGAAGCGCATACTGGTGTCGGATCGGTGACTACAAAGTTTATTGAAGAAATAGTTACATGCAATGAGGTTATAGAATCACAACCAGCAGCTGATCTGGTAGTGAAAGGATATTTGCCGGCACCTGTTATTGAAACTCCATTCCATGTAAACGGAACTGCATTGGCACAAACAGTGGTATCAATATCTTTTGTGATGGTTGCTGCAACAGTTACATGCAATGTGGTTATAGAATCACAACCTGCAGTTGATCTGGTAGTGAATGGATAATTGCCGGCACCTGTTATTGAAACTCCATTCCATGTAAACGGAACTGCATTGGCACAAACAGTGGTATCAATATCTTTTGTGATGGTTGCTGCAACAGTTACATGCAATGTGGTTATAGAATCACAACCGGCAGTTGATCTGGTAGTGAAAGGATAATTGCCGGCACCTGTTATTGAAACTCCATTCCAGGTGAATGGAATTGCATTGGCACAAACAGTGGTATCAATATCTTTTGTGATGGTTGCTGCAACAGTTACATGCAATGTGGTTATAGAATCACAACCAGCAGCTGATCTGGTGGTGAAAGGATAATTGCCGGCACCTNNACCTGTTATTGAAACTCCATTCCATGTAAACGGAACTGCATTCAGGCAAACCGATGTATCAATGGTTATATTTATTACTGGATTTATTACTACAACAACAGGATCAGATATAGCCGTGCAGCCATTACTATTTGTTTCTGTTACTGTATAGGAACCGCTCACCGTTGCTGAATGAGTATTACTTGTTGCTCCTGAAATTGGAGAGCCATTAAGATTCCATTGAATACTATTTGTGTTGACTGATGGATCAATAAGAATAACTGATGCCCCCTCGCAAATTGTTGTACTACCATGTGAAATGACAGGCTTTGATGGAGAAGTATTGAAAGTGATATTTGCACTGCCCGTCATCAGTGACGTACAAAATGTAACCGGATCAACGGCGATAATTGTATAGATGCCTGCAACAAATTGGGTCGGGAAGCTTATCGGCCCACCGGTACCTGTAATGGGTAAGGTTGAAACAGCAACGCCATCAAGTAATAATTCATAGCGGATTCCGGTTTCAGAACCGCTTAAACTTATAACAGCTCCATTTAATGAACAAAATACTCCACCACCGGAAACATTAAATGACCCAGGTGCGGGATTAACTGTAATATTTAAGGTTGTTGACGTTATTGCAGCACATCTGCCATTACTATAATTGACACTGATGAATTGTGACCCGCTGTTTGTCCATGTTACAGTAACTGTGTTATCATTTATGCCGCCACCCGAAGTAATGGTACCACCAACAATATTCCAAGTATAATTCTGATAGCCGGTTTCTGTGGTATAAACATTACCCGTACTATTCTGGCATACGATAACGGGACCTGTTATCATCGGCGATGGAATGGTATTCACCGTAACTCTTAATGTTATAGTAGAATCACAGCCTGAAGAGCTGGTAGTAGTAAATGTATAGGATCCTGAACCTGTTACAGCCTGGCCATTCCAGGTAAATGGAACTGTGTTTGTACAAACCGTTGTATCTACTGATACAGCAATTAATGAAGCTAATGTCACATTCAGTGTCGTAATTGAATCGCAACCAGCCGAAGAAGTTGTGGAATATGAATAATTACCGATGCCTATTACCGAAATCCCATTCCAGGCGAAGGGTATTGCATTAGTGCAAACAGTAGTATCAATATTTTTTGTGATAGTTGCTGCAACAGTTACATGCAATGTGGTTATAGAATCACATCCGGCAGCCGATGCGGTGGTAAACAGATAGTTGCCGATGCCGGTTACAGAAATTCCATTCCATACAAAAGGAATGGCATTTGTACATACAGTTGTATCTATTTCCTTTGATATAAGAGTCACAACAAAGAAATGCAACGTCACTACGGAATCACAACCGGCCGCTGATCTCAGGGTGGTTGTATAATTATTAGCAGTAGAAAGCGATTGCCCATGCCATAAGAACGGTAATTGATTCTGGCAAACCGTTGCGGTGGTATCACCCGTCACAGCAGAAGTGACAAAGAAATGCAACGTCACTACCGAATCACAACCGGCCGCTGATCTC
>JAFEAF010000007.1 GCA_018266555.1 Bacteroidota bacterium | reverse complement strand
AGGGAAGTTTTTTTATAACTAAAGTTCAGTACACTGACCCTAACACTTAAAATTTTTAATACTTGATACAATGAAAAAATTATTTTTCATCATATCCATTTTTATATCTTCCCTGCAAATTTTTGCTCAGGAACCTGCTGATGCATTACGTTATTCCTGGTACATACAGGGCGGAACTGCGAGAGAAAAGGCGATTGGCGGGGCTATGGGCTCCCTGGGCGGAGACCTGTCTGCCACTTTCGTAAATCCGGCAGGACTTGGTTTTTATAAAACGGGAGATTTTGTTTTAACACCTGCCTTCAACCTGCTCAATAATAAAGCTGCCTACTTTGGGCATAATGAAAAAGATAATAAAAACAATCTTTCATTCGGCACCACAGGTTTTGTATTTGGCGGAAGCACTGCAAGAGAATCTCAAAAAAGAAGAAGTTCAGCCCTCAGTATTGCTATCAACAAAACTGCTGATTTCAACAGCAATATTTTGTACCGGGGGGTAAACACCCAAAGTTCCTATTCACAAAAATTTTTAGAAGAGATCAGCAATAATAATATTAAAGACCCAAATGCAGTGGCGCAGAATTTCCCTTTCGGTACCAGCCTTGCATTTAATACCTACTGGATTGATACGGTAGCCGGTGGCACTCCGGGTAATTATCAATTCCAATCGAGAGCAACCCCATTATTATCCACAGGGCTCATTCAGGAAAATAAAATTTCCAGCAAGGGTGGTATAACTGAATTTGCTTTGGCAGGCGCTGCAAATTTTAACGATAAACTCTATGCAGGCTTTACATTGGGTATTTCTTTATTGAATTATGAAAGAACTACAGAATTTTCAGAAGCTGATGCTACTACAAATCCAAATAATAAGTTTGATTTTGCCACAATAACTCAATACTTGCATACCAGTGGTGGCGGCGTAAACCTTAAAGCGGGTATTATTTATAAACCTTCAGAATCAGTGCGGCTTGGGTTGGCTATACACTCTCCTACTTTTTATCAACTAACGGATAAATATAATTCCTCAGTTACAACAAATACTGAAAATTACCAGGGTGCCCAAACTCAAAACTCAGGAACCTTTACCGGCGGCCAGGATGCCGAGTTCAAATACTGGATGTTCAACCCATATCGCATAATCGGCAGCGCTTCTTATGTATTACACGAGGTGGAGGATGTACGAAAGCAAAAGGGATTTATAACAGCCGATATCGAATACATTAATTACAAATCATCTTCTTTTTCTACAGATCCTGGAAATGATGACCAGTCATCAAGAGATTATCTCAAATCACTGAATAAAGCAATTGATAACGCTTACAAGGGAGCTTTTAATTTCCGTGTAGGAGGCGAGTTAAAGTTCACTACTATTATGGCAAGACTCGGTGCAGCATATTATGGCAATCCATACAAAGATTTGAATGGAGAAAAAGGGAACCGTTTCCAGGCCAGCGGCGGTTTAGGTTATAGGGATAAAGGAGTGTTTATTGATCTCACGTACGTTTATACAATGACTAAAGATGTTCAATTCCCGTACAGGTTACAATATAGTCCTTATTCAGGCGCTAATATTAAAAGCTCAGGCGGCAATGTGATAGCAACGGTTGGATTTAAGTTATAAGAGAGCTTTATTTTACACTTACCTCTTTAACAAACTTTTTTTACCAGATATGAATTCTATCTTTATTTGGTAAATACATTTTATCGCCAGGTTTTACATTGAAGGCATCATAGAAATGGGTGGAATTCATCAAAGGGCCATTCACCCGCCACATAGGCAGTGAATGCGGATTATTATTAGCCCATAAGCGCATAAATTCATCCTTCATTTTAACACGCCAGATTCTTGCCACAGAAATAAAGAAACGCTGATCTGGTGTAAAGCCTCCGATCTTTGTAGTGTCCTTTCCTTCTTTGGTCATTTTAAAAGCATCATAGGCAACCGCAACACCGCTTATGTCTGCTGTATTTTCTCCAACTGTCATGGCCCCTTTAATGTGTACGGTATCTAAAACAGTAAAAGTGTTATACAGGTCAATTACCTGTTGTGTTTTTGTTTTAAATTTTTCATAATCGTCTTTTGTCCACCAGTTTCTTACATTACCATCTTTATCAAACTGTGCTCCCTGGTCATCAAAAGTGTGTGTCATTTCATGGCCAATCACCATACCAATGCCTCCATAGTTCATGGCATCATCAGCGTTGTTATCAAAATAAGGTGGTTGTAAAATGGCTGCCGGGAAAACAATTTCATTGGCCGATGGATTATTATAAGCGGTAACCGTAGATGGTGTTGTAAACCATTCCGATTTGTCAACCGCTTTATTTAATTTTGCTAACTGGTATTGAAAATTGTCCGAGGAAGCAGATACCACATTCTCAAAATATTTTCCTTTTGCAATGTTGACGTTACTGTAATCTCTCCATTTATCCGGGTATCCTATTTTTTTGGTAATTGCAAATAATTTTTCTTTTGCCTTTTGTTTGGTGCTGTCGCTCATCCAGTCCAGTTTATCTATTCTTGCAGAAAATGCCTGTTGAAGATTATTGACAAGCTCCAATGCCCGTTGCTTTGCTGCTTCGGTAAAATATTTTTTTACATATAGCTGCCCAAGTGCCCCACCAAGCAATTGATCCACCTGGCTCGCCATTTTTTCGCCTCTTGTTTTTTGTACGGATTGACCGGTCAGAGTCTTGTTGTATTCAAAAGATGCACCCACAAAAGGAGCGCCTAACAAATCAGCATAGTTATTTAATGAATATGCTTTCAGATAAATTTTCCAGTCATTAATAGAAACAGATTTTAAAATCGAATTGAGTTTATCATAATAGGCTGGTTGCCCTACATCAATCGAATCTGTCTTTGCGCCCAGTTCATTGAGAATTTTTTGCCAGCCGATATTAGATTCTCTTTTTGCCAGATCATTTACAGCTATTTTATTATAGTTCGCATTTACATCCCGCAATTCAATATTTGTTTTATGTGAAGAAGCTATTTGTTTATCGATGCCATATACAATATTTGCATTTTTTATGGCAGTGGCCATATCGCTTCCTGTTAACTCAAATAGTTTAGCAAGGTAGATTTTATAAGCTTGCTGTATAGCGAGCGTTGGAGCATCTGTTTTGAAATAATAATCCTTGTCTGGTAATCCTATGCCGGTTTGATAAAGATGGGCAATATTCAGGTTACTGTTTTTATTATCCGGCCCTATATAAAACCCGAGTATAGAATTATTGCCCATTTTTGCTTCGTCCGTAACAAGTTTCAGTAAAGAAGAAATGTCACTGATTTGATCAATTTTGGTAAGTAAAGGCTTCACAGGTTCATAGCCAAGATGATTAATTGTTGAGGTATCCATACCAGAGCCATAAAAATCCCCAAGCTTTTGTTCAATGCTACCAGTGGGATTATCCGCTTTTGAAACACTATCCAAAATTCCCTGTAAACGTAATCTTTGAGGATAGTTCATAAACATATAGGCGCCGACACCGGGTTGGGAAGGAGGTATTTGTGCCGTATCATACCATTTATGATTTACATAATTAAAAAAATTATCACCGGGGCTCAATGAAGAATCAATACCGGTTATTTCCGTCATTTTTTTATCTTTTATCGTTTGGCATGCAGACAAAAAAAGTATCAACGCAAATAAGAAAATAATTTGTTTCATAAACAGGATGTTAATATTAGGATTTGCTAAAATATTGAAATCTTTGATCCAAAACTTCCTTTTCTTTTTTTAATGATGAATGGTCATTGTAATAATCAAAATCCGGGTAAACTATCGGAATTTTTGTTACTCAACTTAAGAATTGATAAAGTAAAATAATAGTGCCGGTACAGGTTAATTTTTTATAACACTATTCATTTTAAAAAACATTTTTTTTCAGCATAAGACTCCAACATTTCTTTTTGTTTTGGAGAAAACCATTGAATAGTTTTATCTTTTCTGAACCAGGTGAGTTGTCTTTTAGCATATTGCCTCGTATTTTTTTTGATCCGTTCTATTGCTTCATCCAGAGAAATTCTATGATCTAAGTATTCAAACAATTCAGAATATCCCACCGTGTGCAGAGCATTCAGGTTTTTAAAAGATATTAAGCTTTTTACTTCATCAAGCAATCCGTTATTCATCATAGTATCTACTCTTGAGTTGATATTGCGATGCAATTCATCCTTCGGTAATGCCAAACCAATCTTTACAATATTGAAGTCTCTTTTTACTGATTCACCTTTTCTATATGATAAAATGGAATTCCCGGTTGATTCCTTCACTACCAATGCCCGCATCAGCCGCTGGGGGTTCTTCATTTCCCCTTTCTGGTAAAACTCAGAGTCTTTTTCTTTAACCTCGTTCTGCAACCATTCCAGTCCATTTCTACTGTAACTTGAAATTATTTTTTTTCTTATTTCCGGGTCCACATTTGGTATATCATGCAGTCCCTCACAAAATGCTTTGATATATAACCCGGTACCCCCTGCCATAACAGCTATATCATGAGTTATAAATATTTCATCTATTATTTTAAGAGCAAATTTTTCAAATACAGCAGCATTCATTTCATCATGAATGGAGTGAGATGCAATGAAGTAATGTTTGACCTCTTTTAGTTCTTTTTCAGAAGGACGGGCTACTCCAATTTTTAATTCTTTAAAACATTGCCTGCTATCAGCAGAAATAATATCAGTATTAAAATGTTTTGCCAGTTCAATTGCAATAGCTGTTTTTCCAACGGCAGTCGGGCCGACTATAATTACTACCGTTTTATTTAGGGAAATAGCCATGTGTCACCCTATGTTCAAAATAAAGGTGCAGGGTATTGAGTGTTTTGATTATGCTTCTTCACTTCCTTCATCCGTCAGTCCGTCATCTGAAAAACCCAACTCACCGGTTTCTCCTTCTTCACCTTCTTCTCCAAAACCCTCAGTTCCTTTGCTGAGGTCATATTTTTCTTCCACATCTGCAAATTTCTCTCCCAATAAACCTTTGGTACCATACTGGCTGGGTGGAATGCCTTCGGCACGAAGCACCGCCGGATAAGTAAGTTTAGGATTTTCTTCCTTTGAAACATTAATTAATTCCACAAGGAATGACCAGTTTTTATTGAAATCATACAGATAAATGAATCGTTGATTGGGGTCCCTGATCTCTGAACTAATGGCTGTTTCTGCCATAATCAATGGTGGCACCTTATATTCCTTTTCATATTTTTCCAAACTAATCTCCCGGCCCCGTTGCCAATGATCATTGCTCCGGAAAAAAGTAGCCTTATGCTTATTATCAAAATCATATGATTTTAAAATAGCATAATGCAAATCCTGGAAAGTTTGTGTATGCCGAATCACAATATCCCGGTACACACTCTCATCTTCTTCAAAATAAATCCTGAATTTTAAAATTGCCATATACGAATTTACGATTATTTACTATAGCCGCAAGAAGAAGCAACTATGACTCTTTCGTTACCGGGGTCAAACCCATCACTTTTGCTTTTGCTATCATAAAATTATATGCAGCCTCGTATGTATTTGGAATCTCTCCATCCAGTATCGCTTCTTTGATTGCATTCTTCAGATCGCCGATGGGTTTGGAAGGTCGTAATCCAAAAATTTCCATGATCATTTCTCCGCTGATGGGCGGTTGCCAGTTGCGGACATGATCTTTTTCTTCCACTTCTTTGCAACGATACCGCACCATATTAAAATTTTCCTGGTACTTTTTTACTTTATACTTATTCTTGGAGGTGATGTCTGCTTCGCAAAGTAACATCAGAGATTCAAAATCGTCACCGGCGTCAAACAATAAGCGGCGAATGGCAGAGTCTGTTATATTTTCTTTTGTCAAACTGATAGGCCGCAAGTGCAGCTCCACCATTTTTCTGACGAAAAGCATTTTTTCATTTTGCGGCAATTTCATTTTGGCAAATATTTTAGGCACCATCCGCCCACCAATCACTTCATGCCCATGAAAAGTCCAGCCATGCCCTTCTTCAAATCGTTTTGTCACCGGCTTGGCTATATCATGCAACAGGGCAGCCCATCGCAACCAGAGATCATCCGATTTTTGAGCCAGGTTGTCAAGTACCTGTAAGGTGTGATGAAAATTATCTTTATGCCCATGCCCGTCTTTATATTCTGCACCGGCTAGATCAATCATCTTCGGAAAAATGATATGCAACAATCCGCATTCATACAATAGTAAAAAGCCAACCGATGGTTTCGGGCTTAAAATAATTTTATTCAATTCGTCAGTGATCCGCTCCTGGGATACAATACTGATGCGATGCGCATCATTTTTCATTGCTTCAAACGTTTTCTTTTCAATGGTACATCCCAATTGAGAAGCAAACCGTGCTGCCCGCATCATGCGGAGCGGGTCATCGCTGAAAGTAAGCTCCGGGTCAGCAGGGGTCCGAATTATTTTCTTTTTTAAATCATGGATGCCATCAAATGGATCTATCAATCTTCCATAATCAGCCTGCCCGGCAGGCAGTGCTCTTTCATTTAAACTAATGGCAAGTGCATTGATTGTAAAGTCACGCCTATTTTGATCATCTTCTAAAGTACCTGGAAGAACATCGGGCTTGCGTGAATGATAACGGTAACTTTCTTTCCGGGCACCTACAAATTCAATATCCATATCATCCACTTTTATATGAGCCGTTCCGAAATTTTTAAAATAATTTACATGAGGAGCAGGATGAAATCGTTTAGCCACTGCTTTTGCCAAGGCAATGCCGTCACCCACGCAAACTATATCTGCATCTTTAGTTGGCCTGCCGATGATTTTATCTCTTACAAATCCTCCAATGAGATAGCAAGGCATACCTAATTCTGCAGCCGCATGAGCTATTTTTTTAAAGATGAACAATTCTTTTTCAGAGCAGCTAATATCCATAACCGCAAAAATAAGAAAGAGGACAAAAGGGAAGATCAATTTATTGGAGGCAATGTATTTAACAGCTGTGTTGTCTTTATTAAATAAGCACAATTAAAATGACCAAGTGGACAAGCTTTTCTCCCATGCAAACCACAGGGTCGGCAATCCAGTTTTTCTTTAGTCTCAACAATAAATCTTTTATCAGATAAAGGACCAAATCCGAATGATGGTAATGTAGAACAATATATAGCCGTCACAGGGGCATTTACTGCTGATGCAAAGTGCATAGGCGCTGAGTCGTTGACATAATTCATCACGGCATCTTTCATCAGCGCAGCAGACTGGAGAAAACTGAGTTGCCCGCAAAGATTGATCACCAAAGAATGGGTGGTTGAATTTTTAATTTCTTCTGCTAAAGCGTTGTCATTAGGTGCTCCTAATAAATAAACGGTATACTTTGTTGGAATCGCATTTAAAAACTCGACCCATTTTTCTTTAGGAAATTGCTTGGTAAACCAAACCGAAGCCGGGGAAACAGTAAGGTATTCAGATGTTTTATAATTTTTTACAACCGATTCATCTACTGCGGAAGGAAATAACCGGGGTTTTACCCCTGAAGCGTCTGTAAAACTTTTTATCAATTCCAGGTTTCTGTCAATTTCATGAATATTTCTTTCCTTATCTCCAATCAAATGTTTAATTTTTTTTGAGAAAAGAAAACTCCAGGGGTTTTTCTTAAAACCAATTGTTTCTTTTGCTCCGGAAAATGCAGTTAATACTCCGGTAGCTGCAAACCGTTGTACATTGATCACCCTATCATATTTTCTTTTCCGAATCGTCCGCAACAGCTTCCAGAGATGCCCGTATTTATTTTTCTTTTTATCCCAAATCAATGTTTCATGTAAAAAAGGATGCCCTTTAAGAAGAGTTTCATTTCCTTTTCTTACCAGAAAATCAATCTGCGCATCGGGGAAATGCTGATGCAGTTTTTCAATCAGCGCTGTTGCAAGTACTACATCGCCAATGAATGCTGTTTGTATGATCAGAAATTTTTGCACATAGACTTTTATGGCCGGATGACTAATATCTTTCCATCTTCCCATTTTATTATCGAAGAGGGCTGGGCTTTCTCCTCATCTTCCTGTCGGTATGTTACCGTATAATCCACTCCGTTTTTTATTAACTCACTCACATTTTTAAATGATTGCGGTGAAGGCGACCCGGAAATATTTGCTGAAGTTGAAACAACCGGTTTACCAAATTTCATTATCAACTCATTACAAAATGAGTCTTTACAAATACGAATGGCAATGGTTCCATCATCACCAATAAGATTTGGAGCAAGTTTTTTTGCCTTTTGATAAATCACCGTAGTGGGCTTTGAAGTTTTTTTCAGATATTCAAAAATGCGTTTATCCGGGTGATCCACATATTCAGATACTTCTTTTTTATCTGCCATTAAAACGATCATAGCTTTTTCACCGGGCCTTTTTTTTAATTGATAAATTTTTTCTACTGCTTTTTCATTGGTAGCATCGCAGCCAATGCCCCAGATGGTGTCCGTAGGATAGAGAATCAATCCTCCTGATCGTAACACGTCAACACATTGTTTAAGATTGTACGTAAAACTGTTCATCAGCCTGATGAGCTATTTTGCCAATTTGATTCCCGGTAAATGAGCCGCTGTAAAATTAATTGAATGAATAAAATGAAACCAAGAAGTCTTTCAAATTATTTTAATACAAACCCTTCAAGAAACTTGGTATTAAAATTACCGGAACGGAATCGTTCGTCTTTCATCAACTGCAAATGAAATGGGATTGTAGTCTTCACCCCTTCGATGACATACTCACTCAATGCCCTATACATGGTATCTATTGCTTCTTCCCTTGTTTGCGCCATTGTAATGAGTTTTCCAATCATGGAATCATAATAGGGAGGAATTACATAACCGGCATACACATGGCTGTCCACACGAACACCATGTCCTCCGGGTTGATGTAAAGTAGTAATCCTTCCGGGTGATGGGCGAAAATCATTGTATGGATCTTCTGCATTGATACGACATTCAATAGCACACATCTCCGGTTCATAATCTCTTCCCGATATCCGCTCTCCCATTGCAATTTTGATTTGTTCTTTGATCAGATCAAAATTGATCACTTCTTCTGTTACGCAATGTTCTACCTGGATACGGGTATTCATTTCCATGAAATAGAAATTACGGTTTTTATCAACAAGAAATTCTATTGTGCCAACGCTTTCATAATTTATGGCGCCTGCCGCTTTCTTTGCCGCCTCCCCCATCTTATGACGCAATTCGGGAGTCATAAATGGTGATGGTGATTCTTCTACTAATTTTTGATGACGCCTTTGAATGGAACAATCTCTTTCACTTAAATGGCAAACATGGCCGTATTGATCACCAGCTACCTGTATTTCAATATGGCGAGGCTCTTCTACAAATTTTTCCATGTAAATGCCATCATTCTTAAATGCTGCTGCTGCTTCTGCTTTTGCAGTATTATAAGCCCGTTCCATTTCACTTTCTTCCCATACAATGCGCATTCCTTTTCCACCTCCGCCGGCTGTTGCTTTCAAAATAACAGGATAGCCCATTTCTTTAGCAAGCCCTTTAGCTTCATCAAGGCTTTGCAATAAACCCTCCCCGCCGGGAACTACTGGTACACCGGCCTTAATCATCGTTTCTTTTGCTGTGATCTTATCTCCCATTGAATTGATCATCTCTGGTGTAGGCCCGATGAATTTGATTCCATGATCACTGCATATCTGTGCAAACTTTGCATTCTCGGCAAGAAAACCATAACCCGGGTGAATGGCATCAGCGTTTGTAATTTCGGCAGCGGCCATCAGGTGTGCAATGTTCAAATAAGAATCGCTGCTCTGCGGTTTGCCGATACATACAGCTTCATCTGAAAATTTTACATGCAGGCTGTCCCGGTCGGCGGTAGAATAAACAGCCACTGTTTTGATCCCCATTTCCCTGCAGGTGCGAATTACACGAAGGGCAATTTCTCCACGATTTGCTATAAGTATTTTTTTAAACACTGTAAATGATTAAAAGAAATAAATCAAAATGTTCTTATTACAAACTTCCTGATTTTTAAATTTTGATTTTCGAATTTTGAATTTAATCAGGAAGGTTCTACAAGAAACAAAGGTTGATCGTATTCAACCGGCGAAGCATCTTCGGCTAAAACTTTTACAATTTTCCCTTTTACTTCGCTTTCTATTTCATTGAATAATTTCATGGCCTCGATGATACATACAACCGTTCCGGGACCAACTTCACTGCCTACTTCTACAAAGTTGGGTTTGTCCGGTGATGATTTTCTATAAAACGTTCCGATCATCGGGCTTTTAATAGTAAGAAGATTTGCAGCCGGAGTTTCAGATAATGCTGGTTTGGTTTTTTCGGCAGCCAGAGCCGTTGTAGCTACCGGTTGAGTAGAGGTTTGTACCGGTGGGGTATAAACAGGTTGTGGCGCTATAGCCGAACCCGCTACCTGTGTTACTTTCTCTTCTTTTTGCTTTATAGTTACTCTGAAATCTTTCTGCTCGATGGTTACCTCACCAATATTTGACTTGTTGACCATTTTGATCAACTCCTGAATTTGTTTAAAATCCATGTTTTTCAATTTTACGAGTGATTTTGGTTTAACCTGAGGGGTTAAAGATAAGGTAAACGATTTTAGAACACCTAAGAATCAATTGATTTTACCCAAAAAAAGGGTAAAATTGGCCTAAAATAGGGTGATTTTAGTCAATTTCAGGCAATTTTAGGGCATAAAGACTCAAATTACTCTTTAACCCTTTCTACATATTCTCCGGATTTCGTATTGATGCGTATAAGCTCACCATCATTTACAAATAAGGGAACATTTACAGTTGCACCAGTCTCAACTGTAGCTGGTTTTAAGGTACGGGTAGCTGTATCTCCTCTCAACCCGGGTTCGCAATATGTAACTTTTAAAACTATTTTATCAGGAAGTTCTGCCCCCAGCACCTGATCATTATCTGTATTTACCAATACAGATACCTCCTGGCCTTCTTTCAAATACTGCGGTGCATCTACAGAGGATTCCTGAAGGGTAATTTGTTCAAAGGTTTGATTGTCCATGAAACTGTAACCGGTATCGTCCTTATATAAAAACTGGTATGTCCTTCTTTCTACACGAACAGGGTTAATAGTGTCACCACTATTCCAGGTTTTTTCAATAGAACGGTTATTATCCACTCCTTTCAACTTTGCCCATACTTTAGCTGCGGCACGGGCCGTTTTGTTTTCTCCAAATTCCACTACAGTATAAAGGCTGCCATCCATGTTCAGGATCATACCCCGGCTGATATCTGCTGTTGTTGCCATAATGAAAATTTCAATTTTTAATTCATAAAATAAGGCGGCAAAGATAATGCGGATAGCCCTGACAGCAAAGAGAAAAACCGGCATTGTGTATCCGGGCTTTTATGCAACTATTGTAGTGTTAAACCGTCAATAGGAAACTGATACCATTGAATAAACCTTTACTTTTGAATATTATGAAAAAACAATTTCTTTTTGCTTTCGCAATTCTGACTACATTTTTCGCATCGGCCCAGACAGATTCATCCAAATTACCGGCATATAAAAGATTTCCAACTTTACCACCCGTAACTTTATTACTGACGGATAGTGCCAGTCATTTCTCTAAAGGGAATTTCAGTAAAAAAGAACAGGTTCTGATTATTTTGTTCAATCCCGAATGCGAACATTGTCAAAAAGAAACAGAAGAACTGCTGGATAGCATTGATCATTTCAAAAACATCCAGATTGTAATGGCCACGATGATGCCGTTCAGCGAAATGACAGCATTTTATAAAAAATATAAATTGGCGAAATATCATAACATTGTTGTAGGACAGGATACAAAATATTTTCTCCCCGTTTTTTATATGGTCAGCAATCTCCCCTATCTCGCACTTTACAATAAAAAAGGGGAACTGATCACAACGTTTGAAGGCGCTGTGCCGATACACAAAGTGATCGGGGAATTCAATAAATAATTTTTTTGAATTACCGTGGCGTTGTTACTGTAGAGAATTGCCCTGCATATCATGTTGGTCAATAAACCAAATCTTTAGTAATCTGAATTTGTAAGACATTCCCATGGCCATTGCTTTTAATTCTGAACAGTTGCTTTGTAAAGGGGTCAATTAAAAATCCTGAAGTTAAATGAGAGTAAACTTTTTTATAGTTACCTTCGCCGAAACTTGAAAAGATCAATAAATATTTTTTCAGTAAGAATATCTCATGGGCTCATAAAATATATTGAGTTCATCAATCAATGGCGCAAACAAAAGATCTCAAATTCTCATTTCCTGATTATTGCAGCAGCCGTAGTGGGCATCTTCGGCGGAATAGCCTCATCTGTTTTAAAAGAGCTTACCCATTACGTAGCTAATTTTCTGCAAAATGACCTCCATTGGGAGTACAAATATTATCTCTATTTTGTCTTTCCGCTAATCGGTATTTTTCTTACGGTTTTTTATATCCGAATTTTCATCCGTCGCAGCAAGTTTTATCATGGGATTCCTCCAATTATATATGCTGTTTCCCATAGATCTAGTAAAATTGATTTTCATAATATTTACAGCCAGGTAATTTCAAGTGCGCTTACAGTAGGGCTTGGCGGCTCAGCAGGACTCGAAGCGCCGGCCGTATCCAGCGGCGCTGCCATTGGTTCTAACTTTGGCCGTTTTTTTGGCTTGAACTACAGGGAGACTACGCTGCTTTTGGCTTGTGGCGCAGGCGCCGGAATAGCAGGCGCATTCAATAGCCCGATAGCGGGGATGATCTTTGCTATAGAAGTGATACTCCCTGAATTTTCCATTCCTGCA
Organism: Bacteroidota bacterium; assembly: GCA_018266555.1. Lineage (GTDB taxonomy): Bacteria > Bacteroidota > Bacteroidia > Chitinophagales > Chitinophagaceae > UTBCD1. The sequence continues at coordinate 98,938 of JAFEAF010000007.1, read as the reverse complement.
GTAATTCCATTATTGATTGCCACAGCCATATCTTCAGTAATTTCTCAGCTTATTTTAAGCAAACCTCTGTTTGTATTGGTTACAAGCGGATGGTCTGTAGATTCTTTTTGGTATTATATAGTGTTGGGTATCCTTGGCGGTATCTATACAATTTATTTCAGCCGTTTAAATTTTTATATTCATAAAACATTTGCGAAAATCAGGAACCAGTATAATAAAGTATGGATCGGTGGAATTATTTTAGGAGTGATGATCGCATTATTACCGGCATTATACGGTGAAGGATACATTACGATACAAAAATTATTAGATGGCAATTATCAATCACTTTTGGCAAATAGTTTATTCCCTGAATACCAGACGGCGGCCTGGGCCCTGGTACTTTTTGCAGCGCTTTCATTTGTAGGAAAATCATTTGCATGCGCTATTACTATGAGCGCAGGCGGCAACGGCGGAATGTTCGGCCCAAGCGTAGTAGTAGGAGGATTATTTGGTTTTGTATTTGCATTCGGACTCAACCAGACGGGAATAGCACACCTTAATGTCACCAATTTTATTGTAGCAGGAATGGCTATTTCTATCAGTGGCATGATGCATGCCCCCTTAACCGGCATTTTTCTATCCGCAGAAATTACCGGTGGTTATTCATTAATGGTTCCATTAATGATCGTTTCTGCTATCTCCTATTTTATAAATAAAGCGGGTTTAAAATATTCAATTTACACCAGGGAACTTGCAGAACAGGGTGATCTTATAACACAGGAAAACAAGGATCATGATATTTTGAGAAGAATCAAACTCAAATATCTTTTAGAGAAAGATTTCGTTATTCTTCGCCCCGATGATACGCCCCGAAGCCGAAGCATTGATATTATACATTCTGCAAGAAATGTATTCCCGGTTGTAACAAAAGAAGGAAAATTGACAGGCATTTTACTGAGCGATAAATTGCTGGAACTTTTGGTAAGTAATAAGCCTGATGACCCCAATCGTTTAATAAAAGATATTGCACAACCCCCGAATAGAAGGATAGATATAAACACCTCCATGTTTGATGTGATGCAGATCATGGATAGCCAGGATACACGTATTCTTCCTGTGGTGGATTCTGCTAATATGTACCTGGGATTTGTTACTAAAAACGGAATCTTTAACAAGTATCGTCATATACTGAAACGGCAGGAAAATAGTATTTAGAATATTCTGAAAGTATAAGTGAAAAAAAAATCTTTCCGGGGCACCTATTTTCCTAATTCACCTTAGGCGACTTGCCGTTTATTACTTTCCAGTTATGTGTTTATTGTTTGAAACATTCGTTGAAAATGGATTAGTTAATATCCGTATTGCATGGCCAGTCAAGTTGGAGAAGTTTTTGAACGTCTTTTTATTTATTTTTCCATGCAGGCAGTGATGAATACATCAGTTACGCATATATATTAAAGTAGTTGTTATTTATATTTGCATGTAAGTACTAAAACTTCCCCCAATGAAAAAAATTCTTCAACTCCCTGTTTTCCTTTTATTGACACTTTGTTCCCCGGCACAATCAAAATCTGAGAATCTCTTTTACATGGTGGACACGCCGGAATCATTTACAAGTTTTAAAAACAATCTTGATAAAATTTCCATTGTTTGCCCACAAACTTTCCTTGTTAGCAAAGAAGGAGTAATTTCCGGCTCGGTGGATCGAAGGATACTCCAATTAGCCAGTGCCCATAAAATAAAAGTAATGCCGTTGATTGTAAATAGCGGATTTAATTCCCAGTTACTTCACACCCTGGTTTCTAATCCTCTTGCAAGAAAGCGTTCTATTAAAATGATGCTGGCATATGCCAAAAAATATAATCTTGATGGCTGGCAGTTTGATCTTGAAGGGCTGAATATTTCAGACAGGGAAAACTTTACCACGTATTTCAAGGAAACGGCTGAAGCATTACATAAAGCAGGGCTTCAATTATCAGCTGCCCTGGTGCATGCAGTTGAAAACGTTGGCGGCCCCACTGCCTACCACAGTTTCCTATATGAAAACTGGAGAGCCGGATATGATTTTAAAGAATTGGCAGCAGCAGGAGATTTCTTATCCATTATGGCGTATGACCAGCATACCCGACGCACACCACCGGGACCGGTCGCCGGGGCCGATTGGGTGGAACGGATTATTCAATACCTGATCAGTGAAGGAGTGGCTCCCGAAAAAATTTCTTTGGGCATTCCTGATTATTCCGTGCACTGGTTTCCCGATTATACTGAAGAAAAAGGCGGGTTTACCAATGCAAAACAACTGGGCTATAAAAGTGTAGAATATCTTTTAGCAAAATATAATCCGGAACTGATGTGGAATGAAAAAGCCAAATGTCATTATACATTTTGGGATAATGACGGAGTATATGAATATTTGTATATTGAAGACGAAACCTCGCTGAAATTCAAACTCGATCTTTTTGAAAAATACAAATTGAGAGGAATTTCTGTTTGGGTGCTGGGGAAAGAAGCGCCAGGTTTCTGGGATACTTTACAAAAGCAATTGATTCCGATAAAATAATCGCAACATTAACTTCCGCTTGAAGCTTTCATAATCAACCAGACATTTAATCCAATATACATAATTAAAATCACCTGTGCCATTACCAGGTCAAACCTGCGGGCCTGGTGAATTTTATTATTTTTTACCAGCCTAAGCGAGTATGCATTAGCAGCAATTACACAAAAAATAAAGAATAAAGTGATCCCATGCAGGAGATCCACTAAGGTGAATGAAGATGATTCTGGCAAAGAAGAATCAATTATATATTTATTACCGATGACGGCAAACAAAGCTCCTACACTTAAACCAAACCGGGAATCAATACCATCAATGTGAATATAAAAACACACATACGCAATGAGGAAAGCGATAAACATTCCCAGGAACATTTTCCAGAATAGTCCGGTGGCATCTCGCTTTATGGACAGGCGTACCCGGAAATTGCTATATTCTGTATGGGGTTTTGAAATAGATTCATCACCAAATGCAGTTTCATAAGTTTTTGTACCCGTCAGTATCACACAACTGTCAATTTCCCAGCCACGCAGTGTAAAACGTGGATCAAAATGCTTGCCCAGGGTATCAGCAACAAAAACCAGGTAACGGGAATCATATTGCGAGTTTTCAATAGAAAACCTGAGCTTTTGGTGATCAAATGGAAAATTTCTTATTTTCCAGGAATCTTTCATTACACATTGCAATTTCATCGCCATAAAAATCCGGCCACCGGAACTATCCACTGTCATAAAAGTCCGGGTTACTGTTTTTGCCATAGGAACTTCAAGATTATTGGCAAAATCAAATTTCTTATTTGTGTATTTTAACCAGAGCCAGAGGGTTGTGGTATATTCATTTTGTTTGAAGTCAATGTCGTGAATGCTGGTTATATAAATCCCGACTTTTACGGTATCCGGCTTTTCTTCCTGTGCATAAGATTTATTATGGAGAAGCAATGTATAAATGATGAAGCCGGGTACTAATCTTAGATATTTTTTCACCGGAATGTTATTTAGCCCTCGAAAGATAGAACAGAGTAGATAAAAATCCAAACAGGCCATTATTATTAACCGGTATTTTATTCCTGCTATGACTCATATCATATTTTTGTTTTCGATATCCTTGATTTTATCCAACCTTCTCTGATGCCGCGGTTCATGACTGTAAACCGCCGCAAGAAAAGCCAGGATAATTTCTTTAGCCGGTTCAATGCCAATTACCCGCTCACCGATACATAAGACATTTACATCATCATGCTCCACGCATTGATGCGCCGAATATGTATCATGACAAACCCCTGCCCGAATACCCTTAAATTTATTGGCGGCTACCGATACTCCTACTCCGCTTCCGCAAATGAGAATGCCTCTTTCGGCCTGATTGCTGAGAATCATATTCGCAATATCCGCTGCATGATCAGGATAATCATCACCGGGCACTTCCGAATAAGCACCGGCATCAATCGCCTCGTATCCATGGTCTTTGATCAATTGCAACAATAAATTTTTATATTGATACCCGGCGTGATCGCATGCAATAGCTACTCTCATGTCAAAACATTTTGCAGTATTACATGCAAAGATACCGGACAAAAGCCAGATCAGTTATTATCAAAAGCTTCATCAGCCCTGCCATCAAAGCTTATAAAAGAAACGAACTTTATAATAGTATACCCCATAAAAATTTATTCATCTGATAATCAGCTAAAGGGTTCCCAAATTAGTACTTGAAATAACTGGCTTAAGTAATTGCAGAAAGAAATTGAAATAGTAAGTTTACAAGTGAAATACGAAGTGATTTATTTAAATATACTTTACAGATTCTTGTAAACTCAATGCATAAAGTTCCGTTTCAAAAACTAATTTTTGTGATTCTATTATTTTTTAAACCATTCAAAATCTACCATCATGCAAACCAACAGCGTAACAATGCACCGGGTGATAAAAGCAGTACCTGAAAAAGTATTCAAAGCATTCAGTGATTGCACAGCTCATGCTTCCTGGTTGCCACCTTATGGTTTTTTATGCGAAATAGAACATATGGATTTTAAAATAGGCGGCACATACAAAATGAAGTTTATCAATTTTTCAACCGGACATAGCCACTCGTTTGGAGGGAAATATGTAGAAATAAAATCCAACGAGTTTATTAAATATACCGATCAGTTTGACGATCCCAATCTGCCCGGTGAAATGAGAACTTGTGTATGGCTTACAAAAGTTTCCTGCGGAACTGAATTAAAAATACTACAGGAAGGAATACCCGCAATGATTCCAACAGAAATGTGTTACCTGGGCTGGCAGGATTCTCTGGATAAATTAATAAAGCTGGTGGAGCCGGTTATTCCTGATGCGTAAATATTTACAACTAAAAAATCAATGAAAATAAAATCAATTTTAATAACAACTCTGCTTGCAGGCAGCCTGGATATTACAGCTGCTTGTATCAGCGCTTATATTGTAAATGGCGCAACACCCGGCCGGGTGTTAAAATATATTGCCAGTGGTGCATTTGGAAAATCAGCTTTTAACGGAGGATACGACATGATAGCCTGGGGTTTGCTTTTTCACTATATAATTGCCTTTTCCTGTACAGCTGTTTTCTTTTGGTTTTATCCCAGGTTAAAATTCCTGAGTAAAAACATATTCCTCAATAGCATTTTGATAGCGTTGGTTGCATGGGCGGTAACAACTCTTGTAGTGATGCCATTGAGTGAATTACCACCTGCTCATTTTACAGTAGCCGGGGTGGCCCGTGCGATTATTGTTCTTATTTTTTGTATCGGTTTACCCATAAGTTGGATGGCCAGGAAATATTATAGACATAATAGTAACCGGGTACAGCTCCCTTAAATAGATTTCGATCTTATTGAAAAAAGAATTTTACCGTACAAAGTGCTTTCCATTATTAAACAATCATAAGATGAAATCAGTCTGGGTTGATAATCTAAAGAGCTGAAAGAAAAAATTTACAAAACCTATTAAATCGTTACTTTAGATGCCAGTTTTAGAAACGAAATTTTCATAGGTTTACCAACAAGCATATTATCATGCAAAGGATAGGAAGATATTCGCTAATAATACTGTCCTTTTGCCTGTCTACAACTTCATTTTCCCAAACATCAAAAACGGATAGTCTGCAGAAATTATTAGAACGTGTAAGAACCGACACCGACCGGGTAAGATATATGTGGCAGCTCGCAAATTTGTTATACTCAAATGATCCTGATTCATCACTACACCTATCACAGGATGCCTACTATCTTGCGAAACGAGTCCGATATATCGAAGGGGAGTCACGGTCATTAGGGATTCTGGCCAATACGTTCCGCATTCTCGGAAATTATCCCCGTGCCCTGGCATTGAATCTTGAAAAATTAAAATTGGAAGAACAAAGAAAGACCCCCCGGAACCTGGCCAGTGTTCTGATGAATATCGGAATCGTTTATGTATTCCAGGAAGAATATAACAAAGCGCTGGAATATTATTTCAAGGCAGATTCTGTAATTACTAAAGATAATGTTGAAGATTTCAAATATAATATTGCTTTGAATATCGGCGATGCATATAACAAGCTAAATATCTCAGATTCCGCTTACCTGTATTTTAAAAAATCATTTGACATTGCTAAAGCACAAAATGATGGCGACCTGGTTGGAACATCTATGACAGGGCTTGGACATACTTACCTGAAAAAAGAAAATTTTCCGGAAGCATTATTAAACTATAAAACAGCTATCAAATTATTAGAGGCAGCCCAGGATGATGAAGTGCTTTGCGAAGCGGCATTAGGTATGGCTAAATTGTATGAAGCGGTAAAAAAATATGATTCTGCCCGCTGGTATGGTGATTTTGCGTTTTCTATAGCAAAAAATGATGGATTTCTTTCCTGGCAATATGATGCAGCAAATTTTCTTTCCGGTCATTTTAAAAAAATCAAGGATTTGGATAGTGCATTCTTCTATGCTGAACATTCACATCAATTAAATGATTCAATAAACAGTAATGTGAAAATCCGCCAATTTCAAAGCCTGACCATTGAAGAACAATTCCGGCAGCGGGAACTTCAGGAAGAAAAAGCTATTGCAGCCAAAAAAAGATACCAGCAACTGCAGTTGCTTTTGATCGGGATATTTATCCCTGGTTTTTTCCTGGTCACATTATTATTAAGCAGAGCTAAAATTCACATCAGGGTAATACGGGCCCTTGGAATACTTTCCCTTCTTTTCTTTTTTGAATACCTTACCTTATTATTACACCCGGGTGTAGCAACTTTAACCCATCATACACCGGTATTTGAAATTTTAATCTTTGTTACTATAGCAGCTATTTTAATTCCGTTGCATCATCGGGTGGAACACTGGCTTATTCATCGCCTGATTCATCACCGGGTTCATCATGAAAGTGATGACAAAAAAAATCATCCGTCTGAAAACAAATCCTGAGGAATTATTCAAACGGATGTGATCTGAAAATCTTTAAAGCCTTTTTAATTCCCTTCTTTGACAGGCCTTGTAGTAGCTGTATCCATTTTAGGAGCAGTAGTATCCTGTTTTGGCTGTACAGTTTGTTCCATTTTGGCAGAAGTGTCAGTAGTACTTTCCTTCTTATCACTGTCTTTGCTGTTACATGCAACCAGGGAAGCAACAGTAAACAACATACCTAATGCAAATGAATAAGCAGTTTTTGACTTTGTCATAATTAAATTTTAAGGCAGCAAGAGTACAATAAGTATTTATTATATCCAAAAAAATAAAATCATCATAAAAAGCTGTAGTTTTAAAACAGTAAACACTTTTTTTGTGAAAACTGTAAATTATTTGTTTGTTGCAACCCTGATCCTGGTATCTACTTCTGTTCGGGGGCAATCAATTTATAATTTTCAATACAGTTTTATAAATCAAAACACATCAACCGCCTATCATGCTTTTATGCTGAGAAATGTTGATGGCAGTGGTTTAATCCGGATACGGTTTCAATCCTCTGAAAATGCTTTCGATGTTTTAATTGAAGCAGATGTAAATGAACAGTACCCGACAGATGTAAACGGGATGCAGGACACAAACACCCTTCTCATCAGCGCTATCAATCCCAGGTTTATCATGGGAGATAATAAATCAAATTATACGACTCCCTTTTTTATATTTAAATACAACCCAGGCAACGATTTTTTTGAACCATCCGGGATAACCGATGCAAATGAAAATAACCTGTCTGCCAATACTTTTACCTGGCAATTGATGGAGGGGGCTGCCATGAACAAAGAATTCATTTCTCAATATTTTAGTGAAGATGAAGATTTTTATTCAAGCTTTTTTAAACCGGTAACCCGGAGTTTATCCCCGGTTGAAAAAAATGTAAAATTTTATTTGTTAGTAGTGGCTGATACCCTTGATAAAGAAATCGGCGCTTCCTGTAACAAGGATATGCAACGGGCTTTGCAAACATTCCGGGATTTGACCGATTACCTGGGAATAAAATTTTTACCCATTACTGTTTGCGGCAATACCTATAGTAAAGAAAATGTACAGGCCGCCCTAAATTCTCTGAAGCCCGGGCCCGATGATATAGTTGTTTTCTATTACTCTGGGCATGGATTCAGAATTCCGGAAAAACCAAGAGAGTTTCCCAATATAAAACTTAAGAATTTCCGAAACCTGAGAGAAAATTTCAGAGACAGTACTGCCTGGATAAAAAAAGACCGGCTGGACAATATCACTTATTCAATGAACATGGAAGATATCTTTAATTCCATCCGGAAAAAAGGTGCGAGATTCAACCTGGTGATAAGTGATTGTTGTGACGATGATATTTTTTCCGTAAACGCTACTGGAACAAAACCCGGGCAAACAAAAGGATCGGGGGTGCAATGGAGTGAAGATAATATAAGAATGCTATTCCTGGACAAAAACCCCATGTCTGTTTTAGCCACAGCTGCCAAACAGGGACAGCGGGCATCAAGTAATAATAATTTCGGTGGATTTTTTTCTTACTTTTTTAAAATATCATTGGAAAATTATTGCAGTAAAATAAAAAATGGTCCGACATGGGACCAAATAATGCAGGATGCTTCAGCACAAACCATCAATAAAGCCAATCACACTTATTGTGATAAACCCTATATCCCTGCGAATATCTGCAAGCAGGAGCCGATCTATAAAATAATATTCGGTAGATAGTTTTATTTTGAGGATGATTTATAGGTTGTCTTTGGGATTTTTACAACCAATGATTCCCATTCATTTGAATTCTGAAAATCCTCCCAACTGGCATCAGCATGCAGCACCCAATAATATTTAAACCCTTTCTCAATCGCCATTTTAAGCCATTTCATTGCTTCTGTTTTATTTCCCGACAGTGCAAAAATCCTTGCAATTGTGTACATCGTTGCATTATTCTGTGGAAACATTTTCTGATATTGCTGATAAAAACCAATCGCTTCTTTCCATTTATGAAAAAGTAAATTTAATCTGCCGTAGAGATCAGTGATCTCCGGCACAGTGTAGGGATGAATATTTTCAGCCTCCCCTAATATCTTTCCTGCTTTTTCAAATTGCCCCGCATGAATGAAATATTTTACCAGCAATAATCTATCCGAAAAATTTATCTGTTGTTTGTCATACAGGTAATTCAGATTATCCAGAGCAGCCCTGAATTTATAAATTGAATTACCCACTTCCACAGCTTTCATTCTTGCTGAAGCGTTACCCGGCATCATCTGCACTGCTTTTGTATAATAAGGATAGGATTGTTTCCGGGAACCTGCCCAAATAAAAACATTCCCGGCTTTATAATTGAGATCAGCCACCGTTGTGGAATCTGTGATAAGCCCTGCAGTTTTTGTTAAATAATATATAGCATCTTTTCTCGGTGTATAGATAGGATCTGCCAGGTCAATGATATCGCCGGTACCATCAACAGTGACGGCTGCTTTTTGCTCATAAACTTCTGTCAGGGAAATTGTAGCCGGTATCTTATTCTGATTTTGATCTAAATGCAGGAAAGGATCTACCTGGAGATTGGCACGAACTGCAGAATCAATAAAAATTTCTTTATTCAATTCCGGAAAGTAAACGATACTATCAAAATATGTAGTTCTAGCGGGGTATGCTGCCCGTTGATATAACAGCAGGCTCAGCTTCAGATACCATTCTGTTTTTGCTGGAAACACCTGAATAGCTCTTCTGTAAAATGCATTCAATTCCCTGTCGGTTCTTTCAGGCTCAACAGCAGCATAGCTTTGAATAGCTTTTTCTGCTTCTTCATACCTGCCCAGTTTTTCCAGCATTTGCCAGAACATGATATATCCTTCCAGGTAATCAGGCTTTAAGGCAATGATTTTTTTATAATAAGTTTCTGCTTCATCATAATGTCCCCAGGTTTCATAAAGAGTAGAAATAAAACAAAAATCTTCAATCTGATGATATTGGCTCAACCTGAAAAAATTTTCAAAACAGCTGTGATCATAAGGATAATGTGCTTTCTTGCTGATCGAATCGCAATATTTTTCAAATGCAGTATCTTCTTTGTAATAGTCAATCGCATATTTGAACATCAATTCAGCTTCTTCCCATTTCTTTTGATCATAAAATATTTTTCCGAGGTAATGAAACACTAAGGGGTTTCTTTTATCCAGGGCAATCACCCTTTTTAAAATCCGAACAGCATTCGGATAGTCCTTTTTTTGATAATTCTGTACACCCCAGGTAAAAAAAGCCATGAGATCATCTTTTTTAAGAACAGCCGTATCAAAGTTGCAGTGAGGCCCGATTGTAGCAGGTAAAACCGCTATAGCGGGAGCAAACCCCCATTGATTCCCTTTAAAATGATATCCCTTCTTCCGGATATCCGCTTCATAAAAAAATGAATCGGCCTGTGCGTACTGCGTTGTATTGGTATATAGAAATCCTAACCGTTCAAAAGGAAGATAATGACGGGAATTCATTTCAATAGCCTTCCTGTAATCTTCTTCTGCAAATAATAGATTTCCGGAAGTTTCATTGGCAATACCCAGGTTAATACTGTTGTTCTGCAGATCAGGCTGCAGGCTGTCAGCAATATGGCCGGCTTCAAAAGATTTATCAATTTTTTTTTCAAGAGCATAAAGCCCGCACATATTGGACCATGGTACAGCCCATGTCGGCGCTATTTGCGTAGCCCTGAAAAAATATTTTTCCGAAGCGGTATAATCTTTTTTAAACTCATAAAGAATCCCTAACTCGTTTTGAATATAAGCCGTATTCTCTTCTATCTGAAAAGCTTTTTGCTGTTCAGACATTGCAAGATCAAATAATGGTTTTGGATTTTCAACAGTGGGCATTTTCAATCTTGCAGCTACTCCGGTAAAATAATGAAGCTTCACCTGCAATATATGATAGAGCTGGCTTTGCGGATCGGCTAATTTCAATGCCACTGAAAACATTTTCGGATAAACATCGTACCCGCTACTGTTTGTATTATAATAGCGTCTCCTTTCTAACTCAGCTACATCACCATTCAGATATAAATTGATAACCTGCTGGCCACGATTGCCCAGGACAACCACCAGCTTATCATTAAATCGTTTCAGTGCGTCTGCATTCTGAACAAATGATTTTTTCAATTGATCTATTTTATTAAGATCTTCCTGTAGTAATGCAGATTGTTTTTGAAGTGTATCTGTTACCATTTTAATAAAGGCCAATGGTATGTCTTCTTTTGGCAACTGATCCAGTTTATTAAAATCAACAAGCTCTTCAATATTATTTCCTTTGATCAGGTCAAAAAAATATCCAGGCGGCTGTACCGGCAAAGGTTTTAAAAAAACAGTTGCCTGGTTGTTTTGCAGATTATTCCCTGAGGAGAATCCTTTTTTTAAAGAATCCAAAGAAGCTGTGTTCACCATAGCCAATTGAAAATTAGCAGGGCCATTGATGACAGGAGATTGTTTTTGATTTTTTTGCGAGAGTAAAATATCTCTTGAGAGCGAAGTGTCAAGGTAATTTTCAATTTCTTTTACAGTGACAAATCCCTTATTCTGATTATCAGCAAGCCCGATCATCCCGTTGACGAGGTAATAAGAAAAGACACCACGGCCACCGCCCCATCCCTCATCCTCATTTGAAAGCTGATCCGGCCCGCAGGATGTAATACGCACTTCATTGCCCTGTACGGCTCTCAACTGATCGCCAACCAGGAAACTCCCCCTGAAAACATTGCCCGCTAAATCACCGGAGTGGCAGGCATCAGTAATCAGCACAACTTTTGCCTGCCTCTGCACCGATAAAGTGTTTGCAAAATTGTTCAGGTCTTCCAAACGCACTGCATTGTTCAGGTAGTTAAATCTTGGTGTGTTATAAGTGAGCAGGAATCCAAGTTTGTAGATGGTATTATTCTCCATATCACCATGACCGGAAAAATAAAAATAAACCTTATCTCCTTTTTGACAGGATTCCATCAACCAACTCATCGCATCATAAACAGCAGCCAATGTAGCATTTTCGTTTATCAGCAAACGAATATTTTCCGGTGGTACTGATCCCCCGGCTTTAGATTCAAGATAAGATGCAAAGACTTTTGCATCCCGGTCGGCATATTCTAATTGAGTGATGCCTGTATTTTCATATTTGGAAATACCGATGATAACTGCGTAAGTGTTTCCTGAATAATTGGCTTGCTGAGTAAACGCATTTATTGTTCCGTTTTGAGCAAATGATAAAGAGTAACCAAAAACCAAAGTAGCAAATAAAAAATAATTTCTCATAGCGAATGTATCAGGTAGGCAGCCTTGTAGTGTATTTTCATTTTAGATTTACCGGTAAAAGGTAGGAAATTAATTACTCCTGCAAAAAAAAGACTATTACCGCTTAAAAAAACATTCAACAAAAATAGCCGTTGAATTAAAGTGGTATCAACGGCTTTATTAGGAATATGGGATTTTGTCAACCTTCAACTTTATATGTATGAACAACCGGCGCTCCTTCAACACCTGCATCAGCCATTATCTTTTTAAGTTCGGGGGATTTAATTCTTGCCTGGATTTTTTTCATGTCACCCACCGCAAACAACAAATAAACCCTTTTCGGATCCTCTGCATCTCTGGCAAGCCCACGATCAATCATTCCATGCGCTGCACGGGTATCCTGGCCTTCAGCATCAAATACTTTTAACCAGGTTTCAAATTTCTTTACATGATGCGTTAAAAAAATTCTTTCTTTTTGAGGAATAGCGCTGAAATCGCTCCGGACATTATTCATGAAAGAAATGATAGGCGTCGCCATCACTCCTGCTTTTTGCATTATTTCTTTCAGGTTTGAGGATTGCGAAAATTCTTTCGCTTTTTTTAGATCCTCTGCCGCCATCAGTATAAATATCATGTCGGAATTTTCCAAACCCCTGCCAACAGACAGCACGGTAAGGCCATATTGTTTCCTCACAGATTCATGGGCATCAAAAGCCGGCTGCCATTCCTCATAACTCTTTACGGGGTGTTGCACGACCAGGAAATGTTTGAATGTTACTTTCTTTTTCGATGGTTCAGCCATCGTGTTTGATGAAGTGTGTTTCATTTTTTTGTTTTTGTGTTTTGATTAATAAATAAAAATATTGTTGCATCAATTTTTAACAACCTCCAATATGCTGAACATAGGTGATTGAGTAGGGATCACCCTGTGAAGCTTCAGCCCGGCTTTTGAAAATAATTCTGTAAATTCTTTTTCTGTCCTTTCCCTACCGCCTGTCATTGTCAGCATGTTAATGTCCATAAATTTTCCGGGGTGTGCTGTGTTCCCTTCCGGAATTACAGCTTCGAATACCAGCAACCTGCTTCCCGCATGCATCGCCTGGCTGCAATTATTAAGTATGAGAACACATTGTTCATCATTCCAGTCATGTAATACCATCTTCATTATATAAGCATCATTACCTTTTGGAACAAAATCAAAAAAACTTCCGGCTACCACCGTGCAACGATCTTTTAGCCCGCTTCTCATTAAAATATTTTTCGTTTCAATGGCTATATATTCTTCATCAAAAACAATTCCCTTAGCCGATGGAGTTGTTTTCAAAATTGCAGACAGTAAAGCGCCGTTTCCGCCACCGATATCAACAATTGTTTTGAATTTTGAAAAATTGAAAGAGGGAAGCACCTGTTTGATTACAGAATTGGTGATTCCTGTCATTGCTTTCATAAAATTTATTCCTTCCTCGGGATGTGTTTCATAATATTTCCATACCGGCATTCCTTCCACTTTTTCAAATGCAGGATTACCCGTTTTTATACTATACATTAAATTTCCCCAGGCATTGTAATGATCACCCAACTGGGCAATCGCCATTGCTTTCATAGATGTGGGGTGATCACTTTGCAAAGTGCTGCCAACCGGCGTGAGCTCAAATTGATTATTTTTCGATTCAATAAATAAACCAGCAGCGGCAAGTGCCCGGAGAACCCGGTATAAAGATTTCGAATCGCAATGCGTGGCTTCTGCAAGCTGTTCGGCATTTTTGGTTCCCTCTTTTAAATGATCTGCAATGGCTAATTTGGCTGCCGCATAAATACAACAGGAAATCCAGAAACCTGTAATCATCTGCATCATTTGCATAGCAGGCGGAGATTGTTGTTTACTTTCCAAAAAAGATTTTTGTTGCGGTAAAGGTGCTGCACCAAGAAGCCTGTTTCCAATAACCATAGTTAAAAGCCGGCTTAACCCGGGTTAAAAAATTATTTCCCTGAAAGACGTTTTCTCATCCGGCTGAGCGATTGAGGTTCAATATCGAGGTACATGGCTATATACTGAAGCGGAATACGTTGAAATATTTGAGGAAATTTGTTCAGCAGGTTTTGATATCGTTCTTCTGCAGATAAAGATTTTACTTCCTGCAGGCGGTGCATGGTGGCAAACGATGCCCGTTGTTCTTTTTGTTCAAATAATTTTTTCAATTTGGGAATCTGAATCCATAAATTTTCCAAATCTGTTTTGGATATGACCAGCAGTTCACAATCTTCCATGGCTTGCACATTCACAGAAGCCGGCTGCTGGTTATAATAACTTTCTAAATCACCCACCCACCAGTCTTCAAATGCAAAAAATAAAATATGCTCACCGCCTTTTTCATCAGAAGTAAACGTACGGGTACTTCCTTTATTGATATAAGCTCTTTGACGGCTGATTTGCCCGGCTTTGAGATAAAAATATTTTCTCGGAACATATTCTCTTTTAAAATAAGAAAGAGTAATGGAAAATTCTTCTTCAGTAAACTCCATTTTTTCCAGGAACAGTTCAACAAACTTCTGGCTAAGTTCAGAACGGTAAATTTCCATCATCAAACTTTTAAATGGAACCGGGGGCCGGAATAGTTTTTTTATTTATTTTTTTAAAGAAACAACATACCCCAGTGTAATAAACATTCCACCAGTATGATTTTTCCCATCGTTCTGCGTATCTTTTTGGAGTGTGGTTATCCCATCAGCGGCTCTTATATCCAATACCAATTCACTTGTTTTACATATTTTCTTTTCAATGCCTGCACCTCCGGTTATTCCAAAATTTGTTTTTTGCAGACTTGATTTTACATCGGTAGCAGCGCCAAAATCCTGTGGTGGTAATGGCTGTCCCTGTACGGTTACCGGCTGGGTTCCGTCTTTGTCAAAATAAAGCTGGCTACTGCCACTTGTCTTTTGCTTGGCGCTTAAAAGAAATCCCACGTAAGGGCCAATGTTCACATAATATTTCCAGGTATTTCCCCATTCCCATTTTGCCAGAATAGGAATTTCGAGATAGTTCAGGACAGAAACATTTTTAAAATTGGCGTATAGTATAGTTCCGGGAGGCAACATAGAAGATAAAGGAGGAGGTACATTCGTGACCGGTTGCATTCCTGTTCGTTTACCACCCTGGCCTGCATATTCAACAGCTGTTTTCAAAGAAAAGTTTTGAGCGATATTAAAATCAGCAAAAGCTCCAAATACAGATGCCAGCCGGGATTTATAATCCCTGCTTAATTCATTACTGCTATTGCTTCGTAATTCAGGGATACTGATACCTGCGTTCAGGCCGATTTTTATTTTTTGAGCTTTGGGATATAAAACTAACAAGACCGCTAATAGTAATAGTAAGGTAGCTTTTCTCATAATAAAGCATTTAAGAGGAAAAATGAAATATTTAAATTTAGAAAAGGAGATTAAGGTACAAAATATATTTTCTTTGTAGCTGTCATTAACATCATGATTGCAGGTTAACCTCAACTAAATTATTTTTAACCTCTAATCATGCCTTAAATAATGGAAGGCCGTACACTTCCAATAGCATCAGGTATTTTACAAGATTAAAATCTGAAATCGTATGTTTGGATGTTACCGCTTTACACTGACCTTTGTGAAAAAACTCTCCCGGATCGCTTACTTCCGCTTCTTTTGAAACCCCTGTTCACTACGGTGGGTGAAGCAGCGGCAGAGGTATGCAAGGAGCTAATATCAAACGGGTGATTTTTTATAGCTGGTATCTCTTTGCGGATCAGTTTCTGAATGTCATTCAAAAACACTTTTTCACTCCAATCGCAAAATGAAATTGCAGTACCATTAGCTCCCGCCCTGCCGGTCCTCCCAATACGATGTACATAGGTTTCAGGAACATTAGGCAATTCATAATTGATTACATGCTTCAGTTCATCAATGTCAATTCCTCTTGCAGCAATATCAGTAGCCACAAGCACTTTTGTTCTTTTATTCCTGAAATTCGCTAAAGCAGTTTGCCGGGCATTTTGATTTTTATTACCATGAATAGCTTCGGCACGAATACCCGCCTTATTAAGATATTTGGAGAGCCGGTCAGCGCTATGCTTCATTTGTGTAAATACAAGTACCGTTTCCATTTCGCCGCTATTTATCAAATGCAACAATAATGATTGTTTGTTATGTTTTTCCACAAAATACACTTGCTGAAGCACCGTTTCTACTGTGGATGAAACCGGATTAACCTGTACCTGTACAGGATTAGTCAAAAGAATATCCGCCAACCGTTTTATCTCACCAGGCATAGTAGCCGAGAAAAATAGAGTTTGCCGTTTTGCCGGTAATTTGGCTATAATGCGTTTTACATCATGTACAAACCCCATGTCCAGCATCCGGTCTGCTTCATCCAGCACAAAATATTGGATTTCGCTGAGCGAAACATGCCGCTGGTGGATCAAATCCAGTAAGCGTCCCGGTGTTGCTACTATTAAATCTACCCCGCGACGAATGCCACGCACCTGGTTGTATTGGGGCACCCCGCCGAAAATCACTTCATGTTTTAAATTCAAAAATTTTCCGTAGGAACCGATACTTTCTCCTATCTGGATGGCCAGCTCCCGGGTAGGCGTTAACACAAGCGCTTTTATTCTATTTTGTTTTTGTAATGATTGCTGTTGATGCATCATTTGTAACAAGGGAATAATAAAAGCAGCGGTTTTTCCTGTCCCGGTTTGCGCACAACCCAGCAGGTCTCTTTTTTGTAAAATAACAGGAATGGATTTTTCCTGGATGGGTGTAGGGTTCATATACCCTTCGTGGCTTAAAGCCTTCAATACAGGCTCAATGAGCTGCATATCATCAAATGACATTTATTAAATATTTACTTTAAAAAATATGGTAAGGCTATCAAAAAAGAATGATACTTTACCTGCCTTACGTTAAGCCATCACAGTATTTGGAGGATGAGGTCAACACAAATGAAGAGAGCCATAACATTAAGAACTGCAAAGTTAACGTTATTTACATTTAATAACTAATATTCGCAATTTAATATTTCAGAAAATAATAAATACTGAACCGGGAGATAAGGCTTACTTTCGCAGGAATGGTTTAAGAAAAAGCGCTTTTGAAATACAAGAAAATTGATTTTTCAGATTTCTTTTCATAGTCAATTGTATTTATATTCAGCTCTATTGCCTGGATTCTCTTAATTTGAAAGCCTAATCTGTTATTTTAAATTTCGGTAAAATCTAATTATTCTTTTCAATTTTCAAATTTTATATTATGACACCCGATAAAATCGAAGAATATATTGAGCAACAAAGCAGAAAAGATATTCCAATAAACATACATTTCAAGGACCGCAACACCGTTAAAGGTCTTTTTATTAAGAGTAGTGATTACAATGATTTAAAATCCAAAAATCTCTGGCGTATTGTAAGTACGGCCCACCTCAGTGATTGGGAAAAAACAAAAAATGAAAACCTTGCCCGGATTTTTAATGGTTTATCTTTTACCCGGCTTTCTGATGAAATTTAATACCCTGGCTACCTCTAAATTCCCTTTTAACCCGATTAAATTTATTCAGAATTCTTCCATTATCTTTAGCAGGAATGTATTAATCTAATAATAAATTTTTCCCAGTTATGCTACGCACGGTGATTACAGGTACAGGATCTTACATTCCACCATTCGTACAATCGAACCAGGCATTCGCAAAGCATCTTTTTTATACTGAAGAACAAGAACCACTGAACAAATCTCCCGAAGAGATCATTGAAAAATTTAAACAGATTACCGGAATTGCGGAGCGACGTTATACTACCAATGAATTGAATACATCAGATATCGGGGCCATTGCGGCAAAAAGAGCGTTGGAAAATAGTGGTGCAGACCCGGAACATATAGATCAGATTATTGTAGCACATAATTTCGGCAATGTTGTCAAAAATACAATTCAGACGGATGCCGTTCCTTCACTTGCAAGCCGCATCAAGCATGCCTTAGGCATCAGCAATCCGGACTGTGTAGCCTATGATGTTCTTTTTGGATGCCCCGGATGGGTGCAAGGCTTGATTCAGGCGGATGCTTTTTTCAAAGCCGGTATTGCTAAAAAGGCATTGATTGTAGGAACAGAAACTCTTTCCAGAGTGATTGATATGTATGATCGTGACAGCATGATCTTTAGTGACGGTGCCGGTGCCTGCGTTGTTGAATTTAAAGAAACCGGTGATCCCGGCACGGGAATTTTGGGTATGACGGCCCAAACGTATTCCATTCAGGAAGTAGAATATATTAATATGGGTATGGCATTTAACCCGGAAAGCGATCCCCGGATTCGATATATTAAAATGAAAGGAAGAAAAGTGTACGAGTTTGCTATAAAGCATGTACCTGCAGCCATGAAAGATTGCCTGGAAAAAAGTAATGTATCCATTGATCAACTGAAAAAAATTTTTATCCACCAGGCGAATGAAAAAATGGACCAGGGAATCATCAATAGGTTGTTTCAACTATATGGAATCATGGAGCCTCCTGAAAATATTATGCCGATGAGCATTCATTGGCTTGGAAACAGTTCTGTTGCAACAGTGCCTACTTTACTGGATATGGTTCGTAATAATAAAATCGAAAATCACAGTATTAAAGAAGGAGATATAATCCTTTTTGCATCCGTTGGTGCGGGCATGAATGTAAATGCTGTATGTTATAGATGCTGAAAAGGGCTTTCACTTTAATGAATACTCAGTTCATTATTCTGACATTTACTGCAAAAGGGCCTTTTTGTCCTATTTCAATTTCAAAACTCACTTTATCGTTCTCTTTAGCTTCTCCCGATAAATTATTAACATGTACAAATATGCTTTGCTGTGATTGCTGATCTTTAATAAACCCAAATCCTTTTTCATGATTAAAGAAAGTTATTTTCCCCTTATGGGTTAGTTCTTCCTGGCTTTGCGGAATACTTTTCGGAACACCAATCTGAATATCTTCAACTTTGAATTCAATCTTTTTTCCCGGATCCGGGGGAGTGGAAGAAATATTTCCATATTCGTCTATGTAAGCCATCATATCATCCAGGCTTTTGCCTTGCTTAGCATTTTCTTTTCGCTCTTTCATTTTATCCAGCTTGTCCATTTTAGCTTTTTGCTTTTTCTTCTCCCGTTCTTTTTTATTCCATGATTCTCCCATAAAATTTTCCGTTTAGGTTAAATAATTAGTGCTCTCCTTACGTAAATACAGAAATCCGATGATGTAAATATCTTTTTATAGTGCGTAATTCCCGTGAAGGTAATGTAATTCGCTCAGAAAGGAATTATAGGAATAGTCGGTATTTTCCTCCTTTGTGTATCCAATCCTGTTCTGTCAGTAGAAGGTGGAAACAAAAGAGAATTCCAGGAATAAAAAAGCGTATCTTAAATTTTTTTTTCTTACCCTGTCAAACCTGATCTGGCCTTAGAGGCTTTTTGAAAATTATATTTTTGAAGTAACCCTAAAAAAGATATTATGAAAAAAATTGTATCCATGGCTGCTGCTCCATTATTTTTAAAGCCTGGAACAATGAAAAAAAGAAGAGCTGAAAGAAAACAGCAGCTCTATTCAAATGCCCTACAAAGCGAATTATTCATCCCAATTCAACACTTCGGTTTCTGATTCAGTTGTGCTGACAGTTTTAAATTCTTACAAGTATTGGGAAAATGCAGATCTAAACGGCCTTGCCGGAACGATCGGCGACAGTATTTATTTCCAGGGATGGAATGAAATTAAACAGAACCCGTGCTGAAATTATCAAGCTGTGGACCAGCCACAGGGATAGTATGAACAGGGTGAAGATATCCGTTGATGCATGGGCCAAAGATCATAACATGGACCAAAATGATGACTGTATGCAGGTATGGAATAAAGAAATTGATACATATAAAAACAGTAAAGTAGACTCTGCCAATTATACCGGTATAAATCAGGTAAAAAATGGAAAAAATACTGGTAAGCTCAGTACCGGCAGGAATTGAAACAGAAATAACCGGTTTAAGTAAATAATTAAGGGTTCTTTATCTAAAGAACCTATATCGCTTTGAATTTCTTATTAGCAGTGAAATTTAAAATAAACCCTTACCTGGTCAATTTTTCACTTTAGAATAAACGTAATCGCTCCAACATTTTGCCGGTATAAACCGGACTTCAACCCGCTCCTGTTGATGTCAAATGAAGAATACCAAACATAAGGTACTGAACCGATACTTTTGATCTTGCCTTTGTATGCTTTGTCATCGAAAGAAGAATAGTAAGTAATAGCAGTATTTCCGATTGCTTTTAATTTTCCCCGAAATATCTCATCAGCAAACGAGTTGTAATAATCTATCAAAAGATTGCCTGCAAATTTTATTTTTTCCCTGAAAAGTTTGTCATCAAAATTATTATAGTAATCAAAAAGAGAGGTGCCGATACTTCTTATTTTGCCCGGTTTACCATCCGATTCCAAGGAACCATAATAGGTAATAGTGCAGGTGCCGATATTTTTTATTTTTCCCTTGAAGGCTGTATCAGATAATTGATCGTAATATTCCACCCGCCCCATGAAAGGCTGCAGTTTCGGTGCATAATAATTGTACCTGTCAGATAATAATTCCGTTCCCCACTCCAATATTTTCCCTTCCGGAGAAATGCGGATCAGTACCCCCTGGTCGGTACTGAAAGAAAAATAGTCGAAATTGGATCCGCTGGAAAAAGTAACCTGGCTTAGTTGCTGGCCCCGAACAGCGGATGCAAGAAAAAAAATATATAGGATGAAAAACAGCTTACGCATGGTTTTTTAATCTTCCCATAAAATTATAAAAAATCTTCACCCTTGCAACTATAGTAAATATCCCAGGAGTGTTTTAGAGAACAGCCGCTCTAAACTTCTTATTATGAAACAAAAACGGGATGGATAAAATGCCAACCCCTGCAATAAGGACAATGCCGGTTAATAACCCCCTGAAATGAGCCACTTGCTGTTCATGATCCGGTGCCCCGGTGGAACGGACAACTGTTTGGGATTTATAAACTGCAAGTATAATCAGCAAAAGAAATATGATAATAAAAACAAACTCCGGTTTTGTAGAGTTTCTGACAAATGCCGAATAAATTAATCCAATGATGACAAAAAACAGGTTAACTGAAAATATCAGCGAGGAGACATTGATTATTTCTGATGGCTGATACCCTGTTTCACTTCTGTAAACGATATTATAGATCAAACAAAGAATTGCGGAAACAAATCCGACAAATACGCTGGTAAGCATTGCATTTGAAAATGGAGTTTGATAAGTTTCTTCTTGCATATTATTACCTTTTTATTTTTTAAAGTTGGAGTATATATAATAAGCGTGCCAAAGATATGGAAAAAATATATCCGATTTAATAAGGATACATTCCTACGGGACAGAAGCATTAAGAATTTAATAAAGTCATCTGCCCGGGAAAAAAACACGGATGTAACCTACCTGCCTGCCTGCAATTAACTGAGTCGGGTATATCCGGATTTTATGTCAATTGCAATCGGAGAAATTTTATTATATATAAGATTCATCTGATATCCGTGGCAATCAGTTTTCATTTTTCCCCGTATTTACAACATACCCTGTATATTACGATTTTTCCCTTTGGCATTAAAAAATACATGCCTTGTTATTGCAAGTAAGATGAAAAATTTGGGAGGCATACTTGAATGGTGGGAATATCCATTCCCCATTTTCATGATTTTAAGAGAAACATTATATACCTTATATAAATAATAACTGTAGAATTTTTAACATCCCGGAAAATGTATGGTGCGTATATTCATTGTTATCTTTTCACCACGTGCCTGTCGCAATAATGGAATCTGCTGAAGCTAATATATAAGTGTAAATTTTTTTGGACATGGGCCCGGTCATTTAAAACGGATTTGAGAACAGGCCTTGCAAACAGATCCCAAGGTTAGTTCCAAAGTCGTTTTGATTACGCAACCCATTCATACTAGGCAACATGCCTGGTAATTATTCGTTTCAAATCCGCATTACTGATATAATTTTCTTTAAGGATATTCTTATTAACAGAAACGGTCATATTAATTGCTTTTGCAGTTATAATTCTCATTATTAGTTCTGCATTGAATACATTCTTTATTAACCCGTTTCATTTTGAATCATTTCTTTTCACGATTCTAATGGCGATATTTCGGCTCGCTGTTCTATCGTATTTTGCAGTATAAAATCATCCCGTACCTGAATAAAATAAATTGTTACTCATACCGGCGATACTGATCCTGAAACTGATTTGCCCGGATCAGTCGAAACAAATAAAACAAAAAAGAAGACAATGGGTCAACCTGTATCCGCCAATACTTTTTGTCTATATAAAAATTACAAACAGGTATCCATCATGCTCCCGAACAAATGTAATCGCTGGTTGAAATATCTTTACATCCTACATAACCCGTTCAATTCTTCCATATAGCACCTATACCGCCTTCCCAGAATTTCTTATTCAGTTCCGGAATGTCCTTTTCCAACAACTCCACTCCCCTGCTTTTCAAAACAGCCCATTCTGCATTCAGTTCATTCAGCCTGGCTAGCGAAGATTGGTTAACTCTCGGTATATCACTTGCCGTCTGATTAATCAGGAAAAAATATTGAGCAGTAAACTTCAGCGGAAAATTTTCAATATCGTCATATACTTTTGTCTGGCGTTGTATCATTTCATCATCCCAAAATTTCATTTTTTTTACTAATGCGGTGCCTATTGTTTTCAATACGGCGTACTTTTCATCGGTCAGTGCTGCCATCAGTGATTCCAGTTGGTTTCTTTTTTCATTGAGTGTATTGATCATCGAATGCATGGCAGTCAGTTCGTTTTCCATACCCGTCATCACCTTATCATATTCTTTATAAGTAGCAGCATCCGTCGGGTATAAAGGGTTTGCAAGAATTTCTGTTTCGGTTGATAGCTTTTGTTTCCCCGCCGTTAAAGTGATAACATATTTTCCGGGACGTACTTTGTGCCCAAGGTAACTTCCTTCCATATAAATATCCGGCACACCTGCCATTGTCGGATAACGCATATTCCAAACAAAACGATTTAATCCTTTTGTTTTTGATAACACTGGATCTGCAGGTGGACCACCATCCCATTTTTTATAAGTACTATCTGAAATTGAACTATAGGAATGTATGAGTTTGCCGTCAGCATCTCTTATTTCCATAGTCAATTGTTCCGAAACTTTTGAGCCGGGAAGCTGATAATAGATTACCACACCTGTGGAAGGATTGACTCCTCTTGAAACATCCAGGCCGGTAAATTCAGGATCGGATTTATCCAGTTCACTTGATCCATTTATCAAATAAGCAGGCGATGGTTTAAAAATTGAAAAGACTGAATCATTTTTAAACTGGCGTACCAGGCTCAGATCATCCAGTATCCAAAAGGAACGGCCTGAAGTGGCAGCAATTAAATTACCATTGTACACTTTCAGATCCATGACAGGGGTAACCGGAAGATTCAATTGAAATGGCTCCCAGTTTTTTCCGCCATTCCATGAAATATAAACACCAGTTTCTGTACCTGCATACAAAAGATTTTTTCTTGTATCATCTTCTCTCACTACTCTTGTAAAAGCGCCATCCGGAATTCCATTATTGATGTTTGTCCATGTTTTTCCGTAATCGGTGGATTTATATAAACCCGGTGTATGATCATTGAACTTATATCTAGTAGTAGCTATATAAACAGTTCCCTTATCAAACGGTGAAACTTCAATGGCATTGATCAGGCATTCTTTCAAGCCGGCGGGTGTAATATTTTGCCATGTTTTGCAATTATCTTTTGTAATATATACCAATCCATCATTGCTGCCTGTATAGATAACACCCTTTTCATGTGGTGATTCCATGATATAAGAAAGCACTCCATAATTTTCTGCCCCTACAGCCTCATTGGTAAATGGCACTCCGGGCCTTCCCTGCTTTTCTTTTTCATTCCTTGTAAGGTCAGGGGAAACCTCTTTCCAGGTTCTGCCGCTGTCTTCCGTACGCAGTACATATTGAGCGCCGTGATAAAAAACATTGGGCTCATGTTGGCTCCAGATAATAGGTGAATTCCAATCAAAACGATATTTCATATCTTTTGCATCACGGCTTTCATACTGAATCGGTGCAGCCATTATATTGGTAGCAGCTTTTGCTTTTGTATTCAGCAATTCAATAGTTCCTTCATAACTTCCTCCCATAACAAGACTGGGATTGTCAGGATTAAAAGCCAGGAATGCACTTTCACCACCTGCAGAAGAAGTCCATCCTGTATTGGTTATACCACCACCGCCGGGTTCTCTGCTTTCAATTTTTACGGAGGAATTATCCTGCTGGCCTCCATAAATATTATACGGGAAAAGATTATCCGTATTGATGCGGTAGAATTGCGCCGTAGGCTGATTGTCCTGGCTGCTCCAGGTTTTACCTCCATTAAAAGTCACAGCGGAGCCGCCGTCATCTGAAATGATCATGTTATCCGAATTTCCCGGGTTGATCCAGAGATTATGATAATCGCCATGCGTATTTGAAATATCATTCCATGTTTTGCCCCCATCAATGGACTTGAATGCAGAGGCACTCATTACATACAAAGTGTTTTCATTTTTAGGATCAGGAAACAATTCAATATAATACCAGGCTCTTTGCAACAAATGGTGATCACTTGTTATATGGCTCCATGTCTTGCCAGCATTTTCTGACATATATAAACCACCGGCATCTTTACTAAAATCACTCTCTATAAGTGCATATACTTTTTCTGAATTAGAAGGACAAACCGCAATGGACATTTTTCCCATTTCTTTCGGTAATCCCTCCGTCATTTTTTCCCAATGTTCGCCTGCATCTGTTGATTTATATAAACCACTTCCCGGCCCGCCGCTGATCACCTGCCAGGGTAATCTACCGTGTTCCCACATGGCTGCATAAAGGATCATCGGGTTATTTGTATCCATGGATAATTCGGCACAGCCGGTTTTGTCATCCACGTATAAAACATTTTTCCATGTCAAACCACCATCAACAGTTTTATAAACTCCTCTATCCTTTGTATGGCCATATAGAGAGCCCTGTGCTGCCACAAAAACAATATTGGGATCTTTGGGATGAATGACAATTCGGGCAATATGTTCTGTAAGATCAAGTCCCGTTTTCTTCCATGTTTTACCGGCATCTGTTGATTTATATATACCATCACCATTGGATGTCATCACACCACGGACCGCATGTTCACCCATCCCTACATATATAATGTTAGGGTCACCTGAAGCGACAGCCACTGCGCCTACAGATCCTGTATTAAAAAATCCGTCTGAAATATTTTTCCAGGTCAAGCCTGCATCTTCCGTTTTCCAAACTCCGCCACCTGTAGAGCCCTGGTAATAAACCTGTGGATTACCAATTACACCTGTAGCGCAATTGGAACGGCCTCCACGGAATGGGCCGATACATCTCCATTTGACCGGTTTAAAATAAACGTTGAGGTCAGAATTATTTTTTGCGGGTTGTGAATTTGAATGGAGCGCTACTGAAAATAGAAGTAGCAGGTATGATATACGTTTCATCATAAAGCAGATTTTAACCGGAAATGTAAATTATATTTTGCAAATAATATTTTTAACCCTGCATCTCTTTTTAGAGATCAAATATTTTCCAATATAAAACAATATAAAAACAAGGATAGTATTATTTCCTTTCCCCGGTCAGCTCCGCTTTCCTATAACAATATTTACAATCACCCCTTAATGAAATAGTTTTTTATATTAACCTGAATGATGAACTTTGAATACAATCATTGCACACATTAAATGAAATATCTTTTTCTCTGCTTTTTATTCCCGTCTTGGCATTGCGAAGCACAAACCGCAGACACAGTCAATGGATTTCTGAAAAAAATTAATGGCGATGATATAACTTATTTTTCTCCGCTACATCAATTTGCCCATGTTGCTTTACTGACCCGTGTCACCGGAACTATGCCCATCAGTTGGGAAAGCCCCGTATATACAGGCTCCCGGCAAACAGTAACTTACCAATTCCTGATGGGACATTCTTCAGGCACCAGCAGCGACATCAGAAATTTTGATCTCTGGCTGAATGGTGAAAAACTTTTTACGATTACCACTCCAATGAAGAAGAAAGGAAGCTATAGTTTCTCTGGTAAAGGCGCTGAAAATTCAACTTTTCAATTTATTCAGCAGGATTACGATGCAAACGGAGATGCTTTTGGAAATTTATTTATAACGGTTCCGGCGAGTTCCGTGAATAAAAAAGCTGAATTCACTATTAATGGGAAAAATGAAAACAGCCAGGATTGGCTGATGATTTTTAAATATCAAAGAGGTTTGAAATTAATAGTGCAACCCACTAACCTGGTACGGCGTATTGAGAACAAACGGCAACTGAATGTTTTTATTGATAATCCTTTTCCGGACCATACTCCATTACAGGTACGAACAAAAGATGGAAAATTTTTTACAACGCTTCAAACAGGATATAACCAATTAAACATCCCGGCTTACAGCCCCGGTTTTACCGGAAAAGACAGTGTACAATTCATCATCAATTTTACAGATACCGTTTATAAAGCTGTAACCATTACGGCTACCCGTCATTTCACATTTTTTATCATCCATCATTCGCATAATGATATCGGTTACTCAGGATTACAACCTGATGTAGAGAAAATACAAAACCAGAATATACGGGATGCCATACGCTGGATCAACAAAAATAAAAATGCCAAAGAAAAACCGGTATGGCATATCGAATCTTTATGGGCAGTAGAAAATTTTTTACGGATTGCTACACCGGCAGAAGAAAAACAATTTGTGGACGCAGTAAAAAAAGGCCAACTGGTACTTTCAGCAAATTATGCGAATGTACTAACAGGGCTATGCCAGCATGAAGAATTGAACTGGATGCTGGAATATGCGAAACAACTTGAAAAAAAGTATGGCATTCAAATACGCAATGCGATGATCACCGATATTCCCGGCATTACAAGGTCAAGCCTTTTAGCTTATGTCAACAATAACATCCCTTATTTATCACTGGGCCCTAATTATATCGGGAGCCTTCCGGATCATGGTGACCGGGTGGGTGGAATTATTGATGAGCAGGGAGATAAAATGTTTTATTGGAAACCTTCACTCCATTCAAACAAAAAATTATTGGTGTGGACAGCCGGCAAGGGCTATTCCTATTTTCATGGAATTGCAGAAAGTGAAAAACAACAAAGCTGGGAACATCGCATTTCAGATTATTGTAATGAACTTATAGAAAAAAAATATCCTTATGACTGGGTGCAACTTCGCTACACCAAAAACAGTGACAACGGACCGGTAGATACCATGCTTGTCTCATTTGTAGAAAACTGGAATAATGAATACAGCACACCCCGGTTAGCTATTTCCTCGGTAGATGAATTATTTTCTGCCTTTGAAAAAAAATATGGAAATACTATCCCGGTTTATACAGGAGAAATTTCTCCTTACTGGGAAGACGGCGCTTACTCCACTTCGGTAGAAGAAATGAAAACACGGGAACTGGCACTTCAAACTATAGCACTTGAAAAATTTGCAAAAACAAAAAAGAAGTATGGATCGCTACGGAATAAATTTTATTTGCTTCACAGGGGCATCGTCATGTTTGATGAACATACCTGGGGATCATGGAACAGCATTTCCGACCCTGAATCCAGTTTTACCAAAGAGCAATGGCGGATAAAAAAACAATTTCTTGACTCAGCCTTATATTATTACCAGCAACTGGCAACTCAATTACAATTTCATTATAAAACCCCTGCGCCGGATACAAAGCATAACCTTTCTATTTCAGATTTTACCGTAGATATGGCACATGGTGGATTAAGTTCAATTATTACAAATGATCAAAATATCGTTTCTTCTACCGGAGTTTATAATTTTTTCGAACCGGTATATGCATTGGGAATTAATGATACCAGGTTTTTTCAGCCACAAAATGTAAAAGCGAAGGAGATTGAAAATTCGACTCAGAAAAAAGTGGTGCAGGTGGAAGGCTCTTTGCCTTCCATTCCATTATATAAAGTAACCTATACACTGTTTAAAAAAGAAGGCCGTCTTATTTGTCATTACATCTTTGATAAAAATGTTGAAAAAGAAAAGGAGTCATTGCATATTGCTTTTCCATTCAATTTTACACACCCTGAAATTTTTTACGGGAACGATCAAACCTATTTGCAATTCAACAAAGACCAGTTACCCGGTTCCAATAAAGAATTTGTTTGTGTTGAAAATGATATACGGGTGCAAACAGATTCACTCACGGCGGTTCTTTCCTCACCGTTGATTAACCTGTTTGAAATCGGGAATATCATTGATGAAAATAAAGTCAATGGCGTAAAGCTGTGGAAAAAAGAAAATCACAAAACCAATACTTTATATCTCTATGTGCTCAATAACTACTGGCATACCAATTTCAAAGCATACCAGGACGGGCATTTTGATTTTGAGATTGAATTAAGCTTCAGATCAAAGAAATAAAAACCCCGTGTGCAAATATTTCTAAACGATTATACCCGGATATTGACAAAGCCAACCTTGCAAAAGAGCTAAAGTTTTGCCCACACACAGTGACCATCAACGACAAAACACAATTTGACATTAAAAGCCAGACATTAACTAAATTTGTTGGCATGACGAAAGCCATAGACATAAAACCTCTTACTAATGAGTTGCCCAGCCACTTTGCTGACAGGGTTGGACAAGTCTATGCCAAATCCGTAACGACACAACACAAGAAGGACAATGGTCAGTTTTTTACCCCGACTGAAATTGCTCATTTTATGTCGGGTCTTGTAAGGCAGACACAAGACAAACTTAAAATACTTGACCCAGGTTGTGGGACAGCTATTCTTTCAAGCTCACTTATAGAGACACTTGTAAAACGGAGCGACACCATAAAAGAAATTGAACTTGTTGTTTACGAAACCGACAAAGACATTTTGCCATTCACACAGGCGACACTTGACTATTTAAGTAAATGGCTGAAGAAAAATAAAATCAAGTTTAATACGACACTTGATACAAATGATTTTGTTCTTGAAAACAAGGAATGTTTTGAGCAATCAGCAACGCTTTTCTTTGAGCCTAAAAATGCAATCTATGATATTGTAATTGCCAACCCACCCTATTTTAAAATTTCCAAAGAAGATAAGAGAGCAACAGTTGCAAAGTCCATTGTTTGGGACAACCAAACATTTACTCAATCTTTATGATGGTAGCCGCAAAGCTTCTGAAGAACAACGGGGAACTTATTTTTATTACGCCAAGAAGTTTTGCTTCAGGTAATTATTTTAGAGCTTTCAGGGAGGCATTTTTTAAAGAAATTGAAATTGAGCAAATTCATTTGTTCGGGTCAAGAACAGATACTTTTGACAGGGATGATGTTTTACAAGAAACTTTAATACTGAAAGGGAAAAAACAAAAACTTAATGGGCATCTTCCCTCTATTGTGGTAACACATTCAAACGGGGTAAGAGATATTGAAAATTATACAGAGAAGATTTACAAAACATCTGAATTAATTGACTTCAACTCAAAAGAAAAAATCATACACCTTCCAACAAATGAAACAGATGATAAGGTAATTAAACTGTTTAAGTCATGGGCTGGTAGTTTGAAGCATTATGACATTCAAATTTCAACAGGGCCAGTTGTTTCATTCAGAGCAACACAATATTTGTATGAGCAATACGAAAACGGAAAAGTTTTTTTAATTCCATTGTATCAACTTATCAATACTGCCAAGATGCGGTTTGAATGGCCGGTAACTAAAAAAAAACAAACCCCAATATATTCAGCTTTGTGAAGAAACCAAATCACTTTTACTTCCGAATAAAAACTACATATTCCTTCGCCGTTTTAGTGCAAAGGATGATAAAAGCAGGTTAGTTGCAACGCCTTATTTTGTTGACATAACACAAGCTGAATTTATCGGCGTGGAAAATCACCTGAATTACATCTATCGGCCTAAAGGCCATCTTGACCGAAATGAAATATTGGGTTTATCAGCGTTATTAAACAGTAATCTTTTTGATACATACTTCAGAACTTTTAACGGCAACATTAATGTGAGTGCAACAGAACTTAGAGAAATGCCATTGCCGCCGTTAGAAGATATAAAACAAATAGGCAACCAAATTATTTTACAAAATGATTTTTCACAATCAAAGGTTGACGAACTTGTAAACAACTACTTTGATTTAGAGCATATATTCGCTTATGAGCAAAATTGATGACGCAAAAGAAATCCTCAAAGAATTAGGGTTGCCGGCAGCACAACAAAATGAAATTTCAGCTTACACACTGTTAGCTTTATGTGGTATCAAGCCCCGTGATAGTTGGAGTAAGGCTTCAAGAGCCAGCTTAAAAGTTTCAAAAGGTATCATGGCTTTTTGTAAAGACATTTACAAAAAAGAATATGCCCCAAACACAAGAGAAACATTTCGCTGACAGGTTTTACATCAATTCGTTCAGGCAAGAATTGCTGATTATAATCCTGATAATCCGAGCTTACCAGTAAACAGTCCGAATGCTCATTATGCCATAACAAATGAAGCTTTGGAAGCAATTAAAACCTTCGGTACAAAAGCATGGAAAGAAGAAACAGTAAGATTTAAGTCTGAAGTTGGCGAACTTTCAAAGAAATATTTTAAAGCAAGAAAACAAACTTTAATTCCTGTAAAATTGATTAATGGCAAAACGCTTAAGCTTTCCGCAGGTAAACATAATGAAGTGCAAGCTGCAATCGTTCACGACTTTGCCGCAAGATTTGCAAAAGGAAGTGAAGTACTTTATTTGGGTGACACCGCTAATAAAGATTTATATGTTGACAAAGCAGCATTGAAAGAATTAGGCATACCGATAACAGAGCACAGCAAATTACCCGATGTGGTTTTATATGACAGAAAGAAGAACTGGCTTTATCTCATTGAAGCAGTTACTTCACATGGCCCTGTTTCACCCAAACGAATTATTGAACTGGAAGAAATGCTTGAAAATTGCAAAGCAGGTAAGGTTTACGTTTCAGCATTTCCAGATTTTGCAGAGTTCAAGAAACATTCAACAAACATTGCATGGGAAACAGAAGTTTAGGTTGTTGATTTTCCAGAACACATGATACATTTTAATGGAGACAAATTTATAGGACCAAGATAGGTTAAAGAAATTCTGATGCCTTATGAAATTAGCCGCCTCATATTATGATATAGCTGTCGTTGATATAAAAGCTTCAAAAACTTTATTTCATAATAAACTTTATTCTCAATCTGTTTTTTATTTTCAACAATCGGTTGAAAAGGCAAACAAAGCTTTTGCAATACTTACAGAAATAATTTCTGAGGAAGAAGCAAAATTCGATAGAGACCACAATACAAATAAAATTTACAAAAGAATAATAGATAAGCAAACAAATGAAATTGAGCAATACTTATCTGCAGCAGACAACTTTCCAGATTTAAAGAAAACCAAACTTCATAAAATAATTCAAAAATCGCCAAAAAGAAATCAAGCGGATGCTTTCAAAAAATTTATTGATGGATTTCACCATGAAACTAATTTGTCACCTTATGATATTAGCTATGTAATTCGCCAATTAAACTTATTAAAAATCAGGAAAATCAGATTTCAAAAAAAGATTCTTGAGATAAACAAGAAGAACCTTCCTAAATTATTGTTCCCATTTTATGATGCAATTGGTAATGAAAACGCACAAAGAGCTAAAAACGAAATAGAGGAATATCTTGCAGATGAAAAACAGTTGCTTGAAATGTCAAAGTATCAAATAATAGCTTTAAACCTTTCAATACAATTTTCAAAAATTTACTTTACATTATTTTTTTATGCTCTTATTAGCTTGCCTCATTCTAAATATTCAAGATACCCTTATCCAGAGAATAAAATTTTTCCTATTCAATTTTACAATTTAAAATTACCGTTAGTAAAAAGACTCCCAGTTTTGATTGAACATTTTGAGAATACATTGAAATTAATGCGAACTGTTTTTCCAGAATTAAAATCAAGGTGACTTGTCCTGAAATAGGTTGACAGAAAACTGTTAACTTAATTTCGCACAAAATGAGTCAAAAGAGAAAATCCAAACCTGCCTGCCGGACAGGCAGGTCAGCAGCGGTTATCGGACGGAATACTAATTCCCAACCTGCATAAAGCCCTGCTCGTTGGCAGCAACCTATTGAACAACCATTCGCACCGTTGAGCAAATAAATGGAAAATTATTTCACAATACCACAATCGCCTTTAATCAAAGATATTGTATGCTCATTTTGGCAAATTCACAGAGACAACAATCCATCTTTGAGCGAAACAATCATTCCAAAGGGAGTTGTAGAAATTATTTTCAGTTTTGAGACCACTAAATTACATGCGAGCATTAACCAACAATCTCTGATTATTCCAAGATGTTTTGTTCAGGGTTTTCATACCAGCCCTGTTCAATTATATCTTGCAGACAGCCAAACTTTTTTTGGAGTGGTTTTATCTCCAACGGCAGTAAAACATATTTTCCATTTTCATCCTATGGAATTTACCAACTGTGTTATTGATTTAACTTTGGTGGATACTTCTTTTTACTCTCTTTGGCATCGTTTAGGAGAGCAGGATAGTTTTAATGGCAGAATAAAAACTTTTACAGAGTGGCTTATAAAAAAACTCCCCCAACTTACCGAGAGGGAAAAGGCGTTTAATAACTTTTTAAATACACATACCGACATTCACCTTTCAGTTTCAGACATAGCAAGTCGTTTTTGCTATTCATCCAAACAACTTTCAAGAAAACTGCATGAACTTACAGGACTGAATACAGAGCAAACCTTGCTTTACAAAAAATATTTACAGGCTGTTCATCTCATACATTATTCTGAATTATCACTCACAAACATTGCTTATAGTTGTCATTTTTCTGACCAGTCACATTTTATCAGAACATTTAAGTCTTTAAGCCAGCTCACTCCCAAAGAATACCGGCAAAGGAAAAGCAATATCACAGGGCACATTTTTGAGAATGTCCATTAAATACAATTTTTCACTTTCCCCCGGTTTCATTTTTGCAGCTAAAAAAAGAAATATGAAACCGTTGTTTTTATTTGCATCAATAACACTGGCAAACGGGTTGCTATTTACCAACATCTATAATTCCATGATTGACGCAACATCGTGGGGGCTGATATTCCTAAATCTATTGAAACAGCAAGGGAATACTTTAAAGCAGTAAACCCAGGGAACTTTTTCAGGATATTTTCCCCTGTCAATCAGGTATTAGGATTATTGGCGCTGATTTTATTTTGGAAGGCTTCTGCAACCATCAGAATTTATTTAGGAATTGCGTTGGTATTATATGTGTTGGGTGATGTATTCACTTTTGCTTATTTCTATCCAAGAAATGACATCATGTTTAAAGCACAATTAACCGATATTGACGCTATCAGGAAAGCGTGGACAGGATGGAACTCAATGAACTGGTTAAGGTCACTTATTCTGTTTGCAGGACTGATATTTTCCTTTATGGCATTGCATAAGATTTTCACGACAAAGTAACATACTAAGTAAAGCCTAATTAAGGCATCTGCTAACATCGGTATCCTGTGTAAAGCCGGGCAGACGGAAACCGTGTTTCAACTTTTGTTTTTCAATTTGGCTTCATATCGAGCAGGACTGTAGCCTTCCCCGATTTTATAAGCCTCCCCGAAATTTGGACCGTTTTAATTTTGGTTTGATTCCGTTGGTGTTCGCACAGAAGCGTCTTTTCACAGAAGACTACAAGACCAACCACCTGGCTAAAGTAAAACTTAGTTTAACTTCGTTTGTTGGGGTGAACAAACTACAGAAAAAAGTATCTTTAAATTTAAACACCCAACAAAAGCGTAATTGAAAAAGCGGATGAAAATAATTTTTACGCTATCTTCATTACTTCCTATAAAAAAGAATTTATGAAAGTAAAAAGAAGAGACTTCATCAATCTTTCGGCTTTAGCTGCCGGAAGCGTAGTTGCAGGCATCAGCGCCTGCAACAGCAATGATAAATCAACCGGGACAACTTCTTCTTCCGGTGATCTTAAATCCATGACAGGCGATGTGGTTCCCATTTCCGTGGAAGAAAGAAAATCAAGAATTGAAAAAGCGCAGCAATTGCTTGCAGAGCAAAAGATCGAAGCACTCATTTTAGATTCAGGTACATCATTGGTATATTTTACAGGAATCCACTGGTGGCCGAGTGAACGTACCATGGTGGCCATTATTCCTGCACAAGGAGATCCGTTTTATGTTTGTCCCGGTTTTGAAGAAGACAGGCTTCGTGAACTGATCAGCATTGGTAAGAATGTTTATGTATGGCAGGAAGACGAAAGCCCATACCAGCAAATAGTAAAAGCGTTGAAAGATGCAAATATTTCGTCCGGGAATATTGCAATGGAAGAACGCCTTCGTTTTTTTATTTTCGATGGTGTACGCAAAGAAGCATCACAATTCAATTTTGTCAGCGGCACTCCGGTTACGATGCCCTGCCGGCTGATAAAATCAAAAGCCGAACTGGCGTTGATGCAAAAAGCCAGCGACATCACCGTTGCCAGTATAAAACATGGTATCAGCCAGTTGCATGAAGGAATGACACAGGGAGAACTGGCGGCAATCATAGCCGGTGCACATGAAAAACTGGGAGGCGACTCAGGAGGCGGTTTAGTGCTCTTTGGAGAATCATCAGCGTTTCCCCACGGTAGCATCAAACCAAAAACTTTAAAGAAAGGTGATATCGTATTAATGGATTGCGGCTGCCAGGTACAGAGTTATTCTTCGGATATCACCAGAACAATTGTATTTGGAGCAGAACCTACAAAGAGGCAACTTGAAATCTGGAACCTGGAAAAACAATCGCAGGAAGCCGGATTTAAAGCTGCAAAAATTGGAGCAGCTTGCGAAGACGTGGATGCTGCCTGCAGAAAAGTAATTACGGATGCCGGGTTTGGACCCGGGTATAAATTACCGGGATTACCGCATCGTACCGGGCATGGAATCGGAATGGACGGGCATGAATGGGGAAATATGGTAAAAGGGAATAAACAACTTATTCAGGCGGGTATGTGTTTCAGTATTGAACCTACAATTGCCATAACCGGAGAATTCGGAGTGAGAATGGAAGACTGTATATATATGACAGAAGACGGACCTAAATCTTTTTCGCCTATGGCTAAATCTATCAGCGAACCGTTTTAGTTCCGAACAGTAAAACAACAAAATAGAAAGGAGACTCCGATTGATAATTCCGAAGCTAAAGTTGGAATAATCATGAGAGAAAGAGGTTATGGACAATACAACTATTGTTTAAAATATATCCCCGGGGATTTATCCATTTTTTAAACCCGGTAAATTTCCAATTGCTTATTCTAATTTTTTCAAAACCCCATTTCGATAAAGCCGCCCTATCGGGATTGTAGTATTACTGACTTCAAGCAACTCTGCAGTAAATGATCTGATTTTTCTTAATGAGACGATATACGATCGGTGCACTCTTGTAAATTCATTTTCAGGCAACATTTCTTCCACAGAACTGATAGATTGCTTGGTGATAAGTGTAGTATGGTCAGTAAATATTTTAATATAATCTTTCATACTCTCAATGTAAAGAACGTTGTGCAACATTACTTTTACCATTTTCCGGTCCACCCTGAAATATACAAAGGCTTCATTGTTCAGGGAGCGGGTTGCCTCCGTTGAAATTGGTGTGACCCCGGTGGGGTATGCTTTATTCACAGCTTTCAGAAAACGATCGAATGGCACAGGCTTCATCAGGTAATCCACAACATCCAGTTCATATCCTTCCAATGCATATTCATGATGAGCGGTTATGAAAATAATCTTTGGCGGGTTCTTTAATGTTTTCAGGAAATCATTTCCGTTTAACTGCGGCATACGAATATCCAGGAAAACGAGATCAACAGTTTGTTTTTGCAATACGGCAAAAGCTTCCAGAGCATTACTGCATTCACCTGTTAGCTGTAATGTGGGCACATCTTTGATGTAGCGGGTAATAATCTCTCTTGCCAGAGGTTCGTCATCCACAACAAGACATCGTATGGTTTTTGCATCAGGCATATTCCGTTGTTAGTGGTTCCTTATTGTTTTGTATTTTCTGTTTTTCCTGGAGAAATAATAATTCCAGCTTCATGTTTACAATAAATACTTCTTCTCCATTTGTTATGGTAAGTTCATGTTTGCCCGGATATAGTAATGCCAGTCTCTTTTGAACGTTTTTCAAACCGATCCCGGTACTTTTTTGCACTCTGCTTTCTTTTGATTTTCCATTTAAAAGTTTCATACACATTTGATAGCCAGTGATATTAATTTGCAAATGAACCCAGGGTTGATCTAAAATATTACTGGTACCATGTTTAAAACAATTTTCCACAAGGGGCAATAACAATAGCGGGGCGATGTAAAACCCGTTGTTGTTTTCAGGTAACTGCAGGTGTACTTCTAACCTGTTTCCATACCTGATTTTCTCAAGGCTGATGTAATCCTGTATCATTTGTAATTCCTGGTTAAGCGGCACCCATTGTTTATTACCTTCCTGCAAAGTATATCGGAGAATATCGGATAATCCTGTTACCATTTTAGAAGCAAGGGGCGAACTATTCTGAGTATAGGCATAAATATTATTCAGCGTATTAAATAAAAAATGCGGATGTATTTGTGCCCTTAGTAATTGCAAACTGGCCTCTGCATTTTCCTTTTGTAACTGAAGGTTACGCTGCTCCTTCATGTACCAATGTTTCATAAGTTTGATGGCTGCTGCCAGGCCCCCGATTGTTATGCCACCACGCAATCCTGCCAATAATAAAAACAACATTGAAGGGCTATTAAGATTATATGGAAATGCCAACCTCCCGGGGAGAATCAAGAATCTAAGATTTGTAATTGCATAACGTGAAATAGTAGCCGACATCAAAGCTGTCAATGAAAAAAATGCCAGAGACCAAAATAATGCATGTACATATTCCTGCCTGATGATATAACGGGGGATAACAAAATACATCAAGCTATAGGAAATGAAAATATGACAAGGCATGAAGCCCAGCGAATCCACTAAAGCAATAGGTATTCTTTCAAAATACCTCAATTGATTGTAGGAACCGGCAAAAGCATACAAAAAGCCCTGCGACAGCCACCAGAATAACCAAAAAACCAAATGCCGTAGTGTTCTGTAACGGGCCTCATCAGAAAATATGAAGGCATATTTTTTCATGACTATACTTACTAAAATTACTGGCCTGTTACTTCAGGTCTATTAAGAAAATTCATAAAATCGCTATACGGCAGAAATCCGGCGATGAATGGATTTTATAAACAACAAACGAGCCCTGGCTCAGGTAAATGTTATGAATTACCAGGTTATTCAAAGCCTATCTCAGGATTTTCACAACGTAATTTTTAATCTCGGCAGGTTCCTCGTGTTGTCCGTAAAGGTATACTGCTGCTTCGAGCGCCTTCTTCAATTTCATCTTTGTTCTTTTTTTATCCATGTTCAGCTTTACACCATTGAGTTGCTCGGAATGAATTAGTTCATTCTCATTATTGTAAAACCGGATAAGATGAGACAAAGGATTTTGGACAGTGCTTTCTACCATCCAGTACCCTTTTTCAGAAGCCCAGGGCGCCTTGTTGCAAAATTTACCCTGAGAATAAACAGTGCCCATTGCAAAACTTAGTATTGCAACGGCAAATAATTTTCTTACAGAATTTTTCATAACTAATAATTTGATGAAGAATAATTTTTCCGCTCAAACTTATTACGGGTTGTAAACAAAAGTTTCGTTTTTGGACAAAGCTTGCCGGGAGATAGACGGAAAACTCAGATTAGTTTATAAAAGAAGTGTATCGCTTAATTGTAGTTATTAATCTTTTCGTCCCCGGAATGTAGTAGTCCATAGAAACATTTTGACAAGCGGTAACCGGTTTAAACAATTTTATGAAAAAAAGGCATCATGGAATTCTCTTCCGCATCATTAATACCTGGGTTACGCTACAATCAGAAAAAAGAAATAAAAATTGGTAATTTATCCTTACCCTCTTAGCAAATTGAATGTACAGGGATATTCAGGGTATGAATCCATGTAAATTTCAAACAGTCGCCATTCCAGTTTTTGCCATTCATATTTATTTTAAACCATCCTCCATAAATAGAATTGTCAAACCGGATTGCTTGCGTAGCTTGTATGATTATTTCTGAATGAAAAAAATAACCGGTTCTGCATTATTTTTATTTTTATTCTACCCCGTTGTTTTTTGCCAGCCGGCAAGCAATAGTACATTCAACAGCTTTTCACTGACGGTTTTGGATAAAAACGCAAACCCGGCAGAGGGAGCTGCTGTACAATTATTGAAAAATAATAAACTGGTTATGGCAGCCATTACCGATATCAAGGGGAATGTAACCTTTACCCAAATTGAAACAGGTGATTACACCTTTACCATTTCTTACGTAGAACATTCTTCGTATAATACCGATATATATCATTTTCCATCCGAAATAAATTCAGTTACTATTAAATTAAAAGCGGCTGACATTACATTGCAAAACATAAACATTATAACCCGGAAACCATTCATTCAGCAACAACCCGGTAAAATAGTACTGAATGTAGCCGCTTCGCCCACTAATGTTGGCTCAACAGTTCTTGAAGTATTGGAAAAATCTCCGGGTGTAACCGTTGACCGGAATGGAGGCATTGCTTTGAAAGGCAAGCAGGGCGTATTAGTGCTGATAGACGATAAACCTACATATCTCTCCGGTGCAGATTTGAATAATTTACTCAGCAGTATGAGCTCAGCACAAGTGGATCAAATAGAACTGATGACAAATCCATCTGCAAAATATGATGCCGGTGGTAACTCGGGAATTATCAATATTAAAACAAAGAAAAATAGACTAAAAGGATTCAACGGTTCCTTCACTGTTTCGGCCGGGCAGGGGTTTTATCCAAAAAATAATAACAATTTCATTCTGAATTACAGGAGAGGCAAGATCAACACCTATTTTAATTACAATATAAACCTGGTAAAATATCTTACCGATTTGTATGCGCTGCGAAAATATTATGACCCATCCGGGAACATTTCCGCAATCCTGGATCAGCCGACATTCTTTTCAGGAAATTTTTTGAATAACAGTTTTAAGGCTGGCATTGATTATTATGTAACCTCCAAAACAACGTTGGGAATTGGTTTAGGGGGCACATTCATTTACAGGAAAGGAATTAATATCGGATTGGCTAAATGGCAGGATGCTAACGGGGTAACGGACTCTACGATTTCAACGGAAAACAGAAGTAATAGCCGTTTTTCCAATGGCGCTCTTAATCTGAATGTAAGACATACTCTCTCCTCTACGCAGGATATTTCAGCAGATGTTGATTGGCTTCGTTATTCTATTAAAAACAACCAGTTTTTTAATAATCAATTGCAAACTACAAACGGTTATACAGAATTGTCGAGGGGAAATATTCCAACCACCATTACTATTTTTTCCGGAAAAGCAGATCACACTTTAAAACTTGGAAAAAAATTTACATTGTCATCCGGATGGAAGACGTCTTCTACCAGTACTGACAATACTGCATATTATGAAAACTTTGATGGCATGCAGTGGGTAGAGGATTTTGGCAAAAGCAATCATTTTATTTACAAAGAAAATATCAATGCGCTATACAGTAGTATTGAGAAAAAAGATGATCGTTTCAGTTTCCAGGCGGGGCTTCGTTATGAAACCACGGGATACAAGGCGAAGCAATTAGGAAATGTTCAGCAAAAGGATTCTTCTTTTTCCAGGCAGTACGATGGAATTTTTCCAAGCGGGTATATCAGTTTCCGGGTTGACTCCTCCAACAGTTTTTCTTTTACAACCGGCCGCCGCATTGACCGCCCGGCCTTTCAAACATTGAACCCTTTTTATTTTATAGTAAACAAATACACCTATTCCACCGGCAACCCGTTTATCCTGCCGCAATTCAACTGGAATTTTGAATTGAGCCATCAATACAAAGATTTATTATCCACAAGCATATCCTACAGCATTATAAAAAATTATTTTTCTCAATTGTTTTTAAAAGATACTGCCAAAGGGGTGCTGTTATATTCACAGGGAAATGTGGGGCATACCCGAACTTTTGGATTATCGGCCACAGTAACAACAACCTTGTGCAAATGGTGGTCGGTAACGGCATTCGCCCTTTATAATCATAAAGAGCTGAAAGGATTTAATGGCAATAATTTTTCAAGCAATATCAACCAGCTTACCATTAATATCAATAACCAGTTCAGTTTTGCAAAAACTTATTCCGGTGAGATATCCGGTTTTTATACCACCCAAGCACGAAATGACATACAGGAATTATTATATCCTACCGGGCAGCTATCATTGGGCATATCAAAACAAGTGCTGAAAAATAAAGGCACATTAAAACTAAATGTCCGTGATATTTTGCATTCAAACACTATGGAAGGGCTAACGCAGTTTCCCAATGCTACCGAGTATTTCATTATACACAGGGATAGCCGGGTGATCAATCTTTCTTTTTCATACCGGTTTGGTAAAGCTTATAAAGCCGTCAAACATTCCGGCGGCGGCGCTGAAGATGAAATAGAGAGAGTGGGAAATGGGGGATAAGAATACTTTGTTTCATAATATCTGATACACAGAATATGATTCAATAACAGTAGCTTAAAATGCACTTTACGTTTCCTTATTATTTTTTCAGTGCTTCTCTTATTTTCGGTGCAATCTTAGTTCCGAAAATCTCTATGGATTTCATCAATAAAGAATGAGAAGGCCCGCCCACATCCATGTGTGCAGAAAAACGGGTGAGCCCAAAGAGTTCCTGCATGTGTAAAATTTTTTCAACCGCTTCATCGGAATTGCCAATGATCAAATGTCCGTTTGGCCCTCTCCCAACATCGTATTGTTGTTTTTGATATAAAGGCCATCCGCGGCTCCGGCCTACCCTGTCCATCTGGGAAGAGTAAACAGGATAATATTCATCAGCAATTTTTTTGCTGTCCTCACCAAACAATGCATGCATGTGTACGCCCACCTGGAATTTTTTCATATCATGTCCATAATGTTCATACAGTTTTTTATAGTATTCAAACAATGGTTTGAACTGTGCCGGGTTCCCGCCAATGATGGCAAAGATTACGGGCAATCCATATTTTGCAGCACGTACTACA
The DNA here is from genome assembly GCA_018266555.1 of Bacteroidota bacterium. Taxonomy (GTDB): domain Bacteria; phylum Bacteroidota; class Bacteroidia; order Chitinophagales; family Chitinophagaceae; genus UTBCD1. The sequence continues at coordinate 57,384 of JAFEAF010000007.1, read as the reverse complement.
GATTCCGGCGTACCACCTACAGCCACCCAGATGTTCAGGTGATCCTGTACAGCACGGGGCAATATCAATTGATTTTCTAATGGCGGCCTGAATTTGCCTTCCCATGTTATAGGGTTTACCTTATTTATTTTTACCAGCAGCCCCAGTTTTTCTTCAAAAAGATCTTCATAGTCTTCTAACCGGTATCCGTACAATGGAAATGATTCAATAAAACTGCCACGCCCGGCCATCAGCTCTGCCCTGCCGTTTGAAATCTGGTCAATCATCGCATAACTTTCATACAACCGCACCGGGTCTGATGAACTGATTACATTGACGGCGCTACCAAGTTTTATTTTTTTTGTAACAGTGGATGCTGCCGCTAAAATTATTTCAGGAACAGACACTGCATAATCAGGGCGATGATGCTCCCCGATTCCGAAAAAATCCAAACCAACCTGGTCCATCAACTTTATTTCTTCAATCATCTCCTGCAGTCGTTGTCCCGGTGATTGGGGTTTTCCATTTCTATCATAATGATTATCTCCAAACATGCCTATGCCGAGTTCCATAAACTTTTATTTAATGATAAAGTTACGGGAGGTTGGTGTAAACTATTTTTCATGCAATTCAAAAGAGAATACATCAAATGAAACTATTAAAATGTTTCCAGGCTTACCTGTTTTTTTTAATACAAATACCCGGCAGAATATCCCGTCAATAAAAAAAATCCGGCACATCAGCGCCGGAATTTTTGGTCAAGACTAAAAGGAATGATGGCAAAATATGATTATTGCTTTACGATCTTTTGAATAAAAGCATTTTCCCCGCTATTTTGAATCCTGGCAAAATATACACCGCTTATAAATTTGCTGATGTTAATTGTGTTGATTCCTGTTTGCAGTTTTTGTGACGTTATCATTTTACCCGATTGATCAAAAATTTGCAGGGATGCAGGATCAGCTGTGGAATTTTCGTCCGCTCCTCCTGAAATGTGAATGACATCACTGGAAGGATTGGGCCATACTGAATATGTTTGTTTAGCAGAATTAAGGCTGATTGTTTTTACTGATGAATAACTGAACTGGTCATCAATATCCACCTGTTTGATACGGAAACAGATTTTGCCATTAATTTTATTTGTATAATCGTATGAATAGGACTGAACCGACCCGGGATTCCCCTTACTCGGAATAAATGTAGCGGACTGCCATGTATCTCCATCGGTACTATACTCAACATAAAACCCTTTATTATTTTCTTCGGTTACCTGCCAGTTGAGTGAAACAGTATTGTTCTCCTGGAGATTGGCAGTAAAACTCAGCCATTTTACCGGCAACACTTTTGTAGGAAAATTTTGTGAAGTGAGGTCACTGACCATCCCCGAAGGACTCAGATTGGTCATGAAAGTAGCCGTCCCGGATGCTTTTTGCAGAAGGTACATTTTATCGTTACTGGATGCAAGGATAATATTTCCATTCACATCAAAAGCTACACCATATATACTGGCACCTCCGGGTGTGGGAGTTGAAGGATCTTTATAACGTTGAACAACTATTTGTGCCACCGGTGATGTTGGTATAGGAGAAGGAAATTTATAAATGGCATAGTTGGAACTGTTTGAAGATGCCAGCCAGATATTCCCATTAGCATCCATGGCCATATCTCCTGAAGTCTGGCTTTGCAAAACACTGGTAACATTATTGCCGTCCTGGTCAATAAAATTAGAAGTGATCTTTGTCCAGGTATTAAGGGTGACATTATAATAAAAGAAATTGCCATTCACATCTGAAGTATAAAATGCGGTGCCGGTAGAGTTTATACAACCCGTATAGATTGTACTGGTAATAGGCGATGTAGCCAGGATAGTAACAGCGCCTGTAGCCGGGCTAAAGGATACAAATTCCTGGTTGGAGCCACCGGGGTTCCTTTTAAAATAATAAAACAAATTGGTAGTGGGGGCATATGCAATCCCATTTGACTGGTTGGCTGCATTTCCGGAATACGTTGAGTTCTTTATCATCGTACCGGCGCCGGTTGTCTGATCAATTTCATAAATCGCACCGTTGCCCGCTAAACCATAGACATACTGGGAAGGGCTGCGCAGCACTACGGGATAAGTTTGTGCATACAGTTGTCCGGCAAATAAAATCAGTAAAGCTGATGCTGCCATTTTCACTACTCTGTTACCGGCATGAGTAAAATTCAGTTTCATTGTTCAAAGTTTACAGATTAAAAAAACTGATTTTTCTATCGGATAAATTGGATCAGGGAAATTTTGTTCAATGATGGGCCGTGTTTAATCAAATACCCCTGTCGTTGGTTGTATGAAGACCCGGAAATGATGAAGAGAAAATTCTGCAAGAGTTTTTACTAAGTGAAGTTTGCAATTCATCATAAGGTTCGGATCAAATACGATGTAAATTTAATAACAGAAATTACGATTGTGCAATAGGAAAACTACGAAAATGAAAAATTAATTCTTATCCTGCTGGAATACATATCAATGAGATATTATTTCCTGCTTTTCCCGAATGCCATCAACCTTTTTTTATAAACAATCCCTTATTCTTCACAGGAAAAGCCATATTTAAAATTTATAAATATTAAGAACAGCAAATTTTATTTTAAAAAAACTTCTTTGATTTTAATGTTCGTAAAAACACGAAACTGCAAGAGCTTGCACATGAAGAATAGAATTTTGTTTTTCTAAAAAATTTTCCTTTTGTTGTTACTTAATAAAAAAAATAAATGACAGGTGCATCGGGAAATCAGCAATGCCCGATGGGTTTTTATTACGTAAAACCGCTTAGTGATTCTCTTGAATCGGATATCAAATATCATCAAATGTCAAAAAAACTGTGCTTTGGTAACAGGTTAAAACAGAACATCTTTTATTTTGCAATAAGATTAAACCATTATCGTTTAATGTTTTAATAAATTATAAAATGGCCTGATTGAAAACATGCAATAGCCAACGCAATCCGTACACAGGCCAGGTATCCAGTTATGAAAAAACCACTCATTCCAAAAAGTATCGCTATACAAGCTGGGCTTGCCTTCTTTTTTATATTGATCGCCCAGGTATCAATAGGCCAAACGGTTAGTTGTGCCACACCTTCTTTTACTTATGATATGGTTGCTGCAAATGCGAAAGCAGGTGGATCGCCTACAACCTGGGGCTCTTTTGGAACCACCCCATTTGCATGGGAACCTCCTGCAAATGGTAGTTTAAATGCAAATGCTACCGGCGTACATGCTGGCATACCCAACAAAACAAATGTTTTTTACGGTAGTAATAATACAACACCCGCTGACTTAATAAGTAATCAAATTTTTAATTTATACCAGGGGCCCATTACCTTGAAGGGAACTTTTTTTAACCTTAATGCCACCACTGCATACGACGAGGCATACCTTTCATTGATTCCTTCGGGTTATGTAAATACAAATCCTGTTGGACGTGCAGGAAATACATCTAGTAGTATAGGTATTTCTGTAGGAGGCTCTATCGGCGGCACGTTGAATGTGTACGATAATCTTGATGCTGGTACTGCTTCAACTACTATTGCTACTTATGCAGGTGTCATGCCTGCGGCAAATGCATGGTACACCATGTCGGTTACTTTTGATATTCAGGGAGGAAATATTGTTATTACCGATATTAAAATAAACGGAACCACTATCGCTGGTTTTAGCAGCCCATTGGTTATATACTCTTACTATTATTCCACGCAGGTTGGTACCGCCCCACATACTTCACACCAATGGATCAACAGTGTTCGGGCTGTAGCATCAGTTGATGACTTGCTGGATGATTTTACTATTACTACTAATTCATGTTATAATATCAGCGGAACAGTTTATAATGATGCCAACGGGCTTTCGGATAATACAGTGAATGGCGTGGGCATCAATAACCCCGGTGGCAGCGCTTTAACTGCTTTCCTTGTAGATGAAAATGAAATTATAGTGAATAAGACCGCTGTTGCCGCCGGTGGCACTTATTCTTTCAGCAATGTGCCGGGCGGAGTATTTGAAGTAAGAATTTCCAATATGACGGTAGGCGCCATTGGTTCAGCCGCAGTACAATCTTCGCTTCCTGACGGTTGGATATATACAGGAGAAAATATCGGGGCCGGTGCGGGAAATGATGGCAGCCCAAATGGTAGTATCGTGGTGGGGCCGGCAGGAGCTACGAATGTTAATTTCGGGATACAAACGCAAACGGTAAGCAGCAATACATTTGATTGCAATACCAATGTCATCACCTATGATATGGTGCCATCCAATGCCAAGATCAGCAATCAAACAAACCAGACAGCAACGGGAACAGCAAACCCAACCAACTGGGCAACGGTCACCAATAATTTTGAATGGGAATCTTTTGCCACCGATGCCAACCTGTATGGGCAGGCTGCTGCAATACCCCAGCACACGGACCTGAGCGGTGCTAGCAACCCAACCAATGTTTTTTTTGGAGGTGTATGGACAAATACATCAAGTAATAATACAGGAAACGTAACGGCAGATTTTATCAGCAGACAAACTTATACACTTAACAGCGCAAGCGGCCCGATCACATTGATTGGAAGATTCCTGAACAAATCCGGTGCACAGGAAGAAAACGAATCGTACCTGTTTATAATGCCAAACAATTACTCCAATTTTAATCCGGATGGAAGATATGATCCGCCTTCATGGACCAAACTTGAACGCCAGGGCGTATATGTTGGAGGCAACATCACTACCGGATTGTTTATTGTTGATAACCTGGATGCCTCAACTTTGTCTGCTACTTCATCAAGCAGACCATCAGGTTGGGACGGTTTAGCCCCAGCCTCAAATTCATGGTGGACACTTTCTGTAACATTTGATGTACAGGGCAGCAATCTTGTGGTAACTAATGTAAGTGTAAATGGTAGTACAGCGGCGTTTACATACCCGGTGGTAGTTGGAACTGTTGCCAGCCATTCCTGGATCAGTAGTTTATTAGTAGGCGCTTCTGCAGATGATTTGATGGATGATTTTACGGTTGCAAGAAATCCCTGTATTTCGGGCAATGTGTTTTACGATACCACACCCGATAATACCGTCAATGGAACAGGTATCAATAGTATCGGGGGTAACCAGTTGTATGTTGTACTGGTAGATGGTTCGGGAAATATTGTCGCTTCATCTGCGGTAGGCGCAGGCGGTACATATAATTTCAGCAATGTTTATCCCGGCAATTATACCATGCGGTTAACAACCACGGTGCCTGGAGCTGTGGGAACACCGGCACCTGCAGCCACGCTGGCTCCTACCACCTGGGCATTTACCGGGGAACATATCGGGCTTGGCATCGGCGATGATGGAACTACCGATGGAAAAATTGCTGTTAGCCCTGCTGCAGGAAATCGTTTGACCGGTGCAGCTCCAATCCTTACCGGATCCACTACAGTCACTTATGTTGACTTCGGTGTCAATACAGTGCCGCTTCCTGTTAAGCTGGTACACTTTTCAGCCAACAGGCAGGGAGACAGTGTACAAATCAAATGGACCACTGCTTCAGAAATCAATAACCAATATTTTGTGGTAGAAAAAAGCAGCGATGGAATAAACTGGATACAATTACATATTGTGCCCACGCAGGGCAATGGCTTCAGTTTGCAATACTATAATGATGTTGACCACAATCCGTTCCCGGGTAAAAGTTTTTATCGTTTAAAACAAGTGGATATTGACGGCAGGTTCAGTTATTCAGGAATTGTAATGGTAGAGATGCCTCAATATGAATTAAAAAATAATTTACTGATCAGCCCCAACCCTGTATCCGGCAGCACGGCTACAATAAATTTTTTAACCGGCGAAGATGCCGGCAACAGCCAGCTAACCATTATAGATGACAACGGCAGATTGATGAAAAATTATAGCTGGATGCTCCAGAAAGGGACTAATAAAATAACCCTTACGGATCTGAATGATCTGCCCCATGGCACTTATTATGTTTTACTCAGGAATAAAAACGGGGAAAAAATAAGTCATTCAATTTTTGTAAAATAAACATTAGCATATTTCAAATTAAAAATCCAATTACCCAATGACCACCAAACTGTTCTTTATTTCAATCTTCATGATTTTCGCAACCGGATCTATTACCGCACAAACGGTAACGGTTACTCAGACTCAATTGCCCGCAGGAAAAGGGCAAACCAATCAACGAATCCTTCTTATGAATATCACCAATTCCGGTGGTACTCTGAACACGGTTACCATTACGATGAATGGTACTACCGCCACTTCAGATGTAACGAAGATTTCAGTGATTTCAACAGGAACTAATAATCGGTTTTATTCTACCCAGACAGTATTTGGCACCACTACTTCAGTCGGTGCAGGAAATATTGCCATAACCGGGAGTAACGCATTGACAAATGGAAGTAATAATTATTTCTGGATAACTTATGATGTGGCAGCCGGCGCCACAGAAGGAAATGTATTGGATGCAACTTGTGTATCGGTAAGGATTGGCGCAACAACAACAACAGTTAATTCTTCCCCAGCCGGATCAAGCTTGCTTATTTTGCAACACTCTGTCGTATTTAAGTCGGGCGACCAGGTAACAGATGGTGGCGTACCTACAGCTTCTACTTATTTCCGGATACCTGCAATCATCACAGCAGCAAATGGAGATATTATTACAGCCACCGATGCAAGATTCAGCAGTGCTTCTGATTTACCTTCCAAAGCAGATATTATAATTCGAAGAAGTACTGATAAAGGTGTTACATGGCTTACTTCTCAAACCATTGCTGATTTAGGCGTCTCTACAGGTGCAGGTGATGCTTCTCTTATTTTAGATAAAACAAACGGGAATATCATTTGCCTGTTCGCTTCTAACAGTGGACTTGCCGCCTCAACACCATCTAGCCCCATCAGGGTACGAATGTGTAAGAGTACAGATAATGGAGCAACATGGACTGCGCCGGTTGATTTAACCAACCAGATATATGGTTCAGGTTGTGCCGATGCCACCCGCAAAAACTGGTATGCTGTATGGATAGCATCCGGAAGGCAAACACAATTAAACAGTGGCAGGCTTGTAGCTGTGGCGGGAGTTAGGGCAACTTCTGCTTCCACCATTAATAATACTATTATCTATTCGGATGATCATGGCACAACCTGGAGTGTGGTCAATACGCTTACAAATACAAACCCCGGCGGTGTTGATGGTTTTACGGGTGATGAATCAAAAGTGGTGGAACTCAATAACGGGAACCTGATGATGAGCAGCCGCACCAGCATAGCCGGCGGAAGAAAATTCAGAACCTCTACTAACGGAGGCGCTACATGGAGTTCACCTATAACACAAGCAAGTTTAAATGATCCAAGATGCGATGGGGATTTTGTACGCTACTCCTCTACCCTGACGGGTGAGAATATGAATATTTTATTACATACACTTCCGAATAATACTGCTTCAAGACAAAACCTGACTGTATTTGCAAGTACGGATGAAGGAACTACTTTTTCAACTTCAAAAGCAATTTTTCCGGGGTTAGCGCAGTATTCTAGCATTACAAGATTAAAAGACGGTACTCTTGGAATGTATTATGAAATGGCTGATCCTGGCTCACCGTTCGAGATGTATTTTGCACGGTTTAGTCTGAATCTGCTCGGCATATCGGGATTTATTCCTTTACCTGTAAACTTTTTCAGTTTTGAAGGCAAGCTGCTTTCTACAGGACAGGTGCAGTTGGACTGGAAAGCACAAACAGATAATGCATTCAGTCATTTTGAAGTAGAGCGGTTCACCACAGGAGCTAACTTCCAGGTCATTGGACAAGTGGCAAAAGAAAACCCCTTTACATTTATAGACAATAACCCCGCAACAGGAAATAATTATTACCGCATAAAAGGAGTGGACATAGATGGATCGGCTAAGTACAGTAAGGTGATTAATATAAATAATAATGCCAGTGCGATAAGCATGTCAATTCATCCCAATCCTGTATCTGATCAACTTACATTAAGGTTAAAAACAGGTAATGCGGGAAATGTCAATATCCAGATTACAGATATGGCAGGCCATGTAGTTTTAAATAAAAAATATACGGTTAATCCCGGGGACAATGAAATGGCTTTGAATGTTAAAACCTGGCAAGCGGAATTATATTTTATCAAAGCCACGGATAATAATAATCAATTGTTGTCTGTACAAAAATTTATTAAACAATAGCGAAGCTGCACCCATTGCTTTCAATCTTTCAAAAATAAAATGAGCGCCGCCTTCTATGAAGGTTTTAGCCTGATCTGAAATACACTTGTATTTTAGTTCAGGCTTTTTAGTAATTTTCATTTTGTGAAACAAATTCTTTCCCACATATTGATCAGAGGTAAGAACCCTCACTGTTCTTTGTCTGTAATAGTCACTGTAACCGGATCGCTTACCCTTGTTCTCCCCCGTTGATCCCTGTACATAACCTGGATGGCATAACGGATATTTCCTTTATAAGCTGAGACATCATCATCAAATTTCCGGATGGTTGACTGAGCAGATTGAAACTTTGATAGAGGCTCATTACCCACTGACCGGTACAATACAAAAAAATAATTCCCCTGCTCTGTAAACTGCCATTCCAAATGCACCTGTTTCAACCGGGAATCATAAGCCGCTGTCAAAGTTTTGAGCGGTGGAAGATCAGGCACTGTTTTGATTGTTGCGTTCAGAATAGCAGATTTAACCGAATGAAGGCTATCAGCATCAACGGCCTCGGCACAATATTCATAATCTGTAAATGGTTTTACATTATTATCGGTAAAATGAAATGATGATTTTGCCACATCATGTTTCACCCTCGAGATGATGGCCCAGCCTGAACCCTTATCCTTCCGGGAAATCACATAACCCACTACATCGTCATCAGGGCTTTGTATCCAGTCTATTTGGACACCTGCGGTATCCACATGCACTTTTGTGGCAAGAGGCGGCATAGGCGGAACTACATCCGGTTTTTTTAAGCGGATGGGTTCTGAATATTTTGAATGGTTATTGTTCTGATCCACTGCTACAATTTTATACCATATATTTTTGGACAGTGTTTTTAATGTTATGGTATCCGTAAAGACTGTATCAGCAACGGGTTCCAGGGTGACCTGGGAATACACATCATTACTGCCATTAGCGAAATACACTTTATATCCTTTGATGTCTTCATCTGAATCGGGTTTCCAGCTTAAATGAACCAACCCACCTTTAGTGATTGTACCCCGCAATCCTACGGGTATAGCAGGTGGAGTATTATCCGGCACCAGCGCCATAACCGGGATAGAGTAAGCAATATTTCCGGCAGTATCCACGGCAAGGATAATATAGTAGTTCTGCCCATGAGCAAAAGCACCAGTATCGGTGAATTGGGTTACAGAAGGTTCCAATAATTTGGTCAGCGAGGTATAGGGCCCCATCACTGCATTATGAGACCGGGTTACCATATAGCCTTTGAAATCCTTTTCCCTGAATGGCTTTTTCCATTTCAGTAACATCCCTTTTGATTTCTCGTATTTAGGATTTTCCACAATTGGCGCAGCCGGTGCAGTAAGATCTCTTCCCATAGCAGTTAATGTATCAGAGTAATCACTCCATTGGGCAAATGCATTGACTCCCCTGATCCGGTAATAATATTTTGTATAATTCGCCGGCAGGCTGTCAATGAACACATGATTATGGTCCAGTATTGCATTAGCTTTTTTTTGTGTACTATCCATTTTTACAGTGGACGTATCGGGCCTGGAAGAAAAATAAGGTAAACTGTTCACCTGTTTAAAATTGCGGCCATCGGAACTTCTTTCAATAAAAAATCCGCTGAACTGATTCCCCTGGTTTCTTTCCCAGTGCAGTTCAACTACCCGATCCAAAGAAACAATCTCTTTTAATGAAGGCCTGGGCTTATTTATATCAGGGTTATTCACTACCATGATGGCTGCAGTATCAATTCTGCCGTCAGGTATTGCTGCCGCCGGGTAGATCCTGTAAAAATAAATTCCTCCTCTCTGCACTTTTTTATCGGTGAACCTGAGCGCTGCGGCTGTTGCCACATCCGCATCATAATCTGCTACCATCATGGCAAAACCGAAACGATTGGAACCGGTGTTGGCCTTATCCTCTATGCCACCTGCCCCTTTACGCAGGTTGGTGTTAAAGTTGGTGCCGTATAAACTTTGTGCTTCAATAGCTGCGTATTTATTCTGAATCGTAAAGTTCTTTTTCATTTCTTCCGGGGTCATGGGCTTTAAAGGCCGGGAAACCAGCAATTCTTTTTTAGGCTTTTGTGATTCGGTAATATCAATCCTCTCGATAATATAACCTGTTTTATTTAGCTGGTTCCATGCCCAGGCATTGGAGGGCCCCCACCTTAATACCACCGAATCACCCCGGGGCTGTGCAAGAATTTTGATAGATCCTGTAAGAACAGCAGGTGCTTCCTGTTGTTTTCTTGCTGCATCATCCTTTTTGTTTTTTTGAGCATGCAGAGAAGAAAAACAGGCAATGAAGAAACATGTTATAACTATTTTATTACTCATCTTTCTGTTGCTTTAATAGTTGAAGGTTTTATTTACTGAATTTCCCTGTAATGAGCCTGCCTGGTAGCGGAAAATAATGGTGCGGCTGCCATGCGGGTAAGGAACAAACTGGAGCCCTTTCAGTTTATTTAAAATGTTTACTGAATTAGGATCAGTATATAAATAATAGAATTTATTCCAGGGCATGGAAACTGTTCCACCAATATCATTGTTTGCAAAATTGATATCGCCTCCCATCTGTGATAACATTGCTTCTGCATCTGACGGGCTCATTTGATTTTTTATGATACTGGCCTGGGTTTGCGCCAATAATCCGAAAGCTCTGAGTAAATTAAAATCCTGGCGTATATAATAATCCCTTGACCACTTCAATGAATAAGGCATAGGAATTTTTACATTTATTACACTCATACTTCCTGAGTTAAACTGGTTGGCACCTAAAGAGGCCGCTGCTACCCTGTTGAATGAAAAGGAGTATCCGGCAGAAGAAATAGTACTGATGCTGTTTCCTTTTGAGGTATTGTTTGAGCCACTGCCCGTTAATAAATTGAGTGCAGGACGATTTGCAGTCATTGCCACGAAACCCGAAGTTGAAGTAGTTTCAGAAAGACTTAATGGCGGGCTATATGCAAAACCACTCCAGTCAAGTGTTAGCACTGGCCTGTATATCATTTCTCTCATATCAGGAACACTCAGGTACGTTTGTACACCTTTGAATGCAAGAGAGAATGCAGGGGCATATAAGTTATCGCTTGCAAACTGTTCATTTTGCTGGTTGCTGTTCCACTCGATGCGGGCATTAAATATTGACGGATATGGGGTGCCGTCCGGAGCTGTAAATCCTTTTACTTCATATTCATCAAATTGCTCGGCAGGTATGTTTTGTGCCTGGATCCACATAATATCCGATTTATTCACTGCATTCCATTGACCCATTGAATTCAGTTTTTCAGCCAGGCTGTTGAACTGGCTCGTACCAAAACTGAATACATAAATAGGTTTTGGCGTTTCGCCCATCCGTACAGGCCCGGTAATAGTAGTCTGCTTGATCTGTGCGCTGACAGACCCATTGCCGGATGCATTGCCGCTGTTTTGAATATTCATTGTTCGGGTACTCAAACTTACTTTGCTGACGGCTTTAAGTGCGGTGAGACTGCTTCCGGTTCTCGGAAAAGACCAAAACTCTGCCCGGTACACGGTATTGTTTTTTAAAGTTGCAGGCAATTGGTAGTTGAGTGTTTTGCCTGATTCATTTGCGGTGAAAGTGGTTTTTATTGTATCGGTACTGCCCACAGGAATGAAGAACAGTTTATAATCAAACCCTCCACCGGCTGATAAGTTAATAACAGAGTTTGAAGAGTTGGAAAGAATATTGGGTTGCCATTGTGCAAGTTTGATCACAGCATTTCCATTCATCTCCTGCTTCAGCACATATCTCTGGTTTTTTACCGGGTATGAGAAATGTACGTTCTTATCGGGAATATAACCCGGCGCATCCCCTGTTTTGAAACTCCAGGTCACAGATTGTTCAAAAGGCTCTTTTTGATTATCCTGGTCATTATATGGATAATCCCACTTATTTTCATCGGGATAAAACTGCATACCATTACAAACCACCGTTACCGTATAATTTGTATTGGGCTTCAAAATCTCATCATGCACGATGATTCCGGTAGTATTATTATTCTGATAGACAATATGACTACTATTCACATTCTTTCCGTTTTCACTCAGTGTATAGGAAGCGATATCAAACTTGTAGGTACGGATTTCACCATTGGGTTTATTATTTGTAGGCGGCACCATTACATCATAATTGACCCCAAGCCCGATATTGGAGGCCACGTAAGGCGCATCAAACACATCGCCTTTTCCCTGTGGTCCATAGCTGCTGATGATATTGATATCGGTAAGTGGTGACGGAGTGGGATAACATTTATCACCGATGGTAAAATGAGCATCTTGATCAACACTAATCAGGCCGTCAAAAATTTCACCTTTCACCCGAACTGATCCGTCAAGCCAGGTAGGGTTGGGCAAGCCGGCTGATAGTACGCCGCCTGCAGTAAAGGAAACAAGATGAAAATCACCTTTGCCAAGAAAACAATCCACATGAACCCCGACATCCAGATCAAAATAAAAATACAATTGACCGAGTGCGTACCAGTTTTCCCAACCGGCACTGGCACCACCACATTGAAAACTCTGAGCAAAATGTTTTAGTGCCAGGTCAAATCCTATAATGGCATCAATATTGGCATACAGAAATCCTAAACTGAATTTTAGCTCGCCATTTACCTGGGCACCAAACATCAACCCGTTGCCATCCGTTTTGTTCATTGCATTCACCAATGCATCCACATCCGGTGAACGCTGTATGCCAAAAGCAGTCAACTTATCCGGCAGAGGCGGGAGTGACGGGTTAATGAGGCTACCCATTTCCAGGTAAGCGTTAGCTCCCACACGTAAAGTGAACACATCTGTTGATTCATCTACCAGTTGAAATGTAGCCCGTTCTCCATATGCATCGCCCACCTTCAGATACCAGCCATCAGGACCAGAATAGATGCCGAGCGGCACATTAACTGCAATAGTGCCCAATTTTCCTTTAACATCCGCCGCAAGTGAAAACTTATTTTGAGTGATATCATATACAATATCCACTGTACCCTGTATTGTAGCATTAGTATTTGTCGGGGAGTTCGTCATAACAAAAACATCACCATGAAGCGCAAGTTGATCAAGTGCTCCGTTTACAATCTGTGCCGTTAAAGTAATTTTTGCATTCATTGCATCGGCGCCCGATTTTGAAGGTTGTGAAACCAGTGCTATACCTACTGATGCACGAATACCTGCGGCGCCCTGCTGAGGTACAAAGGTGACACCGGACATGGTCGTTCCCGGCGTGGCATTTTTTGAAACGGTTGCTGCCTGGAGGTTGGAAGGATCAGCAGGGAGATTACCCTGCATAACCATATTATAATATGCTCCCCCGCCAAATCCGTTAATGCCGATCATTCCTACAACAGGTATAGTCGGGAAAGTGGCACTGGCATCCACATACCAGTAATTATAATTGTTTACATTGCCGAACTGCGCAGTAGCTTCAATACCTACAGACAACATCGGGAACATCGCACTTACATGCCCTTTCAATCCATCGCCATATACATTATCATGTTTGTAAAAGACCAGTATTCCACTTAGATTCACGGGCCCTACATCTCCTTTTATGATTACAGAGTCAATATCCACTCCTGCAGAAAGGGAAATCTGAGGAGCCATATTTTGAAATGATGCATTGATTGTTCCATAAACTGCAAGTTGTGTGGTTGCACTGACAACCGATGCATCCCCAAGACCCACATTCACATTCAGATCAAACTGCACGCCCACTTTCAGATTGCTCATGTCCGAAAAATCCGTGTATGGTTTCACATTATTAATGGAAATGGGGAAGCCCGATACCTGGCCCTGATCATTTGCATCATCAAAAGGTTCATCCCTTTCAAAAGCATAATTATTATCATAATGGTCACTATTTACATTCGGTCCGAATGCAACAGCAAGATCACTATTTGCCGGTACTACAAAACTGGAAGAACCGGAATTGGAGTTAGAACCTCCTGAAAAATTCCAGGTGCCGGGACTAAACCAGAATTTCTTTTCATTGGTTTTAGGATCCCTGTTTGCAATTCCCAGGCTGTCAAATTTTAAACCGGGTAAATTCACCCCTGAAGATCCGATGTTGATTCCAATGGTTCCATTTAAAATAAAAGATACGAGTGTTCCATCCTTTTCCCGTTGTATTTTAAATGCAGAGTTTTTATTCAGCTGAACTTTTGCCGCCCAGATATCAAACTGCATGTCATCAGAAGGCTGCACGACAAAATCGTATTGAAGTGTAGAATCTTTGCCGGTGATGGTATCTTTTCCAATATGCAAATCACCCAGGTATACCAAAGGTGTTTTACTGACCGGCAATAAAATTTTCCCTTTAAAAGAACCGTCTGTAAAAGTATTTTGCTGAACCTGCACCCTCACAGTATCCAATGAGAATGCCCATCCGCCAAGATCTCCCGTACTCAGATCAATGATTGTATAACCAAGAAGATTTACACTTACCCCTTTGCTGTCTATCACCAGATCTTTAGCAGAAAACGATGTCCTGTTTTTTCCCTGGTTAAATGTTTTGAAGTCAGTGGGCAGCAACACCTGCATATCGCTGATATATAATCCTTCAAAATCATTTCCGCTGTATCCTGTGTAGTTTTTAGGGAACTTAAATCCACTCGGATTACGTACGGACGAGTGATCATAATACATGGTACCAGGATGAAAACCCAGGCCTTTTACACCGGGCAACTGGAAATTATCAAACGTGATACCTGCAATCCAGTCATCCCATTTTTTGAAATTAAAATTCATAGTAGCAGTAACGACACTGTCTTTCGGGTTTCCGTCTTTATCCTCCGCCACAATCATATTTTTCGGGAAAGTAACCTGCACATTTGCTACTATATCAGATAATTTTCCATTCTCCCAGTTAACATAGGTTCCCTTGGTAGAATCTGCCGTCGGGCAGCCTTTGAAGGCAAAGTCTAAACTATCTTTATCCGTACCAAAATTGAAATGATGATCCACAGGGAGAAATAATGTGCCTTTGGCAAAGGAAACACCTGTTGGATTCAAACAGAATCCCGTGCCGGCAAGGGAAAGCCATCCGTTTGCATCCGGTATGTTTATATTCAGCAACACACTCATGGTGGCCCCTTTTGCAGAAAATGACATATTCATGATTGCCAAGGTAACCGGTGTGCCTCCAATATCCTGGTTATCCAATCCGATCGGAAAACTCACAGGGGAATTGGTAGCAATCTGGCTTACAAGTTGTCCACCGGGATATTGTTTCAAAAAATTTTCAACATTTTCAGATATCTGATCCAGTTGCTGTGAAGTTTGGTTCGAAAAATCCTTGAATGATGAAAATGAATTGGACAATGATATTTTTGAATTCTTGGAAGTGGTTACCAGCCCTGCAAATACACTGTCATCTTTATTCACCTGGATATTCTTAAATGATACCGCTAATTTAATGGTATGTGAGAGTGGTTTCCAGTCAATAGTTCCAGTTCCGGTAAAGCTTGAATCCGGATTTTGAGTAATAGTGGTTGGGGTAAGTTTAAATTGACCGATTGAAAGGACTTTGTTGGTCAGATCAGTTCCCTTTGGCCTCTTTGTTGAATCTACCGGAAGTTTGATGCCGCAATCTGCTGTTGAGTCATACGCATCAGCAACCTGTTGGTTTTGATTTTGATTATTCTTGGGTGGTGGCGGATTATTGTTATTGTTATTGTTGTTATTGTTATTATTTTGATTATTCTGAGGTGGAGGTGGCGGATTGTTTCCTGTACTGCTTACAGTTGGTAAAGAAGATTTAGCAGTATCTCCAAATTGAAAAGCTTCTACCCTGCTGAATCCATTGTTCTCTATTTTCTGCACCAAGGTATTGCCCGCAGGAGCCATAGCTCTCACACGAATTGCATAACGCTTCCCACTTTGCAAAACATTATTATTTAAAATGGTGTCTAAAAGGAAAGTAGTAGCCGGTAGTTGCCTTCTGATAAATACCGGTGGATTATTAATAGCGTCGGTAGGTGTTTGTCCCTGCAACAGTTCATGAATTTCCAACTCATAAGTCAGGGCTCCCAATTGGCCACCACAGGTACTGTTCGGTGGAGTCCATGCAAAAACTATGGGCGAGGTTCTTTGTATGACAGGGATAGTATTCGTAATATTAAAATTGCTGACCGGCTGTGTAAACTGTGGTGCTGCTGCAGAGGCACAAATGCCGAAGGTAGCACAACCCAAAGCCGGATCAGAAGCATTGCCGCCTACACCGGTTGCCGGTGAAAAATATTTTGCATAAAAACAAATTCTGTACGTTCCGTCCGGGAGGCGAAGAGTGTTGTCACTATTCGTTAGTTCATTCCAACTGATACCCGACAAAGCAAGATTCCCCTGGCTGAAATTTCCAAATGCATCCAGTACCTGGTCTATAGACATTTGCAGCGGTACTCCCGGAGTAAGAGTAAGTGTTTGTTGCGGTATGTAGTTAGTATTTACATTAATGGTAAAAGGCGAAGGTGAAAGTCGTTCCATTTTTCCAAAAATTTTTACCAGAGTATTGCCGGCACCGGCAACATTAAACTGCACGGAAGGCTTTATATTTCCAGTAAGAATAAAAGTATTAAAGGCAGGAGCGGCTGGTGGAATAACTATAGTGTTTATCGTCACTCCATTTGCGGGCTGAGTATTTTGTATGGTAAAAGTGGCACAGCCAAGATTGGGATCCGAAACATTAGGCCCGGGCTGACCGCTTGCAGGGTCCGGGCTTTTGGCAACAAAACACATTCTATAGGTTCCCGGAGGTAATTTGATATTGTTGTTGGCATCTTTTAATGAATTCAGGTTTACCCCGGCAGCTACAAGATTGGCATCAACAAAAAAACCAAAAGCACCAAGTATTTGTGTTGCCGTTAACTGAACAGGAATTCCCGCAGTCAGGCTGATCATACCCTGGCCCGCAAATGTTGGATTCACACTGATTGTAAATGGAGACGGGGAAAGACATTCAATTTTTCCCTGCACATAAACCTGCATCGGGCCAGCTCCGGCAATATTATATAACAAGGACGAATGGACACTCCCGGAAGAAATATACTGGCTTACAACAGGATTAACCGGCGGGATTGCAGAAGTGTTAATAGTTACATTAAATGGCTGCGCCATCAGGTTTTGAGTTGCTATGGCCAGCAACAGGATTGTTATAATAAAATTTTTTCTTTTCATATCATTTGTTTGATACTATCAGAATGAATAAGTATAGGAAATGCCTCCAGACATGTTTTTGGTAGCTACTGCCTGTGGTATATTTTTATATATAATATTATTGATCGGGTTATATGGTGTATACACATAGCTGGCGTATGCATTTAAAGAATGATGTTTTACGTGATAACTTACATTTCCTGAGAAAGTGAAATTACCCTGCACATTGCCAAAGGATGACTTGTTCATCAAATAACCGAATGAACCCTGCAGGCTCAGTGCTTTATCTTTTAGCATTTGTGCAGAACCGCTGATGGTGGCGCCCAGTGTTCGATAATAAATGGTATCCTGTGTGTATTTAGAGAAAAGCCCTGAAAGTGTAACACTGGATGCTTTCTTGATAAATCCCAGGGTATAATTTAAGGAACCGGATAAATTGTTACTGCTTGTAAAAGAAGATGTGGCCGGATTTTTATCATCCAGCAACATATAACTTACATTCCCACTGATCGAGTGTGAATGTGATGCCACTGTCATGGTGTAAGAAGGCGTGATTCCGAATTGATGAATATCCTGGTTCAACCTTACGGAATCATTTAAGTGTTCTGTTCCATCTTTTTGTCTGAGCCCGTAACCGGAATAATTTAAATTCAGATTTAACTTCGAGCTCAACAATGCATTTACATTCAGGGTACCGGTAAGAGTTTGCATCTCATTGGTCAGATTTTTACCGAGGTTGTTATGCTGATCAGACAAACTGGTAGTGATATTCAGTTTACCGGTGGCAAGATTGAAATTATTTATCCAGTTCAGCAATTCTACATCATTTAACATATACGGGGTACCTAACGATTTAAAATCAGGTTCCACCCGTCTGTATCCAAGTGTAGTCGTGTATCCTTTCAGGTTAAATTGCAAAGAAGACTGACCTGCCCAATTAGCTACCGTTGAACTGTTGACCGGAAGAAACTTCTTCATCAACTTTTGCGGCATCGTTGAATCAGGGGCCTGTGCGGATTTCGGAATACTGATGTCTTGCGTCAGTCCGCTGATCGCAAAGTCGGTACTGAAAATAATTTTTTTGACCAGGGTCACTTTAAAGGAAGAACCAATAACAGAATTTTCCTGGGCTGTATAATTGGTTTTGTTTATAATTTTTGCTGAACTGCTATCATCTTTTGCATGAAAATAAATCAGGTCAAAATAGTTTGATGTATTGCCAACGCCGATTTTTACACCATAACCGATCCTGGAAAACTGCGGAGCTGTAAACCTGCCGCTCGTAGTATCTTCATTCACTTTCCTGTTCAGCTTTCCATAAAAAGCAGAAAAACGGAATATCCCGGGAGTCAGCTCCAGTCCCACCCCTCGAAAACTTTGCCCGTCAAAAGTAACTGGAGAAAATGGAATATTCCTGTATCCAAGATCCAACTTGATCCATTTGTAAGTAGGACTAAGCCCAAACTGGGAGAAAGGTTGTGAATAACTGTTTCCATATTGATTAATTAAAAAAGAAAAAGGTAAAGCCACACCATAAACGGTGGGAGAAAAATTTCCGTAAATATTCCACCCGTATGGTGGCCTGGTAGCAGCGGGCTCATTAGAATGATAAAAGGTGGCTGATGCACCTACACTGCCATTGATGGCAAAAGGTTTTTGTTTGCCCAGCTTACTGAGATCCTGAGCCCCGGCATCCAATCCTTGAAAAAACAGAAGTATTAAAATATTAAGAAATACCGCACCAGGTTTTCTTATCATAAAAATGTTTTTGGCATGTTTTGCTTCCAGAGTACTTCCTGCAGTATGGTTAGCATGATTATTAAAGATGACAAACCCGCAGGACAATTATTGTAATGTTCATAACCGTGTTTTAGATAAAGAATTTTTGATCTCATTTTCCTGACCCTAACCATTTCATTCCCGGAATTGAAATGCTAAGGGCAAATCAGGTATGAATGTATTCAGCAATTCCTGCTTTTAAAAGAATGACTTAGTATATGGCCAATATTTACGAATAAGTGGCCAGACTTAATAAAAAAAAGGTTTGATGTAAGAAAAAATGATTTCTATTATCATTTCCCGGCTTATCCAGTATTATTTCGAAGGGCATTTCCCATTTGAGTTGATTATACCAAAATCTTCTTCACGGTTTTTTAGTAAAAAAATACCCGGGTATCCGGGAAATAAAAAACCATTGTAAATGCATGATCATAAAAAAGTGCTACCGCATAATTTAATTTACCGGTTTTCCATTCACTTGTTTCCTTTAATAACGACTCTGTTAAAATGGGCCGGCCATGATACCAGCATATTTTCATTCAAATGGCCTCCGGCATTTTTATTCAAAATATCGGCGGGTTATCTCTGCAATGCTGTTTATTTTAGCTATAGAGTTTCTATTCATGTTCTATTTATCGCATCCTCTATTCGTTATTAAAATAAATCCGGATTTTATTAAATACCGGTGTCGTTTTTTTTGCTCATCGGGTATAAGATAGATTCATGAACAATGGCTGCATCATATTCTTTTGCCAGCAGGTTGTATATGGGCATTTCAGTTGATGAATATTTTTTAAGCAGCCGGAGTTATAATATCAGGCCGGAAATAAATTCTGATGGAGCGGCAGCATTCGGTAATGATACCGGCACAAAAAAAATAAACCAATAAAGAAAGAGCACTAATTGTTTTAAATGTCGCCCAAACAAAACCAGAGTAGCATTCTAAAAAGGATGCTGCCTGAGTTAAATTACATTTGTATTTAGTTCAGGCTTTTTAGTAATTTTCATTTTGTGAAACAAATTCTTTCCCCATTAAAAAAAAGAATCCCCGAATTCATTTTCTTTGGCAATTACTTCTATGCCCTATGCGCATTGTCGCTGGCAGTTGAATCTTCGCTTCAGCAATCAATAGGGCTGAATAAATTTGTTTTTTACCTGCTGATGTTTTCTGCCACCATCGTGTATTATACGTACGCTTACATGGGTGAGATCAGTTTCCGGATTGCCTTTTCAGGAAGAAAAATAAAATTGACGCCCCCCTCAAAATATAATTACTACAACCAAAGAACAGAATGGTATCAAAGAAATGACCGCCTGCTAAACATTACACAGATAATTTTCCTAGTGATTTCTTTTGCATGCGCCCTGGATTTGGCCATCTTGGAATACCATCATATTTTTTCCCTCTACCCTACTGAATGGTTGATGCTTTTATCAGTTCCCTTTGTAGCACTGTTATATTATGGCAATGCTTTTTTCCCGGTATTTAAAATCAACCTAAGAAAAACCGGCTGGTTAAAACCTTTTGTAGTGGGTTTTGTGTGGGCAGGTGCCGTTACGCTATATCCGCCCATGTTTCATAATTGGCAAAATGATTTACATTATACATTGGATTTTCTTGTATTCTGGTTGTTCATAAAAAACTGGATGTATATTTCTGTATTGGCGATCATGTTTGATATAAAAGATTATGCAGACGATGCTAACAGGCACCTGAAAACTTTTGTAGTGCAGACCGGGTTACGGAAAACTATTTTCTTAATTGTGCTGCCATTAACCACTATCGGGTTAATTGCATTCAGCATTTTTGCTTTTAAATCATCTTTTACACTGCCTCATTATTTTATCAACCTGGTTCCGTTTTTATTATTACTGTGGGTGGCGTATTCCATGCACCGCCGCAAACCCATTTTATATTACCTGATTATTATTGACGGGCTGATGCTGGTAAAAGGGATTTGCGGGATATTAGGAGTACTAATTTTCAAAGGATATTAAAACGTATTCCCTAAAATAAAGTTTTGTTTGCCGATAAATTGACAACCGCAACCTCAGGTATTCCATTTAATAACAGAGGATATCTGTTTTTCACCTGCTGCTCTATAAAAAATTTTTAGTCCAAGTTTGTCAGAAAAGTCTTTTACAATCTGCAGGCCCAGCCCTGAATACTTACTGCTGATCATGTTTTGTTCCATCATAGTATTCAACTCTTCGGCGGTTGTGGTGGCAGAGGGATTTGTTATGATGGTTTCGCCGGCGTTTTCAACTACAGTAATGGTATCATTTTGCCTGCATTGTGTGATGGCATTATGAAGCAGGTTTCTAAATATTATTGATATAAAATTTTCATCAGTATTTTTTTGAGTTTGTTCAGAAATATTCAGGCTGATATTCAGATTCTTTTCTTTTAACTGCTCTTCAAGTAATAATATTTCCTGTTCTACAAGAGGTTTAAGTTTAACCCCCTTGTATTGAGGAGAAAAATGAGTCATCTGGCTTTTACTCCATAATAAAAGGTCTTCCATGGTTTCCAGCACCTGCTCGGATGCTTTATTAACACGGTCATTATAATCCGCCCTGAGTTCACTGGTAAGATGAGCCGAATTATCCTTTTGCAGGTGAAGAAGCTGAACAATTTTACTTACCGGCGAACGCAAATCATGGCTGATCACGCCAAATAATTTTGCTTTCGTATCATTGGCTACGGAAAGCTGGTGGTTCAGATCATCTAATTGTTTATTCTGCCGGTTAAGTGTTTTATTATTTTTCTCTTTATTTCGATAGATAAAAAACAGCAATAATGAAATGATGCCGAGGCTTGCCAGGCCAAGTATAAGTATAGTTTTTGTATTAGCGGCCTGCTTTAACTCCAGCGCATTCAGTTTATTTTTTTGATTTAAAGAAACGATTTGATTTTCTTTTTCTGTTGTTTGATAATGCGTTTCCAGGTCAGCAAAAGTCCGGGATACTTTTTCCTTTGACAAGGTATCCCTTAGCTGGCTATACTGCTCGTAATATTGCAGGGCCTTTGAAGGATTTTTTAACCCTTTATAATCGAGTGCAAGGTATTGAAGTATGTTAGCGTAAAGATCTTTATTGAGTTGCTGAGCTATAGGTATTGCCTGGTTTAATAAATTTATGGATTGCTGATACTTGCCAGTTTCCTCAAGATAGCGGCCGATGATCATTTGTGACTGAAAAATGAGGAAGGGAGATTTGATTTTGTTTGCTTGTACATCTCCGGTTTGAGCATACGGCAATGCTTTGTTGTACATCTTGTGATCAATATAATAAATGGCGATGTTCAGGTTAGATGTTACTACTTCAGATGGAAAAGAATTTTGATTTTTTACATTAGTATTCAATTTTGCCAGGCAAATTAATGCTGAGTCAATATTGCCTAAGGACGTATAGGCTTCAACAAAGGAACTTGTGAGCCTGTTTTCCACTACCGGGGAAACACCGGCAAACCGTGTTCCCTTCCGGAGCGCTTCAATGCTTTTATCTGGCATTTGGGTGTTAAGGTATAATTTGGATAGCTGGTCGCATTGAATGGCATAATCGAATTTCGACTTGGAGTTTGTTGTGCTGTCCACTTCTTTTTCCCGGAGCAGAATGCTTTTTATATAATAATCCTGGGCGGTACTATAGTAAGATTTATTTTGATAATAACTTCCAAATGCTGAATATATATCCTGCAGAATGGAATTGTTTTTTGTCGTGTCGGCAATTGATTGCAAAATGTTTTTACACTCATCAACTTTTTCAATTTGTTGCATTTGAAAATTCAGGCTCATCAGCGCTTCTGAGGCTGCGGCAATCAACTTAGCATTATGTGAACGCTGGGCGCTATGCAGGCTTTCATAAAAATAAAATTGGGCGCTGTCAAATTTTATCTGGTAATAATATCCAAGCGCCGCATAAGTGTAAAAACTGGCTTTGTCTTCGAGGTCGCTGTCATTTACCATCTGCACCCCTTTCAATCCGGCATCCTGGAGTTTAGCATAATTATCAGGGCTGCCCGAAGTATTCAGCCGCAAAACGCTGCAATATTTGAGCCATGCACTAATCTTTTCTTTAGCGCTATTTATTGTTGAAAGGTCAGGTGCCTGTGGCCTGGCTATAGTTGAAATATTTATAATGATAACGACTATGAAAAGGCGCCGGAACATTTTCGTTTGAATATATCAGCAATTTAGTTATTTATTATGATAAGATTAAACCGGAAAATTTAAAGTATGCTTATACAATTTTCCAACAGGAAGAATGTGTGATTGAATATGTATTTTATTTTTTTCAACTATATCCATTTTATCTTTATTCACCACATAGCTTCTATGTATCTGAATGAACTTGCCTACAGGGAGTCTTTCTTTCATTGCATTTAATGTCGTTAACACCAGGTATTGCGTTGTTTGAGTAATAATTTTTGTGTAATCCTTCATTGCTTCCAGGTATAAAATATCATGAACCCTAATTTTATATTTATCGTAACCCTGTTTTATTACAATGGTATCTTTCTCCTGCTCCGATTCATAGGCATAGGAATTCTTCTTCATCCTGGAAAAATCATAAAGACGCAAAGCGCACCTCGCAAACCGGTCTGAAGAAACAGGCTTTAGCAGATAATCAAAAGCATCCAGCTCAAATCCCTCCAATGCGAACTCAGGATGCGAGGTAATAAAAATAACGAGCGCCGATATCAGCGGTTTTTGTTTTAAAAACTCTATGCCTGTCAGGCCGGGCATTTCAATATCTAAGAAAATTACATCGGGTTCGGTGTTTGAAATAAACTCCAGCGCTTCTACCGGGTTGCTGAATGAAGCTGTTTTTTGAAAAAAGGGGAATTTATTTGCCTCAAGTTCTATCACATTACGGTCTATATCGTCATCATCTATCACGGCATATTTAATCTTTAAATCTGGAGTATCCATTTTTGAAAGCGAATGTTTTACTAAGCTACAAATTATAAACCTGAGTTACGCTAAAAATCTTCTGACGATTTTAATGATACGTTTGTCGGTTAAATTTCATTTTGCCTATTGTGCTATAATAGTTTTAAACAAATAAATATATTTCTCACATTTAAAATGGTTTTTATGAAAAATCTCTTCTTCTGTCATTGATCTCAGTAATACTTTGCAACAGCTCATTTAAACTGGTGATGCAAAAACAAATTAGTAAATCTGTTGCCAATCCATCCATTATTAAAAAAACATTTAATCTTAATGCTACATTTTTCGCCTATTAATATTAAAATTTAAAACAATGAAACATTTAAAATTATCCACCGCAATTATTTCCTCTGCATGTTTATTATTCTTTTCTGCATGTAACGATTCAACAGGAAATAAAACAACCAAATCTGATGCCAAGACAAGTGCATCATCTTCAAATACAGCAGCTTCTTACACTAACCTTACGGGTAGTAAAGAAAATTTTTCCTATACCATAAACGGTGAACGGGTGGAAACAGCAGCAGATGTTCAGAACGGTGGTTTATTTATTAATGAAGTAAGCAATGATGCAGCCAGCGGAATGCTGAAAATAGAAGTTACTACCAAAAGCAGCAATGTATTTGTTTTTCAGGTCGCTAACAACGGAACTACATCAATAGGCAAATATCAGCCCTCTCTTTCAGGGTTTATGGATAAAAAAACTATAAAAGCTTCTTATATGGATGGCAAAATAAATAATAATTTTTATTCAGATTCAGTAACGGTAACCATTACCAACATAAGCAGCAGTCGTGTTTCAGGGACATTTTCAGGAACATTTACTCAAGATAAAAGTCATGGCAACAAAACTGTAACAATAACCGACGGTAGTTTCAATTTGCCTTTTATAAAGAGTTGAGAAAGGGCAATAATTCACACTAAACATTTTTTGAAAATGTATCTCATTGCAGTTTTATGTTTTTTGCGGCATTATAATATCCTGCAACAATTCAACAGGCTCTGCTAATATGACCGAAGTAAAAAATCAAAAACATTAAACTCAAATCCCTCCAATGCAAACTCAGGCTGTAATGTAAAAAAATAACATCGGGTGCGTTGTTTGAAATAAACTACAGCGCTTCTACTGGGTTGCTGAATGAAGCTGCTTTTTGTAGAAAGAGAAACTTTTTTGCTTCTGAGTCAATGACGGTACGATCAATGACATCGTCATCAATCACTGCATATTTAATCTTTAAATCTGGAGTATCCATTTTTGGAATAGAATGTTTTACTAAACTGCAAATTACTGAATTTCAAAAATAAGATATTGTTCTTTTGCCGATTTTCAGGATACGTTTGTCGGGTAATTATTATAACACCCTTCCGTGTATGGCAACTTAGTACTAAGATATTTACTGCACTCCCTGAATAATCATTACTAATAAAATAAGTAAGGCTATGAAAAAAATATTTATTCTCCTCATATTTTCTTTTGCCGGTATTTTTTGTAACGGGCAAATATTAAAAGATTTAAGCCGCAGAATAGTTAATGATGCCACATCAAAGGCTGAACAAAAAGTGTCATCTAATATTGACCAGGGCCTCGATTCCTTGACAAAAAAGCGAACAAACCCTAAAGGGAAAAATAAAAATGGTGCAACAATAACCCCTGTAGATTCCACAAATACAAAAGTTCAGGCTTCGCAGGGAGATAGCAATACTTCAACACAGACAGCTCCTGCAACAGCGTCCACTACAGGAACAAACACCGGAAATAAGAATAAGCCAGCGGTACAGCCAAATCCTTACAGCAGCAATGGCAGTTTTATAACACTCAAAGTGTTCCCTACAAAAGTGCTCATAGGTAATTCAGTTGCTGTTACAGGCAAAAGCATTAAGTATAAAAATTTCAACCAGGTAGTGATGACAATTACGGCAGAGAATAAAGTAAGCCAATCGAAAAATATTCCAATGAAAGAAGATGGAAGCTTTTCCACTACATGGCAGCCTGGTGGCGATGGCGACTATACGATCGAGGTGAAAAGCAGCGATGGGAAAGCTTCACAAAGTGAAGATGTGTCTGCATTTGACTTTAAAGAAATGGACTCGGTAACAGAAGCACCAAAAACAGAAATAAAAAGAGCTGCCGATAATCTGGATCATGACATTGATGCCACAATACCCAAGCTATCCACAAAAGATGCCTCGGGTTTAAATAAAGAAATTACAAAAGTAAAAGAAAAAGAAAATGCCTATTTGCAGTTATTAAATGATCTGGATGCGGCGGGCAAAAATTTTGATGTGCTTGAAAAAAGCAGCGGCCCATTACCACAGACTGTTGTTACAAATTTTGAATGAGTAACAGATTCCATTTTACAAACAGCAGATAAAATGAAGCAGGCAAATGACATAGCCAGTCATCAACCTTATGACAATAGCATTTGCGAATACCTTGTTATGCTTAAAGAAGCATGTGCAGCGTATGGTACCGTTACTAATATTGAATGTAAGTTTATTTTAAATACCCTAAAAAATATTGCCTTAAACAATGGAATACCCGGCGCCGCAGGCTCTGCAAACG
The DNA here is from genome assembly GCA_018266555.1 of Bacteroidota bacterium. GTDB lineage: Bacteria > Bacteroidota > Bacteroidia > Chitinophagales > Chitinophagaceae > UTBCD1. Next base: position 30,714 of record JAFEAF010000007.1, on the reverse strand, counting down.
ATAAAGCTGGGATAGGCGGTGATGTTAAGAACATAGATATTGAGTGTACCAAAATAATTGCAAATTCCGTAGCAACTTCTGAAACTCTATACTCTCAAATTGCATCAGATGGGTTTGCAGGAGAATTAATGAGTATGGCGTCCGATCATTTACTAGGAAAGTATTGCGTCAACCTCTCCGGTGATCTCTCAGAAAATTATCGCTGTATTGTCCGCAATAAAAATCAAATAGCATGGTGGGATTATAATTATTCCACTTCCGGCATCATTAGCTTACGCTGCCCAAAAAATAACATTAACGGTGGCATAATGAAAATGAAAGGCAACATCGAAGGTAACGCCACCCATTTTTATTTATCAAAATGTAAAAGAAATTGATGCGTTTAAAGATGAAATGAAAGGGAAAAGCGGTTTCGTTACGATATTCCCTATATGCGTATATTCTCCGCCTTTTATTCCTTTTTCAAGCGCTAAGGCTGATCAAAATACAGGATTTGGAGCAGCAGCCCGGTTTGTTATAACACCAGCATATTTTAATATTCCGATAGACGCAGATTACGATTTAAACACTAAAAAACTCACACTTTATGTGAATGAAGCGATAGCTGATTTTGGCCCGCAGATATGCTATGTTTACTTCTACATTGCAACTGCCGCAGGTCTTCCGCTATTTACTCGTGTAAACTATCCTATCAACAGAGTAAAACTCACTTTAGGAAAAGTTTTTTCAGATAATAGCACGTTTACAATTGGAGGCACCGATGAGAAACCATCCATTAAAGGAACAGCAAAAACTCATCTTGGTGATGAAGAAACACATATTGAACAGAAAATAGATGTCACTTTTAATTTAAAGAATAATGAATAATGTTTTTAACGATAATAAGCATGCGTTGGTCAATTAGAAATTCAAACATGATACTGGTGCTGTTAGATTTACGAGACTACATTTAAAACGATAAAAAATTATGAAAAATATCATCTACACCTATTTGATTGTAACATTAGCTGCATGTAATTCAAACCGGCATACCTCACAAAATTTAATCATAAACGGAAGCGCCGAAGAACCGAGATATGATACAACGCCAAAAGGCGTGGCAAAACGTAATAGGCCATTGGACATCATTGGAGGGTGATACCACCTCTAACTCGTATCACTGGAGTAAAGAAGGTAAACATTTTTTCCTTGAAGGAGGAGATTCACTTGGCATTTTGAGACAAGTTATTTCACTAAACAAATATAAAAGGGAAGTTGACGACAGGAAATTAGAGCTGGTATTTAAAGGATATGTGCATGCGTTTCCGCAAGATCCTCCGGATCAGTCAAGAATAATGATTACCTGCAAGGCCGATACATTAAGCAAAGCGCTTTATACTTTCGACACAGATACATTGTCGCCTGTAGATAAATGGCTGTTAATTGCGGATAGCTTTATTGCTCCTTCATCAACCAGAGTGGTGGAGGTGGATTTAATTGCCCATCGCCGAAATGGGTGGTACAATGACGGATATTTTGATGATCTCAGCCTCGTAGCCCGCAATAAAGGCTTTGTACTCAGCGGAAAATTTATGATGATCATTGGTGCTATTGCGCTCCTCGCCATCGTAGTCCTGGTATTCGTTTAAAAAGACGAAATGCCAAAAAAACTGGTCCACTAAAATTTACCGCACCCTAAAAATTAAAAATATGGTTTGAAAAAGATGATTTTGAAATGCCTGAATTTTTCGTCGAAAACAACAATGTGTTGGTCGAATATTTAATAAAACCAATTCCATGAAGATGCAATTTTACGAACATGAACGAAACTCAAAGTATGGCTCAACCACAAAGATCCGGTGTAATTAAATGGTTACTCCTTGCATTGGCAATACTGTTTTTCATATTGGCATTGTTGGCGTTGATGTTAAAGAAATAGGTATATAAGCTTTGAAAACAAATTAAAAATAATTGTGCAGATTAAAATCTTTTTTATACTAAAATATTCTTTTAAAAAAAAAATTATGAAACATTTAAAATTACTTGTTACAATTATTTTCTCTGTGTGCATAGTATTATTTTATGCATGCAACAATCCGTCAGGATCACAAAAAAGCGATAATAATCAAAACAGCAAAAGTGAAGATACCCCGGCAGGCAATGCTAGTTTTTCTGTTAATCTTGACGGAGCGCTAATAACCGGGAATGTTGTGGATGAAATGCAATTGCGCAACACAGCCTTTCTCGACCCGGACAATACGGTTGAATTTACCCTGGTATCTTCAAAAGATGGAAGCGATCAAAACCCTGAGTATTCAATTAAAATTATGTGCCCGGCCAAAACGGGAAGCTCTATCCATGTTGGCAATATTGAATTTGACAAAGCTACTATGCCTGCGATCTATCTCGATCATTTAAAGGGTGATTATATGAGCTATGAAGTTGCCGGTGTAGGGGCAGATAACAGTGTTACTGATACTGCAACGGTAACAATTGTTTCATTATCAAAAACACGGATTACAGGAACATTTTCTGCAAACATTAGTAACGAGGGGAAAAAAGCAATTCTTACCAATGGAAAATTTGATATACCGTTTTCTACGGGAACGTTACATCCCTAATGAAAATAACTACTCATTGTTAAAACATAATATAAAATGAAAAAGTTATCTATTATTCTTTCATCGTTTTGCTTCATAGCAATATCCTGCAACAATTCTTCCGGCTCTGATAATAAGACCACCGGGCAAACAGAAACCGCGTTAACAAATCCAACGACGAATTATGGTACAATCACCTGCAATATGGATGGCACACCCAAAACATTTCATGTAAGCCAAAGCTTTTTTGAAATCTCTCTTGACGTTTACAGAACCGACGTAAAAGATGGAATTGAAGTATTGAATGGCGATACCAAACATGAAGGATTTCAGTTTGAAATTAAAAAAAGTGGAACTACTAAAATTAAAGATAATGCTACGGGAGATATGAATTGTATCGTTAATTATTATAATCCGCGGGGCGTTACCTATACCGGGGAAGACGTCACGTTTACAGTTACTACTTACGATCAGCAGCATTTAACTGGTACGTTTTCCGGAAAGCTGGTGAATGTTTATTACGATGAGGGAACAAACGGAGCAAAAAACTATCCACAATACATTCAAATAACAGATGGAAAGTTTGATGTACATCATTAAGTAAGCGTGTTATTAAATCTTTTTCACACGATAAAAGTAAGAGTAATAACACGGCTAAGCACAGGTTGAGCATTTTATCGATTTTCATTGTCCGTTCACCGGTTATGGGCAAAAACAATTTCTCTCTTATTGAATTTTACGCCTGTAAAGGCTTGTTGACTGATTGGTAAACCTTAATTTATGCATCTTAAATCATTTTTTTTCCTGTTAGTGGCTGGCATAAGTTTTAATAATATTCTTTATGCTCAGGATTTAAGTTCTGTAAAAAGCGCAAAGCCTTTTACATTTCATGGATCATTGGGTGCAGGCGCTAATTTTTATTCTTCCAATCAACCTTTTCAATCACAGGATCCTTTTTCATGGAATGTTTATGGAAGTTTTACACCTACCACATATGGCGTTTCACTTCCTTTTTCTTTTGTGGTAACCCAATATTCAAAAAGCTATACATCTCCCTTTACCCAATTTGGAATAAGCCCTTCTTATAGATGGATCAAACTACATCTTGGATACAGAAGCATTTCATATTCTCCATTTGTTTTCGATGGTCAGAGTTTTTTAGGAGCCGGTATCGAACTTACTCCCGGAAAATTTTATTTCAGTTCTTTCTATGGCCGCCTCAACAAAGCTATTACAGAAGACACTACGTTTGAAAAAAACAGGATGCCCCAATATGCCCGAACCGGTTACGGTTTTAAAATTGGCTATGGAAACACAAAACAAAATCTCAGTGTCCAGTTTCTTCATGCAAAGGATGACACCACATCCATTCAAAGAATTAAAGACAGCCTCACCACTATCCTTCCTCAGGAAAATACCGTGTTAGGTAGTTCATGGCATTTTTTATTTTTTAAGAAACTGACATTTACGGGAGATGTAGCTGTAAGCCTTTTGAACCGGGATATGTCTTATCAGCGAATTGATACCATCGGGTATGTAAAGGTCCCAACTTTCACTCAAAAAATACAACCTATCAATTACAGTTCGGTATTAAGTTATTCAGGACAGAGCATGCTTACTCTTGTACTGCGTAACCTGAATGTATCAGCAGGGTACCGTCGCATTGAACCTGATTTTGTTTCATTGGGCGTTCCATATATGTTGAATGATGTGGAGATGCTAACCGGCAATATAGCTACAACTTTTTTTAAAGGAAGATTAAGTGTTAATGCAATGGCCAACTCACAACACAATAATCTCGAACGAATGCTGGCTTCGGAGTTGCAAACTAAAACAGGCAATGTTGGCATTAATGCTTTTGTAAGCAATCATGTAAATCTCAATCTCAATTTTATGGGAGTTAGTGTATATCAAAAAGATGGTTTGTTGCAAATTCCTGATTCCATCAGGATGAATCAGTTGATGTGGAATGCGACATTATCACCGGTATTTACATTTTCAAACCAGCGTCATCAGCAAACCGTCAGCGCCAGTTTTAATTACACTGATCTTAATGATAAAAATCCGACGACTTCCAGCCAGTCAAGTACGCAAAGCATTGCAGCATCATTAAATTATTCACTTTTTTTCAATAAAGGTTTTTGGGGAATCAACAGTACGGAAATGTACAGCGAATACAAACAATTGAATAACACCTACCAGTCTGTGGGAATGAATGGCGGAATAATGTTGCAGTTATTAAAGCAACACAATCTGAGTATACAGGGAACGGCAGGATATTTTTTAAACAAGAGCATGAGTGGTACGGTTGGAAACAATACCACTTTTTCTTTCAATACTTCTTATTCGCAGAAAAAAAATTCTTTTGGAATTTATCTCAGTTATATACTTACTCCACCTGTGAACCTGAACCCGTTGAATGTAGTGTATCATGTTCCTATTGCTGTGAACAGCAGAAATTTTACAGGAGGTATAAACTATGGATTTCATTTTTAAAAATGTATGTATGAAAAATTATTTTTCGAAAATGTATTTCTTTAAAGCCATACTCCTCTTTTTATCGGGATTGCAATTCAGTCTGATTACAAATGCACAATCCAATCCTTATCCTGTAAGCATCCAGGTAAATGTGGTACAGCCTGTGCCTCCCTATCTCCCGCAACTTAAAGCGGATTTAACGGGACAACATTACGGGCAACTAAACCAGGATATCAATAGTCATGTCAGCGCCTTTATTACCAGCCATAGCAATGCTACGCTTCATATCAAACTTTCTGCAAGCATTGAAAGAGTTTCTCCTTCTCCAATGGGCGTGAAGTTGAGACCCGATTATCAACCCAGTTCAGCCATTATCATGAATCCTCAGCAATCATTGGTTTTGGATCAGCAATTATTACAAAATGCATTTGGGAATTTTAATGAAAATTCTTTGCTCTTTGAAAACCTTAATCTCTCCACATTAAGACAGGATGGTGTAAATTTTAAATTGCCCGAAGGCATGTACAGAATATGTATTGCAGCTTATGATTATGATCAACCTGGATATTCAGTTCCTTTATCTGCTCCGGGAACAGGGTGTGCCTATTTCACGATTTGTTATACCGCATCAGCGCCTCAATTTATTTTGCCGGTATCAACCATGTTACAAACTACGGGAGGGTTTCAATCATTTACTCCACACTCTTCTCAAATTCAGTTTGCCTGGACACCGCCCGCTACCTCTTGCGGAATACCATTAGGTGCATTAACCTATGATTTGGAAATCCGGCAGGTATTTCCGGGGCAAACTATTTTGGATGCCATCAATAATCCTTTTGTTTTTATTCAGCATAATATACCGGCGACAATTTTTTTATTGGATACTTTAAAATATTCAAACATTCTCATTCCGGGGAAGCAGTACATCACGAGAGTAAAAGCGAATTTTACTCCAATGCCTGGCAGTCCTTTGGAGATAGCCAACCAGGGTTATAGCCAGATCGGGGCATTTGCTTATAACTCTTCTGCATCTGGCGATGGTAGTGGTATCTCTACAACACAAACTCTTTTATATACACCCTCACAGGGTTGTACAGGGGTGTCATCTGTTTCAAATAAAAATGATTTAGCTGTCTCAGATCTTTCTGGAGCAAATATTAATATCAATGGATTTGCAATGCATATTGATAATGCAACCAAAAACACTGATGGCAGTTATAAAGGCAATGGTTATATAATATGGCATCCGCTCGTTTCAGATGTCCGGTTAAAAGTTTCTTTTGAAAAACTAAAAGTAAATACCGACAAAACAGTTTACGATGGGGATGCCATAACATCTACTGATGGCAGCCATCCGCAATGGTCACCTTTTAGTGGAACTGATCCGTTATCTGAATTCTCCGGGCTTAATAATGATGATTACAATAATATTAAAAACAGGATTACTAACGGCGCTTACCTGATCAATGAAATTGCAGGGAACAGTGAAGTGGATTTTCCTTTGGGCATTAACAACACTAACGGTATGCCGGGTACGCTTACTATCATGGGAATAGATTTTTCTTCTTCATGTACTAATATGACCGTGCTGTTAGATCAAAATCTTCCTGAGCTTGGAGGATGGTTATCTCTTGGTGGCACTCATTTCCAAATAGCACCTGATAAATTATTACTTACAGATAAAGGAGGCATTCTGTATTTATACAAAGATCAAAAACTACAGGCAGGCAATATGCAATTCGATTTTAATTCCTGCAAAGTTTCTTCAGGTAGTGCGATTGATACTGCAAATGGCACTTATATTGCATGGGATGGTATAAACGGATTGGATAAAATTGTTGCCAATGCCGATTTAATATTTAACAGCAAAAACAGTATTGTAGCAGTTGATAAGGATGACAAACAATTAAACGTTCCGTTCAGCGTCCATGCTAAATTTAGTTTTACTGATTGGAATGATTGGGTTGCGGATATAACGCTTCCTCACAATTTTGAAATAGCGTCGTTGCCCGGATTCATGCTTTCTTCGCCGGATGGAATATATGACCATTCTGAAAAAAATAACCCATCGGGAATTAATTTTCCTACTGCTTACACCGGGGCAAAAGACAATAGTTGGGAAGGTTTATATTTTCAGAATTTAAAAATGAGTCTTCCATCCGGGCTTACAGGCAACAACAATACTTCATTCGGTTTTCAGAATTTTATTCTTGACAATACAGGTGTCACGACTAATATCGGTGCCAATAACATACTGGATATTAATTCAGGTAACATTGGCGGCTGGGCATTTTCAATTGACAATATCAACATTGCTATTGTACAAAATAATTTCCAGAATGGAATGAAAATGACCGGTAGTATCAGGCTTCCAATCAGTAATGATGCATTAGGGTATAGTTGCAATTTAAGTGTGGGTGAGGGTACAGGAATGAATTATCAGTTTGTTATAGCGCCAAAGGGAAATTATAATGTGGATATGTGGGGGGCAGTTCTTTCGTTGCAGAATAATTCATCACTAACGATAAATAACAATAGTGGTTCATTTATTATCGCAGCCAATCTGAATGGAAATGTAAGTATTAATACTTCAAAACTTACTTCCGGGCTGCTTCCTAATATGAATATAACTGCTTTGAGTTTCCAGGGAATGTATATCACTAACAATGATCCGAATACTCATCAGTTCAATTTTAAATCCGGGGTATGGAGCCTTGGCTCCAACTCACTGGGAGGATTATCACAAAACAATTCCAATATAAATGATGGTGCACTTGCCGGAGGCCCCAATGCAGAATCAATCAATAATAATTTTAATGCCCCATCTCCGGATAATTCTCAAAATACCGTAGCAGGGTTTGGTATTAATATTTCCAATTTTAAATTTGATTTCACACCCAAAAGTACAAGTGAATTTGAGGCGGGTATTTTATTTGACTTATCATTGAATCTTGGGTTCGGAGATAACTCTGTACTAAGCGGAACAACCAATTTAGGATTGATTGGTAAAATAAATATTCCTTCCAACGGCAGTGCCACTGCGAGTTTTGACAGACCTGAAGTAAATAAGATTGCCCTTAAAGGAGGCATAGGGCCGGTATCGGTTGATGGTGAGTTGGATTTTATAAGAGATGATAAAACTTATGGGAATGGAATTAACGGCACCCTGCATGCTAAATTTCCTTTTGCAGAACTGGATGCTACAGCAAGATTTGGAACCACACTTGACAACATTAATTACTGGGCAGTTGGCGGAAGCATTTTCATGCAAGCCGGAATCGTTATTGGCCCTGGTTTAACTGTTAATGGATTTGGCGGAGGCATCTATCATAATATGACTTTGACTCCTCCAAACGACGATGATATCAGAAGCCACAGCACCACGCCGGGAACTATCCCGATGATTCCCCAATCCGGAACAACCGGCATACAGGCACAATTAATCGTAGCGGTTGTTCAACCGGTAGTAGTTAATGCCTCTCTCACTTTATCTGTAGAAATACACAATGGCGGGCTGGGCAAAATGGAATTGGATGGAAATGGATTTGTAATGTCAGATCCTCCTTCTAATGACAATGCATTAGGAAGTGCCTATATGAAAATGGTTTATGATTTTGAAAATAAAATTTTTGATACATACATTGACTTGAGTTTTAGATTTCTTACTGCTTCTGCCAATGCGCCAATTTGGATGCATGGCGGCCCCGACGGTGATTATGTTTACATAGGCAGGCCCGACGAGGGGGAAGATAAAAAAGTTTCTCTGGCACTTATTAATATTGGTAGTCCCGGCGATGATTTATATGTATATCTTGGCGCTTCTGCCTACTTTGATGCAGGAACTGAATTACCTCCGTTTCCACCACTACCTTCAGAAATTACAGGTTACAACAACTCTTCTTCAAACAATACAGTATTCTCCATTTTGCAGGAAAACCAGGAGACCAATCCGGGATTTATGTTTGGCGCCCGTGCAGATGGACATTTACGCCTTTCTCTTGCCTTCCTGTATGCACAGGTTGATGCTGTATTAGGATTTGATGTAGCATTATTGCATATTGATAACCCACCGGCAGGTTGTAGTTACGATGGCACATTTGGTTTGAATAAGTGGTATGGTATGGGAGACATCTATGCATACCTTGATCTTGATATTGGTATTCATGTGGATGCATGGTTTGCCAATGGTGATTTTGAACTAATAAAGTTTCAGATTAGTGCAGATTTACAGGCAGGCTTGCCAAACCCAACCTGGGTAGATGGGCAAGTTCATGTGAAAGGATCAATTTTTGACGGACTTGTATCGGTTGATGGCGATTTCCCTTTCAGCTTCGGAGAGAAATGTTATATACCATTCAACCCGTTAGATAAAATAAGAATGGTTACCAGTGCAGGGCCGGAAAATAATGCAGATGTATTTGATTATCCTTATGCCACATTCAGCGTACCGATGAATGGAACCGACTTTGCCATAACCGTACCGCCGGACAAGAATCATGATAGAGCGTATGACCGTCATTTCAGTTTTTATGTTTACAATGCAAATCTCTATAAAATAGAAAATGATGGATCAGATTCATTAGTGTCAGATAATATACACATGTCTGATGATGGTTATTCCAGCACGATTGTTTATTATACCATGCTTCAGCCCTACACACGATATAAAGTGTATTTAAATTGTTATGCAAAAGAAACCATTAACGGACAAACCGGAGATCCTGCTGAAGGGCCTGTATCGCAGGACACTACTTTATATTTCTCAACCGGTGCAGCACCTGATGTAATAGTTGACAAAAATGTTGATTACGCATATCCTATTCCCGGCCAGCAATTCTTTTTGAAAAATGAATTTGGAGCTACCGGAAGAATTGAATTAGGCGATTGGCAATATAATATTCTTCCCGCACAGAATCCCAAGGTAACCTCATTAGGCAGTGGTTACAGTTATGAAGTGTGGTTTATTCCGGATGGCGCTGCCGATACCATTAAAACAAATTTTACACTTGAAAATGGAAACAGGGAATTGGTTTTCCCAATTCCACCTTCACTGGAGAATAATAAAATTTATACGATGGAAGTATGGGTGATTCCACATCAGGGTATGAAGTTTCAGGAGCTTGTTACTCAAAATCAAACTAAGACAACTACAATTACAGATCAAAGACAGGTACAGCAAATGAATAACCAAGGGCAATTGGTACAAACAACAGTTTCAAACTCTATGAATCTTCAGCTTACAACCAAAGCGGTGTCAAAAAAACCAAAAACGGTTGTATTGGGTTCCATACCTCTATATGTGAAAAGGTTTCAGACAAGTAAGTACAATAGTTTTTCTGATAAGATAGCCGCTTACGGTCAATGGCAAACCAATAAAGAAAATGCGGTGAAAGATATTGACATCTTCAGCAATGCTACAGATGCAGAACAATTTGATGAATTTGAAGTAAAAGGTTTCCAATCCAATTGTACAACATGTAAAAACCAAACTAACTATACAGGTAATTACCCACCGCTATTTTCTGTTTCAATTCCATGGAATAGTAATCTCGACAATGACAAGTTTGGTTTTGATAAGCTTTACTCCAATTTAATAAAACTTGGCGGTGCAAGAATAAATGTCAACCTCGGTGCGCCGGAAGTCAGGGGTCAATTTTTTCAAATGCCCGAAAATGCAATCAGTATGGACATTTTCCCTTACCAGCCTAAGCTGAAAAGCCTGGCAGAATCTTACATCGCAAAACAATCTGAGCTTCCCAATGCTCAAATGAATGCTGCTGTTTACAAAAGCCAGTCATCGGTAGGCAGTTCAGGTTCATCGGGCAATGCAGGATTTTTATCAGGTAACTCAATGATTGGAATTCCGGCATCCTACGTAAATAATTTAGGAAATACAAATGGCTCTTCGTCAGGTTCGCAAAATACTTTAATTGCAAAAACCTCCTATTCTGATTTAACTAAACCTACTTTGATTTGGAAACGGGATGAATACATTTTTGCAGACTTCCAGTTGTTCACAGATTTTGCCAATAATTTTATCAACGATCAGAGTAATACAGTCTATTCGTTGGGAGGTAATCTTCCGATAGCATACTTGAATGCACTTAACAATAATTCTGATGTAATTTTTGCTGCCGGTCCGTATGGTACTATTTCAACGGATCCTTATGATTATTTAAATATTTGGAATGATCCTGCTATTTCCGGTTTAGCAAATAATTTAAATAACCTTCAGTTTAAAAGTTTCCCTCCCACTGCAGGCAGAGCTATTCAGTTTAATTATTCTTTTCCTTTTGGTAAAATAAACGGAAGTTCTGTATCTCAGCAATTCAATTATCAAAGTTTCATAAATATTGGTATAAAAAAAACAAGGAATTTACCTCTTACATTACCAACTTATAAACAGACTCCTTCAAAATCAAGTTCCGGGAGAATGATATTGCAAAACAAACGAATAATTAAAAACCAATAACAATGCAACGCTACAAACATATAAATCAATATTGTGGAAGAAGCTCATTACAGTTTACTTTTCTTCCATGCATTTTGCTTCTACTATTTCAATTGATGTTTGTTCCCTGCTTTGCTCAAAAAAACACAACTAAAGAAAAAGCTCCGGTGCAAAAGCATGTATATCTGCTGGCAAAAGCTTATGAAGACTCCATTGTATTAAGATGGGCTCCTGAAGATGCAGGGGTTTGGAATGTTTGCAAACAATCAGGGTATTTGATTTCCCGGGTTGATTATACTAATCCTAAAATGCCTGAAACCATTCAGCTAACGCCACAACCGTTAAAGCCGATGACACTGCAGGAAATGAAATCTCATTTCGATCCCAATGATAAATATGCTGCCATTACTGCACAAGCCCTGTATGGTAAAAATTTCACAATGACAAAAAATGCAGCCACAGCATTTGCCGATAAAATAAAACAGGCTCACGACGCTTTAAGTTTTCGTTTTCTATTTGCTATGGAGGCAGCAGATTTTTCTGCTCCCGTTGCCGAAGCACAGGCAATGCGCTTGGTAGATAAGAATGTAAAAAAAGGAAGCAGCTATATCTATATTATTACAGTTCCGGGTACCAATGGGTTTTATAAAATTGATTCGTCCGCCATATTCATCACAAATAAAGTCAGGAACATTCCTTCACCTGCCGGATTAAAGGCGTATGGCTTTGATCACCGTGTAGAACTTCACTGGAACCGCAGGCAAACCGGAGGATTCGGAGCTTATAATATTGAGAGAAGTGATGACAACGGCAAAACATTTCACATTTTAAATAAAATTCCTTATTACTCAAGTGAAGATCAATCTGCCAATTCAAAAAAAGATACCGCCAGAGCAAAAGTAGCATCTTTACTGAGAGATTACCAGGTGTTCTTTGATAGTATTCCTGATAATTACAAAACTTATTATTACCGCATTCAGGGTTATGATGCATTCGGCGAATTAAGCCCTTATTCCAAATCTATATATACAGAAGGCATTGACCTTACAGCACCGGCGCCTCCAATTATTGACTCTGTAAAAAATATTACTGATAATCAATTAAAAATTTCATGGACACAGAAACAAGTAAGTCCTGACCTTGCCGGATATTACGTCAGCAGATCCAACAATGTAAAAGGCCCTTTTTATCCGATCACATCACAAATCCTGAACAAGAACACAAGGTCTTTTATTGACAGCGCTGCGCTTCCGCACACACCAAATTATTATGTAATCATTGCAATGGATACTGCAAAAAATCTTTCGTCATCTGCTGAGTATGCTGGTTATGTTACCGATTCACTGCCCCCTGCCAGCCCAACAAATATATCGGGTACCGTGGACTCTTCAGGTATTGTGCATTTGCGATGGAAGAAAAATACCGAGCCGGACTTGAAGGGATATAAAGTGTATTATTCATATAATCCGAATTCAGAATTTTCGCAGGTCACTCATGATGTATTAACAGAAAATAGTTTTACAGACAGCATTACTATGAACACATTAGACAATGTAATTTATTATAAGGTCGTTGCAGTTGATGAAAGTAATAACCATTCGGATTATTCATACCCAGTGAGCCTGAAAAAACCAATAAAGATAACTCCATCACCACCCATAGCTGGGGTTATCGTTACAAAAGTTGACAGAGCAGAAATTGAATGGATTAAAAGCCAAAGCAAAGGAGTAACCGGTTATGAAGTGTTCAGAAAAGAAGAAGGAAAAGAATGGGTATCGGTTGGAAAACTTAACCAGGATATAACCGGCTCATCCATTTATTTTATTGATTCCACACTTCATCCAAACACCGATTATTATTATGCCGCAGAAACCATCGGAGCCGATGGACTTCGCTCTGCCAAATCATTTGCAGTGCATGTGCGATGCAGTAATTCATTTAGTCTATCACCGCCTACAAATTTTTCTGCCGTATATGATAAGGAAAGTAAAATAATAAAACTTACCTGGCAATACACTGATACAGGCAATTACTTCTTTGTAATCTATTATTCTGTAAATAACAATTCACTGGAGGCATGGCAAAGTTTTGAAAAAGGAAATACTTCGGCAACAGCTAATAATCTAAAACAAGGAACTTATCATTTTGCTATAAAAGTAATTCACAGGGATAAAAATGCAGAGTCGGGTTTTAGTAAAATGATAGAGATGCAGGTTAATTAAAAAACTGGGTTAATAAAATGTATTCGAAAAAATTAATAAAAATAAAATTCTTAATCACAAAATAAAAATTATGAAAAAAGCATATTTATTTATTAGCATAGTATCACTGGCAATTATTTACAGTTCCTGCGCCAAGGAAGGCCCCCAGGGAATTCCCGGACCTCAAGGTGAGCCAGGCATCCAGGGTGCGCCAGGTGCAGTAGGCCCTGCTGGCCAGGACGGAAGTGTAATTTATAGTGGTACAGGGGCACCATCATTATCAATAGGTAAAAATGGAGATTATTATCTTGATAAAAATACCGGCAATTTATATGGACCAAAAACATCATCTGGTTGGGGAACACCCACTTCATTAATGAGCACAGGTCTTACTGGTCCACAAGGTCCGCAGGGACCACAAGGAACCGCTGGTACTCCAGGAAGTAAAATATTAAGTGGAACAGGCAGTCCTGCTTCATCGCTTGGAAGTAACGGGGATTATTATCTTGATAAGCAAAGCTATTTTTTATACGGGCCAAAAACCAATAATAACTGGGGAACTCCTATTTTGCTGCAGGGTACACAAGGAATTCAAGGGCCACAAGGCCCGGCTGGCGTACCTGGTAGCCAGATATTTAGCGGAACAAGTGCGCCGGCATCAAACGTTGGAAATGTAGGGGATTATTATCTTGATAAAAGTACAAGTAATTTTTATGGACCTAAAACTGCAAGCGGTTGGGGAACACCAATTAGCCTTGTAGGTGCTACAGGAGCAACTGGTGCTACAGGAGCTACGGGTGCTACTGGGGCAACCGGTGCTGCCGGCTCGCAAATCTATAGCGGCTCGGGAACACCACCAGTAAATGTGGGTATTCCGGGTGATTATTATATTGACAACACTCATGCTGTTATCTATGGCCCTAAAACATCTGGTGGCTGGCCTTCGAATGGAATTTCATTACAGGTAAATAATATAATCACTTACGAATTCGACAATAAAGTTTCTTCCGGCCTGCCTTACAATTGGCAAATGTACCTCAGTCAATTACAAGCCAGCATTTGGTTGCCATACAATAATGCAACATCACATACAAGCGGATTCACTATTCCTCAGGACATCGTTGATCATGGAATAGTTCTTTCATATATACGTTATTTTAACGGTCCCGCAAGTGATACAGCTACCACAGCAGGAATGACTCCCTGGCGGCAAATGCCCTACTCTACTACTTCTAATTCGGGCAATGGAGTCAATGCAAATTATAATGTCAGTACAACCATAGACATTTATGGGCTTCGTATTATTGTAAATTCTCTGCAAAATAGTTATAGCAATTTCACTAACAGTAATATTCCCGCACAAATACGGATTGTAATGGTTCCCTCCGGAAATGAAACTACAATTTCTCGTATGGCAACAGGTGATTTAAATGGAGAATTGTTCAGTATTGGAAATTAATGCCTGTAAATGTAATCCCTTTAAAGTTTTGAACAAAGCTTGATAAAATATCTTTCATCGGGCTTTGTTCTTTTTTTACAATGATCAGGCAGATATTTTAAATAGTGCAGGAAATACTGATAAAATATTTTCCCTGGATGAAATTGTTATACCGGCAATACACCTGATCAAACTTTATATTCAACAGGGTTTGAAGCAATGAAAAGCCCGGAAGTTCTTTTTCCGTACCTCAAAACAGGTGACTATTTTCTCAAGGTACAAATGGAATGAACTCAGGAAAATAAGCACTTCGTTTTGCCGATTTTGAATATACATTCGTCGGTTATTTTCCTCTTTATTTAATTATTGTAATCAATTTTAGTACATATAAAACCGGCTACAACCCAAAATGAACTTTTATGAAAAATAAAATAGTATTTCATCTTACAGCATTTATTTTATTGAGTACAGCAGCTTGTAAAAATAAAAATACATCTAACACTGATTCTGGCCCGCTAACAGATTCCAACTCTCAAACTTTAATGAGAGTCAAAAATAACGAGAACGAAACTATGCCAATGCATCAAACTGCAGATACAGGAAACCATCCATCCGAAAGCAGTTTAATTTCTAACCCCCAGGATAGCATGCTTTCGCAACTTAAAAACCTTTCCTCCATGTTTGGAGGGAAAAATGATTCCGGTCTTTTGAAAAATTTCGGTGGGGGTAATATGGATACCATACTAAAAAAAATGCAATCCATGATGGGAGGCACAAACGGTAATATGGGAGAAGCTATTGGAAATAAAATATTAAATCTTCAGCTCGGTCAAATGAAGGATAACAATCCGTTAAAACAAGTTGCCAACGAAATGATGAAAGCTCAACAAAACGGCACTGCCGGGCCTTCTAAAACCTATACTGCCACCTATGCACCTGAACAACCGTCGAATTATACCGTACCTGTTTCAGGAAGTGGAAATACCATCATGCTTCAATATACCGGGGGCACCATGGCCAATAATAAAAAAGACGGGCTTTGGAAAAATGTATATATCAGCACCAATAAAGCAAACAACTGGAATGTATATTCTGAAGGTTATGCAGAATCGTCTGTGGTAAATATGAAAATACACTCGGCATCGCTGGCAGGTATCAATGAAAACTATTACATCATTTTAAATGAGCAATATAAAAAATATAATAAACAGCAAAGAAACGATGCAGGGAAAAATGAATCTGATGTTCAGGTACAAAAAATAGGAAACGAAAAACTGTTCGGGTACAATTGTATTCATATAAAAATATCATACACACTAAAGGCATTGGGGCAAACCTCGAAAATGCAGGATGATGAATGGTACAGCGCTGATGTTCCCGGCGTTCAATTTTTATCTCCGTTGATTTTTGAAAATCATTCACCCGCTATCGTAAAAAAAATAATTGATACGGGATGTGCAGGCGTATTAGTAAAATCAATTATCAAATCATCCGGCTCCTCACAGCTTACTCAGCTTATACAACTTAGCAGCATTACGCAAAAAGATATGCCTGATTCCATGTTCACTCTTCCGGCAAATTACCAGGAAGATAAAAACACAAGCCTCTATGATATTCAATAAATACATTTTTAAAAAAACATTTATGAAACAATTAAAATTTTTGATGCCGGTAGTTTTATTAACAGTTTTTTTTTGTTCCTGCTCGGGAAATAATATCAACAAAACTTCTTCATCAGATGATAAGTCAACTGCTCCCTCATCTTCATCTGTTTCTTCATCCGGCAATGCTAGCTGGTCCGCTGTTATTGACGGGCAACCTGTTTCAGGTGGTTCAATAGACAATGGGTTTCAGCAGCCTAATGGTTATCAAAGTAACGTTGCTTATGCCGATGAGGTTGATAACGGAAAAGAATTGCTTTTTTATTTGACCGATCCCAAAAGCACAAGTTCCCCAAATATGCACTCGTTACGTTTTTCTGTTCCTGATAAAGCCGGTAACTCCTCATTTGGCGCTGAAGAAAACGGATGGGGCATTGAGGTTGATATTTTTGTTAATAAAGACCATACTGCCCGATATAATTCCGATTCTTTTACAATTAACATCACTAATCTTTCTGACACCAGGGTATCGGGCACATTTTCCGGAAAATTTTCATTAAACGGAAATATAAATGATACTGATAAAAAAGAAATTGAAATTTCCGATGGAAAGTTTGATATACCTTTTTCAAAGTGAAAACAGTGACCCACATCAACAAAATATTTTTAAATCTACAAAAAGAGAGTTATGAAAAAAATACTATTTCTCTTAATAGCCATTGCGTTTGGAACAACCTATTGCTTTTCACAAAGCAGTGTTCAAATAAAACAGTCACATCAAAAAAAGGCATCAACAAAACACTTAACAGCAGTGTCGGTTAGCAGCTTTAAAGCTGACTCACTGGCCGCAAAAAAATTAGACATCTTAAAAAAGCCTTCTTTGCCTGTTATAAAAGCGGCTCTGAGAAAACCCACTATATTAAAAAAGAAATCTACGTCTTTTGAAGAGAAAACGCTTCTCCAAAAAATAAATTCAATTATTCATAGTAAACCGGGAAGCGGAAGAGAAAATTTTGTAATTAATATAGTTGATGCTTATTCATTCTGTAATTCTATGGATCATTTACCTGTTAACTCTTCAAAGTATTTCAACAAAATAAATATTTGTTCTACCGATGATGCAGTATAACAAAAGTTAAAAAATAAAATAATGCTTAACTCAAAATTAGGAAACATGAAAAATATAAAATTATCAGCCTTTGCAATCCTGACCACAATTTGCATTTTTGCCTGTTCAGGAACAACAACCTCTAATGGAGGTAATGAAAGCGCTTCAAATGGTTCATCTGCTGCATCGTCTGATGTGATAGGTGATATGTATTTTGAATTTAAAACTAATACAAACAGCAATCTTAAGGCAAGCGAAAAGATGAACATTCAAATTGATACCAAAATGTATATCTCTGCCAAAGGTGATACGAGGATGGAGATGAGTACAGAAACATCTTATAATGGAAAGAACGCTTCAATTCCGCTAGTAGTTATCGGGCATTCCGATAAACCCACTGAAAGTGTTTATATTGATGATGAGACTAAAACTTATAGTGTGAATCATTTTTCTGATAGTGAGATCACACAGGGTTTAAAAAAACAAACAATATCCGTAACAAAAATTGGTGAGGAAAAAATTTTAGGGTTCAACAGTGTGCATGCAAGAATAGTTACAAAAGAATTTGCCGGTACTTATGTAGAGCAAGTGGATACAATGGATATCTGGCGAAGCAATGATGTACCGGTGGTTGCATCTGTAAAAAATATGCTGGATCACTTTGAAACGAAAAGCGGAAGCGGGTTATTTTCACCTGATGTAGTAAGCCAGTTGAAACAAATGGGCTGTGAAGGCTTTATGACGAAAATGGAAATTCATTCAGAAAAGTCTACTGTTGTAGAGGAACTTGTAAAAGTGGAACATCGCAGTTTTCCCGCCTCCATGTTTGAAATACCTGCCGGATATAAAGAAGATAAAAGCGGGATGTAACTGACCTAGAAACACAAGGTTTATTAAATAGTAATGAATAAATTAACTTTAATAACAAAATATGAAAACTGTAACAACTTCCCTTTTTTTGTTTTTTTTGACAATTGCATATGCATTCGCTCCAGGAAAGCATCGCCTGCCTGGAAAATGGACGATTTATAATGCGGACGGGACATCATCTGGAGAATATGTGGAATTAAAAAATGATGGCGCTTACAATCTTTACCTGCCCGGTGGAAAAATCGGTGAAAGTGGATATTATACTTTCAAACATCATGTTTTTTCAATCGGGAATTCAAAAGACTATGTTTGTGGAAAGAATTATTGGGGAAAATATAAACTCAGATTTTTTCGGAGCTGATTCCATTCGTTTTTCTCTTATTGAAGATTCCTGCACCACCAGAGCCTATGATATTGTTGGTGTGAATCCAGGTTTGAGAAGAGTGAAAACAAAGTAATCCTCTGTATATATTTACAACAGCTACAATGAGAATATCCAAATTCTTCTTAACGCTTTTACTGTCATTAATACTTCATGCTTTACATGCGCAGGTATTATTGAACAACTTCGCCATTACCGGTGTTACAATTATTGATGCAAATCATCGAACAGCGCTTCCACGGCAAACAGTATTGATAACCCAAAAAATCATTAGCGATATTTTTAATGATGGAAGCAAATCTATTCCGGATTCGTTTAATGTTTTGAGGATGGATGGAAAATATTTGTTGCCGGGTTTAATAGATGCACATGTTCACATGGCAACCGATCCGAGTGATGTTGACAACAGGGAAAATACATTAGATGTATTGCAACGCATGTTATATAGCGGTATTACTTCGGTAAGAGATATGGCAGGTGATGGCAGAACATTGGCAAGCCTCTCCCGTGATGCATTCACCGGAGATATTATTTCACCTGATATTTATTATTCGTCATTAATGGCCGGCCCGAAACTTTTTACTGATCCGAGAGTCGCTGCTTCTTCCAAAGGGTATATTCCCGGCAATGCACCGTTCATGAAAGCAATTACAGACACTACCAATTTGATGCTCGCTGTTGCTGAAGCAAAAGGCATGGGAGCAACCGGGATAAAATTATATGCCTATTTATCTGCACCACTCGTAGATAAAATTGTTGCGGAAGCAAATAAACAAGGCATAATTGTTTGGGGACATGCATGGCTCGACGATGCTAAGCCTTCCGATTTGGTGAAAGCCGGAGTAAGTCCCCTCTCTCATTCTCCATTGATGATTTACGAAAAAATGGATAGCGTTCCATCCTATTGGAAAAACGGGCATACACATTATACATCCATTGGTGATTCAGTTCCTGACTTGTCATCGTTATTTGAATTAATGAAAGCCCATCATACAATTCTTGATGCAACTATACTAACATATAAATTGTGGGGAGAAGAAGACACCACCATACGCTATGATTATGAAATTGCAAAACAAATCACCATCCAGGCATATAAAGCCGGAGTAACCATTGATGCAGGTACCGATGATGACCAGAAAGCATTTGTTCAAAAAGAAATGGAGCTATTGGTAAAAGATGCCGGGCTTGAACCAATAGATGCCATCATTGCCGGCACGCTGAATGGTGCCAAAGCATTGCATATTGATAACAGTCGTGGTACCATTTCAGTTGGCAAAATTGCAGACATCCTGATTCTGGATAAAAACCCTTTACAAGATATTGAGAACCTTGAATCTGTTGACCTCGTAATTAAAAATGGTAAAATCTTTAAAAAATAATTTTTTTCAACACCAAATGCTGTCCCGTCTTTTTGTGTATAGCGGGTGAAACTGACCTTCAGCTGCGAAAAGCAAATTGGGATGCAACTGCCACCGTAATTGTGCTTTGTTAGAAATTCAGAAAAAAAATAAAGCGTTAATGTAAACTCTACGGAAATGTTTTTAAAAAACAGGAATTTATTTTTTGATACTGATCGTTTTCATTGCACCCTGGTTTTAATTTCAAATTTTTCATAATTCCCGCAGATAAAATAAGTAAAACATCCTGCCTTCTTATAAAATATTTAGCCACCTATTCATCTGCCGATTATGGATATACATACGTCGGTTATTTGCTTATGGCTCTATATTATACAATTAATTTTATTAAGAGAAAAAGCATATATGTGTCAAATTGAAAAACAGTTTCAGATTGGATGTAATCGGGCGGTGGATGTAAAGAAAACAAATCAAAATATTTAATCATTCAATTTTTAATCAACCATTTTTAAATTTTAATGTCATGGATTTTAAACTTTTGAACAAACAACGCAAATGGGTGATCATCGGCTCCCTGGCCGGGATTATTTCCTGTTTCCTTCCCTGGTATAATTATGGAATTGGCTCCATTAATGGGCTGAATGGATTGGGAATTTTAGTTTTTCTTTTCTTTATTATTTGTACAGTAATTGCGTTCATGGGTGATTATAAGCAACATATTCCATCCAATACATGGCTCATTGTGGTGGTTGCTGCTATGATCAATATTGTAATAGTTGGCTATTATATAATCAGGTTTTTAACCGCCACACAGGGCGGTGTTGCAGAAAGGTTTGGAGGTATGAGCTTCGGAATAGGTTTTGGAATATGGATATCTGCGGCATCAGCTATTCTTGTAGCATTGACTTCTTATTTGTTTAAGTCGGCTACTGTTAATATTAAAGATGCCCTGAATGCTTTTAATGGGAGCTTGAAAAATTCAATGCAACATTCTTCGGACACTGAGAGAAGTGGTAAAATGCCTCCTCAGCCCTGATGAGGAAAAAATTGAAAGCTAAATATTTAAGGTGTGGGAGCCTGAAGAAAAATGAACGATGCGGTCATGGGGAAATAAAGTACAATAAAAATATCTATGTGTCATTTATAATTTAAGTGAATCAAAACAAATAATTCAAAGCCAGGGCAAAATTAGCAACATCAAACTTTGGCGCTCTCGAATAATTGGGAGTGTCTCAAATTTTTTCACAACTAAATTTTTTGAACCACATAGCAATAGTAGAACACATTAAATAAGCACACACTGAATAAATAGGACCACTTAGGTTTTTTTAAGTGAAATCCTTATAAGACAACTTTGATTCTGCCAGAATTAAAATTGAGAAGTGCCTGAAAAAACAAAATCTCCTTTTTGGGGTTTTATTTTAAGTATCTTCATTTAAAATTAAAATTTCTATGAACACCAAACTGCTTTTTATCCCCGCCTTACTGGCGTTTATTTCAGAAATTGCCATTGCTCAAACTGTGACTGTAACACAAACACAACTGCCAGCAGGAATCGGGCAAACCAGTCAGCGAATCCTTTTGATAAATATTACGAACTCAAGCGGCACTCTTAATACCATTACCATGAATATGAATGGTACTACCGCCACTTCTGATGCTACAAAGATTTCTGTGATTTCAACCGGCACAAGCAATCGTTTTTATTCTACACAGACAGTATTTGGTTCCACTACATCTATCGGAACTGGAAATAAATCTATAACAGGAAGTAAGACCTTGTCAAAAGGAAGTAATAATTATTTCTGGATTGTATATGATGTATCGGCTACTGCTACTGAAGGGAATGTATTGGATGCTACCTGTGTTTCCGTAAAAGTGGGGCGATCCACAAAAACTGTCAATGCATCTCCCTCGGGATCAAGCCTCATTATTTTACAACATTCCATTGTATTTAAATCCGGAGACCAGGTTACTGATGGAGGAGTATCTAAGGCTTCCACCTATTTTCGAATACCAGCTATCATCACAGCAGCCAATGGAGATTTAATTACTGCAACTGATGCAAGATTTAATAGCCCGAATGATTTACCTTCCAAATCAGATATTGTAATAAAAAGAAGTACGGACAAAGGCGTAACCTGGCTGGCACCGCAGACCATTGCCGATTTAGGAAGCACTACAGGAGCCGGTGACGCATCGCTGACTCTTGATAAAACAAATGGAAATATAATTTGCCTGTTTGCTTCCAATAACGGTCTGGCAGCTTCTACCCCTTCAAATCCTATCAGGATAAGAATGTGCATCAGCTCCGATAATGGGATTACATGGACTGCGCCGGTTGATCTTACAAACCAGATTTATGGTTCCGGATGCTCAAATCCAGTTACACAAAACTGGTATGCTGTATGGATTTCTTCAGGCAGGCAACTGCAACTGAGCAGCGGAAGATTGGTAGCTGTGGTGGGAGTAAGAACCACTTCTTCAACAACTATTAATAATACGGTTATCTATTCGGATGACCATGGCACTACATGGAATATCATTACATCAGTTACCAATAACAATCCTGCTGGTGATGGTTTTACCGGCGATGAATCAAAAGCCGTACAATTAAATAATGGTAACCTGATGATGAGTAGCCGCACCAGTATAAACGGCCCAAGAGTATTCAGAACATCAACAGACTCCGGATCTACGTGGAGTGCATATACCACGCAAAGCAACATGCATGACCCGAAATGCAATGGTGATTTCATCAGGTATTCATCCACTTTATCTGGAGCCAGTCAAAACATTTTATTGCATTCGCTACCAAACAGCACTACCACTACCCGCCAAAATCTTACTGTGTTTGCAAGCCAGGATGAAGGCGCAACTTTCCCGGTATCCAAAACCATATTTCCCGGTTTGGCACAGTACTCAAGTCTTACTGTACTTCCTGATAACACTATTGGAATGTATTATGAAATGGCAGATCCCGGCGCCCCTTTTGAAATGTATTATGCAAGATTCAGTTTAACTCTTGTGGGAATAAGCGGATTCAGCCCCACTGTAAATAATATCAGTTTTGCCGGCCAGTTGCTTTCTTCAAACCAGGTACAATTGAATTGGGAAACTAAATTGGATTATAACATCAGTCATTTTGAAGTAGAAAGATCAACAGATCGCAAAAAGTTTGTCATGATTGACAACGCATCAACAATAAATCCATTTACATCCATTGATAAATCCCCGTCACCAGGTGTTAATTTCTATCGTTTAAAAATTATTGGGATTGACGGGTCGGTACAGTACAGTAAAGCAATCAGCATTAATAATGATAGGCCAGTAAGTATGTCTTTGTATCCCAATCCCTCTTCAGATCAACTAACAATACAATTAAATACCGGGATTACAGAGAATGTAAAAATACAGGCAATAGATTTTTCCGGTAAGGTTATTCTGAATAAACTCTATTCAGTGAGTTCAGGCATTAATACAATTAATCTGAATATCAAATCATGGCTGCCGGAATTATATTTTATTAGAGTTGTAAATAATAACAACAAATTAATGTTTGCACAGAAATTTGTAAAACAGTAAAGCTTTTAACTTCCCTGTAGTTTTTTTGATAAAACAAAAAATGATGCAGCCCGGATATTTGTTGTATAAGGTTTCCTTCTATTATGAAATATTCTGAAACGCATAAATAATTACAGAAGTAGCGAAGCAATATATTTTACATTTCCAAACCTTTTCTCGTTAATAATACGTTATTGACTAAAATATTTTTTGTTGCACTGTTACAATATAATTGATCATTGTCCAAAAACTTATTAACCCAGATTTGTAAATTATTAATTGGCATTACAAAAAAATAAAGTTTTATTGCACAAAGGTATTTACCCATGCTTTGCATTTTTCATAATAAGTATTAGTAACTGTAAAAAACTGATTTACAGTTTGCAATTTTTATCAATCCTGATCGTTATTATTTTTTTATTATAGCGAAGTTTTTTTTACCAACCTAAAAAATGATTCGCACTTACAAAATACCAAATTAAACTTTTTTAACACTGGCCTATCCAACTCCCCATGAAAAAAATAACCATTATCATTTCCGGTATCCTTTCTTTGGGTTACCTTTTTTCCTGCAACAAAGAATCAGGTAGCGGCCCAACACCACCTCCAACATCAGACAGTTTTATCGTGACCGTAAATAATGGTTATGGCAGCGGGAAATATAAATCCGGGGACACCGTTCATATATTTTCTGTTGCTTATGGCACGGATCAGCTTTTTAATACATGGAGGGGAGACATCAGTTTATTACAATCGCCCAATGAATGGCATACCTGGTTTATTATGCCCAATAATAATATTACGCTGACCGGAAGCCTTGAAGGTGTTCCCGATTTTACTTTACAATATGAACAAATTAAAGGGAAAAGTATCCTGAAACCTGTTTATTACTATTTTCCTCAAAATGAAAAAGGACTGGTGTACTTACTTCATGGCACCAACGGAAATGCAGCAAATATTATGAACTCTTATGAATGGCAACAAATGATCAAAGACCTGGTGAATAACCAGTTTGGTGTAATGATAACGGAAGCGGAAGAATCAACTTTAAATTCAGATACCAACGGAGATGGAAAAATCCGCTGGGATCTTTTGCCTTACGACACAACAAGCAATATTGACTTTGCAAACATTCGTATCATCACAGATACATTTTATAACCGGAGAGTCATCAGCCGGACTACTCCAAGGTATTCAATAGGCATGAGCGACGGAGGATTCTTTTCCGGTGCGCTATCATCCATTTATAACTTCAAAGCCGGAGTACAATATTGTGCGCAGGGCAGTACGACTATTATTCAAAACACAACAGTGCCTATACAATTTTGCATGGCAAGAAAAGACGACAACCCATCCGTAGGCACAGCCGGCGATGCACAGGCATTGAGCAATTACCAGGCATTAAATGCGAGAGGTGTCTGCAGCAAATTTTTTATTAACGAACGAAGCCCGCTTTACCCGGAAAGGTTTGCAAGAAGCGGTGACATTCCATTGACTTTATCTGTTTCAGTTTTCAATGAACTGAAATCAAACGGATACATTGATAACAAAAATTATTTTATAGGGTACCCCGATTCTCTGACAAGTGCCGTTCAAAATAACCCTTCAAATTTTCCTGTAATCAAAAGCCTTTCATTTAATCAGCTAAACGCCATGCTATCAGAAATAAACATTGCAGTAGCCGATCATCATATCTACAGCGACTACAACAGGGCAACGCTGAAATTTTTAACCAGTCAATGTCAGTAAGCATATTTATTGATTACAGCTTTTTGTCCGCTAATAGAGGGACAATAAAGAATTAATAAAATCCATTTAGCAATGGATTGCAATTCTGGTGAAACATCATTTTACTGTTACAATCCAATAATTTTTTTCGCTGACCTGGATATAATTTTCTCATTGAGTAAGTACAGAATAGCTACAAAGAACTTGCAGTATCCTGAAAAATTTATGAAAATATACTTCGTGCTTCTTCGCTTTATTTTTTTAATTGACTATAATCAACAACTGAACTGCCTTTTGCACAATGAGTTTCACCTGATTAACAAACATAATATATCAATTTGTTTTTTTCCAATCCATTGATTTATTGCATTTTTAAGAAAAAACCCTGAATTTAGAACGCTTTTACACTTAGTTGTAGACTAATTATGAAGGTCGCAACCAATTGCCATGAATTTGTAAAAATTAAAATCCAATAGAATGAAACTGAAATGCAAATCCGGTAAGCATTTACTGTATCCACTTCTGCAGTTTAATTGTTCCGGTAAAACATGTATTCATTTCGGTTTGCTTCTTGTAATTTAAAAGCCATCAAGTATGAAAAACCGTTTATTGATCCTATCCCTTGCTATGCTTAGCTGCTTGTATGTATCTGCAGCAACCTACCCTTCCCAGTATGATATTGTATATCATCGCATCAGTATTACAGTCAATCCTGGATCTTCCGGCGCCATCAGCAATGGAAGCGTAACTACCTATTTTAAAACAAAAGCTGCTTCCGTATCACAGATCGGTTTTGATTTTAGAAGTAATATGACGGTAAGCTCTGTATTGTACCATGGCAGTGCTGCAACATATACTTTTGTATCCAATGTTATTACGATTACATTTCCCACAGCCATTGCGGTTCATGGTACTTTGGATTCTGTAACCATCAATTACAGCGGTACACCGGTAGCTCCATCAACAAGTATTCCCAGCGGATATAATTATGATGCCTCGAATAGTGTAATCTATACCTTAGGAGAGTCATATTCAGGAAGTACCTGGTGGCCCTGTAAAGATTCATTAAGCGATAAAATTGATTCTGTGGATCTGATCGTAACCACACCTTCTGCATATCGGGCTGCAGGTAATGGCATAGTGACTGAAACAATTTCGGGGCCAAACAGGATCTGCACCTGGAAGACAAGGTATGCAATTGCAACATACATGATCAATTTTGCTGCAGGCAATTATGTCAATTATCAATACAATATTTTAACTGGTAGTGTTAATATGCCTGTGATGAATTATTTGCTGAGTAGTCATAATACCGCGGCGTATAAATCTAATGTAGATGTTATCAAAAATATTCTGCCGGTATATGTTTCATTACTTAATACGGATTACCCTTTTAAAAATGAGAAATATGGAATTGCAGATTGTTTTACAAGTTTAAATGGTAATTGGGGCGCTTTAGAAGTTCAATCTATGACTTTCACCGCTGCTTTTGATGATTACACATTAGCGCATGAACTGGCGCACCAATGGTTTGGTGATAAACTTACAACTAATGACTGGCACCAGATCTGGTTAAATGAAGGTTTTGCTCAATATTTTCAGTCAGTCATTTACCCTGAAAATTTAAAACCTGCTGCTACTGCTGCAAGCCAGAGATCAAGTTTAAAATCATCCGTATCCAATAGCTCTACAACCTATGTGAGTGATATTTCCACAGTAGATAAAATTTTCATAGGCGCAGGTACTCAGCCATACCAAAAAGGCGCTATGGTTTTATCCATGCTCCGGTCCTGGATGGGTGATACTAAATTTTTTACTGCATTGCATGACTACCTCAATGCGCCGGGCCTCGACTACAATTTTACTTCTGTGGATTCTCTGAAAAAATACATGCAGGCACAGGTGCAAAGTTTAGGTTTCGATCTTACTAATTTTTTCAATGACTGGGTTTATAAAAAAGGACGAGCCACTTATGTAGTAAACTACCAGTATGTAACCAATGGGGTGTACATTCAGCTTGTTCAGTCGCCTACATCCGGGGGCCAGGGATATTTTGATATGCCTGTGCCGGTAAGAATCCGGAATGGCTCCGGGCTGGATACTACTTTGGTAATTATTGATAATCGTGGCACATTATATAATACCGCCGGCAGTACTTTTGGCACTAATGTTATTTATTATAAACTCTCTGCCACACCCACTGTGGCGCCCGCTTTGGATCCCAATAATGTAGTGTTAGCCACAGCTAGTTCCACAAACAGTAGTACTACACTCAGCCCGCTGATTGTATTACCGTTTAGCCAAATAAATCTTACAGCTACAGCAGATAAACAAAAAGTAAATTTGAGCTGGAAAATTGAAACAGATGAAAATTTGCAATCAGTTATTCTTGAAAAAAGCTTGAACGGAACAGATTTTGTTCAGTTGACTTCTTTTAATCCCGTACAGACATATACATCTGCCCAGATTTACCAGGGTGCTGCTGAAGATGATTTAGTAACGGATGAACAGTATTACCGGTTAAAAATTATTAAAAAGGATGGCTCATTTGTTTATTCATCCATAAAGCAGGTGACGGGCAACGTAACGCCCGGGAAACTCGGGCTTTCTCCTAACCCTGCAACCAATGAAGTAATAATAAGCTTGCCATCCGGATTCAATTCTGGTCTGTTGAAATTATCAATAACTGATATTACTGGCCAGATTGTAAAAGAAGCTAATGTGCAGGCTACAACAAGTATAAAAATTTCAACGGGTGTATTTGCACCCGGCTTATATAATATACGTTTGGTAAATCAAATCCAGCAACAGGTAATTGGCAGGTTTATCAAACAATAGCTCTTGAACTATGAATTTTAATTGTATGAAAAAGATATTTGCAAAATATTTCTATAAAAAATCACCCTTGTTGATTGCGTTGTGCATGTTGAACATAGCAAGTTTTGGTCAAAATGCAGTCATTTCAACCCCATTGGGTATTGGGAAAAACTGCGGCGGAAGCTCTACGACGGATTCATTCCGGGTGCTAAGCTATAACGATGCTACCAATACGCTCAGCCCGATCTTTAAGTGTAAACCAAAACTTGGCGGCGGGTCTCCATCCGGGCCGGCATTTTCATCTTCAGCAGGTAGTATTGCTTACAATCCCTACGATCAAAACGTTTATTATATTGCTACAACAACCGGGAATAACTCTTTTGTTTATCATTGGAGGCCTGACACCTGTCATACATCTGGACCAAATCAGGTTTGGAGTAACTACTATAATAACAAATTTGTAGTTGGTCTTGACTTTAATCCACTTGTGCCGAATGAGGGTTTCCAACTTGAATTTACAGGGACTGGCCCTTATAACCCCTTTTTAAGAAAAGTAGATTTTACGACCAGTTATTTTGGACCAAGTGATACAATTGTTTTGTCAGGTGGAAAAACAATTTATCAATTGAATGGCGATATTATATTTACACCAATGGGCAAACTCTATTTTGCTTTTGACAACAAGCTCTTCTTCGTAGATTACAGTACTTATGGCGGTGCAGCAAAAAAGGTTTATGCTACTTATATTGACACTTTAAATTTTGGTGCAACTGGTATCAATTTAACAGGTATAGCTTATGCTCAAGGAAAATTTATAGGGAGTACTCAAAAAGGAAGTGGTTCTCCCTGTGCTTTTAAAGAGATTGATATTTCCTCAGGCTCTGCAGTTATTTTACCGGTCACACTTCCTGCTAATAATTATACAGCAACAGATATGGCCACGATGATTACCGGAATTGGAGTAGCCAAAAAAGTTTCCTTCGTGACATCTCTCGGCAGCAATAACTGGATGGTACAATACGATGTCAAAGTTAAAAATTTTGGAAATATACGGCTTATCAATGTGCAGGTGGTGGATAGCGTTGCCAAGGTTTTCGGCGCTAGTTTCACCAGCGCCAGTGTCTCTGCGGTTGGCACCCTGCCTTCGGGGCTTACTCTGAATCCAGCTTATAATGGAAATACAAATTGTAATCTTTTTGTAGGTGGCTCAGGTAGTATACTTAACGCCACTCCTTCAGATTCTGGCACAGTGAGAATTACTGTCCTTTTGAATAATCCTGATAGCCTTAAAACGTATTATAATTCTGCTCTCGGTTCGGGGCAAAGCCAGTTGTTTGGAAATAATGTTATGGATTCTTCCAACAATAGCGGGATGATGAGAGCTGACCCTAATGATAATGGTATTCCTGATGACAGCCTTGAAGATATTCCTACTCCGTTCAGGATACAGGATTGGGTGCTTGTGCCTACCAATCTGATTGATTTTAATGCAAGGCTGCAGTCAGATAAGTCGGTCAATCTTTTCTGGAAGATGACTGATAACGAATTCTTTAATAACATGAAAGTACAACGCAGCAATGATGCCGTTCATTTTGCAACGATTGATGAAATCAGCTCAATTTCCACCAATGGAATACGGAATTATCAATATGTGGACAGAAACCCTGCTTCGGGGTTAAATTATTACCGGATCATGTTTAAGCATCAGTCCGGTGAAATCTTTTATTCGGAGATCGTAAAAATAAATTTAAGCGATCCTCTAAAGCCAATATTGCAGGTAAGCCCGGTTCCTTTTTCAGACAAGATTCGATTCACCATTCAGCTGGATAGAAATGAGCAACTCAATTGCAAACTGATTGACTTTACTGGGAGAATCATTTATTCTGGAAAAAGAATTGGCATGCAGGGTGAAAATAGTTTTGAGATTGATCAGCTTCACCCTTATCCATCAGGCAGCTATGTATTGCAGGTGCAGACGGGTGAAGCATCGTACAATAAACTAATACTGAAGAATCATCAGTAGAATATAATTTTTCATCCTTAAGCTTTATAAAATATTGATTTTATAGAATTATCTTTTTTCAGTACCAGCAATTTATTTCCCTCTTTGATGAGTACAGTCACGCCAGTTGCTTC
>JAFEAF010000006.1 GCA_018266555.1 Bacteroidota bacterium | reverse complement strand
GCATTGAAATTGGCTTTTTGTGTCCAGCTATTTGGAGTCTGTGTATATCCTTCCAAAAAGAAAAGCACTGAAAGAATAAGAAGTAATATTTTTTTCATAGCATGTTATTTAGTTTTAAAAATTTTTATTTGAAGTAATTATTTTGCAATAACACCAAGCTGTTTCATTTCGTCAATAGTTATCGTTGGCGGACCTCCACCTTTCTTTATTTTTTCAATTACTTTTTTTGCCACTTTTTCTGCAAATTGCTTGCTTTTAAAACCCTTATTGCCGGGCATTGCAGGAATAGTAGGCTGATGCACAAATAGCCGGGTTCCATTATAAATATCATATCCCCAGGTATTATTTTCAACTGAGATTATTTTGTACCCCAGCTTTGCATCTTTCACTGAAGCAGGAAATTGCTGTGCATGCACACAATTGAAAACAAACAGGAATGAAAAAATAAAAAATAAAAATCTCATAAGTTTTCGTTTTGGTTTTCTGATTGATGAAAACATTTTCTCATTTCATAAAATCAACAAATACATTATTAAAATGACATTGAAGCGTATGAATATCCGTGGTGGATGATGTTCCGCTCTTCCAATACATGATATTAAGAACAGCAGAGCCGCTCATTTTGTAACGGTCGGCCGTGCTGCCCATAGATTGAAAAAAACTTAATTTGGTAATAGTAAAAGTCGAATTGTTTATTCCCTGTGTTCTTGTTGAATCGAACAGGGCGCCGGATGAAGCATATACATAGTACCAGCAAAACCCTTGTTTGTTATCAATGTCCAGGGTATAGCTTCCTGTAGCCGGCGGAGCGGCAATATCATTTATAACAACAGAAAGCGCTTCTTTGCCTCCCGGGTTTAATGTCTTTGACAAAAACCTTGTATCGCCTGTATTTTCAAAGCCCCAGGTTAAATATCTTTTTTGTGTAGTTGTGTTTATTCCTGAAAAACCAATACCAATTTTGGTAGCCAACCATTTTTCAAATAGCGGACGGTTGTTGAAGCCCCCGGTATTGTTGCTGTTGCCGGAATTATAAAATTGTACCAGGCTGGGGCAATCATCAAAATATACCCAGGTAGAGTCAGGCGATAGCTCTGGCTCATTAGGATTATTGTTGTTGTTGTTGTTGTTACTACTACTGGCATCATCACTTTTAGAGCACATACCGCAAATACAGCATGTGCTGATCAGCAACACTAAAAGATTTACCAGATATTTTTTCATAGTTGTTTAAAATTTAATTCCCAGAGATAAACCGGTTCTTATTCCTCCCCATGGCCCGTCTAATTTTAATAAAGCGCCATTGGCATTTACATTTATTGTTTTTTCAGTGAGCGGTATATCTATATTATCCAATTGATCTCTTAAAGCATTTTGTTCATTAGTGCTTAATGGCTTGGATGATATGCCGACGAAATTGCCGGAGCCTGAACCATAATGCGGTCCTAAAATCCACACATCAAGCACCACCCGCTTTCCCCAAAAATGTTGCACACCCATTAATATTCCACCGGTATTTGCAGTAAGCTTGCCGGAAAGTTTAATGCTTTGATCTGTATTGTTGTCATCAGTATAAAAAACATTAAAGTCATTTGAAGTAAATGATGCATAGCGATAATATACGCCTATATAGAAACCTCGGCCATACCCTTTTTTACTGAGGTAAAGCCTTATTTCCGGGGTAATGGCATAATTGCTCATTCTGAAATCTTCAATAAGTTTTTTGGTATTGTCATCTTCATTTTCAGCAGCGAGCTTTAGCAATGAACTTTTGAAAGGCAATCCGGATTCGGGCATGATACGATATTGCAAGGCCACGGAAATTTTTCGAGTCAACACTCTTTCATACTGGAGTGAATAATTTTTTAAAAGTATGGAAGTAAGGTTGGTTTTAATAATATTGTAATTATGCCAGGTACCATTTTTAGATTTATTTTCAACAGAACTTTTTTCGACTGATTGCAAATTATCCTGTGCATGAATAAATGGAGGAAATAAAGTAAGCAATAGAATGGGTATTAATAGTTTTGGTTTCATAACGGTTATTTTATTAAATGAAAAATGTTGATTAAATTTTTTAGAATTTAAAAATTCTATACCAGTACATAACTTTCTCAACCCGGTGTTTGTACAAAAGGTTTTTTCAAAATCTTAGTTTTTTATTAGATTTTTCTGAGAATGGTTGCCAGCAGGTATTGGAGAATCCGTAAATAAAATAATTAAGAAGCAGGAATAGACATTCTTGGTTTTCTGCGATTAAAAGTAACTTAACAGGTTTATAAAGGCAATCCCAATTATCAGGGATATTTTGATCAGAAATACCAGATTTATGTGAGGGAAAATTACTTGATTTCCTTAGAAGCCTTACTCAATTGTTGTAAACTTAAAAGCTTTTTATACATTTTTAAAAAGTGAATTTCATAGCTAGATTGTTCAGGGAATAATATCTACGAGTTAAATATTAATCCATTATTTTTCGGAACCAGGAATGCATCTGGCTTTTAATATACTTAAACTTTATAAAGTTTCAAGCTTCAACAACGGCGGAATATTGATCAACTTAAAACATATCTGATAAATATTTGATTAAAAGTTTTGCAATTGTATACCAGCAATGTGAGGCTATCATGAAGTTATAATATGACTGCTGAAAGTTGATAAAAAAGTATTACCTGATTAATAAGACAGTCCCTTTTCTAACTATTTCACCACATCCGGAATGAGCAGTTAAATAATATACGTATATGCCGCCAACGCATGTATTCCCATTTGCGGTTCCGTCCCAGCATTCTGAATAATTAGTTGTATGAAAAACATTATTTCCCCACCGGTCGAATATGAGGAAATTCAAGTTGGTAACAGCGCCCCAGTTTCTAATTCCAAAGCAATCATTTTTGCCATCATTATTTGGCGTGAAGGCATTGGGCAATTGATAAGCTTGGTTGCTGCCTATCGTATTAACTATGACTTCAATACTATCTTCAGCAATACAACCAAATTCATTTTCTACTGTTACATGATAAACCGTAGTTGCTGTCGGGGCTGCAACCGGAGAAGCAATTGAGGGATTATTTAACGAAGCAACTGGCGACCATTGATACTGAACGCCGCCGCTTGCGGATAGATTGCTTATGCCTGCACTGCAGTAAATATCATTGGATTTACTGGTTTTTATCACGGGTTTGTTATGGACAGTTATCGAAAAAGAATTTATTATACTATCACAACCTTGCATAGTACGAATGGTATCATTATAAATCCCGGTTTTGTTTACCGATACTCCCCACGGTAAGGTAAAACTGTCTCCATCGCAAATAGAAATATCATGGCTGTATATGGTTTTGGGAGTTACATAAATACCGGCAATCGTTATAATGCTGTCACAACCGGCACTTGTTCGTAAAGTATCAATAATAAATCCAGTCGTAGTAACAATTCTTCCGGAAGGCAATATATAATTTTCCCCCTGGCATAATGAAACAGAAACGTTGTTAGTAACCGGCGGTGAGGATACATGTAATTGCAGAATGGTTATTACACTATCGCAACCTGCTGCATATCGTAGTGTATCGGAATATATTCCTGAAGCGTTTACAATCGTTCCTGACGGCAATGTATAAAATTGTGAAGGACAAATTGATACCTGTAAATTATTAAGTACCACATTGTGATAAGAAAGATTTACGCTTGAAACCAGGCTGTCACAGCCTGCATTGTTTTTTATTGTATCCGGGTAAATACCGGCCGATGAAACTATTCTACCCGATGGTAAAGTATAAGTTTGTCCTGTACATATAGCAGCAGTAAGGCTTTGTTGTACTGGTGCTGAATAAACACTTAATGTGAGTGTTGTAATCAGGCTGTCACAACCTGCTTTGTTTTTTAAAGTGTCTGTGTAGATTCCGGTAGAAGAAACTATTCTGCCTGATGGTAAAGTATAAGTTTGTCCTGTACATATAGCAGCAGTAAGGCTTTGTTGTACCGGTGCTGAATAAACACTTAATGTGAGTGTTGTAATCAGGCTGTCACAACCTGCTTTGTTTTTTAAAGTGTCTGTGTAGATTCCGGTGGAAGAAACTATTCTGCCTGATGGTAAAATATAAGTTTGTGCTGCACATAATGATGAAGTAATATTTTGTTGTACCGGCGCTGAATAAACACTTAATGTGAGTGTTGTAATCAGGCTGTCACAACCTGTTTTGTTTTTTAAAGTATCGGTGTAGATTCCGGTGGAAGAAACTATTCTGCCCGACGGTAAAGTATAAGTTTGTCCTGTACATATAGCAGCACTAAGGTTTTGATGTACCGGTGCTGAATAAACACTTAATGTGAGTGTTGTAATCAGGCTGTCACAACCACCCATACTATAAAGGGTATCTATATAAACGCCAGCGCTTGAAACAGGCTTGCCTGATGGCAATATATAAACATCCCCATTACAAATTGTTGTGTTTGTATTGACTGATTTTACCTGCAAAACATATATTTTTACACTATCTGTACAGGCACCCAGATCATTGGTTACCGTAACATGATAAACAGAATCGCTAACCGGGCTGACTGTAATCGTTTTTGTTGTATCTCCAGTTGACCAGAGTATCCTGGATTTGTCTCTTGCATATAATTCTGCTATTTCATTTGCTGATAGTGCACGGTTATAAATTTTTATATCATCAATTGCTCCTCTGAAATTATTGGAAGGTACCGTAGCTCCCGATGGATTAAAGCCCTTTCCAAACCCGCATGTAATGTATGCATATCTTCCTGCGGTATAAAAACTGTCACAGCCAAATGAAGGATGAACAATATAGGGTGTTACCAACCCGCTTTTGACAAATTTTCCATCAATATACAGGTTTGGTACGTGATTATCATACACAAGTGCTACCGAGTGCCATCCTACCAAATTTCCCTGCCACACCAGGGGTGTTGGAATAATAACATCAGTATGTTCTAAAACAAATACTCCGTTCGTAGCCACAAATAAACCCGCCCCTGTATTGTTGTGGTCTATTGCCCAGTTATAACCATGGGTGGCGTGAATCACGCAGGTGCTTGACAAATCTATACTAAAACCCGAATAAGGGTTGATGGTTTCAGATGGAAGTACAACGCTATTGGAAGTGTTCACCCAGGTTACATAACTAAATGAATTTATTGTTGTCCTTTCAATTTTATTGGTATGCACCGATTCGCCATTACCTTTAAAATATATAGCCGTATTGGGTTTATTATACCTGTCGGTACCATAAGACAAAGGACCATAAGCAACAGCATTATTATGTTGCGGGCCAATGTCATCAGTATTGCCGCAAAAAGGAAACCACCCCAAAAGTCCATTTTGCAAAGAACTGCTAAGTGAGTATGTATTACAATTATCTGATGAATCGTTTATACTTACCGTAAGTTGCAATGCATTACCTGAGCAGATGGTAGTATCTTTTTGTAAAATTTTTGCCGTGCATATCTGTGCATTGGATAGAACACCCGTTAGAATGGTATAAATTGATAACAATAAAAGCCTGAAATTCATTTTAGCAATAATCATCAGTAGGTTTTATATTGTAAAATTTATAGCATGCATTTGTATAGACAGAGGGTATTCCGGAAACAAAGAATCATCCTGCATGATTGTAGGCATCTTTCTTTTTATAAAAAAGATTTTAGAAATTGAATGTGCCAGCAGAAAAAACAGAAGCTTTTTTAAAATATTTAAAAATAGGAACTGCAAGGCATTCAATTTCATAAGAAAGGTTATTGCTTTAGCGAATATTTACACCTTAAAAAAGGTTTCATAAGAAATTGGGATAAAATTGATTGGATAGAAAAGATTCAGCTTCTGAAGCTTCGACTTTTTTTGTTAAGTAAAATTATTTTACCCGGTTAACACAGGCAATCCCAATTATCAGGGATATTTTGATCAGAAATACCAGATTTATGTGAGGAAAAATTACCCAAACCTCGCCGCTATTTCGGCTCTTGAGTGTATGTTGAGCTTGTTATAGATATTTTTTGTGTGGCTGAAGAGTGTTTGCATGCTGATATTACATTCCTCGGCAATCAGTTTATATGGTTTTCCGGCTATCAATAATTGAAGAATTTCTTTTTCTCTTTTAGTCAGGTTATACTGTTCTAATTCTTTTTGATTAGTTGTTCCTTTTCCTGCAAAGTAATCAAGCATTTTTCTGGCCACTCTTCCATTTATAATACTTTCTCCCCGGTACACGGCTTCAATGGCTTCGATAATTTTATCAGGCGGATCTTTTTTCAAAAGATATCCATCGGCGCCGGCTTTTATGGCGCTGAAAATTTTTTCATCGTCTTCAAAAACGGTCAGCATAAAAATACCGGCTGTTATTTTATTATCACGAAGAAAACGGACGCCTTCTATCCCGTTGATCCCGGGGAGGTCTATATCCAGGATAATAACATCCGGTGAAGCCTGGCAAAGCTGGTCAATATTTTTCAGGTTTTCGGCAGTATATACCAGCAGCAAATCAGTCTTGCTCCCAATTAATGCCTGCATCGCTTTCAGGTAAGAAAGATTATCTTCTATTAAAGCCACCCTGATCATAGCTGTAAAAGTAACTGTTCCGGAAGTATAAAAAATACCAGATTTCTGTCAGGCAAATGGCAACCGGATAATTGTTTGCCAGCCTTCTCCGGCAGAAGTATTTACTATAATTGTCCAATGCAGGTTATCCACTCTTTGTTTTATATTATTCAGTCCGTTTCTGATGGAGGGTACCTGGGTTTCTTTAAATCCCTTCCCATCATCTGCCACCATCACCTGTAACTGATTTTTTTCACAGGTAAAAGCAATTTTCAAAGAGTTGCAACCAGAATGTTTCAAGGAATTATTCACCAGCTCTTTCAGGATCAGAAACAGTTGATGTTTTGATTCTGAATCTAATTTCTGCGAATGCAAGCTCTCCTCAACCTGAATATCAATTAAAATATTTTTTGCGGCAGCAACCGGTTCTGCATAAAACAACAAACGATGTATCACACTTTCGAGGCTGTCATATTTTGGATTAATTTTCCAAACAAGGTCGTCTAATTTACCTACCACTTCGTTTATATTGGCGGTGATAGCGTCAAGATATGCGCCTTTATCCTTTTCTGTTTTTGCAAGATTGCTGTAGATATTTATGCTGCTGAGTGTGGAACCAATCTCGTCATGCAGGTCAGATGAAATTCGTTGCCGTTCATACTGTATGGCTAATTCTTTTTCCAGTACCGCCCTCTGCCTGTTCAATTGGTAGTTATAGATGAATCGGGTGGTTCCAAAAACAATTACAAGTGATAAAGCGATAATGATTATCCGAAACCACCATGTTTGCCACCAGGGTGGCCTTATTGTGAACGAATAAGCAGCTTCCTTGCTCCAATGGCCTTCGCTGTTCAAAGCCCTAACTTTAAAAGTATATTTATCCGGAGATAAGTTGCCATAGGATGCAGTGGCCTGTGACGTCAATGGGTTTGGAAATTCATCAAAACCTTCTAACTGGTATTGATATTTTACATTTTGTGATTGATCAGTAGTAATTCCTGAAAAATCAAAACTAATATAATCGTTTTGATAAGAGAGACTGAGATGTTGAGGTAAGCCATACCAGCGACTGATAGTATTGTAACTGAAATCTTTCAGCACCGTTCCATTTTTCAATTGCAGGCTGGTATCTTTTTTATTAAAAAGGGTTTCCCAGTTTATTTTTTCATTGGCCAGATTAACAGACGTGATAGCAATGCCGGGAGCAGTAGTATCTTTAATTTCTTCAGAAGTATTGAAATTGGCAACTCCTTTGATTGTACCAACCCAAATATTTTGATTTTTTGATTCTAAAATGCATTGTTTATTGGCGCTTATACCGAGAAAATTATCGGCATAACTATAGTTTTTAAAAAACACATCCTCTGCCTTTATTGTTCCTTCTGTTACTCTTTTTTTTAGCAATTTCAATTTTTCCGGAGTCAATCTACTAAGCCCGAATCTTGTTCCCAACCAGATATTTCCGAGGTGATCCTTTAACAAGCCGGTAATTTCATTATTAATCAAACCTTCATTTTCCGTGAGAGAGATAATATGGCTTCCGTCAAAAATATGTAAGCCATTCACAGTTCCAAGCCACAAGTTTCCGGTTGAGTCTTCCATAACAGTCATGACCTGCCAATCGGCCGTAATACCTAAATGATACAAATGTTTATTATCGTATTTGAAAAATCCTTTTGCAGTGCATAGCAAAATATTCCCCGCTTTGTCTTGCTGGATGAGGTTTACAGGACAGACAACGCTATCGGTACAAAGGAAATTTGTAAATGAATATCCATTGTATTTGGAAACACCTTTTTCCGTTCCAAACCAAAGATTCCCTGACAGGTCTTCAAATATGTTATTTACATCATCGTTTACCAGCCCGTCTTTTTCAGAAAACCAGGTGAAGTAATGCCCATCATACTTTGCTACACCTTTGTATGTGGCAAACCAGAAATTACCCGTTTTATCCTGCCAGATGCTTCTCACATCATCATGAGGGAGACCCTGCTTTATGGCAAAATTTTTAAGGGTATGCCCGTCATATTGAGATACACCACCACGCCAGGTGCCAAACCATAGCTTGTTGGATTGATCTTCATACAAGCTGAAAATATAATTTTTTGACAACCCCTCTGATTCTGTGATGTGAGTAAATGAACCGGGAATATATCTTAAAATACCACCGCCGCCGGTGCCGATCCAGATATTGCCGGGTATATCTTCATGCAAACAATAAATATTTGTACTGTTGAGGCCGTCTTCTTCCGTATAATTTGTGAACGATATTCCATCATATTTTGAAAGCCCATAGTGAGTACCAATCCACATATTTCCTTTCCTGTCTTGCATAAGGCTGAAAACATCATTGTTTGTCAAACCCTCTTGTGATGTAAGATGTGTGAACGAATGTTGATCGAAAATATATACTCCGTTTCCCAAAGTGCCGAACCAAAGCCTTCCTGCTTTGTCTTCAAGTATAGAATAAACAAAATTGTTTCCTGCGCCTTCTGCAAAAGAATAGTTAGTAAACGATTGACCATCGAAACAGGAAATACCCTGATTGGTGCCCAACCAGAGCTTCCCGGTTTTATCTTTTATTACTGTATTTACTGAATCATGAATAAGCCCCTGTTTTTGCGAAAAATTTTCAAATGAATGACCGTCATATTTTGACACTCCGCCTCCAAGCGATGCAAACCAGATATTAGCTGAATCATCTTCGGCCATTCCTAAAACGGAATTACCGCACAGTCCTTCCCTTGTCGTAAAGTTGGTAAATGAATATCCATCGTATTTTGAAATGCCATTGTTTAATGTGCCGAACCAGATATTCCCATTTCTATCCTGGAGTATGCTTCGGACATCATTATCAATCAGTCCTTCTTTTTTTGTAAAGTTGGTAAACGTATGGCCATTGTATTTTGTAACGCCGCTTGCCGTGCCGATCCAGAGATTGCCTTCTGTATCATTGAGCAAACAGGTAACAATACTATTTTTCAGGCCGTGTATTTTGTCAAAAGAAGCAAAGGATGATGGATTCGGGGTTTTATAGGTCATTTCTTTTACGGTAAATGGTTCTGGTATATCTGCAGTAACTATTATCCCGGATGCTTCAATTTTTTCTGGAAGCGAATAACCATTGCTGCCCGGCCGTATAACGCTTGTTTTTACAGACATAACTTTTTTAGGTGTATCGGCTTTCCGGGTATGATTATGCAAAACGAAAATGGTTGGCCTGCCGGCGGGTACTTTTTTCAGTCCCGGTATATTAATTTTTATTTCTTTGCTGCTCATAGGGATCAAAGAAAATTTTGCTACTTCTTTTTTGAAAGAATATGCAAAGGAGTGGTTTATTGCCTTCTTATTACTGCAGGTGAAGAGACTTAATAGGAAAATGCATACAGCCAGCCTATAAAAAAATTTCGTTTTTCGCATGGGACTAAGCATGTATGGGGTTTAAAAAAATAAATTGCAATACATAAATATAAAAATACTTCTGAACAGGGTAGGGAAGATTTAATGAAAGAGGGTCTTCAGAACAGTGGAATGATGGATAAAAGACGGGCTATACTTACAAATGTGTATTTAAAGACTTTTAACAAAGACGCCTGAGTGAACAAGCAATTAATAACTTGTAACCAGCAACTAATAATTAATATCCCCTTCACCCCTCCATCTCTTCCCTGATCTCTTTGCTGACTTTCACTAACACCTTATCAATGCGGTGGCCATCCATATCCATGATTTCAACACGGAAACCTTTCCATTGCAACTTATCGCCTGTTTTAGGAATACGTTCCAGTTCATGAAGAACAAATCCGGCTAAGGTGTCAAATTCATGTTCACCTTCATTCAGCCATTCTGCCTTATCAAAATAACTCAGGAAATCATAAAAGGGAATTTGTGCATCAACCAGGAAACTGCCGTCATCTCTTTTGATGATTTCATAATCGGGGACATCGGGTTGCGGAATATCCCCCACAAGGGCTTCCAATATATCATTCAAAGTAAGTAGTCCTAAAATCGTTCCGTATTCATCTACTATAAAACAGGAATGCATTTTTGTTTGTTTGAATTTTTCAAGAACCTGGTAGGCTGTATTATTTTCGGGAACAAACAAAGCCGGTTGCATGATGTCTTTGAATAAAGTGTTATCAGCACTGGTGTAAAGGTCTTTGATGGAAACCACACCTTTTATGTGATCAATATCTTTTTCGCAAATAGGATACACCGAATGCGGTTCGCTAAGAATTTTTTCTTTTATTTTTTCTTCACTATCATGCAAGCCAAACCAGATTATATCACTGCGATGCGTCATGATGGATGTGATGTTGCGGTCTCCCAAATGAAATACTCGTTCAATGATTTCCTGCTCGGCTTCTTCAATAGTTCCGGCTTCGGCACCTTCGGTGATCATGGTTTTTATTTCATCCTCCGTCACGGCATCATCCTTAGAACGTTCAAGCTTAAAAATTGAAAAATAGAGATTGCTTATTTTATTCAGCAGCCATACGATGGGATGCGTGAAGCGGGCAAAAGCATTCATGGGCCGGGCGGCAATCTTGGCAATTTTTTCTGCCCGTAATAATCCAATACGTTTGGGTATCAGCTCCCCGAAAATTATAGTGAGAAATGTTACCAGGATGACGACGATAGTAGTGGCAATGGAATTAGCATAAGGTTTCAGGAAGCTGATATTTTCAAAAAACGGGTACAGGTAAGGGCTGAAACGATCTGCAGAATACACACCGGTTAATATTGCTATTAATGTGATGCCGATCTGTGCTGCTGATAAAAATATTTCAGGGTTATTGGAAAGTTCCAGGGCTTTTTTAGCGTTGGTATCACCTTTTTCTGCCATACTTTCCAACCGGGCTTTCCGGGCTGAGACAAGTGCAATCTCGGACATCACAAACAGGCCATTTAAAAAAATAAGAAATAATAAAATGATAAGCTCCATGTATTCGCTGGTTGGCTAACGAAGGTAGCAAATCTGTTGCGCTTGCTGAAGAGAGGTAGTTTTAAAATTAAAAACATAGGATCTAAGAAACGCAATAAATCAGATTCTTTTGTTGACCTTTGCCGGGTTGCATACATGAGATAATCATTACGGTATTATATGCTGGTTCGTTTAAAAATACCAAAAACCATCCTCTGGGTAGTTCGGCTTTTCCTGATCTTCCTGCTGATCTTTACAGCATTTCGGATGGCTACCTATTTTGCATTTCACCCGGATAATTTGTCATTTGGTGAGTTACTTCCATCCTTTGCCATGGGAATCAGGTATGATCTCCGATGGATTGCTATTATCTTATTACCTATTGTACTGGTGAGTATGTACCCGAAAATGTCTCCTTTTTATTCTATCCAAACAAAAAAATGGTGGACCTGGTATCTCGCAATCATCACTTTTATTGTTTTCTTTTTTTTTGCTGCAGACTTTGGTAGTTTTTCTTACAACCGCACCCGGTTGGATGCCGGGGCATTGAATTTTATGGAAGATGCCGATATTTCTTTGTCCATGATGTTTCAAACCTACCCGATGGTTTGGCTGATCCTCGGTTTGATTGTAGCAGTTTTATTTTTCCGGTGGATGTACCGGCAAAGCCACTGGCAGGTAGTGAATAGAACAGATGGAAAGGGAATTCTATACCGAAGGAAATATTTTTTCATTACTGCCCTCATACTTGGTTTTTTTGTTTATGGAAGATTATCCTGGCCGCCATTAACCTGGAGTGATTCGTTTGTTTTTCATGACAGCTTTAAATCTTACCTCGCATTAAATCCATTGCAGAATTTTTTTACCACATTAAAATTCCGTAAACCGGAATTTAATGAGCAGAAAGCAAGAGAAGCATTTCCATTGATGTCAGAATGGATGCCATTGCCTCAAAAAAATGAATTTTCTTATCGCCGGGTAATTCTTCCGGGTAGTCATTCATTAGAAAGCCGGCCAAATATTATCCTGGTCCAGTGCGAATCATTCAGTATGTACAAAAGCAGCATGAGCGGTAACCCGCTGGATGCAACTCCTTTTTTTAATTCACTGACTCAAAAAGGAATTTTTTTTGAACGATGTTTTACGCCGCACTTTTCTACTGCAAGAGGTTTGTTTGCTACACTCACCGGAATTCCTGATGCGCAACAATTCAAATTTTCAACACGAAATCCTCTGGCTTTGAAACAACATACCATCATCAACAATTTTGAAGGCTATGACAAATTTTATTTCCTGGGGGGAAGCCCCGAGTTCAA
The DNA here is from genome assembly GCA_018266555.1 of Bacteroidota bacterium. Taxonomy (GTDB): domain Bacteria; phylum Bacteroidota; class Bacteroidia; order Chitinophagales; family Chitinophagaceae; genus UTBCD1. Next base: position 320,544 of record JAFEAF010000006.1, on the reverse strand, counting down.
CAATTTCGATGGCTTGTTAAATAATATACATGATCTGAAAATGTACACTGAAGCACAGCATAAGTCGCCAAAACTAAATGTATGGGGTATCAGCGATAAAGATCTTTTTATGGAAGCAAACGAGGTATTTAAAAATGAAAGCAAACCATTCTTTGCTTATATTCAAACCTCCGACAATCATCGCCCTTACATGATTCCGCAAGACGACAGCGATTTTCAAAAAAAGTTTTTTCCTGATGATACATTATCCAAATATGGATTCGAATCGGAGGATGAGTTCAATTCATTCCGCTATTCAGATTATTGCTTTCAGAAGTTCCTGGAAGCTGTTCAAAAGGAGCCATATTTTGCCAATACAATTTTTGTATTTGTCGGGGACCATGGTGTCGCCGGAAATGCCAGGGCCATTTATCCTCCCGTTTGGACAGAACAACGTTTGACGGATGAACATGTGCCTCTGTTGTTCTATGCTCCATTTTTATTGGCTCCTCAGAGGAGGATGGAAGTCGTGTCACAGATTGATGTGTTGCCTACTATTGCAGGCATGCTGCACCAGCCTTATGTCAACACCACTTTGGGAAGGGATCTTTTGGATCCGGATAAAAAAAATGATTATGCATTTATTACCAATGCCGCCGGTCGCATCGGTATGGTTACGGATGATTTTTATTTTTCTACAAACCTTAATTTTCCCGATGATCAAGTGGAGTCCATGAAAAATGGCGGCATCACCTATACAGCAAAACAATTGGATTCTGTCCAAAAAAAATTATCCGCATTCACTTCTGCTTTTTATGAAACAGCAAAGTATTTAATCATGAATAATAAAAAGGATTAGGAAGTTTGTCCTTTAATATACCTTATACTTTTATTTTTTTAGCCACAATAATCATTCTTGGAGTCTTTTCTATATTATAAGGATTGAGTTCATAGTCTCCGAATACTGAGATAATCTGCATACCCTGGTAACTGAGCATATCCGTAAAATCTCCTAACATTAATTTTGATACTTCTTCAGTAAATTCAATGGGGCCGGGTAATGTAGAATATTGTATCCTGATGTTTTTATAAAAATGAGTATCATCCTGCCATCGCCGGATATGATAAGTAGTTACGTTTATTTCTTTTTCTTCTTCAGCCACCAAATGGTTTTCAACATAATGTACATTCAGGTAATCCATCACTAACACACCATTTGATTTCAGGCTGTTGCATATGGTACGTATTGCATCTTCATGCTCCCTCCTTGTTCTGAAATAACCGAAGCCGGTAAAAAAATTAAATACATAATCAAAATAATTAATCCAGAAAGGCCGCCTTATATCATGTAAGTAGAATTGAAGATTTTCTTTTTCAAATTGTTTGGCACCGGTAATAGCATATTCAGAGATATCTGTGCCTGTCACTTCAAAATCCATGGAAGCCAGCACTCTGCTGAAAAGGCCCTGCCCGCAAGCCACATCCAGCATTCGGCAGCCGGTTGACGGTTCCAGGTAGTGGATAAGTTTGTATAAAAATTTTTCAGCTTCGTTTTTATTCCTTTCAAAGCAGAGTTGATAATAAAAAGGGGAGTTAAACCAATCTATATACCAGGGAATTCGGGGCATCAATAAATTTTGACAAATGTAATAATGCTTTAACGAATCAATTGAATTTGAAAAACGTATTTTTGCCGTCCACATACAGGCCTTTATTCTATGCCACTAATAAAAAGTATATCCGGGATCAGGGGAACGATAGGAGATAAACCCGGTGAAAATCTGACCCCGGCTGATGTAGAGAAATTTACTGCAGCATTTGCAGTTTTGCTTTTGGAGAATTATTCCGGTAATAACGGAAATCCTAAAATGGTTGTAGGCCGTGATGGGCGTACCAGTGGCGAAAACATCCGTGATATTGTTGTAATGACTTTGAACCACCTTGGTGTAGATGTCGTTGACCTTGGCTTGTCCACAACACCAACCGTTGAAATTGCTGTAAAGATGGAAAATGCAGTGGGTGGAATTATTATAACCGCCAGCCACAATCCGGCAGATTGGAATGCTTTGAAATTATTGAACAACCAGGGTGAATTTATTTCTGCAGAAATGGGAAATAAAGTTTTGGAATATGCGGAGAAAAAAATGGATTTGTCCGCAGGCAGGCAGGCAAAAGCAATTTTAAATGACAGTTACCTGCAAAAACATATTGATATTATTTTAAATTACCCTTTGGTAAACGCAAAAGCTATTGCGAAGAAAAATTTTAAAGTGGTGGTGGATGCCATTAATTCCACAGGTGCCATTTATGTTCCTGCATTATTAAAAGCATTAGGTGTAAAAGAAATTATTGTATTGAATGGTGAAGTGAGCGGAAAATTTGCTCACAACCCTGAGCCATTACCGGAGCATTTGACACAGCTGAGCAATGAAGTGGTAAAACAAAAAGCCGACCTTGGTATAGCCGTCGATCCGGATGTGGATCGCCTTTGTTTTATCTGTGAAGACGGCAGCATGTTTGGTGAAGAATATACGTTGGTAGCTGTAGCCGATTATGTGTTGGGCGAGAAGGCCGGAAACACGGTTAGCAATATGAGCAGCACAAAAGCATTAAAGGAATTGACTTTGAAACATGGCGGACAATATTTCCCCTCTTCAGTGGGAGAAGTGAATGTGGTGAATAAAATGAAAGAAGTGAATGCAGTGATCGGCGGCGAAGGAAACGGCGGTATTATTGTTCCCGATCTTCATTACGGCAGGGATGCGTTGATTGGCATTGGCTTATTTTTAAGCCACCTGGCTAATTATAAAAAAGGAATTAAATCCCTGCGCAGTTTATATCCCGATTATTTTATTTCTAAAAATAAAATTGAACTGCAGAAGAGTATAGATGTAAAATCTGTTTTTGAAAAAATAAAAAAGAAATACAAGAAGAACCCGATCAATACAGACGATGGATTGAAAATTGAGTTTGATAATGATTGGGTGCATCTCCGCACTTCCAATACAGAGCCCATTATCCGCATTTACGCCGAAAGTGATTTTGAAACCAAGGCCAATAACATTGCCATGCAACTGATGCGGGATATAAAGGAGAGTATGTGAGGGCTAAATATAAAGCTGAAGGTCATGCCAGTATTCTTTTTTTATAAATAGGCTGTTTAATTTAATTGTATTACAAGCTTTGTCAATCATTTTTAAGGTTTGGTATAATCCCATCTCTGCACGGGATATATTAATTATCTTTGCAGTTTTAATATTTTAAAATTTCCCGGACACTTAATCTTTGTTCTTCGTTCCTTGAATTTTGATTTTTATGAACCGTATTTACTTCGATAACGCTGCCACCACTGCACTTGATAAAGAAGTGCTGGATACTATGTTGCCTTATATGACAGAAAAATTTGGCAACCCGTCGTCTATATATTCTTATGGTCGAGAAACAAGAATGGCTATTGAAAACGCCAGGAAATCTGTAGCAAAAATATTAAATGCTCATCCGGGAGAAATATTTTTTACCAGTTGCGGTACCGAAAGTAATAATACCGCTATTCTTACTTCTATTCGTGATCTCGGCTGCAAACACATCATTACTTCGCCGATAGAACATCATGCTGTTCTTCACACAGTAGAACATTATGATCATACCAATAATGTAACCAGCAGTTTTGTAAAATTGATGGCTAATGGACATGTTGACCTGTCAGACCTGGAAAGACAATTAGCTTCTCATAAAGAGCGTTGTTTGGTTTCGTTGATGCATGCCAATAACGAGATCGGGAATTTATTGGATATTGATGCGGTGGGAGGTTTATGCAAAAAATATAATGCTATTTTTCATTCGGATTGTGTGCAAACAGTCGGGCATTATCCGATTGATCTTCGAAAAACACCGGTTCATTTTATATCTGCATCCGGGCATAAATTCCACGGTCCAAAAGGCATCGGCATTTTATACATCAATGATAATGTAAAAGCAAAGCCTTTTATTTATGGCGGCGGACAAGAAAGAAATATGAGGGCAGGTACGGAAAATCTATACGGCATTATTGGTTTTGCCAAAGCATTGGAACTGGCAATGGCAAACCTTGAAAAAGACAGCGCTTATATTCAATCGCTCAAAACGTATATGATAGATGAACTGCGCAAAAATATAAAAGGCGTTCAGTTCAACGGCGACCAGGAAGGGAAATGTCTTTATACGGTGTTGAGTGCAGCGTTTCCCAAAACGGAAAAATCAGAAATGATACTTTTCAATTTGGATATAAATAATATTTGTGTTTCCGGCGGCAGCGCATGCAGCAGCGGTGCTGATGTAGGAAGTCATGTCATCAGGGCATTGAATAATAATCCCAATTTGGTTACCGTTCGTTTTTCCTTCAGCAAACACAATACAAAAGAAGAAGTGGATGCGGTGGTGGCAAAAGTGAAAGAGTTGATCTGATAAAGTGAATGAATGGTGAATATAGAATTATGAATGAAGAGTAGTAAATGTTAGTTGACAGGAAAGAATCTTTTTTGCTAAAATCCCAACTCCAAACTCTTGATTACATATTTACTTCTCACAAATAATACCACGGATTCCTTTTCGCCGATACAATATATTTCTTCATATTTCTCCAGAAAGCAAGCACCAGGTAAATAATGATTGGAGAACCCATCGTAAGCAGTGAAGTATAAATAAAGTATTGCCGGATGCGGGTGGTAGCAATGCCCAACCGCTCTCCGATAGCGGTACATACACCAAAGGCATTCCATTCAACAAAGTTTCTGAAGCGGTTCATGATACAACGAATTTAAAAAATCTTCTCAAATTTCTGAAATACCAATTCCCGGAACAGCCAGTTTATCGTAATTTTGCGGCAAATTAGAGGCATCTTCCACGCCTGCTAATTTAGTATTTTTTAATTTTTAATTCTTTCATAATGACTTTTGATTTTGATCTCATCAAAAAAGTTTATTCAGATCTTCCCCGAAAAATTGAAACAGCAAGAAAATTGGTAGGTAAACCACTTACACTTACTGAGAAAATCTTATATGCTCATTTATCCACGTCTTCATCAAAACCTTATTCCAGGGGAAAAGATTATGTGGATTTTGCTCCCGACAGAGTGGCTATGCAGGATGCAACGGCGCAGATGGCGTTACTCCAGTTCATGACCTGCGGACGGGATAAGGTGGCTGTTCCTTCTACCGTACACTGTGATCATTTGATATTGGCAAAAGTAGGTGCCAAAAAAGACTTGCAATTGGCATTGGAAACAAATCGGGAAGTGTATGATTTCTTAGCTTCTATTTCTAACAAATATGGAATTGGATTTTGGAAACCCGGCGCCGGTATCATTCACCAGGTTGTATTGGAAAACTATGCTTTTCCCGGAGGTATGATGATTGGTACCGATTCACATACTCCCAATGCCGGCGGACTTGGCATGATTGCCATTGGGGTTGGTGGCGCCGATGCAGTGGATGTAATGTCGGGATTGCCATGGGAATTGAAAATGCCTAAAGTGATTGGCGTAAAGCTTACCGGAAAAATAAATGGCTGGACTTCTGCCAAAGATGTGATCCTATGGGTAGCAGGAAAACTGACAGTGAAGGGTGGAACCGGTGCGATCATAGAATATTTTGGCGAAGGTGCTGATAGTTTGAGTGCAACCGGAAAAGGAACTATTTGTAATATGGGCGCAGAAATCGGAGCTACTTGTTCATTGTTTGCTTATGATGAAAAGATGAGTGCCTACCTGAAAGCAACCGGCCGTGCGGATGTAGCTTCAATGGCTGATAGTATAAAAGAACATTTACGCCCTGATGCAGATGTGTATGCTCATCCTGAAAAATATTTTGATCAGTTACTGGAATTGGATTTAAATACCCTGGAACCATATCTCAATGGCCCCTACACTCCTGATCTTGCAACACCGATTTCCAAATTAAAAGAAACCGCACAGAAAAACGGATGGCCCGAAAAAATTGAAGTGGCATTGATTGGCAGTTGCACCAATTCTTCTTATGAAGATATCAGCCGCTCTGCTTCTATTGTAAAAGATGCCATAAGTAAAGGATTGAAAGTGACATCTGATTTTACAATTACTCCGGGCAGTGAGCAGGTTCGTTTTACTATAGAAAGAGATGGATTCATAAAAGATTTTGAAAACGTAGGCGGAATGGTGCTTGCAAATGCCTGTGGCCCCTGCATTGGCCAATGGGCAAGACATATTGATGATCCTAATCGCAAAAACACTATTATTACTTCGTACAATAGGAATTTTGCAAAAAGAAATGATGGTTTGTCCAGCACACATGCTTTTGTAGGATCACCGGAATTAGTAACGGCGCTGGCAATGGCCGGCACGCTTACGTTTAATCCTTTAAAAGATAAATTAAAAAATGCAAAAGGTGAAGAAGTGATGCTGAAAGAACCGACAGGTTATGAATTACCTCCCAAAGGTTTTGCGGTAGATGATCCCGGTTACCAGGCCCCGGCTAAAGACGGAAGCCGTGTACAGGTAAAAGTAGCTCCTGATTCAAAGCGGTTGCAGTTACTCGAACCATTTCCTGCTTGGGAAGGAACGGATCTGAAAGGATTAAAACTTTTAATCAAAGCCAAAGGCAAATGCACTACCGATCATATTTCTATGGCAGGCCCCTGGTTAAAATTCCGTGGGCATTTGGATAATATCAGTAACAATATGCTGATCGGCGCTATTAATTTTTTTAATGACAAATCAGATTCTGTAAAAAATCAATTAACGGGAGAATATGGAACCGTGCCTGCCACGCAAAGAGCTTATAAAGCCGCAGGAATAGGAACTGTTGTTGTGGGAGATGAAAATTATGGTGAAGGTTCTTCAAGAGAACACGCAGCAATGGAACCAAGACATCTGGGAGTTCGTGCCATCATTGTTCGCAGCTTTGCAAGAATTCATGAAACGAATTTGAAAAAACAGGGAATGCTGGCATTGACCTTTGCCAACAAAGAAGATTATGATAAGGTGCAGGAAGATGACAGCATTGATATTTTGGGATTAACTTCCTTTGCACCCGGAAAACCATTGACTGTTGTATTAAATCACAAAGATGGAAGCAAAGACGCCATTACTGTGAATCATACTTACAATGAACCACAGATAGAATGGTTCAGGGAAGGAGGCGCATTGAGTGTAATCCGCAAAGAGTTTGCAAAATAAAATTTGTAATCACAATATTTTAACAAAGAAGTAAAAAACAAGGCTTCTTTCATCGACACAATCCCGGAAGCTTACGACACACATAAAAAAAGAAATTATTAATTAATACTTTGTCTTTGCATCCTGCAGGAAATTTATATATTGGGTTTCCTAACGAACTTTTTTTATCAATGTTGTTAAATTTCCCGCTCTTATAATTTTCTGTGGTGCTACAATTTTTTTCCTTAGCTTTAAAATCTTTCTGCATAAACACGTTTTCTCTTTTATTAAATTTTCTATTTATGAAAAAGACACTTGCCTGCCTGCTGATCTTTTTTTTTATTTCTTCAAATCTTTTTTCACAGATTGATGCCGGGCTATTCCGGTATCCTGATGTTTCAAAAACACAAATTGTTTTCAGCTATGCCAACGATATCTGGATAATGCCCAAAGACGGTGGCGCTGCAATCAAACTCAGCTCTCCGCCCGGCTTGGAAAGTTATCCGAAATTTTCGCCGGATGGAAAGAGTATTGCTTTCAGCGGTGATTATGATGGCAATATTGATGTATATGTAATGCCGGTTACTGGTGGTGTTCCGGTTCGCCTTACCAGCCATGGCTACCCCGACCGTGTTGTTGATTGGACCAATGATGGAAAAAGAGTATTGTTTGCATCAAGTCGAGAAAGTGGCAAAGCTAGGTTCAACCAGTTTTATACGATTGCCGCAACGGGAGGGCCGGATGAAAAATTACCCTTAGCGTATGCAGAGTATGGTTCTTATTCTCCCGATGGAAAACAAATCGCTTTAGTGTACCGTACTCAGGTTGGCCGCAACTGGAAACGTTATCGTGGTGGCTGGAAAGCTGATATCAGGATTTTTAATTTGGTTACCAATACTTCCACTACGATCGGCGCCGAAGCAGATGCAGGAAATGAATTTCCGATGTGGAGCGGAAACAGCATTTATTTTTTATCTGATCGTGGACCGGAATTGAGAATGAATCTCTGGAAATATGATCTTACCGGTAAAACATATACACAGCTCACCGATTTTAAGGACTATGATGTGCATTATCCATCATTAGGGCCTGATGACATTGTGTTTGAAGCGGGAGGAACATTATACCTCTATTCTTTATCCACCGGGAAACAAAAATCCGTTAATGTAGATATCACTTCGGATAAAGCAATGCTGAAACCGAAGCTGGAATCTGTTTCAAAAGATATCCAGGATATTTCCATCAGCCCCGATGGTAACAGGGTATTGATACAGGCAAGAGGTGATATTTTTTCTGTACCTGTTGAAAATGGTTTTATCAAAGATCTTACTCAGACTTCCGGTTCGGCAGAGCGTTACCCGATGTGGTCACCCGATGGAAAATATATTGCTTTTTGGAGTGATCGTTCCGGTGAATATGAATTATGGGTTATGGAACCGCACAAAGAAAACTCAGCTAAAAAACTTACTGACTACGGACCAGGCTACAGGTATCATCTTTTCTGGTCACCGGATAGTAAAAAACTGGCATTTATTGACAAAGCCATGCAAATTAAAATTTATGACATATCTACCAATAAAACAACTGATGTAGATCATGCATTGCGATATACACACGGCGTATTGGAAGGATACACTTTAAGTTGGTCGCCGGACAGCCGGTGGCTTGCTTATCATCGGGATTTGAAGAATCAGCATAACGCTATCTATATTTTCGACTATCAGAATAAAAAAACAAATGCGGTGACCAATGGGTTTTATGATTGTAACAGCCCTGTATTTGATCCGGAAGGAAAATATTTGTACCTGTTAACCAATCAATCTTTCAATCCTTCTTACAGCAACCTGGATAATACTTTTATTTATGCCAATAGTACATTGGTTGCTGCTATTCCTTTACAAAAAGAAACGCCTTCTGTCATGGCTCCGAAGAATGATACAGTTGCAGTAAAAAAAACGGAGCCGGCCAAAGTTGAAAATAAAAAAGATACTTCTGCAATGAAGACTGATTCCGAACTCGTTAATATTGACTTTGGCGGTATGGAACAAAGAATGGAATTACTGCCTGTGAAAGCAGGTAACTATGGAGCATTGGCTGCAACAAAAGGAAAAATCATTTACCTGAAATATCCCAATACAGGCGCCGACGATGGCTCCGGTACTTTGAAATATTTTGATTTGGATAAAAGAGAAGAAAAAATAATTATTGATAATGTGGGGAACGCACAGGTTTCTGCAGACGGGCAAAAAATCCTGGTTTCAAAAGCAGGTAGTTTTGCCGTCATTTCTTCGCAGGAAGGGCAGAAGTTTGATAAACCATTGGATATTGCAGGCATGCAGATAATAGTGGATCCTGCAAAAGAATGGAAACAAATTTTTATGGATGTATGGCGCTTTGAAAGAGATTATTTCTATGATGCCAACATGCATGGTGTTAACTGGAACCAGGATAAGGAGCGTTATCTGAAAATGCTGAAAGATGCCACAACCCGTGAAGATGTAGATTTTATTCTTGGTGAATTGATTGGCGAATTGAATGCATCACATACATATCATGGTGGTGGAGATTTAGAAATTGCCAAACGGAAAAGTGTAGGTTATCTGGGTGTGGACTGGCAGGCGGATGGAGATTTTTATAAAATCAAAACAATTATCCATGGCGCACCCTGGGATGCGGAAGCTCATTCATCTTTGGATGTACCGGGGCTGAAAATTAAAGAAGGTGATTATATTTTGGCAGTGAATGGCATTCCGATTACTACTGCACAAGAGCCTTTTGCTCCTTTTACGGGATTGTCAGATAAAACAGTAGAACTTACTTACAATTCTAATCCATCATGGACCGGAGCAAAAACTGCCATTGTAAAAACGATGAGTGATGAATACCGGCTTCGAAACCTGGCATGGATTGAAAATATGCGTAAAAAAGTTGATGAAGAAACCAATGGAGATGCAGGATATATTTATGTGCCCAGCACCGGAGCGGATGGGCAGAATGAATTGATGCGCCAGTTCAATGCACAATGGGATAAAAAGGCGTTGGTAATTGATGAACGATTCAATGACGGAGGACAAATCCCGGATCGGTTTATAGAAATGCTGAACAGGGATCCATTAGCATTTTGGGCAATTCGTGATGGCAGTGATTGGCCCTGGCCACCTTATGCAAACTTTGGACCTAAAGTAATGCTCATCAATGGATGGAGTGGTTCCGGAGGCGATGCATTCCCTGATTATTTCAGAAAAAAGAAATTGGGCCCATTGATCGGTGCCAGAACCTGGGGCGGGTTGATTGGCGTTAGCGGTGCTCCTGTCTTGATAGATGGCGGAGAAGTGACGGTACCAACTTTCCGGATGTACAATCCTGATGGCACCTGGTTTGCCGAAGGACACGGGGTTGACCCGGATATTCCGGTGCCGGAAGATCTCAGCGCTATGGCAAAAGGAATAGATCCCCAATTGCAAAAAGCTATTGAAGAAATTAAAAAGGAAATAAAAGAAAACCGATTCCACAAACCTCAAAGGCCGCCTGCACAAAATCGGGGGTCATAAAAAAAATAATGAAAGCAGATTCAAAAGTGCTTCTGCTTTTTTTGACAAACCCAATACTTTTTCCCCGCTTAAATAAAGCAATTGTATTGTAGATTTGTTTTTATGTCATTGTTTATAGCTTCATTAAATTCCGGTAGCAATGGTAATTGTTATTATATCGGTAATGATAAAGAAGCTGTTTTAATTGATGCCGGTATTTCGTGTGCTGAAACGGAAAGGCGAATGAAACGCCTTAATCTCTCTATGTCCATGGTTAGAGCTGTTTTTGTTTCACATGAACATACAGATCATATAACAGGGATACCAACATTATCTAAAAAATATAAATTACCTGTTTATATCACAGAACGGACATTGCAAAACAGCCGGCTCAAAATCGAAAAGCATTTGATTCATCCTTTTGAGAAAGAGATTCCAGTGAATATAGGAGCATTGTCAGTCACAGCTTTTAAGAAATCACATGATGCCGGTGATCCGCATAGCTTTTTGGTATCGGGTAATGACGTAAACATCGGCATTTTTACTGATATCGGCTTCCCGGGAAAAGATCTGATCAAATATTTTAAAATATGCCATGCTGTTTTTTTAGAAGCTAATTATTGTGAATACATGTTGGAGAATGGTTCTTATCCGAAGGTGTTAAAAAAGCGAATCAGCGGGAGAAAAGGACATTTATCCAATACACAGGCATTGGAATTATTCCGGAAACATAAACCTTACTACCTATCGCATCTGATTTTATCTCATTTATCAGAAAATAATAATGACCCCCGGCTGGTGAATGATTTATTCAAACCTTATGCAGAAGACATAAATATTATAATCGCATCGAGGTTTGCAGAAACGGATTTGTATGAAATAATACCCAGGGCAGGAATGAAAGGATTGAAGTTTAAAGCAGTAACACGGCAAAATCATAAGCAACTGTCGCTTTTTTAAAAAATATTGATACAAAAAGAAATTAATATTATTCATGAATACATTTTATTACTTAAGCATATGGCTTCATATTATCTGTGCTTCATTTTGGATTGGCGGAATGTTGTTTCTGCCCCTGGTATTGCTGCCGGCAATTAAAAATAACCCCGAACGAAGACAAATTTTAATGATCACGGGATTGAAATTTCGTTTTTACGGGTACATCACCATAGCTCTTTTATTGCTGACAGGAATAACGAATATGTATTTCCGGGGTATTCATTTTACCTGGATTTTTTTTACGAACAGCAACTATGGAAAGTTAGTCATTGTGAAAGGGATTCTTTTCCTCATCATATTACTGGCCAGCATGATTCATGATATGTTTGTAGGAAGAAAAGCAGTGGGCGAAATACAAGAATCCGACAGGGATAAATTAAAACTTATAGCCCGGTGGACAGGGCGTATTTTACTTCTCATATCTTTAACGATGGCATATCTCGGTGTAATCATTTCAAGAGGTGGATAATCTATTTATTGACCGGAAGAATCGTTGATCTTATTTTCAAATCTTTTGTCAGGTATGAACCACATAGCCGCTACCAAAACATATATTCCGAAGCCAATGATTGGGTGAACAAAAGATAACCCTATTGCTATAGCATACATTAATACAGAGATTTTCCCTTTACGGTCATTACCCAGGTACAGGGAAAATTTTGAATCTTTTCCATGGATGCTCCCGAGGCAATGGGCCAAAAAATAATAGGCAATGGCTGCCATGATTAATATAAAGCCATACATTACAACAGGCCATAACGAAAATTGGTTTTCTCCCATCCAGGCAGTGGTAAATGGTATCAGGGAAAGCCAGAAGAGTAAAAGAATATTCATCCAAAGCACACCGCCGCTTACCCGTGTAGCTGCATGCATCATGTGATGATGATTGTTCCAGTAGATGGCTACATAGGTAAAACTAAGCACATAGCTGAGAAAAACATATTTTATAGAAAACAGGGATTGAAGATCGGCGCCATGTGGCACTTTCATTTCAAGTACCATGATCGTGATGATGATGGCAAATACTCCATCGCTGAATGCTTCCAGTCTTCCTTTTCCCATATTGCATGATTTTGAAAATTGAATTTAAAGAGAAAGTATGAAAAAAGCGATATGTTTTATGCGGATAATTATTGCCAAGGCCGGGACTAAATTTACTCGGGCAGTTTTTTTGAAAAACTCTTAATGACAAAAAAAATGAATCAACAGGTATTTCTAGTATATTAATATGGGGATCTTCAGCCGCAGGATAAAAGATCCCCAATTTGTTTTCATGGTATTGTTTTATAGGCCCTTTCCGGTTCTATGCTAACCAGTAATCTTCCTTTTGGCAGTTCAGAAGATGAATAAAACAGGTTTAACGGGTTTTTATTTGCCCCATGCTGCAAAGCAAGGATATCATGGACAGATAAATTTAACCCGGTGTTTTTGCTGTCAGCAAAATTCCACACTTTCAGATTTTTCCCCTGTTCATCTTTGATTGTAATACGGCGGTTTTTACCGGCTTGTTCACAATGATAATATTTCACGGTTAATGTTTCCTTGCTGAATCGCTGGTCCAACTGAATAGTTTTAACAGCCGACATGGAACTGCCGAATTGTTGCAATAGCAGCTTGTTGTTGAGATAAATTTCAAATCCTTCTCCGCCCCAGCGTGATGAAAAGGAAAACAGCGCCATGCAGATTGCCAGTAGTGATAGAGGCATCCTGATTTTTTTCAGATGTGTTTCCATATTAATTTTTTTGGTAAATAAAGAAGATGCAATAGCTGTATTATTGACTGCACAAAAAAATATATTCTTCCGGCTGATTAAAAATTACTTTGATAAAATGTTACCGACACCTGACCACTGGCAGAAATATGGCTTCTGTGCCAATTTTTATTTACTTTACAGTTCATATCTTTTATAAAATTTGCCAGGTTTCAAATGGTGCGATCAGCTTTCATGATCTTTATTCTTTGTATCTGTATTAATATTTCTTTTGCTCAAAAAAGATATAATATAAATGTTGCCGGTTATTTTGCCGGTAGAACCACAGCCCTGGACAGTTTCCCCATTGGCAAATTGACTCATCTTATTTATTGTTTTTGCCATTTAAAAGGAAATAATGTATCGGTAGCTAATGCTTACGATTCACTTCAGATACAAAAGATGGTTTCATTGAAAGAAAAATATCCGAAGCTGAAAATCATTTTGTCCTTAGGTGGATGGGGCGGATGCAGGGAATGCTCTCATGTATTTTCAACAAAACAGGGCAGAAAAGATTTTGCTAATTCAGCTAAAGAAACCCTGCAATATTTTAAGGCTGACGGTATTGATCTTGATTGGGAATACCCGGCTATTCCGGGATTCCCGGGTCATCAGTATTTGGCAGAAGACAAACATCATTTTACTTTACTGGTGAGAGAGCTGCGAAAATCTTTTAGAAAAAAATACGAAATTAGTTTTGCAGCCGGGGGCTTTGATCAATATATTGATTCCGCAATAGAATGGAAAAGGGTAGCACGAAAAGTTGATCGGGTGAATATCATGAGTTACGATCTTGTAAATGGATTTAGTACGATCAGTGGCCATCACACACCACTATTCTCTACGCTCCGCCAAAAACAATCCATAGATAATGCAGTGAACCGGTTAATAACTGCCGGTGTTCCCTCAAAAAAAATTATTATAGGTGCTGCATTTTATGCCCGTTTCTTTTTTGTAAAGGATACAGCAAATAATGGCTTATATGATTCTGCAAATTTTTATCACGGAGTTTCATATTCTAATTTGTCTGACAGCATTTCTGCGGTAAATGGATTTGTACAGTTTTGGGATTCTGTGGCAAAGGCACCTTATGCATTCAACTATCAAAGAAAAATATTGGCTACCTATGATGACAGCTCTTCCATCTCCTTAAAAGTAAAATATGCTATGAAACGAAAATTAGGCGGTATTATGTTCTGGCAACTCATGGAGGATAAATTTACCGGCGGATTGTTAGATGTCATTGATCATGTGCGGAAGGATTAAGCTTTTTATTTTCATTTTAATCTGCAATTGCCGGAAGTTTTCAGAAGTAAATTTTAAAATTTATTATATTAGAATTTATTTTAACCTTAAAAAACAAAACACTTTACCATGTCTGAACAAACTTTTCTCATCATTCTTTTGCTGGTACACATTTGTGCCGGTGTATTTTGGGCAGGAGCAGCTATTTACCTGGCGGCCTTTATAGCTCCGGCTGTTAAAGCGTTAGGGCCTGAAGGTGCTAAGTTTATGCAACAAATGGCAAAAACAAATAAACTCCCATTAGTAATGACTCTTACTTCAATCCTGACAGTGTTGAGCGGTATTCTTTTGCTTTGGATATTATCAGATGGATTTCAAAGTGCATGGATGTCTTCGCAGCATGGCGTGATACTAAGTATTGGCGGCGGATTGGCAATTATTGCTTTTCTGGATGGATTGCTAGTAACCAGGCCTACTGTTAATAAAATGAACAAACTTGGGAATGAGTTTGCTGCCACCGGCGGCTCTCCAACTACAGAACAAATGCAACAATTGATTGCTTACAGGAAAAAAATATTTAAAGCAGACAATTTTGCAGCTTTAGTCCTTGTAATTGCTGTCATTTTTATGAGTGTTGCAAAATATCTGTAATCATATAGTAAAAAAAATTATAAACTTCCGCTGGTTTCATACAAACCCGGGAATAAGTTTATAATTCAACTATTAGTCCTTTAATTTTGTTGGACTTAAAAAAAAGTATGGCAACAAAAAAATGGACAATTGATAAAGCTCATTCTCAGATTCAGTTCAAGGTGAAGCACCTGATGATTACTACTATTACCGGTGGATTCGAAAAATATAATGCAGAAGTGGAAACTGAAGACAATGATTTTATGACCGCAAAAATCAGTTTCACAGCGGATACCGCCTCTGTAACTACAGGAAACCCTGAAAGGGATAAGCATATCATGAGTATTGATTTTTTCAATGTTGAAAAATACCCTACCATGAAATTCGTGGCTACCCGGTACCAGAAACTGGATCAAAATGGTAACTATAAATTGTTCGGCGATCTGACTATAAGGGATATTACAAAAAGCATTGTTGTAGATGCCGAATTTGCTGGTGTAGTGAAGGACCCTAAGGGAAATAACAAAGCAGGATTTGTTATAACCGGCAGTGTTAATAGAAAAGACTTTGGGTTGAAATGGAATGTGATCACTGAAGCCGGGAGCCTGTTAGTAGGCGAGGAAGTACGGATAGATTGTGAAATTCAACTTTCAGAAGCAATTTAATGTTCCGGGAGTTTATTCAATATACCTGTAGCATTTCTGCATTTTGCAGTGATTTCACCGGAGAGATTAACGATTTTTATTAAGCAGGTTGCCTCAGCACAAATTCAACGAGGAGCATTGATTTTATTTAATAGAATCAGTCAGTAGATAATTTTTACTTATATTTATTTTAAAATAATTTATGAAACTATTTCTTCTGGATGGGGGCGGAGCGTTTCTGTATGTTGGCATTCTGATCATTTTTATGGTAGTTACCATTCTAATAGAGGGAGTGGTTTTGATTCTTTTTAAAATAGAAAAGGCGGGGAAAGCATTTCTATATTCTCTGATAGTAAATCTAGCCTCGCTGGGAATGGGATATATTACATTACCATTAATCCGGCAGATAGGCTCCGACTATACGAATTCGGGGCAAGTTATCCGATGGATCATTGTATTTGCTATTACAGTGTTAGTTGAAGGCTTCCTGTTGATCCTGCTGACAAAAAAGAAACCCCATGAGAAAGTGTGGCTGGCAACGGTGGTTATGAACCTTTTGAGCTATGCCATTTTAATTTTGTTATTTAGAGGGTATGCACTGAGCTATTGATAGTTCCGAATCATATAAAATAGCTTTTATGAACACTTTGCTTTTAGATGTTGCCATTGGCGCCACGAATTCTGTATTATGGATATTACTTCTTGTTCTGTTGCTGGTTATTTTAATTGAGGCCGTAATAATATCCCTTTTCAGGATCAATAATTTTGGTAAAGCATTTTTAAATTCTTCAATAGTAAATGTGGTTTCAACGGTTATTGGGTATTTATTGAATACCCGGCTTGATTTCTTTAGTGAAAAGATTAGTTCAACGGAACAATGGCTCATTTTATTCGGAATCACGGTAGTAATTGAAGGATTGATGATGATGGTTTTGAACTCTAAAGTTTCAAAGGGCAAACTTTGGCTTGTAACCGTGATTATGAACCTGGTAAGTTATATTTTTTTATACGTACTCAGTATTATATGAAAAGTTTGTTTAAGAGTAACATTAGCATGATTTTATTACTTGGCGCCGGTCACGGACTGAATGATATGATTGCCGGTTATTTTTTAGGGGCACTTGTTCAATTCAAAATGGACTTGTTACAGATTAGCCTCGGTTTATTTCTTTACAATTTACTGGCATTCGGGGGGCAGTATCCTGTTGCTCTTTTGCTGGAAAAATTCAGGACACCAAAAAGCTTTCTCTTGGTTGCATACAGTTTAAATATCGTTGCGCTGGTATTGTTTTCATTTCTTCCTCAACTTTCCCTTGTATTGGCCGGTGTGGGTTCCGCCGTATATCATGTGGCAGGAGGAACCATTAGCGCTAAAAAAAATAAAGCTTCACATATTGGTTTATTTGCTGCACCGGGTGTAGCCGGTCTAATTTTCGGCGGATATTTTGCTTATGAAAAACTGCATGTAGCTTTCTGGTTTTTCATTACAGCTATATTAATACTTTCCCTTTTAGCTTTACTTCCAATCAGTGAAAATAAATTGTATTCGGCAGAAAAAAATGAATCTAATGCTGGTAAAAGAGTTCATCTGGATCAACATGATCTTATAATGATTCTTTTGTTAACGATTATTTCCATGCGTTCTGCCATTTGGGATATATTTCAACTGATTCATCACAATAATTTTAGCTGGCTGATTGCCATTGCTGCTGCAGCTTTTGCCGGAAAGATCGCCGGAGGGTATTTGGCAGATCGAATGGGTTGGAGGTTGTACACTTATATTGCTCTTGGCCTTGCCACCCCGTTAATTACTTTATTCAGGAATGAATTGATTTTATTTTGTATAGGTATAGGGTTGCTTCAATCAAGCATTCCTTCCACAACTGCTTTGCTTATCCGGTCTTTAAAAGGAAAAACGGAAAGAGCCATTGGGTTATCATTTGGTACCGCAATTATTATCGGGGCTATATTATTTTATACCCCCGTCAGGATGGTATTGCTTTCAAATCTTTTTATCTGGATCACAGGGATTAGCATGCTACTTCTGTTATACATCGCTTATCATAAAAATTCTCGTGGCGTTTTATAAATAGCTGTTTTTTTACCACTCTTCCTACATGACCTGATGATGACTGAATATTCATCAGGTATGAAATAATTTGGAGTTTATCCCAGGCAACCATTCTTTCTAAAAAGCCGATTTGTAAACGAAAATATTTCAGGAATTGTTATCAGCCGAGGAACTTATGCATCATGTTGGGGCTTGCGCCCTAAACAACCGGGAGAGCCAAAAAATTTTATACAGGTCTTTCTATAGCTATGCTATGGCAATATGCGACAGGTACACAAATAACGAGGAAGATGCTATTGAAATTTTAAATGACGGGTTTCTGAAGGTTTTCAATGAGATATATCGTTTTCAACCGGCTTATACAGATGTTATAAGTTCTTTTAAAGGGTGGTTGCGTAAGATCATGGTTTATACTTCGATTGATCATTTTCGAAAATATCATAAACATAAAATGGTAACCGATTTGGAAAATGTGGTTTACCAGATCACCTCGGAAGATGAAGATGCAGTAGATAAATTGTCTTACGATGAAATTATACGGGCTATTCAGGGTCTTACTCCTGCTTACCGCACAATATTTAATCTTTTTGTGATCGAAGGATTAAGTCACGATGAAATAGCGCAGAAACTGGAAATATCCACCGGGACATCTAAGTCTAATCTGTCGAAAGCAAGAAAACAATTACAGAAAATATTATTTAAAAAAAACCAAATTGAATTGAGCCGGAATGTCATTTGAAAATTTTGATAAAAAAATAAAAGAAGCTGCCGACCATCATCACCCGGCTTATGAAGATAAAGCCTGGGAAAAGATGGAAAAACTGCTTGATAAACATCTGCCACAGGAAAAAGATGATAAAAGGAAAATTATATTTCTGATCCTAACTGCATTGTTGATTAGCGGTAGTACCTTGTTTTTTCTGGAAAGGCCGGGCACCAATAATAATTTAAATTCTACAAAGTCAATCACTTTTCAAACAAGTACCTCATCCAAAATAAAAAATTTAAAAGATTCATCAGATAAAGAGCAAATCCTGAATACAGTACCAGATTCAAATAAAAGCTTATTTCAGCAAAAAAATAGTGATGAGAAAAAGAGCGGATTACCCGATCACGACAAATATATTCAGTCTTTATTAAGCATGATCCAGGAAAGATTGAAAAAATCAGCTGAAAGTAATTTCTCAGCAGCCCGAACAGTAAAAACTGATAATAAAAAGCAAGCGGTATCCGGTACGCTATCCGAAGAGGCTACAAAGCAGTTAAATAAGTATAATGAGAATAATATTTCAAAAAATGATTTAATCATTAATGGAACGGAAGTAAAATCTAAAGCTTCCACTAATAGGAATGCTGATGCGGGAAAAGATATTTCAAATGATTACGGTATTCCTCATATCTCTACAAAACAAGTTCTGCAAACCATCCCTGACAATAAACATGAAAATACAGGTAAGATATTCCAGCCCAAATCCGGTTCAAATTCAGAAACGGGGAAAAATAGCCGGATGAATAGAAAAAGGAATACCTTTTTTCTTACTCTCTCTGCGGGACCAGATGTAAGTGCTGTAGGCATTCACAATCCCGGGAAATTAAAACCGGTTTATGGATTTGGGTTTGGCATTTCTTTTCAGGACAAATATATATTGCGAACCGGCTTCTATACTGCCAGAAAGGTATACACTGCAGCCCCTGATGAGTATCATCCACCTTACAATTTCTGGAATTATTATCCTTATTTGAATCAAGTAAATGCCGACTGTAAAGTGTATGAAATCCCATTAATGCTGAGTTATAATTTCGCTCATTCAGCAAATCATTCAATATTCGGAAGTATAGGTATTTCCTCTTATCTTATGAAACGGGAAACGTATAATTATATTTCAAAGCTACCTACGGGACAAACTACCACTAACGAAGTAAATTTTGAAAATAAGAACAAACACTTATTTTCTGTGGTATCACTATCCGGAGTCTATCAGCGAAGAATCACTAAAATGATTTCAGTAACAGTTGAACCTTACATTAAGATCCCGGTTGATGGTATTGGTTATGGAAAAATTCACTTGAACAGCACTGGTATATTATTCTCTCTTCTTCTAAACCCGTTTCAAGAAAGTAAAAAGAAATAAACTTTGTACCATATTTAAAATGACTGGTTGGCAAATTTTTTTAATACTTTTTATTTTCCCCATCGATAAGTCTGAATATTGAAGCCGGCAAGATCCAAAATCCTGTCTACTACAGTAGCTGCAGCTTCTTCTATTGTTTTAGGTTTGCTGTAAAAGGAAGGAGTGGCAGGGCAAATGATCCCCCCGGAAAGGGTAACCGTTTCCATATTCCTGATATGAATCAGATGATAAGGCGTTTCCCGAACCATACAGATTAATTTTCTTCTTTCTTTCAATATTACGTCTGCCGCTCTTGATATAAGATCATTGGAAACGCCAGAAGCAATGCGGCCCAGCGTTCCCATTGAACAGGGAACGATCAGCATCGTTTCATATTGACCCGAGCCAGAAGCAAAGGGCGCCATGAAATCCTGTGTTGAATAAAATTTTGCAGGATAATTCTGGAAGTTGGCATTTCCCAGTTCCGTTTTCCAAACCTCTCGGGCATTTTCTGTCATTACTACAGAAAGTTCATTCCATTGCTTTTTTAATATGACAAGTTTATCTAATAAGATTTTAGCATAAATAGAACCACTGGCTCCCGTGATGGCGACTACTGTTTTTTTCATACTATTTACCGGCTAATAAAAACTGGTAAAAAACAATTCAAAGGAAAAATTATTAAATAGCTATCACCTGAATCTTTCTTAGATTGAGGCAAATCAACATTTTGGGAAAATTATATTTTGAATTATAAAAAAAATTCTGGATGTTTTGCCAGTATTAAATAATTATTACGATATTAGCCTTGAATTTTCATAGGATAAGGTTTAATGGTTAATGGTTTTTGATTAGGGCCCCCCGATTCTCATCGGGGGTTCTTTTTTTAACTCTTTTATATAAAAGTATTCAATAAATTTTTTTCATGCTTCCTTATGCTTTTGGTGTTGGAGGTGGCGGTGGTGCTGAGGGTGGAACTGGGCCGGATGAAAACGATTTTTGTTGTATAAGTTGATTTAAAATTCCGGACACCCAGGCTATCCCACCTAACTCTAATATTAATGAGAGCCATACACCAATACCTGTTGTTGTTTTTATCTCTACAATATAAAATTGGTTTAATGCTTGTTGTTTTGTACCACCGGATGTAGCTAAAATTATTATAGTTAGCAGGAGCATTAAGCCAAAACAGATCATAGCAATCATTTTTCCCTGTTTATCAAAAGGCTTTGTTCTATCGCCAACAACTAAGCAACTAGCTATGAGAGCAACAATAGCAACGCCGCAAATGATCCCTCCCCAAATGGAGAAACCCATATAAGATTGGCCGCCCTGAATCTTCTGCCAGGGTAAAAACAAAAATATAATCCCGACAATTCCAATAAGTACTGTGATCAATTTTTGCTGATGAAGGTTGACTTGTTGCATAATTTAATATTTAGTTTAAGTTCAGCCTACTCTTATTCGCCTGTTTAATGACAGGCAGGCTTTTCGGCATCCGCCTTTTAAGTTTTTTATTTATGAATGAAAAAAATGAAATTAAATAACAAATTAACTATTGACCCAATAACCGGCGATATTGTGCAAAAGGATCGGGTCTAAATGCTTTGGCAATTTCATTCATAAGCAAATTCAGAAGTATCACCAAAACAACTGTGACCAATAAGATTACTGCGAAATAAGCAATTTGTTTGTCCACCGGTGTCTTTTTCAATACTGGCATACCAGTATAAAGAGCATAAAGGCTGTACAATGAACAAAGCAACACTAATATCCATAAAGCGGGGAATAACCAGAATATGGCACCCAGGTAAGCAGCGGTTAAAGAATATGCAGCTAATTGAAAAGACTTGTTCCAGTTTTTTTCTGATCCAAAAGATGGTGCTAATACATCAAGGGCAGCAGCCATCGCAAATACCAGTATAGATGTGGAAACTACAAAAATCAATCCTTTTATGGCGCCCTGTGCTGCTCCGAATTTAATACCCTGTAGGCCGATAAATCCAAAACCTATGAAAGAAGCAAATGCTCCAATGAGAAGAAAAGGAAGTACATAGGTCGTAAAGATGGTTACATTATTTGTTTTTTCCTTTTCAATTATTTCCCATTCTGGTTTGGGAGTTATTAAAATGTTTTTGGCTCGATCCACTATATTAACGCCACTTGTCCGTGAAGGAGAAGGGGGTGTTGGTGGTGCTGCAGGCGGGGGAGTGGGGGTTTGTTGTTGATCCATTTCAAAAGTCAGTTTAATTTTTACCTACTCTTATGGCTTTTCGGTATTTGCCCCTGCTTTAAGGCCAGGCGCCTGAATTTAAATATTTCAGATAAGATTAACCTAAAGTAAGACAGTTTTTTAAAAATTGAACAAGAGAGGTGAAAAATTTTTATAAACCCTTTAATAACAGGGCTGTGAAAGGTAAATTTCAGCTTTATAAACCAGAAAGTGAAAGGATGACTAAAATAAAATTCTGTACGCAGAAGCTGCAAATAGTGGAAAATCTTTAGATAAGTGAGCTACGGATAAATTGATAGTTTATTAGTTACATTACGTGTGATAACATCCGGGTTGTATAACCTGAAAAATTGTGCACGAGAATAAGTAAGAGAAAATTATCCAATAAGCAAAGCAGAGAGTGTTTAATAAAATGGCATACACATACTATGAGAGTACCAATAGAGAACGGATTAGGTTTTTAAAGTAAACCAGGTATTAGATTTTATTAAGCTCTCTGCGCTTATTGGAACGGCGTTTGATTTTAGAGTTGAAAAATTATTTTATTTCAAAATTGCCACTGGCTGTCTGGATGTCTCCGCAAAAAACGTTGTACACATAGGATCCCCTGGGTAAGCCAATGATGCGTTGATGATCTTTTGCTTTCATCCGGTAATTCAGCACCAATGTTCCCTCCAGGTCAAATACAAAAAAATCAATTTCTTTGCCTTTGTTCTGCCTTGCTACCACATGCATAATTTTTTTTAATGGATCGGGATAAATTTTCACTGAATTACTATTCTTCGCCGGAGATTTATCTTTTCTTCCCGGTTTATCCTCCAATGGATCGGTTTTGCTTAATGCAGCTCTTTTCTTAGCTGGTGTTGCTAATGCAAAAACGGGTAACATGAACAAGAGACAAAGTGCAACTGGTGTTGCTGCGAAACGGATAAACTTTCTGAAAGTTGATCTTTGTTTCATAGGGTTTAGATTCGGATTTTTATTAGAAGAAGTGCGGGCACTTCAACTGTTTTTTGATGCGACTGTCTTGTGTGCCTCCTAATCGCCATCCAAACCGAAGTATACCGGAAAAGAAAGCATCATTTTGACTAGGATCGCCTCTTTGTTCGTTGATATAAGGGCGATTTACTGAGGGATTGATTATGTTTTCCCTATACTCTAATTGCCGGGCAATAACAGCTTGCGATGGCGTTAAATACTTATCAAAAAGTGATGGGTCAATATAGGTTTTGCTTACATCATCTATATAATCAGTAAAAGTTTTCCGATGTAATATTTCAAATCCGATGTACATGTTTTCTTTAATGTAGTACTTCAACCCAAATCCCATCGGGATTTCCAATTGCGTCAGGGAGTAGGGTTTTCTATCGGGGTATTCAGACATTCCCTGCCCTTCAAGCATCAGCGGTTTCAAATACACCCAGCTCTGGGCACCATTGGGTGCAATATATATTCCTTGTGGATTAAAATGAAATACGCCAATTCCGCAAACACCATAGGGACGTAGCTTGTGAAGCAAGCCGTCATACTTTTCAAGAAACACGGTAGGATAAATCTCTGCAGCTACATATGCTTCAGATAATTTTGATCTGAAATCAAGATTTCTTTTTTTCCGCTCCAGTTCCTCGCCTCCATGGTTCGTAATGATACTGTCAAATGCTTCCAATTCACCGAGGTTGGCTGCTATACGAAAGCCCAGCCATTCGGTGGGATACACATTTATATAAATGCCTTTCATCAATTTTGTAAACGGAAAATTCACGTCTTTTACAAAGGTTCTTCCTATACCCCGGGTACCTCCTAAATCACCAAGGAAAAAACTGGGGCCAAGGCCAAGGCCAATTTCAACTTTCCCGTTGGCAACAGCAACAGATTGAGAGAAAGATTGAATTGAAATAAAAAAGAATGAAAAGAAAAGTGCAACATTTCGCACTGTTTGAACACGGGTTCTCATGGTATTAGATTTCTGGTTTTCTACTATTGGATTTCAGCATCCAAAATAGAACATGAAATACCCGGATACAATGATAAGCACCTTTTTTTTAATGAAATCTTTTTTTTGAAGACCTTCTACTAAGTGATTTTACGAAAATGATTTCAGGAAAGTATCATTTCAATATGTTCAATACCATCTTCAAGATAAATGGCACTGGTTTGGCAGAAGCCAAACGATTCATAAAATTTTTTAAGATATAATTGCGCACCAATCTGTATTGGCTGATCACCAAATAATTCTTTCAATTTTTCTATTGCATTTTTCATTAATTCTTTTCCTTTTCCCTTTTCTCTTACCGATGGCGAAGTAACTACCCGCCCTATTGACATCTTAGTATAAATAACCCCTGGGGGAATCAACCTTGCATACGCTATTAAATTTTCATTTTGCCATCCCAGCAGGTGATAACAAGACTGGTCTTTATTATCAGCATCCTGAAATACGCAATTTTGTTCCACCACAAATACTTCATTTCTTAACCTGATCATTGCATACAATTCTTGTGGCGTTAGCTTATCAAAGTATTTTACATCCCAATTCATAAAGTAGTAATGACAGATTATTTATCTTTCGGGAACCGGTACTACCGGAATACTTTCGTTACCATCTTCACTTATGGATTGCACGGCAAAAAAGTAATTGTCTTTTGAATAAGGCAGATCTATTTTAGTATCCTTGACAAAAAATTTCTTTTGCCAGAAAGCACTGGTAGTTTCTCTCATTAAAACATAATAACCTTTTACCTTTCCTGTTTTTGGAGTTTGCCAACTCAAATTGGTATAATTAGTCAATCTTTTAACTTCCACTCTAATATCCTGCGGAGCAGTTGGTGCTTTGGCCAGATTAGCCAGATTGCAAAGATTGAGGCAGGTGTTTTTTCTCAAATATTCAAAATCCATAAATTCAGGCAAATCTCCAAATTGAATTCCGTTTTCTATTCTTACATCCTGATGTTGATGATAAAAATTTTCATTCATTTCTGTAATACGTACAGCTGTAAATCCATTTTGCAGATATGGAAGATGATCACCTCCACGTAGGAATCGATCCTGCCGATAAACCATCACCACTTCAAGGTGGTCTACATATCGTTCTCCGGTTTCTTTAATATATCGTGCCAATTGCCTTGAATTACCATCATTTTCCAATCCCTGGTTTCTGATTGTTGTAAGTGCCCTTCCGGTATCAAGTATGGAAAGTCCTTCACTAAACACCCTCACTTTTGTATTGTTTATGATATCAGTTTCGTTGCTGTTATTGCTGCCAATAATATCATTGTTTAACACAGCCCCAATATTCCAGTTTTCTTTTTTTGCTTTTTCCGCCATATAAGTAGATCCAAGTAATCCTTGTTCTTCTCCACTTACTGCAACAAAAATGATTGTGGCGGGGAATGAATGTTTGCTCATGACTCTTGCGCATTCAATTACGGCAGAAGTCCCGCTTCCATCATCATTTGCTCCCGGTGCATCCCCGGTACTATCCATTACATCAGATCTTCTATTATCCAGATGCCCGCTGATAATAAAAACCCGATTATCATTTGCGTCAGTTCCTTTCAAAGTAGCTACAACATTTCCTAATACAATATCCCTGTCTACCCTGCGGCTATCTTTTTTATAAATGGTAGTATCGATAAAAGCGGTTAACCTACCCCCGGATTGTCTGGCAAATTCATTAAACTTACTGAGCACCCATAGACGAGCGGCACCAATGCCCCGGTTTGGATTTCTTTGAGTACTTAAAGTATTACGGGTTCCCAGGCTTACCAATTTTGTGATGTATGATTTTAATGAATCTTTGGAAACCTCACCAACCATTTTTTCTATCTCAGGATCTTTTTGAGTGATTTCCTGGGATAATAATATTTGTGAAAAAATGACGGTGCATGTTAGAAAGAATATTTTTTTCATTGCATGGAACTTTTGGAGTAATAAATTTAAGGTAATCCTGAAGTTGGAATCAATAAATCCTGTAATTTTAAAAAAAAGCTTAATAATAATGACTCAAGACCTCAGTTTCTTACATCAGTTAGCAGGCGATCTATTCCAATGGCCACAAAGTGTAGAAGAGTGGCAGGAATATAAATTAAATGATGACCAGATAGAATTCTTTAAAGCAAACGGATATTTGAGCGGAGTGAAAATGCTAGATGAAAAACAAATTGAAAGAATAAAAACTGAACTGGCTGAGATTGCAGATATTAATCACCCTGCGCATCATTTATTTTATGAGTTTCATTCCAATGAATCTACAGATCCTAATACTATTTTATTTCATGCATTAGGCGCCTGGCGTATTAGCCCCGCATTGCATGATGTATTATGGAACCCGAGATTTGTTATGGCTGCAAGCCAGTTATTAGGCGATGTTCCGGTTCGGTTCTGGCACGACCAGATTTTCTGGAAACCACCAAAGCAAGGAGGTGTGGTTGCCTGGCACCAGGATTATTCTTATTGGACGAGAACGCTGCCAATAGCCCATCTTACATGCTGGTGTGGGTTAGATGACGCAACAATAGAAAATGGGTGCCTTCAGTATATCCCTGAAAGCCAGAAATGGGGATTACTTCCTAAACCTGTCATTGCCGGGGAATTAGAAGGAATAAAAAATTATTTAAGCGATGACCAGAAAGCACAATTTGCAAAACCCCAATTTGCTGTAATGAAAGCTGGTGAGGCAACGTTTCATCATTCGCTTACGTTGCATGGATCAGGAGCGAATGCATCGTCAAGGCCAAGAAGGGCTTTTGTCATCAATGTTTTTGCAGATGGTGTTATTTCAGATTCCAATGAACCTCTGCTGGAAGGAGTACCTGTTGTGAAAAAAGGAGATAAAATGCAAGGGCAATTTTTCCCTTTTTTATTTGACCCGAAAAACCCATAAAAAAAGCTAATAACCATATTTATCTTTCCATAGATTTTTCAAAAATTTTCTTAATTCTTCCTCTCTTGCATTTTTACCCGGTTTATAAAACCTAGTTCCGGATATTTCTTTGGGTAAATATTCCTGAGGTGAAAAATTTGTTTCATAATTATGAGAATATTCATAACCGCTATTATAGCCCATGTCTTTCATGAGGCGGGTGGGCGCATTACGAATATGCAAAGGCACAGGTAAATCACCTTTCTCTTTTACAGCATTCATCGCTGCCCCGATAGCAATAGTGGATGAATTACTTTTTGCACAGGAGGCCAGGTAAATGGCACATTGAGATAAAATCAAGGATGATTCAGGGTAGCCGATTTTATTAACAGCTTCGAATGTAGCGTTAGCCATTACCAACGCAGTAGGATTAGCATTGCCAATGTCTTCACTGGCCAATATCAACATTCTCCGTGCAATAAATTTTACATCCTCGCCGCCTTCAATCATTCTTGCCAGCCAGTACACCGCAGCGTTGGGGTCACTGCCTCGAAGAGATTTTATAAATGCAGAAATTATATCATAATGTTGTTCACCGCTTTTGTCATATAAAGCAATTTTTTTTTGGGCCACATCCATCACAAAACCATCTGTAATATTTACTTTTTCGCCTCCGGCATCACAAACGATCTCAAGCAGGTTTAATAATTTCCTTGCATCACCTCCCGAAATATTGATCAAAGCTTCTGTTTCTTTAAGTTCAATTTTTTTCTTGCTTAAGAACTCATCTTTTTCTATTGCAACATGTAATAGCCTTTTCAGGTTCTTTTCATCCAAAGGTTTTAAAACATACACCTGGCACCTGCTGAGTAATGCACTAATGACTTCAAAAGAAGGGTTTTCAGTGGTAGCACCAATTAAAGTAATGATACCTTTTTCAACAGCACCTAGCAAAGCATCCTGTTGTGCTTTGTTAAAGCGATGAATCTCATCAATAAATAAAACCGAGCCTGGTTTTGTTTTAGCTTCTTCAATTACTTCTCTCACTTCTTTCACCCCGGCACTGATTGCGCTAAGTTGAAAAAACGGAACTTTTAATGTATGTGCAATGATATTGGCGATAGTTGTTTTACCGGTGCCCGGCGGACCCCAGAAAATGATTGAATGCACTTTGCCATTTTCAATTGCTGTTCTCAAAATACTTCCTTTTCCCACAAGATGTTCTTGCCCTGCCAATTCATCCAGCGAAGAAGGACGAATTCTTTCTGCAAGCGGTACATTATTATTCATATTGTCAAAGTAACGAAAAAGTCACTTCGGGTATTTAATAAATTGTCGAATTGATAATTGAATTATCGAATGACAAAAATTTTTGTCTTAATCCTGTAGCTTTGTAAGCCGGCAAGAAAATATTTTGCAGCAATTTAAAAGGATATTATGTACAAAGATGCTACATTGTCAGAAATAGAATCTGCCCTGAATCAGTCATGGAAAGCATTTCATATCTATCGTAAAATGAGTTTAAAGCAACGGGCCGATTTTATGAGAGCTATTGGACGGGAAATAGATAACCTGGGCGATGAATTACTTTATGTAACACAGGGTGAAACAAATTTACCTGAAGCAAGGTTGCGTAATGAGCGGACCAGAACTATTTTTCAATTAAATAATTATGCCGATGCTTGCGAAAGAGGTGATTGGTTGGAAGCGAGAATAGATACAGCAATACCTGATAAAAATCCACCAAAACCTGATTTAAGAAAAATGTTGACAGCACTGGGACCTGTGGTTGTATTTGGTGCAGCTAATTTCCCGTATGCATATTCTACGGCAGGAGGCGATACAGCTTGTGCTTTTGCCGCAGGGTGCCCGGTTATTGTAAAAGCACATCCCGAACATCCAAGAACAAGTACATTGATCGCAAGTGCTATTTTAAAAGCTGCAGCTAATTCGTATATGCCTGCCGGAATATTCACACATTTATATGGAGCATCTTTTGAAGTTGGAAGAACCTTAGTGACACAGCCTTTTGTTAAAGCCGTTGGATTCACCGGTTCTTTTGTGGGAGGGAAACAATTATTTGATTGGGCAAATCAACGTAAAGAACCAATACCTGTTTTTGCAGAAATGAGCAGCATCAATCCTGTTTTTCTATTACCTGAAAAAATGAAACAATCTGCTGCCGAAGTTGCGAAGATGTTTGCAGCATCAATTACAGTTGGGGTAGGACAGTTTTGCACCAATCCTGGTTTGATCATTGGGATTGACAATGATGATTTAAAATTTTTTAAAAATGTACTTTCAGAAGAAATTAAAAAAACCAACCCGGGTGATATGCTCAACCCCGGTATTTTTAAAAATTATGTTGAAAAAAGATCGGCCGTCCTTTCTCAACCTGATGTGGAAACTATAGCCGTATCAGGAAAAGATCCCGTTGTCAACCAGGGTGTACCAACAATTGCATCCGCATCTGCACAGGCATTTTTCAAAAATCATATTCTTCATAGGGAAGTATTTGGCCCCTTTTCTCTTATTATCCGTTGCAAAGACACAGGTGAAATGACAGAAGTAGCTAAACAAATTGAAGGTCAATTAACGGCTACCTTAATGGCCACGGACGAAGACGTAAAGAAGAATCCTGACCTTATTGAAAGTGTAAAAAATATTTGCGGTCGTCTTATTATAAATGGGGTCCCTACCGGCGTGGAAGTATGTTTAAGCCAGCAACATGGCGGGCCTTTTCCTGCAACAACCGATTTACGGTTTACTGCTGTTGGTGCTGATGGTATTAAAAGATTTGCACGACCGATTTGTTTTCAAAACTGGAGCAATGAATTATTGCCGGATGAATTGAAAAATGAAAATCCGTTGAAAATCAGGAGAACGGTTAATAATGAAATTACTGTTGCAAATATTTGAAATTGATTTTTATTGTTCGGCTGTATTATGCTTATTCAGGCAAAGGAAAATTTCCGGTCTTCTTTTTTATGACGATTTACAAACCAGCCTGTCACAAATGTGGAAAGTATAAAATAAAAAATCAGGAAATAACCGGCATGAGGTATTAGCTTATTGATGCCAAACCAATCTCTTTCTACATAAATTATGAGAATGCCTAAAATATTTTTTAATCCTTCCCAATACAAGGCAAAGCGATTTCGATCCATGAGTTCTGTATAGGCATAAACACTGAGAAAAACGAATGCACCATAAATGAACATATCAGGGCTTCCGATTCGGGCTATATTCCCAAACAAATAACTGATAAGCAATAGAAGGAAAGATATTTGGATCCAGGACCATGCTATTAATCCTTTTGAAGATTTGGGGTCATATTTTTCAAAATGATAAACGTCCCTGATTTTTTCAATAGGATATATTTCAATAATATCTGATGGCCTCCAACCTGTAGGCATAAACCAAATTCTGAATTTATCTTTCCAGTTTTTAGTTCGCCAGGCATCTTGTATTAATAACCATACATGCTGAAAATTTATTTTTATCGGGTTCCAGGTATGTGCCGGCCGGGTAATACCGTAAACAGGAGGTGCTTCGGGTAATTCCTTTTGAAATGTTCCAAACAGTTTATCCCAAAAAATAAAAATCTGGGAAAGGTTTTTGTCAATATATTCATTGTTCACTGCATGGTGTACCCGATGATGAGAAGGTGTAACAATTATTTTTTCCAGGAACCCCATTTTATTAATAAATCGGGTATGGTACCAAAACTGGGCAAACAATTGCAATGGTGCAACTATTGCAATTACTTTGGCAGGAACTCCCATTATCGCTGCAGGCAATAATAAGAAAGCAAAAATTTTAATTATAGATGAAATACTTTGTCTCAAAGCACAGGCAAGATTAAATTCTTCACTGCTATGATGAATGACATGGCCATTCCAGAAAAAATTAACTTTATGCTGGAGTCGGTGAATCCAATATCCTGCAAAGTCAATCGCAATGAAAGCAGTTACGTATACGATCCAGGTTGCCTTAACATGGAAAACAGCTACCCGTTCTTCCAGCCAGCTATACGATAATATTGTAATGCTAAGACCCAGTACATCTTTAGTAACATTTGTAACGCCGCTACTCAGGCTGGAGATCATATCGGAATTCCTGACCGCTTCTTTATGTTTAAGCCAGCCATACCATTTTTCGAATAGTACCAAAGCCAGGAAAGCAGGCATTGCTATTAATAATATTTTTCCGTAGGCTTCCATTCAGATGAAATCAAAATTAATAAAATTGCAAAGAGTACACCGGTTTTTGAAGGTATTTACCAAGCATTTGCAGTTCTCTGAAACAATCCTGATTACCTTATCTTTGCCCCTCTTAAATTTTTTACCAGATGAAGTTTGACAAGAATACCGTCATTGGTTTTGTGGTACTGGCGGCTTTATTTATTGGATATTTTATTTATACCAGCAAGGAACAAGCGGCATACATGAAAAAAAAGGCCATAGACGACTCCATTGAAAATGCCAAACATCCCAAACCACGCTTTGATACACTGACCAGCAAAACGGACTCTTTAAAAATTGATTCCCTGAAGCGAATGAATAATGAAGGGATATTTAAAACTGCTGGTTCAGATTCCGAAAAACAAATTATTGCTGAAAATGAACTGCTAAAAATAGCTTTTACAAATAAAGGCGGACAGCCCCAATGGGTTGAATTAAAAAAATTTAAGAATCAGGACAGCACTTTGGTGAGATTAGCTGCAACGGATTTTGATAAATTAGATTATTCCATCAATACAGGCCCAAATAGCAGTGCACCGGTATCGGATATGATTTTTTCAAGAATAGATTCGGTGAAAACACCAGACAGCACGGTGATTTCATTTACGTTACTTGCAAACGATAGTTCAACATCCGCTGAATCAATAACACACAGGTTTGTTTTAAAAAAGAATGATTACATGATTGGCTTTACGATTCAAATGAATGGTGCAGACAAACTTTTAACACAGAATACTTTAAACCTGAGATGGCAATATAAAGCGGTGCAGCAGGAATCAGATATCGCTTTTGAAAAACAAAATACTCAGATTGGTTATAGTATGAATGGCGATTTTGATTATCATACTGCAATAAAGAAAAGTAACGAAGAATTTGACAAGCCCGTTCAGTGGATAGGTGTCAGGCAGCGGTTTTTCAATACAATACTGGTGGCAAAAAATGATTTTGCTTCAGGTAAAATGGAATGGACGCTTCCGCCGGACAGTGCAAAAACAATTCTGCAATCCACAGCCAATATGCAGATTAAACTTCCGCCTTTTGTGAATGCTGAAGTTCCGTTTAGTATATTTTATGGGCCTGCCGATTATCATATTCTGAAGAAATATGACATGAAGTTCGAAAAACTGATCAATCTGGGGCAGGGACTTTATGCATTTGTGAGGCCGGTCAATAGGTTTTTAATTATGCCCATTTTTGATTTCATGGAAGGATTTGTTGGTAGCTATGGTTTAGTAATTGCTTTATTAACCATCATTATACGGTTGTTGATTTCTCCGCTTACATATACCAGTTATTTGAGTGGTGCCAAAATGAAAGTATTGCGTCCGGAAATAGCTGCACTAAAAGCAAGGGTTGGAGGCGATCAGCAACAAATGCAAATGGAACAGATGAAGCTTTTTCGGGAGGCCGGTGTGAATCCTCTTGGCGGATGTATCCCTGCTTTATTACAGATACCGATATTTTTTGCGTTATACAGTTTTTTTAATTCCAGTGTTGCATTACGGGGCGAAAGTTTTCTATGGGCTAAAGATCTTTCTGCGTATGATGTATTTATAAATTTTGGTTTTAAAATTCCTTTACTGGGTAGTCACCTTAGCTTATTTACCATTACTGCGGTTGTTACCAGCTTTTTGATATCCTTGTATAGTATGAGT
The DNA here is from genome assembly GCA_018266555.1 of Bacteroidota bacterium. GTDB lineage: Bacteria > Bacteroidota > Bacteroidia > Chitinophagales > Chitinophagaceae > UTBCD1. The sequence goes on along the minus strand of JAFEAF010000006.1, from coordinate 287,423 downwards.
ATGACGCCGGACCAAAGCAATCCCGTACTCAAGTATATGCCTTATATCTTCCCTGTCTTTTTGTTATTCATCTTTAATAACCTTCCTTCCGCATTGACCTGGTATTATACTGTTTCGAATCTTATTACCCTGGCCATTCAATTTGTAATTTTGAGGTACATTATTGATCATGATAAAATTCTGGCCAATATAGAAGCAAATCGTAAAAAACCAAAAACTAAATCAAAATGGCAGGAGCGCTTTGAACAAATGCAAGAGCAGCAAAAGCGATTAAAACAAGCACAACAAAAAGGGAAAAAGTAAGTTAAATAACTCATAAGAATTATTTATCAAAACTCTTTATTCATTGAAATTCCTGCGAAAGCAACATATTAACTAATTTGGCACGTCTTTTTATTTGATAGGATTGAAATGAAAAAAACAGTACCGATAATAATGGCCATTGTTACTTTAGTTTTCTCTGATACCATATTTGGCCAGAAAAAACTGACAGAGGCTACTATTACTTATGATATTGTGATTAACACAGAAAATAAAAGCCCTCAGGCTGCCGATTTACTGGATGGAGCCACCAGTGTTATTTATCTGAAGGGAAATTCCAGTCGTTCCGAAATGGTCAGTTCACTGGGTACCCAATCAACCATTATTGATGGTAAAACCGGCAATGTAACGATCCTGAAAGATTACGGTGATCAAAAATTTATGATCAGAATGACACCTGAAAACTGGAAAGAATCCAATAAAAAATACGAAGGTGTCACCTTTACTTTTGAAAATGAATTCAAAACCATTGCTGGATATAATTGTCAAAAAGCGGTTGGCAGGCTTAACGACTCATCCACATTTACTGTGTATTTTACCCGTGAACTTGAACCTGTAAACAAAGATTTTCAGTATTTGAATAAAAATCTTCCCGGGCTTGCAATGCAGTATGAAGCATCCTTAGGTAAGCTGAAAGTGACATATACAGCATCAAGCATTAGTTTAAATCCTGTACCCGCATCAAAATTTGATTTACCTAAATCAGGATACCGGGTAATGAGTTATGAAGAGAGCAAAGGAGTTTCTGGAGGATTGTAAATTCTTTATTGCCTTGTATTCGGATTAGGATTGAACGTTATTTTATCCAGCAATACTTTCTTTTTAAGGGGCATAATGTAAGTGCTGTTTCCTTTCTGATAAGTAATTACAGTATTAATATTAATGTACCTGTCTTTTTCAAAACTTACGACTTCATTTCCTCTGAAGTTGTAACCTGATTTTAAAGAAAAAACACCTGGTGATAAAATAGTTTTGCTGGAAAGCAATGACTTCTTGGAATTCTTTGTAGTTTTTGCTTTTCCGTCACCCAAGGTTGCAAAAGCAGCACCTGCTGTAACAGCCAATAATGCCAGAACGATCAATTTTTTCCCACTCATTTTTAACATTATTGAAGTTTTAGTTCTCAATTATTAGCAAATCTAACTATAAAAGACGATATAAAACAAACCGTTTATCCAGAAATTTTAGTACTTATTTAACGACGAAAGGTACTTTATTGTTACCCTGATATTATTAAAATTTAATGATTTTGCACATTTGGGGAAAAAATATCAAGTAGTATTACGGTCTAATTTCTTTAACTTGTTTATAATAAGGTATTTCCGCAGATATTTGCTGGAAATGTAATAGTTCTTAAAATACTTACTATCCAAAACATTCGGAATTCATGAAAGAAAATCCATTTAGGGAAGACCGTGAACAAATGAGGGAATTGCTAAAGCTTTATGAGAACTTAAAACAGGGACGATCCCATTCCTTTATAGAAGAAGACTCCTTTGAAAAAATAATTAACTATTTCGAAGAAAAAGAAGATTGGAACAAAGCCCTGGAAGCTGCAAGGCTGGCCGTACAACAATTTGTCTATTCATCTGTATTATTGATTAAAAAGGCTGAAGTATTATTAGAACTTCGATCGTATAAAGAAGCGCTGGCCGAATTAAACCAGGCGGAACTTTTAGATCAGGGTAATATTGACTTGTACATCCTCAAAACTGATGTTTATTTGGCTTTAGATCAACAAGACAAAGCTGTCGTCCTTTTGGAAAAAGCAATTTCATTATTTCAGGGAGAAGAACGAGTTGAATTACTATTTGAATTAGCAGATGTTTATGATGATTATGAGGGATTTGATAAGGTTTTTGATTGCCTGAAACTTATTCTTGAAGATGAACCCAATAATGAAGAAGCTTTATATAAGATTTGTTTCTGGACAGACTTTACAGGCCGAAGCGAAGAAAGTATTCGGCTGCACCAGCGAATTATTGATGATTTTCCTTACAATGAATTGGCATGGTTCAACCTGGCTGCTGCATATCAAAGTTTGAAATTGTATGAAAAAGCTATTGATGCTTATCAATTTGCCATTACAATTGATGAAAAATTTGACTTTGCCTACAGGAATATGGGCGATGCATATATCAGGTTAAAGAAGTTTAAAGAAGCTATTGAAGTTTTGGAAAAGGTGATAGAACTGGCCAAACCCGAATCGGTAATCTATGAAGCTATTGGCCATTGTTATGACCGGGTACATAATTATGCGCAGGCAAGGTTTTATTATCGCAAAGCTTCTCATATGAACCCGGGAGAAAGTAAACTTTTTTATAAAATTGCCTGCACCTATTTTAACGAACAGCAATGGGAAAGCTGTGCCAGGCAATTGGATATTGCAATAAAACAGCATCAGCTCAAACCAGAATATAGTTTGCTCATGGGTGAGTGCAAAATGTTATTAGGTCTTCATAAAGAGGCGATTCAATATTTTTCAAATGTTGTTCGGTTGCGGCCCCGAAATACAACGGGATGGGAAGCGTTGATCCGATGTTTATTCAAGGGAGAATTTTTTGAAGAAGCCCTCGAGCAGGTAAATGCGGCACTTCAATTCACACAGGGAAAACCATTATTTCTTTATTATAAAAGCGCAATATTATTTCGGTTACAACATACAGCCAAAGCACTTGTACAATTAGAAATGGCTATGGAAAAATCACCCAAGGGGCTTAAAAGATTTATTGAAATATATCCTTCCATTTTACAAAATCAACAGGTGGTGGATATACTGGCACGATTCAAAAGGAAAAAATCAATCTGACACGTATTTACATTTGTTTATATCTGGTTAATCAGTCTTTCTCTGCTGAGAGTTTCCTATTTTTGCGCCGTTTTAATTTTATAGCTTTTTTCTGAAAACAAATTTTTGAGATAATGAATTTTAACCTGACACAGATACCGCTACGAAATCAAAAGCCCCGTATTTCAGGAATTACCATGGTCATGGATAAGGGATTAAGTATAAATGAAGCCAAAAATTTTTTAAGTGTTTCCCATCCTCATGTGGATATTGTGAAGCTGGGTTTCGGAACTTCTTTTGTAACTCCAAATTTGGAAGAAAAAATTGAAGTCTACCGTTCTTACAATATCCCTATTTATTTTGGGGGTACATTATTCGAGGCATTTCTTATCCGGAACCAATTTGATGATTTTATAAAAATTTGCAGGGATTATGGAATAACCTATATGGAGGTTAGCGATGGCTCCATTACAATCCCACATGCTGAGAAATGTGGCTACATTGAAAAGCTAACAAAACATGGAGTTGTGCTCAGTGAGGTAGGAAGTAAAGACGCAAAAAATATTATGCCCCCATACAAATGGATTGAACAAATGCGTTCAGAACTGGAAGCTGGAGCATCCTATGTGATTGCTGAAGCCCGTGAAGCAGGAAATGTTGGCTTGTATCGTGACAGTGGTGAAGTCCGTCAGGGATTGGTCAATGAAATTTTAACCCAGATTCCTGGCGAAAAGATAATTTGGGAGGCTCCGCAAAAAGCTCAACAATTATATTTCATCGAATTGCTTGGTTGTAATGTCAACCTTGGCAATATTGCTCCGGCTGAAGTAATTCCACTAGAGGCCATGCGTATCGGCTTGAGAGGAGATACATTCAGTTTATATCTTAACAAAAAAGAAAATGCCTGATGAGGCTCTATGGATTGATTGGTTATCCTTTGACCCATTCTTTCTCTAAAAAATATTTTACTGAAAAATTTGAGAAAGATGGTTTGTATAGCTGTCGCTATCAGAATTTTCCAATTGTTTCCATTGACAAGTTCAAGACAGTATTAGAATTAAATCCCGAATTGAAAGGGTTAAATGTTACGATACCTTACAAGGAAAACATTGTCCCTTTTTTATATGAAGCAAATGATGTCGTACAAAAAATCAGGGCTTGTAATTGTATCCGGATCATTGATGAAAAATTATACGGGTATAATACCGATGTGATCGGATTTGAACATTCATTGATAAAAGGCTTGCAAAGTTTTCACAACAAAGCTTTGATATTAGGTTCCGGGGGGGCTGCAAAAGCGGTTGCTTTTGTTTTAGACAAACTACATATTGAATACCGGTTCGTTTCACGAAAAAAAACAGCATCATGTTTGTCATATGAGGAAATAACCCCGTCTGTCATTTCCGAATTTAGGCTTATAGTCAATACAACTCCCTTGGGAATGCATCCCCATATTTCTGAGTTACCTTCAATACCTTACCGGGCGTTGACTCCAAAACATTTTCTTTTTGACCTGATTTATAATCCGGAAAAAACCTTGTTTCTGAAAATGGGGGAAGAGAAAAATTCTTTTATTAAAAATGGATATGAAATGTTGGTCAATCAGGCGGAAGAGAGCTGGAAAATATGGAATAGTTAAGTCAAATTGATATCATTTTTGATTTAGCTTGTTCAGGTACAGGCACTACTTTCTTTTTTTGATAATCATAACAAACCATACCTGTTTTAGAGGTTGCAACTACAATAAGCTTTCCATTCTGTTCTTTTTCTAATTTATAAAAAAGATCAAATCCAACTTTACCGAATTCACCAAATACAACAGAAGCAACAACAATATCTCCATAAAACAATTCGCTTTTAAATTCGATCATCACATCACTCATGATAAGACCTACCCCGGCAAAATCCAATTCAGAATAGCCCCAATTTCCCAAAAACTGCATTCTGGCTTCATGGATAAATGTGAGAATGGCGTCATTGCCAACATGACCGCCATAATTCAAATCATTAATTCTTACAGGTATTTTTGTTGAGAAAGAAAATGCAGGAGGCAATACAATTTTGAGCCGGGACATCAGAAAATGATTTATGATAAAATTAAGGAAAACGACGATGGATTAATTTTTATCATTTTGAAGTGAAGTAAGGAGGCTCAGTATATCCATAAAATTACCGGGTGAAGGAGCTACCGGAGAACTGGCAATTTTTTCTCTCCATCGTTGCAATTGATCCTTACATCCGGCATCTTGTTCCTCACCGGAAATACAACAGATAAGATCAGCCAGCTTTTTTGAAATACGGAAAAAATTTCCATCCGATGATTGCAACATTATATAACGGTCAGAGAGATCCTCAGTTGTAGATGTAATTGCAAGAAAAGGCCGAAGTATATCTGTGTAATGCGGGCTTGAATAATTATTATCACCTTCTTCCTCGTCATTCTCAATATATCGGGCCGGTGCTGATAAATAGTTTTCTCTCGCCAGCTTTAGTATTTTAGAAACAGGAACGTCATTTTTAGCCAAAGTTTTTTTGCTTTCTTCCAATGCAGCATTGTCTCTTTCCTCATCCGATTCAGCAGAATGAATCAGAGGAACTTCTGTTACTGATTTATTAGCAGATGGTGCACTTGAATCAAGAGAAGGGCTGGTATTTTTAGTTGATGCAACTTCATTGTTTCCGGAATTATTTTTTATAATTCTTATTCCACCAAAAATCATCAAGGCAAGGATAACTGCCGCTGCTGCAAAACGAAGTATATAAAATAAAGTTTTATGCTTCGAATGTGGTATTTTAATATCTTTTTCTAAAGCAGCATTTATGTGCTGCCAAGCAGATGAGGGAGGGGGTATTTCCAGGTTAGCAAGTTTTGAAGAAATCTCATTTTCAGCCTCCTGCTCATTTAATGATGTAGTGATTTTATTCCACAATCCCTGGGGCGGGCTTACTTCATAATGATACATCTTATTTCGTAACTGGTCACTCATGGATTTGCTTATCTTTCTGTGTCTTGTTCGATGAATTTTTTTACCATTTCCTGTAGAATGACTTTTGCTCTTGACAGTTGTGATTTACTGGTTCCTTCACTGATATCAAGTAAATTTCCAATTTCTTTATGTGAATACCCTTCGATTACATACATATTAAAAACAGTTCGGTATCCGGGTGACAATTGCTGTATCATTGCCAGTATATCTTTTTCTGCTAATCCATCAAATGCTGAAGCAGACTTACCTTCTATGGTATTTTCTTCATTTTCAGACACTGGTTGCAGATATCGCCTGCGGCGAAAATGTTCAATCGCCGTATTTACAAATATGCGGCGGATCCAGCCTTCAAAAGAACCATCACCCCGGAAGCTTCCTAATTTTTTAAAAATTTTAATAAATCCTTCCTGTAAAATATCCTGCGCTTCTTCGGCGTCGGAAGCGTAACGGAGGCAAACGGCATACATTTTTGGAGAAAAGCGACGATACAATTCTTCTTGCATCAACCGGTTGCCTTCAAGGCATCCATTAATTAAGTCGCTTTCAGAAATATATTGGTTGCGTTCAGGGATCAAATTTGGTGGTTTTGTTTTAAGTTATTCAAAAATGCTACCAATTTTTCGGTAGCTATCCGTCGATGGCTATAAAGATTTTTCTCTTGCAGGCTCATTTCAGCAAATGTTTTTTGGGCACCGTCTGGAATAAATACAGGATCATAGCCAAATCCCATAGTTCCTCGTTTCTCAATAATAATTCTTCCTTCGGAAATACCTTCGAATAAGAATTCTTTTCCATCAATGAAAAGTGAGATCACGGTTTTGAACCTGGCAGATCGGGTATGCACCCCTTCCAATTTTTGCAATAACTTTTCAATATTTTTTTTAAAAGATTTTTCTTCCCCCGCATATCGGGCACTTTTGACTCCGGGTTCTCCATTTAAAGCAAATACTTCCAAACCTGTGTCTTCGCTAAAACAATTAATTCCAGTTAGTTCAAAAATGGTTTTAGATTTTTCTGTTGCGTTGGCTTCGAATGTATCATAAGGTTCCTGAATATCAATGTGGATACCAGCTTCTTTCAAAGTCATAATGTCAAACGAGTTGCCGATCATTGACCTGATTTCATAAATTTTATGCTGATTGTTAGTTGCGAAAATCAATTTCATGTTTCAAAATAAATAAATTTTAAATGCTAAAAATGCGGCGAAGACAAACCCATATCTTACTTTTTAATACTTTGTCTTTTTCCAATTCATCAAGGGTTGGGGAATATAAAAAAGTACAGTGGTCAAAAGATTGTACCTGGAATTGAGGAAAATTCAATGGCATTCCAAGAATTGAAGGCTCGATTCCAAATAAAAAAATGGTTTGGCTTTTAAAATTTTCTTTCAAACTTTTGTAATCAGTAGTAGTATTTTGACTCAGGTTCATCACTACAACATCAGAAAGACTGATTTTGCAGGCCGAAAGAAGGCTTTTCAAAAATGAAAATTGTTCATTACTTAATTCATCCTGTTCAGGATAGCTTACAAGCATTAAAATATTTTTTTCATTTTCGCCAACATATTTCCAGCTTGATTCTAACTTTTTTTTACTTAACTGAGACTCCACTGTATCTTTTGCTTCGATCAATGTATTTGTATATAGGTCAGTTAGCAACGAGACGTTCAGTTTGATATGATTTATATTCATAATATCCTGTTATGTGATACTAATGATTGTTAGTTTTTTTTGTTTCTTTGCAGCGTAAAAATAAATCTTTATGATTGCAGCTATGGATATATTAATAACCAAAGCAGAAAGAAGTAAATTACAGGATTTGGATCTCAACAATCTGCCATTCGGAAGATATTTCAGCGACCATATGCTGGAAGCTGATTTCGAAAAAGGAGAATGGAAAAATATAGAGATAAAACCTTACCAACCATTATTGCTGAGTCCTTCACTGGCAGCTCTTCATTATGGACAAGCAATTTTTGAGGGTATCAAAGCTTACAAAGACAAAAAAGGAAATGCATATATCTTCAGGCCACAAGATAATTTTCACCGATTCAATGTGTCTGCAGAACGTATGCAAATGCCGCAGGTTCCTGAAGAATTATTTATGGAGGGTATTCGACAATTAATTTCTATAGATTGCAATTGGATTCCCATGAAAGATGACCATTCCTTATATATACGCCCATTCATGTTTTCTTCAGATGAAGTCATTGGTGTTCGCCCTTCTGAAAAATATAAATTTTTAATAATTCTTAGCCCGACCGGCCCATATTACCATGTACCTATGCGAATCTATGTTGAAGAAAAATATGTTCGGGCAGCGCCAGGCGGGGTCGGTTATGCAAAAGCAGCCGGAAATTATGGTGCAGCCATGCTGGCCAGTGCTGAAGCTAAAATGAAAGGTTACGACCAGGTGTTATGGATGGATGCGATAGAACATAAATATGTTCAGGAAATAGGAACTATGAATGTGTTTTTTATAATTGGGAACACCGCAATTACACCGAATTTGGATCAGGGAACAATACTTGAAGGTGTAACCCGAAACAGTACTATAGTTCTTTTAAAAGAAATGGGTTTTACAGTAGAAGAGAGACCTCTCAGTATTGATGACCTTATTGAAGCGCATAAAAAGGGTAATTTAAAGGAGGTATTTGGTACCGGTACAGCAGCCACAATTTCAATGATTAAAGAGCTTAAATATAAGGACTATGTAATGAATTTTGATGTGGAAAATTGGAAAACAGCTCCATTGCTAAAGGAATGGTTAATGGACATCCGAGCGGGGAGAAGAGAAGATAAGTATGGATGGATGTGGAAAGTATAACCCCTATAAAAAATCTGAAATCTTAAATCGTAAATTTCAATTCTATCCCTTACCTTTGCCCTCCCTAAAAATCAGGGAAATTAAAGTTTCAGAATGCCTACAATTCAACAATTAGTACGTAAAGGAAGAGAGATTATCAGGGCAAAAAGTAAATCCAGAGCTTTGGATCAATGCCCGCAACGTCGTGGTGTTTGCACCCGTGTTTATACTACTACGCCCAAGAAACCCAATTCAGCTTTACGTAAAGTTGCTAAAGTTCGCCTTACCAATAAAGTCGAAGTAATTGCTTATATCCCGGGAGAAGGGCACAATTTGCAGGAACACTCCATAGTTTTGATCCGTGGGGGTCGTGTGAAAGATTTGCCGGGAGTTCGTTATCATATCGTTCGTGGCTCTTTGGATACAGCCGGTGTAAAAGACCGTAAGAAAAGCCGTTCAAAATATGGAACAAAGAGAGAAAAACAAGGAGCAAAAAAATAATTTCAGAATAAAGTAAAATCAATTCCATTAGATCATGCGTAAATCACAGGCAAAAAAACTTCCCTTAGCACCAGACCCAAAATATAATGATAAATTGGTAACCCGGTTTGTCAATAGCCTGATGTGGCAAGGAAAGAAGAGTGGGGCGTTTAATATTTTTTATTCAGCCATTGAAAAAGTTGCCAAACAAACGAGTGAGGATGGATACGAGGTGTGGAAAAGAGCTTTGGCAAATGTAACTCCATCCGTAGAGGTTCGAAGCCGCAGGATTGGTGGTGCTACTTTCCAGATACCTGCAGAAGTTCGCCCGGATAGAAAGATTTCATTAAGTATGAAATGGTTGATTCGGTACAGCCGGGATAGAAACGGACGTAGCATGGCTGAAAAACTGGCTGCAGAAATTGTTGCTGCTGCAAAAGGCGAAGGCGCTGCATACAAGAAAAAAGAAGATACACACCGTATGGCTGAAGCAAATAAAGCTTTTGCTCATTTTAGAGTCTGATTTATAAATATACAGTTTTCAGTAAATAAATAAAGCCGCCTCTAACGAAGCGGCTTTTTCTTTGTAGCTAGTGTTAAGTTTTACATTGTCATCCCGTTTCCGTTCTCTGAGCTATTATTAAGCGGTGTTTCCACTACAACCGGAGTTTCTAATACCGGTTCAGGCTGAGTTTGTGGAATTGCCACCGGTGCAACAGGCGCTGCTACCGGTTTTGGAGCTGGTTTTTTTACCGCCGGTATTTTCCGGGCAATATTTTTTGGTGCTGCTTTTTTCTTTACTGTAATTTTCTTTTTTGCAGGAGCTTTCTTTTTTAAAACTTTCTTTTTGGGTAGTACTCTTTTTTTGGCAGCTGTTTTTTTCTTTGCAGCAACTTTCTTTTTAGCGGGAGCTTTTCTTTTTGCTACTTTTTTCTTCGAAGAAACTTTCTTCGATGCTTTTTTGGGGGATGATTTTGATTTTTTCTTAGAAGCCATAAATAGTGATTTGGAGGTTAATAATTTTATTGAAGAATTTTTTAGGGATGATGAAATTACAACGATTCAAAATCAATAACAAAATTTATAGGAGCATTTAATGGATATTTTGAAAGAAAAATAAATGAGCAAGGAAAGGACAGGGCTTGTCCTATTGTAATTTTGGAATTTTAAGGACTATAGGTTATAGCTTCTTGAACATTTAAGCGATACTATTAAATCGCTGAAATTGCCGGGAGGGGTACTGAATCAACTACTCAGAGCACATAGGTAATTTTTAAAAATGGCTTATCATTCGGATCTTAGGTGGTTATGGCGCCCAACGATTATTCCAAATGTTATTCACAAGCAGTAATTATTCAATTTATAAGTCTCCTTTTTCCCTTCCTTTTTCTTACTTTTGCGCCTCCAAAACCGGAAGGTTTATTAATAATAACTAAATCACTGAAAATAAACAGGTCATGGCAGACTTAAAATTTCAAAGAAACTTCGGTATCGCAGCACATATTGATGCCGGCAAAACAACTACTACTGAACGTATCTTACGATATACAGGTATGATACATAAAATAGGCGAGGTGCATGAAGGGGCAGCGACTACTGACTGGATGGAACAGGAAAAAGAAAGAGGCATTACCATTACATCCGCTGCAGTAAGCTGTAATTGGAATTTTCCAACCGAAAAAGGGAAACCTACTGCTGATACCAAAAAATATTATTTCAACATTATTGATACTCCGGGCCACGTTGATTTTACGGTGGAGGTGGAACGTTCCATGCGGGTATTGGATGGCTTGATCGCATTGTTTTCGGCCGTAGATGGCGTAGAACCACAAAGTGAAACAGTTTGGCGCCAGGCAAACCGCTATAATGTGCCCCGAATTGGTTTTGTAAATAAAATGGACCGTGCCGGAGCTGATTTTCTGAATGTAGTTAAACAGGTAAAAGAAATGTTAGGCTCAAAAGCTGTGCCTTTACAATTACCCATTGGAGCTGAAGATGATTTTAAAGGAGTGGTTGACCTGATTAAAATGAAAGGCATCATCTGGCATATGGAAACAGAAGGTATGACCTTTGATGAAATTCCGGTGCCTGATGATATGAAAGATGATGCAGCCGAGTGGAGAGCCAACCTTGTGGAGGCAGTGGCTGAATACGATGACAAACTAATGGAAAAATTTTTTGAAAATCCTGATTCCATCAGTGAAGATGAAATACATGATGCCGTTCGTAAAGCAACCATTGACCTGAGTATTGTTCCAATGCTTTGCGGTTCTTCATTCAAAAATAAAGGAGTCCAAACAGCCTTAGATGCGGTATGCCGTTATTTACCCAGCCCTGTTGATATTGAGGCAGTGAAGGGTACTGATCCCAATACGGGTGAAGAAATTTTAAGAAAGCCTGATGCCAAAGAACCTTTCGCTGCTTTGGCTTTTAAGATCATGACTGATCCTTTTGTAGGCCGCCTGGCATTCTTTCGCTGTTATTCTGGTCATTTGGATTCCGGGTCTTACGTACTGAATGTCCGGAGCGGAAAGAAAGAACGTATCAGTCGCATCATGAAGATGTTCGCCAATAAGCAAAACCCAATTGATTTTATCGAAGCAGGCGATATTGGCGCTGCGGTTGGATTTAAAGAAATAAAAACGGGAGACACATTGTGTGACGAAAATCACCCGATCGTTCTCGAAAATATGTATATTCCCGAATCGGTAATTTCTGTGGCAGTTGAACCCAAAACCCAGGCAGATGTTGACAAAATGGGGATGGCTATCGCTAAACTTATTGAAGAAGATCCGACACTTCGTGTAAAGACAGACGAAGAGACTGGTCAAACCGTTTTGAGTGGTATGGGCGAGTTACACCTTGAAATCATTGTGGATAGAATGAAAAGGGAGTTTAAAGTTGAAGTCAATCAGGGGGCTCCGCAAGTAGCATATAAAGAAGCTTTTAATATTACTGTAGAACATCGGGAGGTTTTAAAGAAGCAAACGGGTGGTCGTGGTAAGTTTGCTGATATCGTTTTTGAATTAGGCCCCGTGGATGCTGACTGGAAAGCAGAAAATCCTGATAAGAATTTCCAGTTTGTCAATGATCTTTTTGGAGGGTCTATTCCCAGAGAATATGTTCCGGCAATTCAAAAAGGTTTTGAACAGTCAATGGTCAATGGAGTGCTGGCTAATTACCCGGTGAATAATATGAAGATTCGTGTATTTGACGGAAGTTTCCATGCTGTGGACTCAGATTCCATGTCTTTTGAATTGTGTGCTAAATCCGGATTTCGGGAAGCAGCAAGAAAAGCAAAACCCATATTGCTTGAACCTATCATGAAAGTGGAAGTAGTAACTCCGGATCAATACATGGGTGATGTAACCGGAGACCTGAACCGCCGGCGTGGAATGTTGGAAGGAATGGATAGCCGTGCCGGTGCCCAGGTTATTAAAGCAAAGGTTCCGTTAAGTGAAATGTTTGGGTATGTTACACAACTCCGTTCATTGAGTTCCGGACGTGCCTCCTCAACCATGGAGTTTTCACATTATGCACCAGCCCCTAATAATATTGCAGAAGAGGTGATAGCAAAGGTGAAAGGGAAAGTAAATGCATAGTTGAATAGAGCTTATTACAAATTAGAGAACCCTGCTCTTTAAGCAGGGTTTTTAATTATTTTAAATAAGTGATTCAGATCAATACTGATTTAACTAAATGGCATTTTATTTGTTGCTATTAAGCCACTTAACATTTTTCTTTTTCCACGAAAAACCGACTGTAATTGCTATCTATGAAAGACAAGTTCAATGGTTAAGGGCTCAGGAATGAGTCCTTTTCTTTTTTAAGGGATGCTCCTCTTTTCACAAGAACTCTTTCAAATGTCAAAAATATTATATAGTAATTCAAAAAGCAATTGCCAATTTTTGGGTCTGCTTTTTTATGTATTTCTCATTGAATGACCTTATTTTTAAATTTTGGAAATTCATCCCGCTAGTCATATGCATAAGCAATTAATCCTGATTTTGATATCACTAATTTTCGGTCAATATTTAAAAGCACAGGCCAAAATTCATAATGGAATGATCATTAGGCATTCTGTAAAATTTAAATCAGGGGTATATAAAATTGATGCAAAAACAGAGCTGGATCTTTCTGTAATTGTTATAGAAGGGGAAAACATAACAATAGATTTTAATAATGCTATACTGCAGGGAAGTAACAATACCAATCGCCCTGATGAATTTTTTGGCGTGGCTATCTTAGTTAAAAACAGTAAAAACATAATCATTAGAAATCTAACTGCGAGGGGATTTAAAATAGCAATGCTTGCCAGAAATACTCAAAGACTTACTGTTGATAATTGCGATTTCAGTTACAACTATCGCCAGCGCCTGAACAGTACCCAGGAAAAAGAAGACATTTCGGATTGGCTGAGCCATCACCATAATGAGAACGATGAATGGTTACGGTATGGTGCGGCTATATATTTACGTAAATGTGATCAAGCTACTATTACAAATTGTAAAGTCACCGGTGGCCAAAACGGTTTAATGATGATGGAATGCAATGACGGTATGATTTATAATAATGATTTTTCTTTTAATTCAGGTCTCGGAATTGGAATATATCACAGCAGCAGGAATAATATCATGTACAACCGTCTTATTTTTAATGTGCGTGGTTATAGCGATGGTGTTTACAATCGTGGGCAAGACAGCGCCGGTATATTAGTGTATGAGCAGAGTGATGATAATTTGTTTTATAAAAACAATGTGACACATAGCGGCGATGGTTTTTTTCTTTGGGCTGGCCAAACCACAATGGACAACGGGCAAGGTGGTTGCAATGACAATGTAGTTATGGGAAATGATTTTTCTTATGCACCAACCAATGGAGTTGAAGTGACTTTCAGTCGCAATACAATTGTCGATAACCGTATATTCGAATGCGAACACGGCATCTGGGCCGGCTACAGTTATGAAACTAATATCAGCAACAATAAATTTCGGAATAATCGAATCGCAATTGCTATCGAACATGGTCAGCGAAATAAGATCACTTACAATATATTTTATCAGGATAAAGAAGCCATTCGTTTGTGGGGAAATAAGGAAGAGCCGTCAGATTGGGGTTATCCTAAATATCGGGATACAAGAAGTAAAGATTATATAATTGTTTCCAACAGTATAAATAAAGTTCCTTTCGTTTTTAACATTGGCCGTACAGAGAACCTGAGGGTTTTTAATAATAGTGTTAAGGATTGTGATCTTATATTCAAAACAGATTCAACGGATGTGGGATTGGATACTACATTTAATGAGGAATTGGCAGCGCAGCTTTCTGTAGATACCAGCATTGAAGTACCGGTTATCAAAAATCCTGAGAATCCATTTAAAGGAGTAAACGAATTAGCCGGAAGAAAAAATATAATGATCACCGAATGGGGTCCATATGATTTTCGATCACCAATTATCTGGAATACAAATCCTGTTGATACAAGTGATCTGATGCATTTTAATTTACTGGGGCCAAAGGGGGAATGGAAGATAAAATCCTTTCAGGGAGTTGAAAACATTTCCTCTTTATCAGGAGAATTTCCTGCTACAATTACGGCTCAAAAAATTAAAGGTGACCGAATTGATATAAAAATAGAGTTAGAATATAAGGGCCCTGCAATAATTACACCGTTCGGAGAAATAATAGCTTCAGGAAAAACATATCCATTTTATTTTAAAAAGTTTTTTCAACCTATGCTCTGGCAGGTTAGCTGGTATAGTTTTGATTCCTCCTCAGATCCTATCAGGAATAACTTTTTATTTCCTCCTGGCGTAAAGGAAAAAGCATTCCGATCTGAACAGGCCGGCAGCTTGGACTATACATGGTGGAGTGGCCTTAAAGATAATGACGGACATCAATACACGCATTTTATATCTGTGGCAGAGACTAAAATAAATATACCCAAAGGAGAATATGAGCTGGGGGTTACCTGGGACGATGCTGTTCGTGTATATGTAGATGGCCATTTAGTAATTGATGAGTGGAATCCTTCACACTATAAATTTGATGAGTCTCCTCATAAATCTATCAAACTTCAATTAGGTGGAAACCATCAATTTAGAGTGGAGCACGTGGAATTGGGAGGATTTGCTACGCTTAGCCTGAAACTTAACAAGATACTCTAAGTTCTAACCTGTTGAAAACATAGAAAATTATTTCCCAGCTATTTGGCAGATATCATGCTCAACCTTACCTTTGCACTCCCAATAAAAAATTGGGATTTCAGCGATGTCTCAGCGAATCAGAATTAAATTACAGTCTTACGATCATAACCTGGTAGATAAATCTGCCGAAAAGATTGTAAAAACGGTGCGCAGCACAGGTGCTGTGGTTACGGGACCTATACCTCTGCCTACACGCAAAAAGATATTTACTGTTTTGCGTTCACCACACGTAAACAAAAAGAGTCGTGAACAATTCCAACTGGCAACCCATAAACGCCTTTTGGATATCTACACTTCTACTTCCCGTACGGTGGATGCATTAAGTAAATTGGATTTACCCAGCGGTGTAGAGGTTGAGATCAAAGCGTAGTTGCTGTATCAATTATAGCACAGTTCTTATTAAATTTTTTTTATGCCATCTCTCAAAATTCCTTTCACGGGAAAAGAAAAGAGCTCTGGCCGTTAAATAAAAACAAGCCCTTCGAGGTTTGTTTATCGCCGGTACTTCCCCATAAAGGAAAAGGTTGGCGATGAACCAGGATTGACCTTCTGTATATTATTGCAATGCAGGAGATGTCTTGACAACCTTGCGGGAACAAACCGTAAGATCATGAAAGGAATCATTGGAAAAAAATTAGGGATGACAAGCGTTTTCGATCCTGGTGGCAAGCAGGTAGCTTGTACTATTATCGAAGCAGGTCCTTGTGTAATTACTCAGGTGAAAACTCAGGAGTCTGATGGCTATAATGCTCTCCAACTCGCTTTCGGCGATAAAAATGAAAAGCATACCAACAACGCCGAAAAAAATCATTTCGCAAAAGCCAGCACGGCTGCTAAAAAATTCATTAAAGAATTCCGTGATTTTTCCCTTGAAAAAAACCTGGGTGATACTATCACAGTTGATATCTTCAGCGAAGGAGAAACAGTAGAGGTAGTGGGTACTTCAAAAGGTAAGGGTTTCCAGGGCGTTGTAAAACGTCATGGATTTACTGGTGTAGGAAGTGCCACACACGGTCAACATGACCGGTCTAGGGCACCGGGTTCATTGGGTAACTCTTCTGATGCAAGCCGTGTAATGAAAGGTATGCGCATGGCGGGACGTACCGGCAATGACAGGATAAAACTGAAAGGCCTGAAAGTCGTAAAAATTTTTCCCGATAAAAATTACATTTTAATAAGTGGTTCGGTTCCGGGCCATAATGGTTCAATCGTTTTAATTCAGAAGTAACTCTTGGCTTCGCTCAGGGTGACAATAAAAAAGATAGTAAAATGCAATTGGAAGTTTTAAATAATAAAGGAAAGAAAACAGGCAGAACAGTTGAATTGCCAGAAGAAATCTTTGGCATTGAGCCTAATAATCATGTGATTTATCTGGCTGTTAAACAATACCGGGCTGCACAACGCCAGGGAACTCACAAAGTGAAGACCCGTGCTGAAGTAAAAGGTGCCAGTCGTAAACTGCATCGCCAGAAAGGAACAGGCGGTAGCCGTAAAGGAAATATTCGGAACCCATTGTATAAAGGGGGCGGTACTATTTTTGGACCCAAACCACATGATTATAATATTAAATTGAACCGGAAAGTAAAAGACCTGGCAAAAATGTCTGCACTTTCTCATAAAGCAAAAGAAAAGGCAATAGTAGTAGTAGAAGATATAACTATGGAAGTGCCAAAGACAAACGGGTTTGCAGATATTCTGAATAAATTGAAAGTATCAGAGAAGAAAACATTGTTTGTAATGCCTGAATACAATGATAACGTGTATCTCAGTTTCCGCAATATTCCAAAAGTAAACGGCATTTTGCTTAGCGATATGAATACCTATGACCTGGTTAATGCAGATGTATTGTTATTGACGGAAAGTGCGGCTAAAATATTTTCTGAGCAGGAAAAAGAAGCTTAATTATTAAACTGATTAAATAAAGAAAGATGAGACTTTCTGATATATTGATAAGACCGATTTTGAGTGAGAAAGCAAATGCGCAGCAGGAAAAACTGCATCGTTATGCTTTTCGTGTTAACCAAAGGGCCAACAAGCTTGAAATTAAAAAGGCGGTGGAGAATTTTTATGGAGTAACTGTTATTGATGTAAATACTGCAACGACCCCGGGAAAAAATAAAACCCGCTATACCAAAGCAGGTTTTATTAAAGGCCGCAAGCCATCTTATAAAAAAGCTTTTGTAACCCTGGCAGATGGAGACAGCATTGACCTCTATTCAAATATTTAAAAAACAGTCATTTTCTTAGGTAAAGAAGAAAACGAATTATATGGCACTAAAAAAATATAAGCCGATTACAGCAGGAACCAGATGGAGAATTGGTAATGCCTATGCTGAAATAACTACCAATGAACCTGAAAAATCTTTGGTGGAAACTAAAAAGAGCACCGGCGGGCGCAATACATCCGGACACCTTACCATGCGTTATATCGGGGGTGGCCACAAAAAGAAATACCGTAAAGTGGATTTCAGAAGAGATAAGAAAAATATTGAAGCATCGGTATTGACCATTGAATATGATCCAAACCGTACAGCGTTTATTGCATTGATCGAATATGCTGATGGGGAAAAAAAATATATTCTAGCACCCCAGGGCCTGCAGGTCGGAGTAAAAGTTATTAGCAGCGAAAATGCAGCTCCGGAAATAGGCAACACCCTTCTGTTGAAAAATATGCCATTGGGTACCATGGTGCATAATATAGAAATGCAACCTGGTCAAGGCGGAAAAATTGCAAGGAGTGCCGGTTCATCTGCACAGCTTACGAACAAAGAAGAAAAATACGCAGTTATAAAAATGCCAAGTGGTGAATTGAGAAAAGTTTTGATCAATTGTTTTGCAACCGTTGGAGTTGTTGGAAACAGTGATCACAATTTGCAAAAAATGGGTAAGGCAGGACGCAATCGTTGGAGAGGAATACGCCCCCGCAACCGTGGAGTAGCCATGAACCCGGTAGATCATCCTATGGGCGGTGGAGAAGGTAAAGCATCCGGCGGACATCCAAGAAGCCGTACTGGTAAATATTCGAAAGGAGAAAAAACAAGAATTAAAGGTAAAGGAAGTGATAAGTTGATTATTCAGCGTAAGAATGGAGCAAAACTTTCTACGCAACTATAATTTTTTGAAATTAAAAATTAAACAACAAAATAAATGGCTCGTTCAATTAAAAAAGGTCCTTATGTCGCTTCGCATCTTGAAAAAAAGGTGCTGGCAATGAACGAAGGCAAAACTAAAAAGAGTGTGCTAAAAACCTGGAGTCGTCGCTCCACGATTACTCCTGATTTTGTCGGACATACATTTGCAGTGCATAATGGAAATAAATTTATTCCGGTTTATGTTACGGAATTTATGGTAGGGCATAAATTAGGAGAGTTTGCTCCAACCCGCCAGTTCAAAGCACACTCCAGTAAAAAAATTGAAACCACAGCATAAGGATTTTTAAAACGAAGAATTGCGACCCTTTCAGCAGGGGCGCTTTTGAAAACAAATACAATGGAAGCAATAGCTAAATTGAAAAATTATCCAACATCACCCCGGAAAATGCGGCTGCTTGCCGATCTTATTCGTGGCAAAAAAGTTGAAAAAGTTTTGACCATACTCGAGCATCATCCTAAACACCCTGCTGTTCCGTTAAGAAAGCTGGTGTTAAGCGCTATTAGTAACTGGAAACAAAAGAACGAAGATGGCGATGAAAATGATTTGGTTATTAAAACCATTTTCGTAGATGGCGCCAGGACTTTAAAGAGAATGCGCCCGGCCCCACAGGGTCGTGGGTATAGGGTTCGCAAAAGAAGTAATCATGTAACCCTGATTGTAGATTCCAAAAATGGTAAAGCAATAGTGAAAGAACCTGTGCAGGAAGAAATTAAATCGAAAGAAGAAGTTGCAGAAGTGAAGACAGAACCGAAGACGAAGAAAGCACCTTCAAAAAAGACAACAACGAAAAAAACTAAATAAAAACAATAACCCGGTTCCGGCAATAAGAAATAGACTTGCGGAATTTGGATTACTAAAAAAGTACTATGGGTCAAAAAGCAAATCCGATTGGTAACAGGTTAGGCATCATCCGCGGATGGGAATCTAACTGGTACGGAAGCAAAAAAGATTATGCAGTTAAACTGATCGAGGACAATAAGATCAGGACTTATCTCAATGCCCGTATCAATAAAGGTGGAATTTCTAAGATTGTTATTGAAAGAACGCTGGGTAAACTAATCATTACCATTCACACCTCCAAGCCAGGAATCATCATTGGTAAAGGTGGTGGTGAAGTGGACAGGATTAAAGAAGAGTTGAAAAAATTAACTGGTAATGCAGATGTACAGATCAATATTCTGGAGATTCGTCGTCCGGAACTGGATGCTATGATTGTTGCAGACACAATTGCCCGCCAGATCGAAAACCGTATCAATTACAAAAGAGCCATTAAGATGTCTATAGCTTCTGCGCTTCGCATGGGTGCTGAGGGAATAAAAGTAAAAGTGAGTGGGCGCCTTGGTGGAGCAGAAATTGCTCGTACAGAAGAAATCAAACAAGGTCGTGTTCCACTGCATACTTTTAGAATGGATATTGATTATGCAAATGTTTTTGCCCTAACTGTATATGGGAAAATAGGAATTAAAGTGTGGATTTGTAAGGGAGAAGTACTGACAAAAAGAGATCTGAATCCCAATTTTGTTGGTGGCAAGAGTGAAGTAAGCGACCGCAGGGATAGAAGAGATCATGAAAGAAGAGATGACCGAAGAGATCGCAGGGATAGGGGTGAAAGAGGGGATAGAAGAGAAAGAAGAGACCGTAAAGGGTAAACATTGATTTAAGAAATTTTCAAAATAGATAAAGATGTTACAACCGAAAAGAACGAAGCACAGGAAAATGCAGAAAGGTCGCATGAAAGGTGATGCAAAGCGAGGTGCTACCATAGCTTTTGGCTCATATGGATTAAAGTCCCTCGACAGCCAATGGCTTACTGACCGTCAGATTGAAGCTGCCCGCCAGGCATTGACCCGTGAGATGAAGCGGGAAGGTAATGTGTGGATTCGCATTTTTCCTGATAAGCCGATTACCCGCAAACCACTTGAAGTGAGAATGGGTAAAGGAAAAGGGAACCTGGAATTTTGGGCAGCAGTAGTAAAGCCGGGCCGTATTTTATTTGAAGTGGATGGCGTGGATGAAAAAACAGCTCGTGCTTCATTATCCCTTGCAGCGGGTAAGTTGCCGATCAAAACAAAATTTGTAAAACGCAGAGATCTGGAAACTGCATAAATTATAAAATATCAATCACCATGTCAAAAAAGGCAGACTTTGTAAAAAGTATTCATGGAATGAATGAGAGTGATCTTAAAGCAAGATTGCAGGAAGATCAGCAGCGGTTGAAAAAACTGGAATTTGCTCATACGATTTCTCCATTGGAAAATCCCATGAGCATCCGGGGGCTGCGCAAAGACATTGCACGTTTGAAAACAGAATTGAAAAAAAGAGAAACAGGAATTTAATTAAAAGCTTATAAAATGGCTGAAAGAAATTTACGTAAGACAAGAATCGGGGTGGTAACCAGCAACAAAATGAGTAAAACAATTACTGTTGCCATTGAAAGAAAAGTAAAACACCCTATTTATGGGAAGTTTGTAAAAAAGACTTCAAAATTCCATGCTCATGATGAGAAGAATGAATGCAGTATTGGTGATACAGTGAAGATCATGGAAACCCGTCCGTTGAGCAAAACAAAAAGATGGCGATTGGTTGAAGTTGTGGAAAAAGTAAAATAGTATTTAGTATATAACTAATAAAAATTTAAACGTCCCAGTACTTTATATTAAGTGCTGTGTACTTAAAACAAAATAAAATGATTCAGCAGGAAAGCCGTTTGAATGTTGCGGATAACAGTGGTGCTAAAGAGGTACTGTGCATTCGTGTACTTGGAAATAGCGGTCAACGATATGCTAAAATCGGCGACACAATTGTGGTGACTGTAAAAGATGCATTGCCGGCTGGCGGTATTAAAAAGGGAACTGTTACCAAAGCTGTAATTGTTCGTACTACAAATAAATTGCGCCGTAAAGATGGTTCTTATATCAGGTTTGATGATAATGCCGTTGTGTTATTATCTCAGGCAGATGAGCCAAGAGGTACTCGTATTTTCGGGCCTGTGGCAAGAGAACTTCGTGATAAGGGATACATGAAAATAATTTCATTGGCGCCTGAAGTATTGTAAAAAATTGGACAAAAAAAATTATAATAAATAAAAGTCCCGGATGGGATTTCCGATATGAAATCTAGATTTAAACCAAAGTATAACATCAGAAAAGGAGACAGTGTTGTGGTGATTACAGGTGAGGATAAAGACCTGCACCGTCCCCGCACAGTAAAATTGGTGTTATTAGATAAAGCTAAAGTGATTGTTGAAGGTGTTAATATGGTTACCCGTCACAGTAAGCCAAATGCCCAGAACACAAAAGGCGGTATCATTAAAAAAGAAGCACCTATTCATATCAGCAATGTTATGCTATGGGATCCGTCTCAGAAATCAGGCGCACGGGTGAAAAAAGAAAGAAAAGATGGCAAGACCATTAAAGTTTTTAAAACAGCAAGTAAATCACAGGAGGGTAAAAAATAATGAGTACTAAAACATATACTCCGAGATTAGCCGAAAAATATAAAAAAGAAGTGGTACCCGCATTGGTAAAAAAATTCGGATACACTTCAGTAATGGAAGCTCCGAAATTGGAAAAAATATCATTGAACCGTGGTGTAAACGGAGCCGTGAATGATAAAAAACTGGTGGATGTTGCATTGGAAGAAATGACCACAATTGCCGGTCAAAAAGCAATTGCCACCATGTCAAAGAAAGACATCTCCAATTTCAAATTGAGGAAAAGCATGCCGATCGGCACCAAAGTCACATTACGTGGAGACAAGATGTATGAGTTTCTGGATCGTTTGATTTCTGTGGCATTGCCCCGTGTTCGTGATTTCAAAGGCATAAATGAAAAATCATTTGATGGCCGTGGTAATTATACACTGGGCGTTACAGAACAAATTATTTTCCCGGAGATTGATATTGACAAAGTAAATCGTATTACCGGATTTGACATCACTTTTGTAACGTCTGCACGTACAAATGAAGAAGCTTATGAATTGTTGAAAGAGTTAGGCATGCCGTTTAAAGATATAAAAAAATAATCATTCGTTTTTCTCAGAATCCCAGATTGAGTAAGACGAAAAATTAAATTTAAAAAAGGAAATCAATTATGGCTAAAACATCAGTAAAAGCCAGGCAAAGGAAAAGAGAAAAGATGGTAGCACAGTATGCTGCCAAAAGAGAAGCATTAAAAAAAGCCGGCGACTGGAAAACATTGGATGAACTTCCGAAAAATTCTTCTAAAGTTCGTTTGAAAAACCGCTGTAAAATCAGCGGGCGACCGAGAGGATATGTTCGTTACTTCGGAATTTCGAGGATTGCCTTGCGTGATATGGCTTTAGATGGAAAAATTCCCGGGCTAAAAAAAGCAAGCTGGTAAGTGAACGATGCAGAAGTAAAAAATTCTGTAAAAAGATTTGAAATTTAAAATTTACAATTTAAAATAATTATGGTAACAGATCCTATAGCAGATTTCCTGACAAGAGTCCGTAATGCGCAGATGGCAGGCCATCGTATTGTTGAAATACCTGCATCCAATTTGAAAAAAAGGATGACGGAGATATTGTATAGCCAGGGCTATATTCTGAAATACAAATTTGAGGATGATACCAAACAAGGTGTAATCAAGATTGCTTTGAAATACGATCCTCAGACCAAGCAGCCGGCCATTCATAATATGGAAAGGGTTAGCCGCCCGGGTTTGCGCCAATATGCAAAACCCAATGAGTTTCGCCGTGTGAAAAACGGATTAGGCGTTGCCATCATTTCAACGTCCAAAGGAGTGATGACAGATAAGGAAGCGAAATTGCAGAACGTAGGCGGCGAAGTCCTTTGTTATGTGTATTAATTTTTAAACCTGTTTAATTTATAAAGTATTATGTCTCGTATAGGTAAAAAACAAATCAGTATTCCAGAAGGTGTCACCATTTCTGTAGGTAATGATAATACAGTGAGCGTAAAAGGAAAAAAAGGCGAATTGAAACAGGCTATTGATCGTGACATCAAAGTGGAAGTGAAAGATGGTCATGTTTCATTTTCAAGACCTACTGATCAAATTCGTCATCGTGCCATGCATGGATTATATCGGGCCTTGGTTTCAAACATGATTAAGGGAGTAACTACAGGTTATCAAAAAAGACTAGAATTAATTGGTGTAGGTTTCAAAGCAGCTAACCAGGGAAATGTATTGGATCTTTCATTAGGATATTCACATAATATCATTTTTGAAGTCCCTAAAGAAATAAAAGTGGTGACAGCACAGGAAAAAGGACAGAATCCCACTATCACACTCGATGGAGTAGATAAACAGTTACTGGGCCAGGTAGCAGCAAAACTACGTAGCCTTCGTAAACCAGAACCTTACAAAGGAAAAGGTGTTCGCTATGTGGGAGAAGTGGTTCGCAAGAAAGCCGGTAAAGCAGCAGGTAAATAATAATTAATAAATGGTAACGCATAAAACCTGAAAAAAGAATATGAACTCAAAAGCAAAAACAGAAAGAAGACAAAGGATCCGCTATACGATTCGTAAAAAAGTGAGCGGAACTCCTCAGAAACCACGATTATCTGTTTTCAGAAGCAACAATGAAATTTTTGTGCAGTTGATTGATGATGTAAAAGGATTAACACTTGCATCTGCATCTTCAAAAGATAAAGATATCCAGGCTCAAAAGGGAACAAAGAGTGCTAAAAGTAAATTGGTAGGACAAGCTATTGCACGTAAAGCATCCGAACTTGGTTTGAAAGAAGCAAGTTTTGACCGGGGCGGGTATTTATATCATGGGCGTGTGAAAGCTGTAGCTGACGGAGCCAGGGAAGCAGGACTTAAAATTTAATTTAATATTTCAACATCAGATATGTCTAAATTTAATGTAAACAGAGTAAAGCCAGGTGATCTGGAACTGAAAGAAAAAGTAGTTGCTATTAATCGTGTGGTGAAAACAACAAAAGGCGGCCGGGCTTTTAGCTTTTCAGCATTAGTGGTGGTTGGAAATGAAAACGGAGTAGTAGGACATGGCCTCGGAAAAGCAAAAGAAGTGCAGGAAGCGATTACTAAGGGAATTGAAGATGCAAAGAAAAACCTGATCCGTGTTCCTGTAATGCATGGTACCATTCCACATGATCAATGGGCTAAAGAAGGGGCTGCCAAAGTGTTGATCAAACCAGCAGCACATGGTACAGGAGTAATAGCCGGTGGCAGCATGCGTGCAGTTTTGGAAAGTGCAGGTATTACCGATGTATTGGCAAAATCATTAGGATCCGCCAATCCGCACAATGTGGTAAAAGCAACTTTCAAAGCATTGGCTTTATTACGTGAACCTGTACGTGTTGCCAAGACCCGCACAGTAGGATTGAAAAAAGTGTTTAACGGATAAATAAAAATTATCAACAGCCGGTATAAATCCGACATACTTGGTAAAATGAATAAAAGGATTCCAGTTTATGAAAAAGATAAGGATAACATTAGTGCATAGCCCGATAGACAGGCCGGAGCGTCAGAAACAAACTTTGAAAGCATTAGGATTAATTAAAACCAATGCTTCGAGGGAAGTAAGCGCTACACCTCAAATATTGGGAATGGTTCGTAAAGTGAATCATTTGGTAAAAGTGGAAGAAGTTTAATAAAGTAAAAAGTCAAAATTCAAAAAGCTAATTTTTTACTTTTTAATTTTTAATTAATAACAAATGAAATTACATCAGTTAAGGCCGGCTAAAGGAGCAACACATAAAGTGAAAAGAATTGGCCGTGGAGATGGTTCCGGCCACGGAGGAACTTCTACAAAAGGTACAAAGGGGGGACAAAGCCGTGCCGGCTACAAAAGAAAAATGGCACATGAAGGCGGCCAGATGCCGATACAGCGCCGCATTCCTAAACGTGGATTTAACAATATTCACCGTATAGAATATAAAGTTTTCAATGTGGGACAAGTGGAGCAGTTGGCAGAAAAATACAGTATCAAGGAATTCAACCTGGAAAATCTTTATGTCAATGGTCTTATTGCACAAAACGATAAAGTGAAAATTCTTGGTAATGGCGATCTGAAGAAGAAACTGAACTTTAAAGTAAATGCAGTAAGCGGTAAAGCCAAGTCCAGCATTGAAGCAGCAGGCGGATCGGTCGAGATTATCAAATAATTATTACTAACTTGCAACGACGCACTTACAATGCGTCTTTATCTTTTAAGAGTTTTTAAACTTTTATAATCGCAGTGAAAAAATTTTTCAAGACGTTCAAGAATATCTGGAGTATCGAGGAGTTACGTAACAAGATCCTTTTTACTTTAATACTCATTGCTGTGTATCGTGTGGGCACACACATTGTATTGCCCGGTATCAAT
Organism: Bacteroidota bacterium; assembly: GCA_018266555.1. Classification (GTDB taxonomy): domain Bacteria; phylum Bacteroidota; class Bacteroidia; order Chitinophagales; family Chitinophagaceae; genus UTBCD1. Next base: position 261,366 of record JAFEAF010000006.1, on the reverse strand, counting down.
CCACATGATCTGAATACAGCAGCCAATAATAATGGTATCCTTGGCCTGATTGATGCATTCTCGGGCGGGGCTTTTAACCAGGCTTCTATTTTTGCATTAGGAATCATGCCATACATTTCTGCCTCCATTTTTATGCAGTTGATGACGGTATTGGTTCCAAAATTTCAGAAACTGCAAAAAGAAGGGGAAAGCGGGCAAAAGAAGATCAATCAGTTTACCCGGTATATCACTGTGGCTGTGACTGCCCTCCAGGCATCTGCTTATGTTACCTACCTGGAACGTATGACTTTGCAGGGTGGAATGATTGCCAGTTTTACACCATACTTCTGGTTAAGTACAGTAGTAATCCTTACTGCAGGATCTATATTTGTAATGTGGCTAGGTGAAAAGATAACCGATAAAGGGTTGGGCAATGGAACGTCTTTGATCATCATGATCGGAATCCTGGCTCGTCTTCCTCAGTCTTTTTTACAGGAGTTTCAAAGCAAATCTGTCCGCAGTGGTGATATTCTGGTTTTCATTATAGAAATTGCAATACTAATTGCTGTCATATTAGGTTGTATTCTCCTGATTCAGGGTACAAGAAAAGTACCGGTAAATTATGCAAAGCAAATTGTAGGGAACAAACAATTCGGTGGCGCCCGGCAGTTTTTACCATTGAAAGTAAACAGCTCCGGTGTGATGCCGATCATCTTTGCACAGGCAATTATGTTTCTCCCCACATTGATCACTCTTGGGGGGGGCCAAACATTAAATGCCATGTTTACTGACCACATGAATGTTTGGTACATGGTAATTTATTCTGTGGTGGTCATAGCTTTTACATTTTTGTACACCGCTTTAATTTTTAATCCGAAACAGATTTCTGATAACCTGAAACAAAATAATGGCTTTATACCCGGAGTAAAACCAGGACAACCTACAGCAGATTATATTGGCACAATCATGGATCGTATTACTTTTCCAGGTGCTATCTTTCTCGCAGTAGTTGGAATATTTCCAGGGATAGCACAAAGACTGGGTGTGACACAAAATTTTTCAACTTTCTTTGGTGGTACATCACTTTTGATCATGGTAGCGGTAATCCTGGATACATTACAGCAAATCGAAACACAACTTTTGATGCGTCAATATGATGGTTTGATGAAAAGCGGACGCTTACAGGGACGCCAGGCAACATCCGCTGTTCAGTATTAAATATTCAAATGATTTATATAAAGGGCCTGGTGAGTTACGCTTGCCAGGTCTTGTGTTTTAAATGGATATTTGTTGTATGATTATTTATAAAAATAATGATGAAGTAAATCTAATGCGTCAAAGTGCTTTGCTTGTTAGCCAAACCTTGACGGAGGTGGCCAAAGTGCTTCGGCCCGGCTCCAGTACTTTATCATTGGATAAAATGATAGGAGAATTTATCAGGGACCATCATGCAATACCTTCATTTTTAAATTATAATGGATATCCATTTAATTCCTGCCTTTCAGTAAATGATGTGGTTGTCCATGGCTTTCCTAATAAAAATGAATTAAAAGAAGGGGATATCATATCAGTAGATATCGGGGTTATTTTAAATGGATGGCATGGTGATCATGCTTATACATTTGCAATTGAGAATCCGGGAAAAGAAGTGATGCAATTGATTAAGATCACTAAAGAATCTTTATATCTCGGAATTGAAAAAGCAGTTGCTGGTAATCGTATTGGTGATATTTCTTATGCCATACAGGAGCATACGGAAAAAAAGCATGGTTATGGAGTGGTAAGAGAATTAGTAGGACACGGATTAGGAAGAAGCATGCATGAAGATCCACAGGTTCCCAACTATGGCAAGAGAGGAACAGGTGCTAAATTGAAAGAAGGTATGGTGCTGGCAATAGAACCCATGATCAACCTGGGGAAAAGAGATGTGTACACGGAAGATGATGGCTGGACCGTGCGGACCAAAGACGGAAAACCCTCAGTGCATTTCGAACATGATGTTTGTGTGAGAAATAAGAAAGCGGAAATACTTTCCGATTATAGCATTATTGAGAAAGCAGAACACAATAATCCAAATCTTTTTACTGCTACAGCACTTACAACACCCTGTATTTAAACTCCACCCTGTTATCTTTCCATATTTCCTGCGGACTGATATAGGTATTATGCATCCGAAAAACGATATTGGCTTTCGCAAATGCATCTCGTACTAATTCTGAACAGATATAGTTCCTGTTTCTTTCCTTTTTCCCGACACGGAAAAGAATACGGAGCATAATCCGCAATATCTCCCAGTTGTCATAAGGCCTTGTAAGTTCGTCTAACCCGAAAGTTATATCCTTATTCAATTGCTCATGTTCCAGACCATAATTCAGTTTTGCAATCACCACTTGTCCTTTGTAAGGTTTTTTTGTTCCCTTATAATCTTTCAGGTATTTGGAAAGAGGGATCAGCCTGATGCCTATTTTAGGTTCCGCTTCAAGCACCATTACTTTTTGCAGTTCATTGTCTTTGTAAATAATGGCTACATGACTCCAGACACTTTTGGTTAATCTTTGAATGATTCCTGAAAACGCATAACTGCCGGAACTGAAGAAAATATCACCGGTCATTAGCTCATGCCGGATATCTTCATATTTCGTAACAGGAAGGTTGCAAAGTTGTTTTTTTGAAATAGCTTCAGCCATATTTAAAATATATTATTCAGTTGTTTTCATTCGTATCTTCCCGACAAATTAAATATTGAAATGCAAAAATATCTGATACTGTTCTCATCGCTTTCTATTTTAGGTTACGAAGTCAGCAGCCAGTCACCTGGTACATTGAAAATAAGAAATTACCGGGCTACAAACGAAAAGGAAATTATCAATGAATTTGTTTCTTTGCTTTCAATCCCAAATATTGCTTCTGACCCGGTGAACATCCGAAAAAATGCAGATTTTATCTTGGAGATGATGAAGCAAAGAGGATTACAGGAAGTACAATTGTTATATCCCAAAACAAACGATGCGCCCCCGGCAGTTTATGGAGAAATAAAGGTACCGGGAGCAAAACAGACATTGGTTTTTTATGCACATTATGATGGCCAGCCGGTGAATCCTGCTCAATGGGCCAAAGGGATTAATCCATTTGAACCGCAGTTTGCAAATGGAGCCATAGACAAAGAAGGTAAATTCTTTGACAATTCTTCCGGCTTGAATTCCTATGATCCTGATTGGAGAATTTATGCCCGGGGCGCATCCGATGATAAAGCAGGAGTAACTACGATACTGAATGCATACACTGCAATTATAAAAAGTGGATTGACACCATCATACAATATTAAATTCTTTTTCGAAGGAGAAGAAGAAGCCGGCTCGCCTCATCTGAATGAAATATTGGAAAAATATAAATTACTGCTTCAGTCAGATCTCTGGATCATTTGCGATGGACCTGTACATCAATCAGGTAAAAAACAAATCGTATTTGGTGTTCGCGGAGATGCACACCTTGACCTTACAGCATATGGATCTAAGCGTCCGTTGCACAGCGGTCATTATGGAAACTGGGCACCCAATCCGGCATGGATGCTGGCAAAACTTCTTGCCTCGATGAAAGATGAAAACGGCAGAGTAACTATTAAAGGTTTTTATGATGATGTGATTCCCTTAACGGTTGCGGAGAAAAAAGCATTAGCAGAAGTGCCTTCGGTAGATGAGCAAATGAAAAAAGAGTTAGGAATTGCTCAATCTGAAATGAAAGGGAAAAGCCTGGTTGAATCCATCAATCTTCCTTCTTTAAATATCAATGGTATGCAAAGCGGCAATGTGGGCAAAATGGCCAGCAACCAGATACCAACAACAGCTGCAGCGGTACTTGATTTGCGTTTGGTACCGGGGAATGATTGGCAAAGACAACAACAAAAAGTAATTGATTTTATCAGGAGTAGCGGATACTTTGTAACCGATCATGAACCATCTGACGAAGAGCGGATGAAGTATCCGAAAATTATAAAAGCGATTCGGGGAAGTGATGGATACAATGCTCAAAGAACTTCTTTAGACCTTCCCATTACAAAAAATGTGATTGATGCTGTTAAAAGTACTACAAACGAGCAGGTTGTACTGATGCCCACGATGGGAGGCAGCCTTCCTTTATTTTTGATTGAAAAAACCCTGAACGCCAAAACCATCACCGTGCCTATTGCCAATCATGATAACAACCAGCATGCAGAAAATGAAAACATCCGGATTCAAAATCTCTGGGATGGTATTGAAACTATGGCAGCGCTAATGATGATGAAATAAATCATGTATCCAACTGGGTTTTTACCTGCATATAGCTCCACGCCGCAAACGGAAAGATCAATAAAAACAGAAATACCCACCAGCTTTTTGAAACAAAAAAAAGTATCAGTGTGATTAATAAAAGATAAATCGGGTATGTGAAAAGTAACAATGCAATGACGATAGAATCAAAGTGATCATTGTTGTTTGTCCTCCGGTATACAAACTGTCTTACCGGAAGATACAAAGGGGCATGCACCAACCATCCGATTAATGCGGGAATTGCCAAAAGAATTTTTTTAAAAATAGAAATTTTTATTTCCAGCAACTCTTTTTGTTTTTGCTTGTCGGGTTTTTCAATTTCAAAAACCAATTGCTGAAATTGATTTTGAAGAATTGCATTGAATGATTGGTGACGTAATCCATCCGAAGCGTTCCATTCGATATCATTTTGAGAAATAACATTACCAAAATTGATAAATATATTTTTGCCAAATCTCCGGAAAGAGCTGTAATTGATACCAACGGGCAACACCTTTAAAGGAATATTTTCTTCCCAGTTTCCAAAAGCTAATCTTGCCGTTCCTTTTTTCAATGGGCGGAGATGCCATTCGTTGATACACTTACCTTCACTAAAAATCTGAACAATTCCTTTATTACGAAATATTTTTTTACATTCCTCAAACGTTTCATAATTGTTGCTGAGGTTCTCCACTCCTTCGCTGGTTCTGTAAACTGGTAATATTTTCAATGAATGGAGCAACCTTATATAAAAAGGTTTTTTAAATACATCACCTCTTGCCAGAGACCAGATAGGCTGCTGAAATAATGTATCGAGTATGACTGCGTCAAGAAAAGAATTAGGATGATTGCAGGCGAGTAGTAAAGGGCCTTTTTCTTTCAGAAATTGTGCTTTGTTTATAATCAACTTGCGGCAGAAAATAAACATGGCAAGCCGTACAATGGGCTTAATAATTCTGTACAATTAAAAACTTTTGGTGAATATAATAAACTCCTGATGAGTTCAATAAAATTCAGATGCTGAATAAGGAACCGGTCTATGTCAGAATAGGCTCTGATACAGCAGCTTAATCCCCAAATTTGGGTCTGGTTATTCATAAAAAAAGGATAGTTACTTAACCCTGACTACAGCTTAAATACCCTATCTTTGCTGCCCCGAAATTTAAACCCTTCGGGTATTAAAAAATATGTTGGAAAATTTAATTACTAAACAACTAAACGCTGATGCACAGGAGTCTGCCGGTTCTGTTACTCAGGACGAAGCAACTACAGCGACAACAAATGTACCCGTGCAAAATCCACCCGTGGAGATCCTAACAGCTCATGATGACTTTGACTGGAGCATTGACAAAAGGAATGTTACCTCGTATAACAAGGAAGAAAAAGAGAATTATGACAAGGTGTATGACAAAACATTTGTACAGATCAATGACGGCGAAATGATACAGGGCACGGTAGTTGGTTTGACAAAAACTGATGTAGTGCTGAATATCGGATTTAAAAGTGACGGGCTTGTTTCGTTGAATGAGTTTCGAGATATTCCCAATCTCAAGATTGGTGACGAAGTGGAAGTGCTGGTTGTAGAAAAAGAAGACCGGGAAGGCCATCTGAACTTAAGCCGCAAACAGGCAAGAATTACCCGTGCCTGGGAACGGATTGTTGAAGTACATAAGACGGGAGAGATTATCACGGGAACGGTTACTTCTAAAACAAAAGGCGGGCTTATTGTTGATGTGTTTGGAATGGAAACTTTCTTGCCCGGATCGCAAATAGATGTAAAGCCTGTAACTGATTACGACCAGTTTGTAGGCAAAACCATGGAATTTAAAGTGGTTAAAATTAATGAAACGATTAAGAATGCTGTTGTTTCTCATAAAGCGCTAATCGAAAGTGATATTGAAGCACAACGTGCTGAAATTATGAGCAAGTTGGAGAAAGGCCAGGTGTTGGAAGGAACAGTGAAGAATATTACAGACTTTGGTGCATTTATGGATCTCGGTGGATTAGACGGCTTACTGTATATTACAGATATTTCTTGGGGGCGTATTTCTCATCCATCTGAAGTATTGAAATTGGATCAGAAGATTAATGTGGTAGTGTTAGATTTTGATGATGAGAAAAAACGAATCAGCCTTGGTTTAAAACAATTGACCCCGCATCCGTGGGATGTATTGCCGGAAACTCTTGCTGAAGGAAATATTCTCAAAGGCAAAGTGGTTAACATTGAGGATTATGGTGCTTTCCTGGAAATCTTGCCGGGAGTAGAAGGACTGGTACACGTTTCAGAAATTACATGGGCCAATACACCTATTAATGCAAAAGAGTTTTTCAAATTAGGCGATGAGCATGAAGCTAAAATCGTAACCCTGGATAAAGCGAACAGGAAGATGAGTCTTTCTATCAAACAGCTTTCTCCTGATCCATGGAACGAGATAGAAACAAGATTTCCTGTTGGAAGCCGCCATACCGGGTTGGTAAAAAATATTACTAATTATGGTGTATTTGTAGAATTGGTTTCCGGAATCGGAGGTATGATCCATATCAGTGACCTTAGTTGGCTGAAGCGTTTCAATCATCCGGGAGATTATACAAAAGTGGGACAAAACATTGACATAATCATTCTTGGTATTGATAAAGAGAACCGTAAGCTTCAGCTAGGTCATAAACAGTTGGAAGAAGATCCATGGAATACATTACAGGATACTTTCGCCATTGGAACGATTCATGAAGGAACTGTAAGCCGCAGGGATGACAAAGGTGCCATCGTTCAATTACCGTACGGCTTGGAGGGCTTTGCCCCAAATCGTCATCTTTCCAAAGAAGATGGTAAGACTATAGCAGCTGATGAAACAGCATCTTTCATGGTCATTGAGTTTGACCGTAATGAAAAAAGGATTGTGCTTTCACATACTAAAGTTTGGGAACAAACCCAGGTAGATGAAAAAGATGCTGCAAAAAAAGAGGCTCGTGCTGAAGCTGAAAAGACTCGCAAAGCAGTTAAAAATGTTCAAAGCAAAGTGGAAAAAGCTACATTGGGCGACCTTGGAGTATTAGCCGATCTGAAGAAGAAAATGGAGAGCGGTGAAAATACAGACGAGACTACTCCCGGTGGAGAATAATTAATTGCACATTTTTTATTACATCGAAAAACCCTTCCAGTAAGGGTTTTTTTTATAGATTCAGATCAGGTTTATATCAATGAATCTCATCCTATTTTTTTAAATTACAGTTTTAATGGTGACTTAAATTGAGATGATGAGTTCATTCATTCAGCGATTAAAAAACTTCAGCCTGGTTCGAAAGCTGGTTTATTTTATTGTAGGCACGGCATCATACCCCGGACTGGCCCTTGTAAATAAATTAAAAATTTCAGGTGCTGAGCAATTGAAAAAATTACCCCGGCAAAATGTTTTATTTGTCAGCAATCATCAAACCTATTTTGCAGATGTTATTACGTTTCTCCATATTTTTTCTGCCGCAAAATGGGGAAAGAAGAACCGGCTTGGAATTCCTTATTATCTTTTAAATCCATTTACAAAGGTAAATTATGTAGCTGCTGAAGAAACCATGAAAGGAAGCTGGATCAGCAGGCTTTTTACATTAGCAGGTGCATTAACTGTAAAAAGAACATGGGTAAAAGGCGCCAAAGAAGTAAGGAAAACGCTGGACCCTTCTGACACAAGAAAAATTCAGAGAGCTTTGGAAAAAAACTGGATCATCACTTTTCCCCAGGGCACCACCAAACCCTTTGCGCCGGGAAGAAAAGGAACCGCTTTTATAATCAAACAAAACAAACCGATTGTAGTGCCGGTTGTCATAAACGGGTTTTGGAGAGCTTTTAATAAAAAGGGATTGAAATTTAAAAAGAAAGGCTCTTTGCTTTCTGTAAAATTCAAAGAACCATTAATGATAGATTATGATGCTCCGTCAGAAGTTATTCTGGAACAAGTGATGGATGCGATTGAACAAAGTAAGAAGTATATGATGATGGGCAAGCATCACTGGCAAACCACCAATCAACTGAGTTGATCCCGATTAACATTATTCCTTGAAAAAAAGAGCTTTTAATTCTGTAGCTTCATCCGGTTTCAATTTCCCGCCTAATATCAACCGTAATTGCCTTCTTCTTAATGCTCCGTCGAATAATTTTTTTTCTTCATCGGTTTCCGGTGCCAGTTGAGGAACTATTTTTGATTTTCCATGTGGATCTAATGCTACAAATGTGTAATAAGCCTCGTTGCTTTTATATTTATATTTTTTTGTAAGATCTTCACCCCACACTTTGAGATGCACTTCCATGGATGTATTGAATGCTCTTGAAACCTTTGCTTCGATATGAACAACATTGCCGAGTTTGATGGGATATTCAAAAGAAATATTATCTACCGAAGCGGTCACTACGGGTGCATTGCAATGTTTATGTGCGGAAATAGCCGCAGCAATATCCATCCAGTACATCAGCCGGCCACCCATCAGGTTTCCAAAGGTATTCGTATCATTGGGAAGCACAATCTCTGTCATAACGGTCAGGCTTTCACTGGCTTTTTTTTCTTTCATATTTGAATTTTCACAAAGATAATGGTATTTAAAAGCGGGAATTGGAACTGATCAAAGTCATATTTGTAAAATGTATATCATACTCTTTCATTTGATACAATCTTTTACCTTTGCGGCTTCTTTTAATTCCGGCAATTTAAACGATTGTAAATATGGATGCTCATACCCCGATCTCCTTTGATAATACTGAACTTGCATTCAAGTACAAAAATGACAAACAATTAAAAAGGGCCAATTTTCTTTTTTCCTTAATGCATAAGCCCTGGCTGGTAAAAATAGGTGTGAAGTTGACTCCTCCCATTATCAAAATGGGAATGCCGGTAAAAGGAATTATCCGCAAAACAATTTTTACCCAGTTTGTTGGCGGCGAAACATTGGAGCAAACTGCTGAAGTGGCAAAAAAACTTGGAGCATATAATGTAAAAGTTATTTTGGATTATGGCGTAGAAGGTAAAGAAGGGGAAGAAAATTTTGATCATGCCTGCCAGGAATTTATCCGTGTTATTAATTATGCATCCACGCAGCTCAATATTCCTTTTATGAGCGTAAAAGTAACAGGTTTTGCTCGGTTTGGGTTATTGGAAAAAATAGATACCGGGATGAAAGAACAGGGGGGGGCTTTAATGAAGCGGTATATAAAAGCTTTAGATCAGTTATCTTCAGGCGAAAGGGAAGAATGGCATCGTGTGCGGCATCGCATGATGCAGGTTTGTGAAGCGGCTGTCGAAAAAAATATTGGTGTATTGATTGATGCTGAAGACTCCTGGATTCAGGATCCCATAGATGCATTGATCATTTTAATGATGGATTCATTCAATAAGAACCGGCCTGTAATTTATAACACCACGCAACATTATCGTACTGACCGGCTTCAATTTCTGAAAGATTGCTATGAAGCTTCAGTAGAAAGAAATTTTATTCTTGGAATGAAACTGGTGCGTGGAGCATATATGGAAAAGGAGCGGAAAAGAGCACAGAAATTGAATTATCCCTCTCCCATTCATACTGACAAAGCGGCTACGGATAAAGATTTTAATGAAGCTGTAAAATTTTGCATTGAGCATATTGACCGCATTTCTGTGATTGTTGCCTCGCACAATGAATACAGTAATTTATATACAACAGAATTGCTGAAGGAAAAAGGATTACCACTCCATCATCCTCATGTGCATTTCAGCCAGTTGTATGGCATGAGTGATAACATTACATTCAACCTGGCGCATGCGGGATGTTCCGTGAGCAAATACCTGCCCTTTGGCCCAATCAAAGATGTAATCCCTTACCTCATGCGCAGGGCACAGGAAAACACTTCCGTAAAAGGACAGACCGGAAGAGAACTGATGCTTATAAAAAAAGAGTTGGAAAGAAGGAATAAATAGTTTCAGGCATTCAGCAATTTTTTCAGCCGGGCTAGGTATTTATTTTCTGGAATATTTATCTTATGGACGCTTTCCGCTATATGCTTGGCACTGTTAAATATGCGTTTACGTGTTAAGGTATCAATTTCGGTTTTATTCTCTTTAAAATAATCTTCAAATGATGAGTAACCATCTTCTGCTGATGCCATCTCCTCTTCCATAGCTTCAAATTCAAACTCTATCAAAAAAAAGCCCGATCTGATCCAAAACGATCCGTGCTGTGGTCGTAATGCCTCCAGGCATACTGAACTTCTTCGTCTAATTTCTTTTTTTCCAATGAACTGGTTTTTTTATCTGCAGATGCGATTGCATAAAATAAATTGCCCAGCTCTTTGTAAAATCTTCTTGTGTCTTTCATAGTACAAGTTTATTTGTTTCATTAATTAAACCGGATGATTAAAATCAGTTATTAAAATATTTTTCATCAATTCACAGTTTCCCCACAGTGCTGAGCTATATATGTTTAGCTGCGGGCTTTTTTTTAACTTGCACCCATGCAGCAATACCTGAATTTACTTCAATATATTTTGGATCATGGCGAAGAAAAAAGTGATCGTACCGGCACCGGAACTAAAAGTTGTTTCGGTTACCAAATACGGTTCGATCTTCAAAAGGGATTTCCATTGGTGACGACAAAAAAAATGCATCTGAAAAGCATCATTTATGAATTACTTTGGTTTTTGAAAGGTGAAACAAATATTAAATACCTGAAAGAACACGGAGTCAGTATCTGGGATGAATGGGCGAATGAACAAGGCGAATTAGGCCCCGTGTATGGAAAACAATGGAGGAGCTGGATTGGCGCTGATGGAAAAACTATTGACCAGATCAGCGAACTGATCGCACAGATCAAAAAAAATCCTGATAGCAGAAGATTGATCGTCAGTGCGTGGAATGTGGCAGAATTGCCCAAGATGGCATTGATGCCCTGCCATGTGTTATTTCAGTTTTATGCCGCCAATGGACGATTGAGTTGTCAATTGTATCAACGCAGCGCCGATGTGTTTTTAGGAGTTCCTTTTAATATTGCTTCGTATGCGTTGCTCACTATGATGATCGCACAGGTTTGTGGCCTGAAACCGGGTGAGTTCATTCATACATTTGGGGATGTTCATATCTACAACAATCACATGGAACAGGTAAAGCTACAGCTGAGCCGTACTCCTTTTTCATTGCCAGATATGAAACTGAATCCCTCAGTAATAAACATATTTGATTTTAAATTTGAAGATTTTAAATTGGAGAATTACCAGTGTCACCCTCCTATCAAAGCACCGGTAGCAGTATAATTTCAGATTTCAGATTTAAGATTTTAGATTTACAGCGGAATCATTCAGTCCTGATTTTAAAATTACTCAGTGATAATCTCTTTAATTGTTGCAGCGGCGAATAACAATGTGATCGGGATAAAAGGTCAGATGCCCTGGAGACAGGCAACTGACATGCAGTATTTCAAAAATACTACATGGGGAATGCCGGTCATCATGGGCCGCAAAACTTTCCAGGGATTAGGAAAAGCTTTGCCGGGAAGAAAAAATATTATGATCACCCGACAGGTTGGCTGGAATGCAGAAGGTATTGCGGTTGTAAATAACATAGATGATGCATTAAAATTAGCCGGAGAAACGGATGCCAAAGAAGTTTTTGTGATTGGCGGTGGAGAAATTTACAAGATGTTTTTTGAAAGAGCGCAACGGATTTATCTCACCCGCATCCATGCAGAACCGGAGGGAGATACTTTTTTCCCGGCGTTAGATTCTAAAGAATGGAAATTGATCAGAACAGACACTCATGAAGCAGATGAGAAGAATCATTTTGCGTATTCGTTCGAAGTGTGGGAGCGGAGATAAGTAGTGAGCCTGCCTGCCGGGCAGGCAGGCAGGGAGTTAATCTGGCGAACAATTAATTCAGAATATGTGAATGAATTACCTTTCATAAACGATTTCTACTTTTGAATATTTACTTTGCTTCATGTTCTCAAAATCACAATTAGCATTAAAATATTTTAAATACTACTTCACTGCTTCCAATGGCAAAGGTCATGGCATTCATTCACCTTTTGTTTTTCAATTTATAACAGAGATTCTGAATGATACTACAGGTTATCCAGCCTATAAAACTGTTGAAACGCTACGAACAAAATTAAAAAAAGATCAAACCATTCTTACAATCGAAGATTTCGGTGCAGGCTCCTCTGCAGATAAATCACATCAACGCACCATAGCCTCTATTGCAACAAACGCTGCGAAGCCAAGAAAATTCGGGCAATTATTGTTTCGCATGGTTAAAAAATATCAGCCGCATACGATATTGGAACTGGGAACTTCACTGGGAATTACCACCTCTTATTTGTCTCTTGCAAACCCTGGCGCAACGCTTGTAACTTTTGAAGGTGCAAAGACGGTTGCTGAAAATGCAAAAAATAATTTCAAACAATTGGATTTACAGTATGTACGGCTTGTAGAGGGAAATTTTGATGAAACACTAAGCACAACAATCAGTTTATTACCATCTATAGATTTCGCTTTTATAGATGGCAACCATCGCCGGGAGCCGACTGTAAATTATTTCAACACCATTTTATACAAAACAAATAATTTTTCTGTGATAGTAATGGATGATATTCACTGGAGTGCTGAAATGGAAGAAGCATGGAAGTATTGTAAAGCACATGACTCTGTTACTTTAAGTATTGATCTTTTTTTTGTGGGTATTTTATTTTTTAGGAAAGAAATTCTGGAAAAACAACATTTCATTATTCGTTTTTAGGAAAAGGGTTACCTGGTATATATTGATTGTGTTTTTACTTCCGTGAAAAAACCTGTTTTCTAACGAATTTTATATGAGAAAAATCTTAAACAGGTTAATTAAAATCATAGAGTAACTCAAGGCTGCTGCCGAAAAAATCAATATCTTCACGCCCTATTTATACGTGATTCATGACGATTGGCTTATTGAAAGAACCAGATTTTGAAACAAGAGTGTCCTTAACCCCCGAAACGGTATCTGTATTAACCAAAAAAGGCATCACAGTGGTTGTAGAGAAGGATGCAGGTAAAAAATCTTACTGGAATAATGATGAATACGAAAAAACGGGTGCTGTTATTAAAGACAGGCCTGAAACAATTCAAACCTCCGATATTGTTTTAAGTATTCATCCTTTGTCTTCGGCTGATAGTCTGAAGCTAAAATCAAAGATCATCATCGGTGTTTTTCAGCCGTTATTCAATCAATCATTGATGCAACAATGGGCGGAAGAAGGGCTAACCGTTTTTTCTTTGGATATGCTGCCCCGCACCACCCGTGCCCAGGTAATGGATGTGTTGAGTTCACAGGCAAATATCGCCGGATACAAAGCAGTACTATTAGCTGCCAATTTGTATTCCAGGTATTTCCCGATGTTCATGACAGCTGCAGGAACCATTGCCCCTGCAAAAGTAGTGATATTAGGCGCCGGCGTTGCCGGATTACAGGCCATAGCAACAGCTCGTCGTCTTGGCGCTGTAATAGAAGTTTTTGATACCCGTCCTGCTGTGAAAGAGGAGGTGATGAGCCTCGGTGCAAAATTTATAGAGGTAGAAGGCGCTGCCGATGCCAGTAAGGCCGGTGGCTATGCAGTGGAACAAACGGAAGACTTTATGAAAAAACAAAAAGCAAAGATTGCTGAAAGCATAGCCAAAGCAGATATTGTAATTACAACAGCTCAAATTCATGGCAAAAAAGCGCCAATACTGGTGACAGAAGAAATGATTGATGAAATGAAAAATGGTTCTGTGATCATTGACATTGCTGCGGCAACAGGAGGCAATACACCGTTTACAAAAAATAATGAAACCATAGAATATAAAGGCGTTACTATTGTAGGCAATTCAAATTTGCCGGCTACCATGCCATCCGATGCAAGCAAAATGTATGGGAAAAATATTCTGAATTTTTTGAACCTGATTGTAACAAAAGAAGGGCAATTGAATTTGAATTGGGAAGATGATTTGGTAAAAGGCAGTTGCATTGCTCATGATGGAGAAGTGGTTCATGAAAAAGTAAAATTGATCCCGTAAGCTTTCGGGATTGAATCTTGAAATATTTTTATGAATTCTGTTTTATCCTGGATAACAGCTAATCAGCAAATGATCTACATTGTCATCCTCATGATATTTGTAGGAATCGAAGTTATTGGAAGAGTACCGAGTGTGCTTCATACTCCGCTCATGAGTGGTGCCAATGCCATTCATGGCGTAGTGATCATCGGCGCTATTATCGTAATGGGAAAAGCAGAACATGATAATTACCTCGCATTGATATTAGGGTTTTTGGCAGTTATATTGGGAACCTTGAATGTGGTTGGCGGTTTTGTGGTTACAGATCGGATGCTGGAGATGTTCAGTAAGAAAAAGAAAAAGTCCTAAATCCCTAAAGAGACTTACGAAGATTTCTTAAACACTTTATTTGTCTTAGGTTCTTTAAAAAATATTAAAAGTAAAAATCCACTTGCTGCATTTTGGGCTGTGAGTGGTAAGCCCCTCTGAAGGAGGGGAATCAGAAGGAGCAATATGGAATTAAACATACTTACACTAATATATCTTATCGGGGCAGTTACTTTTATTTTAGGATTAAAGATGCTGGCTCATCCTGCAAGGGCAAGGAGAGGAAATTTGTTGGCAGCATTTGGGATGTGTATTGCCATTCTCGGAACTATTTTTTTATATAAAGACGAACAGGGAAACGGGCTGCACAATTACGGATGGATATTCGGCGGTATTTTGATTGGAGGAATCATCGGTACGCTGGCAGCAAAAAAAGTGAAGATGACAGCCATGCCGGAAATGGTGAGTATGTTTAATGGAATGGGCGGAGCCTGCGCAGCATTGATCTCTATTGTAGAATTTAATAGACTGGTCAGTCATCCGGTAATTACTTCGTTACCGCCTTCCGGGTTTCTTTCGGTGGTTGTTTCGCAGGGAGAACTTCTGATCATTTTACTTGGATTGATGATCGGTTCTGTTTCTTTTTCGGGAAGCATGATTGCATGGGGAAAATTAAACGGCACAATCAAGGATTTTTCATTTAAAGGCCAGCATATACTCAATCTTATCATACTTGCCGGCGTATTTGTATTAGCAGTTTATCTTTTTGTAAATGCGGATGACTTGTTTCGCTTTGATGGAACTTCCGCCGTATTTACTTTGAAAGGGCATTTAATATTTTATGGAGTATTTGTTTTGGCTCTGTTATATGGAGTGTTTTTTGTAATGCCCATCGGTGGTGCAGATATGCCGGTGGTTATTTCTTTATTGAATTCTTTTACCGGAGTGGCTGCGGCTTGCGGCGGATTTTTATATGATAATAAAGTGATGTTAACAGGCGGTATTTTAGTCGGCGCAGCGGGAACCTTACTCACAATTCTGATGTGCAAAGCCATGAATCGTTCGCTGGCGAATGTGCTGATTGGTTCATTTGGTGGAGGCAATAAATCCGGAGTAACAGGACAAAAGCAACATGGAACCTACAAAGAAATTACATTGAGCGATGCGGCTGTGCTGATGGCGTATGCAAACAGGGTGATGATTGTGCCCGGTTATGGATTAGCAGTGGCGCAGGCGCAACATGCCTGTCATGACCTGGAAAAATTGTTAGTAGAAAGAGGAGTAGATGTAAAATATGCGATTCATCCTGTTGCGGGACGCATGCCCGGGCACATGAATGTATTGCTGGCAGAAGCCGATGTGAGTTATGAAAAATTGCTGGAAATGGAACAGGCAAATGAAGATTTTCCAACAACAGATGTAGCGCTGGTGTTAGGCGCTAATGATGTGGTGAACCCCGCAGCCAAAACAGATCCATCTTCTCCGATATACGGAATGCCGATATTGGAAGTGGAGTTGGCAAAGCATGTGATCGTAAATAAAAGAAGTATGAAACCCGGCTATGCAGGAATTGAAAATGATTTATTCTTTCAGAAAAAAACTTCTATGTTATTTGGTGATGCCAAGAAAGTGTTGCAGGATCTGATTGCAGAGATAAAGAATTTGTAGCAAATGTCAGATAGGTGAAAATGAAATTTGCATTTCGTGAGTAAAACCGAATATATTTATCTGAGACCGAACTGAGCGTAGCAGCAGGTAATGATACCAGCCTGCCGGCAGGCTAGCTCTCAATAAAGTTGACTTCATAACTAAAAACCATATACAATGAAACAAGTATTTTTATTTTTTACAGCTTTATTTCTTTTTGTTTCAGTACATGCACAGGAAAAACTGATGGGTTTTACAGACGCCCATGCTACTAAACAATTGGATTGGGAAAAACAGTTTGACGGTTTAATCAAAGCATCCAACCAGGATGAATGGATGAAATTTCTTTCATCGCATCCGCATCATGTGGGCAGCCCTCAGGATAAAGCGAATGCAGAATACATAGCAAATCTTTTGCGTAGTTGGGGATACCAGACTGAAATAGCTTCTTATTATCCATTGTTCCCGACCCCTAAAACAAGAATGCTGGAAATAGTGGGCGATAAAACATATAAACCGAAACTGCAGGAGTCGGCTATAGCCGGAGATAAAACTACGGGACAATATTCGGAACAATTACCAACTTACAATGCCTATTCTGCTGATGGCGATGTAACGGCTGAATTAGTTTTTGTGAACCGGGGTGTTCCCGCAGATTATGAAGAGTTGGAAAGAATGGGAGTAAGTGTCAAAGGGAAAATTGTTATAGCCAAATATGGCGGCTCATGGAGAGGTATTAAACCCAAGGTAGCGTATGAACATGGTGCGATCGGTTGTATTATTTATTCTGATCCGGCTGATGATGGATATGTGCAGGGAGATATTTATCCTGAAGGCCCGTTCAAACCGAAGGATGGTGTACAAAGGGGTTCAGTGATGGATATGCCGGTGTATCCCGGTGATCCGTTGACGCCGGATGTTGGCGCTACAAAAGATGCAAAACGACTGGATAGAAAAGATGCAGTAACCATTATGAAAATCCCTGTGCTCCCGATTTCTTATGCCGATGCACAGCCATTATTGCAATTATTGAAAGGACAGGTGGCGCCTCCATCATGGAGAGGCGGTTTACCGATTACATATCATGTTGGTCCCAGCACAGAAAAAGTGCATTTGAAATTAGAATTTAACTGGGATAAAAAACAATTGTACGATGTGATTGCAAAAATGCCGGGTAATGAATTGCCGGATGAATGGGTGATACGTGGCAACCATCATGATGGATGGGTGAATGGCGCTGCAGATCCACTCAGCGGTTTAGTGGCAGAGTTAGAAGAAGCAAGAGCTATTTCTGAATTGGTAAAAAAGGGATACCAACCTAAAAGAACCATTGTTTTTTGTGCCTGGGATGGCGAAGAACCGGCGCTGCTTGGTTCTACTGAATGGGTGGAAGATCACCAGCAGGAGTTGAAACAAAAAGCAGTAATCTATATTAACAGTGATGGCAATGGAAGAGGATTCATTGGCGCATCGGGTTCGCATACATTGGAGCCATTTTTTAACCAGGTAGCCGATGATGTGATGGATCCGCAAACGGGTGTTTCAATAAAAGAGAGACACTATGCAAGAACAATGGTGAGAGCTGATGCAGCTATGCGGAGTAAGATGCTTGGAAACAAAAATATCAAATTAGGTGCGTTGGGTGCGGGGTCAGATTATTCTTCCTTTCTTCAGCATTTGGGAATTGCTTCGATGGATATTGGTTTTGGCGGCGAAGATCCTGGCGGCGAGTATCACTCTATTTATGATTCGTATGACTTGTTTACAAAATTCAAAGATCCGGGATTTCAATATGGTGTTGCGTTATCCAAAACTGCAGGAAGGATAACCATGCGGATGGCGGATGCTGATGTGTTGCCAATGAACTTCAACAGTTTTTATAAAACAGTAAATGATTATGTGGGCGAAGTGAAAACGTTGCTGGATAACAGTCGCAATGAAACGGAAACAGATAATAAAATGATCAATGAAAAATTATTTGTGCTGGCTCATGATCCTACAAAAACGTATGTGCCTCCAACTATAAAAGGATTAGTGCCCTTTCTCAATTTCAGTGATCTTGAAAATGCCATGGTGCAATTGAAAGATGCCAGCGCTGAATATGAAAAATTATATAGTAAAGCCACTCAGCTTTCTGCGGAAAAAGAAAATCAGTTGAATGATGTTTTATACAAAGCGGAAAGAAGTTTAATCAATCCGGATGGATTGCCCCGCCGCAGTTGGTACAAGCATGAAATATATGCACCGGGATATTATACCGGTTATGGGGTAAAAACGCTGCCGGGAATACGTGAAGCTATTGAACAACGAAACTGGAAAGAGGCGCAGGATAATATTGAGGTTGTGACGAAAGTTATCAAAGCATATACTGACCAGGTGAATGCGGCTATTGTGCTGATGAAATAAAAGCCTCCCAAAGGCTGTGTTGAATGTAATCTTTCCCTCAATGCCTCTAAGCACGAAAGAAAATTGAGTTTAATAAAGATTCTTTGTGTCCTGAGCGCATAATGGGAAATAGAAAAATTGACATTTCAGCCAGCCTCTTTTATTATTCTTTAAGTTTGATAAGTGTTACCCGAAAAATTAGTATCATCTTTGGAAGGCATCGAAGGTTTCGATAAAGAAGCTTTTGAAAAAGTTCATGCATCAGGTGAGCAAATCACTTCTATACGGATAAACCCATTTAAAAATTCGGAAGCCCAAATCCCCCCTTCGGGGGTTGGGGGGGCAGTTCCCTGGACTGAGTACGGTTACTATCTGGCAGAACGGCCTTCTTTCACTTTTGATCCGTTGTTTCATGCAGGTTGTTATTATGTGCAGGAAGCCAGCAGCATGTTTATCGAGCAGGCATTGAAACAAACTGTTGATTTATCAAAGCCTCTGAAAGTTTTGGATCTCTGTGCAGCGCCGGGAGGAAAATCTGCGCATATACAATCTCTGATATCAGAAGACAGTTTGCTGGTAAGTAATGAAGTGATTCGTTCAAGAGTGAATATTTTAAAGGATAATATTATCAAGTGGGGCGCAGGTAATGTAGTTGTGTCAAACAACGATCCCAAAGATTTTACGAAGCTTGAAAACTATTTTGATGTGATCGTGGTAGATGCTCCCTGTAGCGGCAGCGGTTTATTCCGGAGAGACCCTGAAGCAATCAATGAATGGAGTGAAAATAATGTACAGCTCTGCAGCCAGCGCCAGCAGCGGATTATAGCAGATGTGTTTCCGGCTTTGAAAAAAAACGGGATTCTGATTTATTGCACCTGTTCTTATTCAAAAGAAGAAGACGAGGATATTTGCAAATGGATGATGGAGGAATTGCCAGTTGATAATTGCCGGTTGGCAATTGATAAAATTTGGAATATTATTGAATCATCAACCGGTTATCGTTTCTGGCCGGATAAGGTAAAAGGTGAAGGATTTTTCCTGGCATGTTTTAAAAAAACAGAAGGCGATGATAGGATTATGAAAAAAACAAAGCAGAAAGTTGATTCGTTGAATAAAAATGAAATAGCGGTTATTAAAAACTGGGTTAAAAAAAAATCCGCCCGGTTTATCCGGTACCATGATACCGTTTATGCTATTGCGGAAAAATTAAGTGATGAGATAACTTTCCTGTCCGATCATCTTCAGATAGTATATAAAGGCGTGGCAACCGGACTAATCATCCGGGATAAATTCATTCCCGATCATGCTTTGGCGATGAGCCATTTACTTGCTGAAACGATTCCTGCAATACAACTGGATTATAACATGTCTATAAAATATTTGCAAAAAAAAGAAATTCAAACTAAAGCGGATCGTACCGGGTGGCAATTAGTACAATTCAACGGACATAATTTGGGATGGATAAATGTTTTACCCAATCGTATCAACAATTATTATCCGAAAGAATTAAGAATTTTAAAAGAAAGTGAATGAACTCCTCTGCCAAAATTTACTCATCTTTGCACTCTAATTCTCATATCATGAAAAAGACAGTTCTGGTTTTAATACAGGTTCTTGTGGCGGGGTTATTATTTGGACAGGCAGAAAACCTAATGCTGAAATCGGGCGATCATGGATTTTATATTGAACATAGGATCACGCCTAAAGAGAATTTTTATTCAATAGGACGTTTATTCAATGTGCCCCCCAAAGATATTGCAGCATTTAATTCGCTGAACATGGAAAAGGGATTGAGTATAGGACAGGTAATAAAAATACCGCTGATAGAGACTAATTTTTCTCAGAACGTAAATGAAGGTGTGCCTGTTTATATAGTTACAAAAGAAAAAGAAAGCCTTGCTCATATCAGCAGCAGGGAGAAAGCATCTGTAGAAAACTTAAAAGCATGGAATCATTTGACAGGCGATAATGCAAGTGCGGGAACAAAGCTTATTGCGGGATTTCTGACATCGGGTGAGTTGGCAAAGGCAAACAATATGGTGATTATAAAAAGGCAAGAGCCGGTAAACAAACAAGAAGCTGTAAAAAAAGAAACAGAAGCAGTTAAAAAGCCGGAAGTGATTTCAGAAACAGCTTCTAATACCAATTTGGATAAACAAGAGAATAAAGAGATTAATAAAATGGTAAAAGAGGGGCCCCAAAAAGTTGAAGAAGTAAAAGAAGCAGCGAAAGCAGATATGGAAGTGCGTTCTGGTTATGGATATTTCAAGGATAATTTTGAACAGCAGATTAAAGAATATCCTTTATCTAAAGCAGCGACAGTGACATCAGGTATTTTTAAAACAATCAGCGGATGGAAGGATGCCAAATATTATGCATTGATGGATGGTGTTGACCCGGGCACTGTTATCAAAGTGACAAATCCTTCCAACAACAAGTCTGTTTATGCAAAAGTATTGGGAGGCATGAAAGGCATCCGGCAAAACCAGGGATTGGACCTTCGTATCAGTGATGCTGCATCTTCACAATTAAATATAACGGATGGAGGTAAATTTATTGTAAAAGTGGATTATTAATTTTTATAAATCAGGGATATGAAAAAATTATTATTTGTTTATTTTTTAACTGCTATTACTATTATTTCGGCAGCTCAGACATCTACAACTACTGCATTTCAGCCTCCGCAATTCTTTGATATAAAAAAGCTGGAAGCCACATCTGTAAAAGATCAGGAAATGACAGGAACATGCTGGTGTTTTTCCACTACATCATTAGTGGAGAGTGATGAGATCCGGAAGGATAAAAGATCCATTGACCTGAGCGAAATGTTTACCGTAAGAAACATATATATTGAAAAAGCAAAAAATTATATTTTAAGACAAGGTAAAGCTCAGTTTGGCGAAGGTGGTTTAGGGCATGATGAAATCAGGGCCGTTGCAAATTATGGAGCTATTCCGCTGGAAGATTATACAGGTCTTTTGAATGGACAGAAAATGTATAATCACCAAAAAATGTTTTCTCAACTGAAAAAATATCTGGATAGTGTTTTGAAAAAGCAACCCATTTCTGAAGATTGGCTGAATGGCTATACCAACATTTTAGACCAGAATATGGGAAAGGCACCGGAAACATTTAATTATGAGGGAAAAGAATATACACCATTAACATTTGCAAAGGATGTTTTGCATTTCAATGGAGACGATTATATCAGCCTGACGTCATTCACGCATGAACCCTATTACAAATCTTTTATTCTGCAGGTACCGGATAATTTTGCAAATGGTTCATTTTATAATTTGCCGTTGAATGAATTTATTGATATTGTTAAATCTGCCATTGAAAAAGGGTATAGTGTTTCCTGGGATGCTGATGTAAGTAACAGGGGTTTTCGCCAGGATATCGGCTTGGCTGTAAATCTTGACAGCAAAACTTCTTATTCAAAAGATGCGATTAATCCTGATATGCAGGAAGCTCCGTATAATGCAACGATTCGCCAGGATTTGTATGAAAACCTCACCACGCAGGATGATCACCTGATGCATCTTACGGGGATTGAAAAATCAAAAGATGGGAAAACGTTTTTTATAGTAAAAAATTCCTGGGGAAAAGTGGGGCCATTTGATGGATACATCCATGTTTCCGAAGCATATTTTGCAATCAACACGATCAGCATTGTGCTCCCTAAAGCAGCTTTGTCAAAGGAATTAATGGAGAAATTGAAATTGTAAACCGGTTGCCGGTTTCTTCTTACTGGTTACCGTTTTCAGATCCGGGAGATAAGTATTAAGTCAAAATGTAATTCAGTACCCCTGGCTGTAATTTAACATGCAACCAATAACCTGAAGCGAGAAACCAGTAACTTGTTTTAAAACCTGTACCCTCTCAGGAAATCTTCAATCAGCATTCTTTTCTTTCCTTCCAGTTGCACATCTTTTAGAAGTATGTATCCATCAGCGCAGGCAAATTTTAGGTATGTTTTTTTATCAGATTCCCAATGGCCGATTCTTGAAGTGGGTAAGATCATTTCTTTTTCAGCGCTGAAAATTTTTATTGTTTTGTCACCCAATTCTGCAAAAGCACCAGGATAAGGTGACAATCCACGAATCAGGTTATATATTTCATGAGCCGGTTTATTCCAATCTATCCCGCAGGTTTTTGTAAATATTTTTGGAGCATTCTTTAATACTATACTTTCAGTACTTAATAAAGCGGGTTGCGGCGTTTCCTGTAAACTACCCTCACTTAATCCATGCACAGTTTTTAACAAAACCTGCGCACCTAAATCTTTTAACCGGTCGTGGAGTTCGCCGGCAGTTTCATTTTCCCTGATTTCAATTTTTTCCTGAAGTAAAACATTTCCTGTGTCAATTTCATGTTGCAGCCTGAATGTAGTAATGCCCGTCTCTTTTTCTCCATTGATGATTGCCCAGTTGATAGGAGCAGCGCCACGGTATTGTGGTAATAGTGATGCATGAACATTGATGGTTCCCATCGGAGGCATATTCCAGACAATCTCAGGCAACATTCTAAAGGCAACAACAATTTGAAGATCGGCGTTCAGAGATTTTAATTCTTTGAGAAAATCAGGATTTTTAAATTTTTCAGGTTGTAAAACCTTTAAATGATGGCGTACTGCATATTTTTTTACCGGGCTTTCAGTCATCTTCATTCCCCTGCCGGCCAGTTTATCCGGGGCTGTAACAACGGCAACAATATCACACTTTGCATTTACCAATGCTTCCAAAGATGCAACGGCAAACTCCGGTGTACCCATGAATATCGTCCGCAAATTTTTAAATCGGTCACTCATCAATAATTACTAATTAATAATTATTCAAAATCCTCATACAAAAGATATTTCTTCCGTATAGTTTTGAAATCATTTAGTTTCGGTTCCCAACTTTTACGGATTTCTTCTTCGCTTTTTCCTTCTTTGATCTGCTGCATGAGAATATCATTCCCTGCCAGGCGGTTAAAAGAATTTGTTTTCAAAAAGAAAGAATCTTTCCCCGGGAAAAGTTTATAAGCATCTATAACCCATTTTAGCTGCACATGATTATTCACTTCTTTTAAAACTTTTTCAGTGCTTCCGGAAAGATTCCATCCGTAACAGGTTTCATAATAGTGTTTGGAAATTTTTGCACCTTCATTAGGTTTGGGAACAAAGGAGTACATATTTTTTGGATATAACGGATGCCCAAATACCTGGAAGGCTTTATCAGTTCCTCTTCCTTCGCTTAAAACGGTTCCCTCGAAAAAGCAAGTGGAAGGATAGAGATAAACGGATTGCATATCGGGCAAATTAGGAGAAGGGCGAACCGGTAAGATATATTTACTCTTATGTGTGTAGTTCTGGCATTTGATCACTAAAAAATGAAATGGAGTATCTACGGTTGGCTGGGTAGAAATATTATACGCATTTATCTCAAGGGCTTTTTCTGATACCCATTTTTCACCAAGCAACATCATCGCATATTCACCCATCGTCATTCCGTAAACGATTGGAATCGGTTGTTGTCCTACACCACTTCTGAATTTCAAATCCAATACCGGGCCATCTACATAAAATCCATTTGGATTGGGACGATCCAGCAATAACAATGGCTTATGATTTTCCAAAGCTGATTCCAGAAAATACTGCATGGAGTTTATATACGTATAAAACCGGCAACCTACATCCTGCAAATCAAAGACGAGAACATCTACATCTTTTAAATCATTAGCATCTGGCATTCTTTTGGAACCATAAAGCGATACCACCGGAATACCGGTTTCCTTATCAATGTAATTCCCCACTTTTTCTCCTGCATCTGCCGTTCCTCTGAAGCCATGCTCCGGTCCAAAGATTACTTTTATATTCACGCCTAATTTTCTCAATGTATCCACCAGGTGCGTATATCCTACAACGGAAGTCTGATTGGCAAAAATGCCTACCCGTTTTCCTTTCAGGTATGGAAGATACACGTTGATCCTTTCAGCGCCGGTAATGATTTTTTCATTGTTAGCATTACCCGGAATTGTTTTTTGGCCTGAACAACTTATTAAACACAACAATAATGATAAAGTGAGAACTCGTTTCATGAATTTGATTTTAGAAAAAAAATTTAAAGAAGCAAATTTCTGTAAAATAAAACAAATGCAACCGGCAGAAAACGGCATTCCATTCATAATTTTAAGCTAACTTGCCCCGGTTCTAATTAATCAATAAAAAAATAGTATGCAAAAAGTAAAAAGCGGAGATAAGGTGAAAGTGCATTATCATGGAAAACTTACTAATGGCGAAACATTTGACAGCTCAACAGACCGTGAACCTTTGGAGTTTGAAGTCGGTAAGGGTATGGTGATAAAAGGTTTTGATGATGGGGTGACGGGTATGAGTGTGGGAGAAAAAAGGACAATCAATATCCCATATAATGATGCCTATGGCCCCCGTAACCCCGAAATGGTGGTTGATATGCCCAAAGACCGGTTTCCAAAAAATATGGAACTGGAAGTAGGAATGCCATTGATGATGAGCGATAATTCAGGACAAAACCTTGAGGTGATGGTTATGCAGATCAAAGATGATTCTGTAGTGCTGGATGCCAATCATCCTCTGGCCGGTCAGGATCTTATTTTTGATATTGAGCTTATAGAAATTGTTGGAGGAAGCCCGCTGATCATTATTCCATAGAGGGAATTAGTTTTAAGAAATGAATTGAGTTCAGGGAAATTTTTCTTTGAACTTTTCTTGTTAAAGAATTGTTCTCATAAAAGTTTTTGTACGTTATTTAAAAAAAGCATTCGCATGACTTTCAATATAAACAAAAACTGATTTTGATAGCGGATTTACTTCCTATTGACTCATTTAGTCGTATATTCGATGCCCTTAATTTTTAGTATGTTTCAAAAATATAAGTTTACTGCGGCTGATAGATTCACACGGTATGTGCAGATAGATACTCAGAGTGACCCACTTTCATCCACACAACCTACGTCTGAAAAACAAAAAGACCTCGGCAATATATTGGCGAAGGAATTAAAGCACATGGGATTTGCAGATGCACATATGGATGAGTGGGGATATGTGTATGCCACTATTCCTTCAAATAGTGCAAAAGAGGTCCCGGTAATTTGTTTTTGCTCTCATCTGGATACAGCGCCTGATTGCAGTGGCACGGGTGTGAAGCCAATTGTTCACACTAATTACCAGGGACAGGATATTGTATTGCCGGATGATCCGTCGCAAGTGTTGCGGATGAGTGACTATCCATATTTACAAAATAAAATAGGTGATGACATCATCACGGCTTCAGGAAAAACATTACTTGGTGCTGATGATAAAGCAGGGGTAGCCAGCATCATGGATCTTGCAAATTTCTTATTGACAAACCCGGAAGTAAAACATGGAGAAATAAAAATCCTTTTTACACCGGATGAAGAAGTTGGGAAAGGAACAGCAAAAGTGGATTTAAAAAAATTAGGTGCTTCGTTTGGATATACATTGGATGGTGGCGAAGCCGGATCGCTGGAAGATGAAACGTTCAGTGCTGATGCAGTGCAGGTAATTATTCAAGGTGTCATTGCTCACCCGGGTTACGCTAAGGGAAAAATGGTGAATGCAATGAAAATTGCAGGTGAAATATTAGCGGCTTTGCCGAAAGACCGTTTATCACCGGAATCCACTGAAGGCAGGAGAGGTTTCATTCACCCGGTTCGGGTTGAGGGTATTGCTGAAAAATGTACCATTGATTTTATCATTCGTGATTTTGAAACGCCGGGATTGAAAAAGAAAGAAGATTACCTGCGTACGCAAATAGAAGAGTTGTTGCGAACTTATCCGAAAGCTTCATTTGAATTTCATGTGACGGAGCAATACAGGAATATGAAAGAGGTGTTGGATCTGCATCCGCAGATTGTAGAATATGCCAAAGAAGCAATTGCACGTGCAGGGTTAGAATTAAAAATGGAAAGTATCCGGGGAGGAACGGATGGTAGCCGCCTTTCTTTTATGGGCTTGCCTTGTCCCAATTTATTTGCAGGCATGCAGGCCATTCATTCCAAATTAGAATTTATCAGTGTTCAGGATATGAATAAAGCGGTGGAAACTATGGTGCACCTGGCTATGATCTGGGAAGAAAAAAATTAATACGAACTATTTATTGTAAATTGTAAGGAATAATTAAAATTCAGTATATGCAAAGTTTTTTTGCTCTCTATTGGTGGATACTTATTGTTCTTATCATTGTACTTGGTTCATTTTTTACCATTAACCAGGGTTTTATCGGCGTGGTTACCATGTTTGGGAAGTATCGCCGAATCGCAAGACCGGGATTGAACTGGAAAATTCCGCTTTTTGAAAGTATCTTTCGCAAAATATCATACCAGAATCGGTCGATGGAATTGGAATTCCAGGCGATTACTGCTGACCAGGCTAATGTGTATTTCAAATCCATGCTGTTGTATTCCGTATTTGATCAGCAGGAAGAAACCATCAAAAAAGTAGCGTTCAAATTTGTAACGGATAAAGACATGATGCAGGCATTGATACGCACCATTGAAGGAAGTATCCGTGCTTTTGTGGCTTCTAAAAGGCAGGCGGAGATATTGGGTTTGAGAAAGGAAATTGTAGAATATGTAAAAGAAGGAGTGGATCATGTGCTGGCAGATTGGGGGTATCATTTGCAGGATCTCCAGATCAATGATATCACATTTGATAAAGTGATTTTGGATTCCATGAGCAAAGTTGTGGCTTCAAACAACCTGAAAGCAGCGGCAGAAAATGAAGGACAGGCATTATTGATCACCAAGACAAAAGCAGCAGAAGCAGAAGGAAATGCCATTAAAATTTCTGCAGAAGCTGAGAAAGAAGCAGCAAGATTGCGTGGACAGGGCGTGGCTCTTTTCCGCCAGGAAGTTGCCAGAGGAATGACCGAAGCAGCGGAGCAAATGAAGCAAGCCAACCTGGATACCAATGTTATTTTATTCAGCATGTGGACGGAAGCCATTAAAAATTTTGCTGAATTTGGAAAAGGAAATGTAATCTTTCTTGACGGAAGCCCCGAAGGGATGGAAGCAACTATGAAGCAAATACAAGGGATGATGGTCAGGCAAATTGGAACATCCGCTTCATCAAAATAATTTGTAATAAAAGCTGTTAAAAAAAACAGAAACTTGAATGCCACATACAACGTGGCTTTCTTTTTTTCGTTCATTCACAACACTGTTGATAAAACAGGATACCCTTTTTTAACCTGATACATTACATTTGCGCACATAAAGACGATAACTATGTTTCACCTTTTACAAATTGTAGATACGCTGAATAAAACTATGCAGGGCACATCCGGAAGTACCGGCGGCGAGCCTTTAAGTTTTTTTGATTTAATTACGATGGGTGGCTGGATCATGATTCCTCTGGGGTTAATGTTGCTGCTCACCGTTTATTTTTTTGCAGAGCGTTATATTGCCATACGCCATGCAGCACGAATTGATAACAATTTTATGAACATTATCCGGGATCATATAGTAAGCGGCAACGTGGTAGCAGCAAAAAGCTTTGCAAAAAACACCAATAACCCTGTAGCACATATTATTGATAAAGGGATACAACGTATCGGTAAACCGATTGACAGCATTGAAAAAAGTATGGATAATGTGGGCCAGCTGGAAATGTACAATCTTGAAAAAAATCTTGCAGTGCTTTCTTTTATTTCCAAAGCAGCTCCCATTTTTGGTTTCGTCGGCACACTTATTGGTTTGATGCAATTATTTTCCAACATACACCGGGCAAATGAAGTGGAGATTGGTGTCATCTCGCAAGGTATTTATACAAAATTGATCACTTCCATATCGGGCCTGGTCATCGGTTTGATTGCATACCTTGCCTATAGTTACCTCAATACGCAAATAGACAAGGCCGCAAATAAAATGGAAGCCGCTTCTTCCGATTTTCTGGATGTATTACAAGAGCCTACCCGGTAAAATTATAAATATTCAGTGGAATGAAGTTTAGAAAGAAACATAATGAACAAGGGGAAGTATTCACCGATTCGCTGAATGATATTCTATTCATTTTGCTGATGTTTTTTCTGATCACTACTACAATGGCGAACCCGAACGTGGTGAAAGTAGGTTTGCCTAAAGGCACTAAAGACACCAAGGCAAAACAAAATATTGTTGTAAGTATTGATAAAAATCAGAATTATTTCCTCGGCCAGCGAATGATTGATAAAAACAGTGTGGATTCTTTTTTATCTGCTGAGATTAGAAAGATGAGAGCTGTAGTAGATACTCCAACTGTGGTGATCAATGCAGACACGACTGCATTTTATGGAGAAGTATTCCGCATTATGCGTATCGCCAAAAGAGATACGGCCAAAGTGGTTGCCAATGTGAAATAGATTTTTATTCAGATTGCCATTACTGTTTCTTACTCATAATCAATGAGGCCAGGACGACTAAAATCATGGCACTCACAATCAGCAATAAAGTTATCCCAATCGCTTTTAAAAAAGCCTGTATATAGTTTTTGTCGTTAAAAAATTGTTGCTGTGCCCATCCCAGGAAAAACATATTAATAAGTATAATGATTATGGTAAGTGCAACAGGCGGTATGATAACATCCAAATGCAGCAGCAGCCAGTTTATAAAAAGGATCAGCAACTCAAATAACATAAACTGGCCCCTGATATAGCATTGGAAAGTGAATAGCTCAACAAAATTGTAAGGATTGCGTGGGTAAAAGATTGGCGTGAACAAAGCTGCCAGCGGAATAAATACAAATATCAGCACCTTAGAATAGTTTTGATATATAAAGTTCGCAATTAGGTTTTGCGAGCCTTGTGTTTCGGGGAGAGGAGTGTATTTTACTAAAACACTTCTGAGGACTAAATAAATCACAGAAATCACTGCGATATAGGTAAACGGATGAGAATATTTTTTTCTCTTTCCTTCAAGAAATTTATTAATGGTTATTCCAGGCCGTATTAAAATTTCTCTTATGGTAAATAATATCCCGTGATCTAAATGTAAAATTTCATGTTCGAAATTTTTAAGGAGAAATTGCCAGCTTAACCGTTTGGTATTGGCCGATTGACCACACTGGCTGCAGTAGTTTCCCTCGAAAACTCTTCCGCAATTTTTACAGGCAATCATTGCAAATTCAGGTTAGGTGACTCATCCGGGTTCAGCCATGCTATTGCTTATGAAATTATTTTAGTTCAAGGCTCTGATTATAATCCCTTCACACTTTAAATTAAGATAATTTTTTCAAAAAAGCCGGGTAGCCTTAACCATCCGGTCTTTTCCCTGCATATCTTGTTTCAAAGTCACCTGGTAGTTCTTTGTACGAAATATTTCCAAAACGTCACTGCCAAGTTCTTCATGAATTTCGGCATAAACCACCCCGGCTGTATTTAATTTTCTTTTTCCAAAATCGGCAAGTGCTTTATAAAAGATTAAAGCGTCATTGTCGGGAACAAACAGTGCAGTAGCAGGTTCAAAATTCAACACATTCGGTTGCATTTGAGCTTTATCTTTTTCAGGTACATAAGGCGGGTTGCTTACAATGATATCAAACGAGGGAAATTGGTTTTGTTCCCCTTCATCTAAAAAATTTATTTGTTTAAAATGTACATCAGCTCCTAACTGCTCAGCATTTATTTGGGCTACATTAAGTGCAGGCTCACTCACATCACAGGCCCATACTTCTGCGTTATGCAACTTTCTTTTCAGGAAAATGGAAATACAACCACTGCCGCAGCCGACATCAAGTATCTTTAAATCTCTGATTGGAAATTTGAAATCTGAAATAATCCAATTGGCAAGTTCTTCTGTTTCCGGCCGGGGAATTAATACATGTTGATCTACATAAAATCTCATACCTCCAAACCAGGCTTCATGAAGTATATATTGAACCGGTTCATGTTGCAGGAGGCGGCTGACAAATAATTTTACATGTTGTTCTTCTTTTTCGGCAATGGGATTATTTTTATAAATCATCCGCTCAGCTTTCTTTGAACCGGTAATATGCTCCATCACCCAATCCGTTATTTGAGAAGCTTCACTTTCCGGGTAAATTTTTCGAACCTGGTTTAATATGAAATATGTTGCTTCCTGAATAGTCATCCGGCAAACATAATTCATTTTTTTTTGAGTAGCTGTGCAGGCGGAGTATTACCATACAATAGAAAGAGTTTCAGTTGCCGAGTATAAAGTAAAAAGCAGAAGGTTTATTGTGTATGCCTTTCCTATAGAACCTGTTTTTGATTTTAAAAATAAACTTGCTGAATTTAAAAAAAATCAGCCATAAACTTCTCATCATTGTTTTGCTTATAGAATCGGAACGGATGGAAACGAACAGGCATTTGTGCTGTTGGGGGGGGTGTTTCGCAGTCGAATCTCATCTTGAGATTTGTGCAGAGCAGTTGACTTGGCGTCAAATGGAACCAAAATAGGCTGTTACGGGTGTTCAACTAAAGGAAAACAATAGTTTGTTTCGAGGCATGGTTTAAAAGTATAGTGTTATGCTATTGTTCAGGTTCAGGCATATGCACAATGCACTGCAAGTAGAAGTTGCAGGGAAGTAGAATTTGAGGTTGCCCCAGTACACTTACTGCCAACTCGAAAATATAAGAACAAGTTCTCATCTTTTCAAGCTCAACCCCATGAATACAAACCCAACTTGTTCGTATTTATGTTGGGATGGAAGGATTAATGAACAACTCAAATTTCAAGATAAAACCGTTGTGATCGTTCCAAAAACTTCAATGATTCTTACTTGAATATTTTCAATAAAAGCGAACCGCCTATTTTATCTCGGCGGCGGTGGTGGTGAATTTTTTTTCTTTTTCCGAACGATGGCCCAAATTATAACAACAATAAGAACTATAACTGCTATGATGATTTCGATAGCATATTTTTCTCCAAACTTATAGGCAGCACTATTTTCTTCTTCATCCTGTGCAAAAGCTGCAAACGAACAGAACAAGAGGAAGGCTTGTAAAAAAAACTTTTTCATTGTCGGTGGTTTAGGCCCTGAATTTAGGAAAATCTTGGACTCACAACAAGTTCTTTATTTCCGGGAGTATAAATATAAAATCCTTCGCCACTTTTCACCCCAAGTTTACCGGCTGTTACCATATTTACCAACAACGGGCAGGGGGCATATTTAGGATTCCCGAATCCATCATACAAAACTTTTAATATAGAAAGACAAACATCCAACCCAATAAAATCAGCTAATTGTAAAGGGCCCATCGGGTGAGCCATGCCGAGTTTCATTACCGTATCAATCTCTGTTACACCCGCAACACCTTCGTACAAGCTATAAACCGCTTCATTGATCATCGGCATTAAAATACGATTGGCAATGAATCCCGGGTAATCGTTCACAACACAGGGAACTTTACCTAATTGTTTGCTCAGCGAAACAATAGTTTCTGTTACTTCTTTTCTGGTTGCATAGCCGTTGATTATTTCCACAAGTTTCATCACCGGCACCGGGTTCATGAAGTGCATACCGATTATCTTATCCGTTCTTCCGGTAGCGGATGCAATTTTAGTAATAGAAATGGAGGAAGTATTGCTTGCGAGAATGGCACTTTTTGGAGCGTACTTATCCAACTCTTCAAAAATTTTCAATTTCAAATCTGTTCTTTCCGTGGCAGCTTCCACTACCAGTTCTGCATTCTTTACGCCTTCGGGCAGGTTGGATTCCACTTTGATGTTTGCCAGTGCTGTTTTTTTCTGCTCTTCTGTTGCAAGGCCCTTTGCTATCTGGCGGTCAAAATTTCTACTGATATTTTGTATCGCTTTGTCTAATTGCGTCAGTGATACATCTACCAGTATTACTTTAAAACCATTTTGTGCAAATACATGTGCGATGCCATTGCCCATGGTGCCTGCACCAATAACAGAAATACAGCTGCCCGTTATAATCATAAAATTTGAAATTTTAACAGGCAAATGTAAGCAGGAATGCTATTATAGTCATTTCATCATTGATGCCATGAAAACAGAACCCTGAACTGAGCGTAGCAACGGAAGATGATAGTAGTAATGCAGTTGGTAACATACCGGATCAACTTGCTATAAGTAAATTTTCAATTTATTTAAATTGATCCATTGTAAACGCATGAAAGAGAACTGCAGGCAATATTATTTATTCTTAAAATCGCCACGCTTCCATGCCTGTATGAAATCAGCCCAGGCCGCCGGACTGAAAATATTCATGGGGGGTGTTTGCCCGTAATAGTAGGCCTGGTTAGCTATTTTCTGAAACTGCATTCTTGCTGCTTCATTACCGCTTGTGGGGATAGTACGCATAAGAATTTTTCTTTTGGCTTCTTCCGTATTTTTTCTTGCAATCTCGATATCATCATCGGGTACTTTGGTATTGACAAAATCTCTTGCAAATTCTTCGGGAGTGGGTCGGGGTCTAATAATTGTTGCAGGCAAATACACGGTATCGGTCACCATCAGTTGTACAACACTGTACTGGTCTCCTGTAAGAGTTCGGGGTATTGTAATTGTTTTAGGCTTGTAACTTACATGGGTGAACTCAACCTGGTCACCTTTCAAAACCACAATAGAAAAAACACCCTGGTTATTTGTGATAGTGCCCCGGTTTTGACCTTTCACAATTACACTGACAGCAGGAATGCCGCGGAGGCTGTCCGCAGTCATGATGACGCCATATAATTGAACTACTGAATCACGGGCTGCTTCAAACTGAGCTTTGACTGTAACCGGTATAAGTAAACAAGCAACAATAAAGTATCGTATAATTTTATTCACGGTATAAAAATAACTACAAGTTGCCTAAATCGTAAAACAAATTACCGGCAGCAATGGTTAACTTTGCATCTCTGATTTTTTTTAACATAAGCTTTGAAAATGACGAAAGAGAAAGTACTGGAAGCATTGAGTAATGTGCAGGAACCCGATTTGGGTAAAGATATTGTGACACTGAATATGGTAAAAGATATCCAGATAGAAGGAAATTACATTTCTTTTACAGTTCAACTCACGACTCCCGCATGCCCGATGAAGGATATGATAAAAAATGCATGTGTGAATGCCATTAAATTACTGGTGAGCAAAGATGCATTGGTGAATGTAAAGTTTGATGCAAATACGACTTCGAAAAGAACAGATAACCGGGTTTTACTTCCCAAAGTAAAAAATATTATTGCGGTGGTGAGTGGAAAAGGGGGAGTAGGTAAATCAACAGTGGCAGCTAATTTGGCGTTGGCGTTGGCACATGGCAATGCAAAAGTGGGATTAATGGATGCAGATATTTATGGACCGAGTGTTCCTATAATGTTTGGTGTAAGAGGCCAACGTCCGATGATGGTGGATGTAGGTGGCGAAAAACCCATGATTGCGCCATTGGAAAAATATAATATTAAACTCATGAGCATCGGTTTTCTGGTGGATGAAAAAAATGCGGTGGTGTGGAGAGGGCCGATGGCAAGCAGTGCTATCCGGCAATTTGTATCTGATGTGTATTGGGATGAACTCGATTATCTCGTTGTAGATATGCCTCCGGGAACAGGTGATATTCATTTGACATTGGTACAAACGGTTCCTGTGACAGGGGTCATCATCGTTACTACTCCGCAAGATGTGGCTCTGGCTGATGCTAAGAAAGGAATTGCGATGTTTGGCCAGGCCCAAATCAATGTTCCTATCATTGGGTTAGTGGAAAATATGAGTTACTTTACTCCGGCGGAATTACCAGAAAATAAATATTATATTTTTGGAAAAGAAGGCGGTAAGCGATTGGCAGACGAATATGAAATTCCTTTTCTTGGTCAAATACCATTGGTACAAAGCATTCGTGAAGGGGGCGATACCGGAGTGCCGGTGATGGTAAGCAATGATACTATCAGTAAAAAGGCATTCGAAAGTTTCACTTCGCATGTGGTGAGGGGAATTGCGATGAGAAATGCGAATGTTTCAAATGAAAAAGTCTTACAAACAATATAGCGTTCGATGTTGGAAGTTTGATGTTGGATGTTCTGTTTGAAATTCGTCAATTATGGCTACCATCACACAGTTTGAAGATTTGGATATATGGAAACTTGCAAGAGAGCAGGCTAAAGAAATTTATTCTCTTACAAAAGATGGAAAATTTTCAAAAGACTTTGATCTAAAAAATCAGATCAATGCTTCTGCTGGTTCTGTGATGGACAATATAGCTGAAGGGTTTGAAAGATTTACGAATAAGGAATTTGCTCAATTTTTAGTGATTGCAAAAGGTTCAAATGGAGAGGTGAGATCGCAATTATACAGGGCTTTTTATAAGGAACATATTTCGGAGACCGTTTTAAAAGAGCGATTGGATTTTTCAGTATTGCTTGGAAATAAAATCAATGCTTTTCTCAACTATCTTAATTCATCAAAATATAAAAGCAAGCCTCGAAAATAGGAATAACATCCAACATCAAACTACCCAACTTCCAACAATATGTACAATTATCCCCACTACAAAGAGCATGATCGGGATAAAGTTATTGAGTTCATGCGCAATTATCCTTTCATAACACTTATTGGTATTGATAAAACAGGCAGCGTTGAGTTGACTCAGATCCCTGTTTTAATAGCAGAAAATGAAACCGGTATTTTTTTGCAGGGACATATCGCCCGGAATTCAACACATCATAAAGCATTTGAAGAAAACCGGCAAGTACTCGCATTGTTTACAGGCCCGCATACTTATGTGAGTGGCAGTTGGTACACCGGAAATCCCCGGCAGGCATCCACATGGAATTATATTTCGGTTCATGCTAGAGGAAAAATAAAATTTATGGATGCTATTCATCTTACAGAATTATTAAAAAAACTATCCCTCCACTTTGAGAATTATAATACAGCCTCATCAACCGTTTATGACAACCTGCCTTCAGAATATCTGGATAAATTGAAAAAAGCCATTGTGTCATTTGAAATAGAGGTAACAGAACTGGAGAACGTTTTTAAACTCAGTCAAAACCGGGATGAAAAAAGCTATGACAACATCATTGCTGAATTAAAGAAACGAGAGGGCGATGCAAAAACAATTGGAATAATAATGGAAGAGCGAAAAGCGAAAATATTTCAATAGCTAAAACATGAATCTTTCTTTGGATGGGAAATATGCAATCATTTGCGGCAGCACACAGGGAATCGGGTTAGCCATTGCTGAAGAATTGGCTATGTCAGGAGCTCATTGCACATTGATAGCCAGAAATGAAACAGCTTTAAAATCAGCTATCCGTGATTTGGATATTTCTTTACATCAGCGGCACAATTATATTGTTGCCGATTTCAGCAAGCCGGAGGATGTAAGAACGGCCATAGAAACTCATCTCAAAAATCATACGGTTCATATTCTCATTAATAATACCGGTGGCCCGCCTGACGGTGCAATGCTTGATGCAAAAGAAGAAGATTTTTTTAAAGCCATGAACCAGCATCTTATTTGTAATCACATACTGGCAACTGCCGTAATTCCTTCAATGAAAAAAGAAAATTACGGTCGGATCATCAATATCATTTCAAGTTCTGTAAGAATACCGATTCATAACCTGGCTGTATCCAATGTAACCAGGGCTGCAGTTGCTTCATGGGCTAAAACATTATCGAATGAAGTGGGGCAATTCAATATAACTGTAAATAGTATTCTCCCCGGATTTATTTATACCGGGCGATTACAGAGCCTAATCAGTACTAATTCAAAAAGACGAAATACAACAGAAGAAAAGATTACTGAAGAAATGATCAACAGCATTCCTATGAAAAGATTTGGTGATCCGGATGAAGTGGCATCGGTTGTCGCATTCCTTGCTTCCCCGGCAGCATCTTATGTGAATGGTGTAAGTATTTTAGTGGATGGAGGAAAAACCGGGACAATCTGAGCCCAGGTTATTATTTATACCGAAACAGTAATTTACTAATATGAAGTTTGAAAACAGTTTGACTTTTGCCCGGCAATTGGATGAAAAGGATGAATTAGGCAAATACAGGTTCCGGTTCTACCTGCCCAATGAAAATGGGAAGGAACTGATTTATTTCCTGGGAAATTCTTTAGGACTTCAACCCAGGACAGCACAATCATATATTAAGCATGCGCTGGATCAATGGGCGCAGTATGGTGTAGAAGGATTTATGAAAGGGAAACTTCCCTGGTTAAATTATCATGATCTGCTTATTAAACCTTTATCAAAAATTGTGGGTGCATTTCCTCATGAAGTAGTGGTGATGAATCAACTTACCGTGAACCTGCACCTGATGATGGCCAGTTTTTATCAGCCTTCTGCAAAAAGGAAAAAAATTATTTATGAATCCAAAGCATTTCCCAGTGATCAGTATATGCTTGAAACGCATATCAGGCACCATGGGCTAAATCCGGAAGAAGTGTTAGTTGAAGTTTCTCCAAGAACCGGTGAACATTTGATAATCCAGGAAGATATTTTATCTGCTATAGAAAAAAATAAAGATGATCTGGCATTAGTTTTATGGGGTGGTGTAAATTATTATACCGGCCAGGTTTTCGATATGCAAACAATCACAAGGGCTGCACAAACTGCCGGAGCTAAAGTTGGTTTTGACTTAGCACATGCCGCAGGAAATGTTTTATTGCAATTGCATGATTGGAATGTGGACTTTGCCTGTTGGTGTAGTTATAAATATTTAAATTCCGGTCCCGGGGCAGTTGGGGGTGCATTTGTACATGAGCGGTATCATCATGATAATACTCTAAACCGGCTTGCAGGATGGTGGGGTTATGATAAAGACACCCGGTTTCAAATGAAAAAAGGATTTAAACCTGTGTTGACAGCAGAAGGTTGGCAACTCAGCACACCATCGCCCATTTTATATGCAGCACATAGGGCATCCTTGGAAATTTTTGAAGAGGCGGGGTTGAAACCCATACACAACAAAAGAAAAATGCTGAATGATTATTTGTGGTACATATTGGACGTATGTAATGCACAGGCTGGGGAAAAAATGATTGAAATACTTACACCGGGACAAGAGAATGAAAGAGGATGCCAGGTATCTATGCTGATGCTGAAAAAAGGGAAACGAATTTTTGATCAGCTTTCTGCAAATGGAATTTTTGCTGATTGGAGGGAACCTGATGTGATTCGCATAGCTCCTGTGCCATTATATAATACGTTTACAGAGGTGTGGACTTTTGGCGATACGCTTCAAAAAATTTTATCTTTACAGCAATGACCCGCACACAACTTGTTGAACAGATTTTTCTAAAGCGTTCTTATCTCTGCATTGGGTTAGATGCTGACTTTACAAAAATCCCCAAACATCTTTTTTCATTTGCCGACCCGGTTTTTGAATTTAATAAGCAAATCATTGACGCTACAAAAGATTATTGTGTCAGTTACAAGATGAACACGGCTTTTTATGAAGCTATGGGAGTGAAGGGCTGGGAAACCCTTCAAAGAACAGTGAACTACATTCCATCCACTCATTTTAAAATTGCTGATGCCAAACGTGGTGATATCGGGAATACGTCTTCCCAATATGCAAAAGCTTTTTTTGAATCATTTTCCTATGATGCAGTAACCGTAACTCCTTACATGGGTGAAGACAGCGTGAAACCTTTTTTAGAATTTAAAAACAAATGGACTATTGTATTGGGACTCACATCCAACTCGGGCGCTAAAGATTTTGAACTCCAGAAAACAGGAAATGAACTTTTATATGAAAGAGTTTTAAAAACAGTTTCTCAATGGGGAACTACGGAAAATCTCATGTTTGTAATTGGCGCTACGCAAGCGGATGAATTTAGAAACATACGAAAGATCATTCCTGAACATTTTCTGCTTGTACCCGGAATAGGGGCGCAGGGAGGCAGTTTAAATGAAATTTCTTCAAAAGGAATGATCAAAGATTGCGGGCTAATGGTAAATGTAAGCCGGGCTGTTATTTATGCTTCGGGTAAAGAAGATTTTGCAGAGCAGGCAAAGCTGATGGCTAAAGGATACCAGGAAGAAATGAGAAGATACTTTTAATTTGCCTATTTATTTTTTTATAAACCCCGGACTGGGGAGTTTGGAACAAACTTTTCAAAAATCGAAGAAGAGAAATCGCTGATAATACAATAGGTAAGGAATTGTCCTATTTTCTGTTTGCAGTACCCAGCCATTCCCCGGCAAAATACCCCAATGGAATAGCCAGTAAAATGGACCATGATCCAAAAGAACTTTCTTTTAAAATACCACCGCCTGAAATAAAAAAATACAATGCTAATGCTACCAGTGAACTGATGATAATATGGCTCACATCATTTTTACCTGCAATAGAAATACAGATCAATCCCCCAACCATGGAAGAAGCAAATAACCAGATACCAAAGCCAAGAAGAATATTCAATGGCTCTTCAGCCTGAAGAGTAGTGTGGTTAAACAAATCAATTTGGAAAGCTTTGTGGAGTATCAAATGAATCAGGAACCCTGCAGCCATGGATGCAAACACACCACCCGCTACGGCAAAAAAATGCCGGTTAAAATTTGAGTTGGAACTGGTACTCATTACTTGGTTTTTGGTTTTCCGGGAGCAAAACTTCCCATTGAAGCAGTCCACCAGGATAGTATTTCAAAATTAAGTCTTCCTGCTGATACTTCCAGATCGGTTTTCTGCAATTGCACTACTTCTGCTTTTTCTCACAAGGCTGATGCATTTTGCTACATCAGTAATCCCTTAACTTTGCGAAGACGCATTCAATCAAAAATTTCAAATAGTAACTTGGCATGGCAGCAAGAACCGATCTTTTTCAAAGTCCTGATTATTTTTTATTGGATGAATTGCTTTCCGAAGAACAAAAACATATTCGTGAAGCAGTTCGTAGTTATGTAAAAAAAGAAATTTCTCCCGTTATTGAAGAATATGCACAGCGGGCAGAGTTCCCGCAACAGATCGTAAAGCAGTTGGGAGAACTTGGCTGTTTTGGTCCCACTATTCCTGCCGAATATGGCGGCGGTGGATTGGATTATATCTCTTATGGATTGATGATGCAGGAATTGGAAAGAGGCGATAGTGGTGTTCGCTCCACAGCATCGGTGCAGGGCTCGTTGGTGATGTTTCCCATACATGCATATGGAAGTGAAGCGCAACGAAAAAAATATTTACCAAAATTAGCGAGTGGCGATTGGTTAGGTTGTTTCGGGCTGACAGAACCTAATCATGGCAGTGATCCTTCCCATATGCTTTCCAATTTCAAAGATGCAGGCGATCATGTTATTTTGAATGGCGCTAAAATGTGGATCAGTAATGCACCGTTTTCACAAGTAGCAGTAGTGTGGGCAAAAAATGAACTAGGTGAAATTCATGGATTGATATTGGAAAGAGGCATGGAGGGATTTTCAACACCCACTACGCATGGCAAATGGAGTTTGAGAGCTTCTGCAACCGGCGAATTGGTGTTTGATCATGTAAAAGTGCCGAAAGAAAACATTTTACCGAATGTAAAAGGATTAAAAGGCCCGTTGAGTTGTTTATCTAAAGCGAGATATGGAATTGCATGGGGAGTGGTTGGCGCTGCCATGGATTGTTATGATACAGCATTGCGGTATTCAAAAGAAAGAATACAATTCGAAAAACCGATTGGTGCTTTTCAGTTACAGCAAAAAAAACTGGCCGAAATGATTACAGAAATCACCAAAGCACAATGGCTCAACTGGCGGCTTGGAACATTAATGAATGAAAACCGGGCAACACCGGCACAAGTAAGTATGGCAAAAAGAAATTCATGTGAAATGGCAACAAATATTTGCCGGGATGCACGTCAAATTCTTGGCGGCATGGGTATCACGGGGGAATATCCTGTAATGCGTCACATGATGAACCTGGAAAGTGTGATCACTTATGAAGGCACACATGATATTCATTTGCTCATTACCGGAATGGATGTAACGGGATTTAATGCGTTTAAATAAGAAGTACGAGGTAAGATGTATGATATCTGGCTTCTGACTTCTGACTTCAGAATATGAAAATCTTTCTCATCGGTTTTATGGGCTCCGGAAAATCGTATTGGGGTAAAATCCTCGGCGAAAAACTGAGTATCCCTTTTTTTGATCTGGATGAGCAGATCGTATCTCATGAAAGCAGGACTGTCACTGAAATTTTTGCAACCGAAGGAGAAGAACATTTTCGAATGCTTGAAAAAGATATTCTCCACATCATCACAGAAAGCCATGATAGTTTTGTAATGGCTTGTGGCGGTGGAACTCCTTGTTTTTTCAACAATATTGAATACATGAACCAATCCGGGACAACGATTTGGATCAATACCCCTCTGGATGTATTGTTTGAAAGGTTGATTCATGAAAAGGAGCACAGGCCGCTGATCAGAGAATTAACCGGTGAACAGTTAAAAGCATATATCACAAAAAAATTTGCTGACCGAAAAATTTATTTTGAACAGGCTACTATTGTAATAGATAAAGAACCTGTGGAAATTGAATCTTTAGTACAAAAAATATTTCATGCATAAAACTTTTTTGATCTTTGGCGCTTTTTCCGGGTTGCTTTCCATTTTATTAGGAGCATTTGGTGCACATGCCTTACAGGAAGTAATTACTGATGAAAAATTATTACATGGTTTTCAAACCGGTGTTCAATACCAGATGTATCATGCCTTAGCATTGCTGGTATTGGGCCTTTTATATGAAAAATTTCCTGTCAAACTCCTTCGCTGGAGCGGCATCTTATTTATTTCTGGAATTATTCTTTTTTCCGGCTCTCTTTATCTGCTTACTTTATTGAATGGAAAATCGGAAGCCCTTTTGAAATTTATCGGCCCGATAACACCTGTAGGTGGTACATTATTTATTATCGGTTGGATTTTCCTGTTGATGGCTATTTTAAAAAAAAGAGATTCAGTAAGGTAATTCCAGTACGACCAGGGTGCCATTATTTTTCTCAATTTTGAAAGAGCCACCCGCACTTTCCATTCTTTTTGCCATATTTTTTAACCCATTTCCAAATTGGCGAAGGCGGGCGGAGTCAATCCCTGTTCCATTATCCTTTATTTTTATTTGTAAAACTGGTGCAAAGATAAAATCTATGATTATTTTGGAGGCATTTGCATGTTTCAAAATATTATTCAACGCTTCTTTTACCGAAAGAAAAATGTTACGGCGTTTATCCCCGGCCAACTCCTGCTGGGGAATATAGGAAGGTATATTTATTTCACACTGAACCGGCGTGTTTTCAAAATATTCTAGTGCGTAAGCCCGTATATAAAAAACCAGGTTATCCAGAGTGTCATTACTGCTGTTCATGCTCCAGATAATGGCATTCATTTTATTCAGTACTTCATTTGCAGATTCAGAAATTTTATCTATTTCTGAAGGGGTTTGATCCTGTAATTTGTTTTTTGCAATTTCACTCATAAGCCGGATTACAGTCATCCCCGATCCTAATTCATCATGCATATCTGCGGAGATTCGTTCCCGCTCCTGTTGTTGTGCTTTTAGCACGGCCAGTTCCTTTTCATATTCCATCAGCTTATTTTCTGCAATCAGTTTTTCCTTTTCTTGTGTTTCCACAATCAGTTGTTGACGATTCTTATAGCTCAATCCCAAAAGAAAAAACACTAATTCTAAAAACAAGCCCAGTTCATAGTAAAAAATACCCTGATTTAATACAGCTGAAATGTCAAGGAAAAGATTGTTAAATAAAACACTGAATTGGGAAAAAAGAGAGAAAATAAATAAACAAAGATTGCCCCAGAACAAATACCACAATAAGCGGTCACTTCTTCTGCGAAAACTGTACAAAAGAAATATAACTATCATGGCAATCAATAAAACTTTCGTCAGGTTCTCTGTATTGTTTTGTAAAGAAAAATTATCGGTAAAATAATAGGCATAGCTGTATAGCAGCAATGAAAAAATCAGCATCAGGATGCCACCATTATATAAATAGTTCAGAAACCTGTGTTTTGTTTTGGTTTCTAAAAATTTTTTCATAAATGCCATGTAAAATAAAATTCCGGCACCCTGCATTATAAAATCAAGATAACTTTCCATGTACATACTGAATAAGCTGGTACTCAAATTCAGTAATGCCTTTAAAAAAAGCATGAACCCGGTGAAGAATGCGTATCCTGAATAGTATAAAAATTCATTTCCACCACCCTGAAGATAATTTGCCAGTGAAAAAAGAACCATCATCATCAGCAATCCGCAGAAAATATATGTGATAACATTTTCTGTTCTGACACTTATACGGTGTACCGAAATAAATGATTTTAAGTAATGGAGATGTATCAAGACCGGCTCCAATGAATTGATATAAGTTTTCAGGGGTAACATTTCTGCTAATATGGTCATCGAGTCATGGGCGGGAAGTACAATCTTTTTGCATGAAAGTTCAATTTTCCCCGGAGGTGAAACGGAAGGAAGCGGCTGCAACTGATCGCTATCCGCTTTATACAACTGTATTTCCTTGAAAAAATAACCGGGGAAATACCATGCTGATACTGTGGAATCTGATGTATTACAAATTTTGAATTTCAGAACCACCCGCCTGGTTATATATTCGTTTGGTATAGGGGATTTCAAAATTGAACCGGGGAAAAATTGAATGGAACCGTATTTTTTTTCAAGTGATTCATATTTTCCCAGTGAAGCAGAAGAAATATATGCTTTAATGGGTTTTACGAGCTCGATCCTGCTGATATCAATATAGTTATCGGAATTATGTCCCTGGCCTTTTGCCAAATGAGGCATCATACCCAGACTGAGGGATAAGAAAAGCAAAACTGTAAACCCGGGATTTCTCATACAGGTTTTGGTAAATGGTTATCAAATGTAATAATTGATCTTTGCTTTTGCCAATTAAAACCTGTGTCAGCATTCTTATACAAATTGCGGCAAACCGGTAAAACACTAAGAGTAAACTATATTATCTTTGTTGCTATGGCTACGAAGGGGAAAAAGACTTCTAAAAAAAGTCCTAAGAAAAAAACCAAAAAGAAACATCCGTTAACACTGAAAGCTGACAAGCATGAAAGCGTTAGCTGGCATGATATTGTAAAGGACGAACGTACCTGGAAAATAATCGGTTTTATTTCATTTGTTATTGCGTTATTCCTTTTCATTTCAATTTTCTCCTATTTTTTTACCTGGAAATCGGATCAGACAAATGTGAGGCGGGGGTTTTCCATCCTTTTTGATAGCTCGGTGCATGCCCGGAATTTATTGGGAAAATTAGGAGCAATCGCTGCCGATTTTTTTGTATGGAAAGCTTTCGGAGTTGCAGCGCTTTTAATTTGTACTTTCTTTTTTGTAATAGGTGTAAACCTTGTATTCAATAAACAAATTTTCTCGCTCCGGCGTAATTTAAAATATGTAACTGCAGGTTTATTGGTTCTGTCAGTCACTCTCGCATTTATTTTTTCAAGCAACATTTTCAGTTTTGGAGGCGGGGTAGGAAATATGATCACTCATTGGTTAACCGAAACATTGGGAACTATTGGAACAGCTGCTGTATTGTTTGTATTATGGCTTGGGTATATAGTATGGCAATTTAACCCTGCATTTAATCTGCCGGAGAGAAGTAAAGAAGTGCTATTGGAAGTTGAAGATGGGGTGGTTGCCGGGGATAAAGAAAAAGACTCCGAAGAAAACCAGGTTGCTGTCATAGGAATAGGGGGAAAAACCATAAATGACCTGTATACAGGTGCCGATAATGAATTACAAAAGTCAAATGTAATAATTCAGGAAAACGACTCATTAAACCAGGCATCTTCCCATAATGCGTTGCCGGAGCTGAAATTGATAGAAAAAGATGAACTCACCCCGGAGGAAATGGATAAGATAGAGACACAACAACCTACCGTAGAAAATGAAGTAGTGAAAGATATAATGCATCAGCATGATTTTAATGAAGGGCAGGAATTAACAATCCCCGAAAAAACAAATTCCAAAAATTCAGAGAAAAAAAACCCTGGAGAGCTGGAACTGGAGATCAAAACGATTTCAGATCAACAAGTAGAAGAAAAAACGTATGAAAACCTTCCTCCTTATGAACCCACGCTTGATTTAAGAGATTATAAATATCCTACTCTTAGCCTGCTGGA
This sequence comes from Bacteroidota bacterium, assembly GCA_018266555.1. Taxonomy (GTDB): domain Bacteria; phylum Bacteroidota; class Bacteroidia; order Chitinophagales; family Chitinophagaceae; genus UTBCD1. The sequence continues at coordinate 216,650 of JAFEAF010000006.1, read as the reverse complement.
TACACACAGTACCGAAAAAATTGTTCAGGATGCCAATGAACTGGAGAATAACAAAAATCAAATAATTGGAACGCTACGTAACTATGATATAGAAATACAAAAGATCAGCGCTACCGTGGGCCCGACAGTCACACTTTATGAAATTGTACCTGCCGCAGGCGTTCGTATTTCAAGAATAAAGAACCTGGAAGATGATATCGCATTAAGTTTGGCAGCATTAGGTATCCGCATAATTGCGCCCATCCCCGGAAAAGGAACCATTGGCATTGAAGTTCCCAATGTAAAAAAATCATTGGTGAGCATGAAAACCTTGCTGGCATCTGAAAAATTTCAACACAACAATTACAGTTTACCTATTGCATTAGGAAAAAGAATTGATAATGACAATTACATTGTTGACCTTACATCCATGCCACACCTGCTGATGGCCGGAGCTACGGGCCAGGGAAAATCGGTTGGTATCAATGCCATTCTAGTTTCTTTATTATATAAAAAACACCCATCACAACTTAAGTTTGTCCTGATTGATCCCAAGAAAGTGGAGTTGAATATTTATCGGCATATTGAAAAACATTTTTTAGCCAAACTGCCCGGTGAGGAAGAAGCGATTATTACCGATACTAAAAAAGTGATTCACACCCTCAATGCACTTTGTATTGAAATGGACAACCGCTATGATTTACTCAAAGAGGCCGGCGCCAGGAATATTAAAGAGTACAACGAGAAATTCGTCAAAAGGAAATTGAATCCTCAAAAAGGCCATCAGTTTTTACCCTTCATTGTATTGGTGATAGATGAGTTTGCAGATCTCATCATGTCTGCAGGAAAAGAAATAGAATTGCCCATTGCACGGTTGGCACAGTTAGCCCGTGCCGTAGGACTACATCTTATCATTGCCACGCAGCGCCCTTCTGTAAATATTATCACCGGAACGATCAAAGCGAATTTCCCTTGCCGCATAGCCTTTAAAGTTACTTCCAAAATAGATTCCCGCACTATCCTGGATACCGGCGGTGCTGACCAGCTCATTGGAAAAGGCGATATGCTCATTTCATATCATGGCGAAATTACCCGCCTGCAATGTGTGTTTATTGATACGCCGGAAGTGGAACGGGTAGTTGAATTTATAGGCGAACAACGGGGATACCCGCAGGCATTTTTATTGCCGGAATACGTGGATGAAAAAGAATTGGAAGGAAAAGATTTTGACCTGGCTGACCGGGATTCTTTGTTCGAAGATGCGGCCCGCCTCATTGTACAAAACCAGATAGGTTCCACATCACTTTTACAACGCCGGATGAAGTTGGGCTATAATCGTGCGGGCAGATTGATGGATCAGTTGGAAGCAGCCGGAATTGTGGGCCCGAGCCAGGGAAGTAAGGCAAGGGATGTGCTGATTAAAACAGAAATGGATTTACAGCAACATCTCAATGCATTGGGTTAGAATTCTGTTAAGAACCATCTTATTTGCAACTCACCAGGGCTTGAATTTATCCTATTTTAGCAATTACATTATATTTGCCCGCCAGTTACTCATGAAAATAATCGTCTTAGAAAAAAACAATGATGAAGAATCTCTATTCACTTAGCTTATTGCTGATTTTTGGAATGGTAGCAGGAGCTCAAAAAAATGATCCTGATGCCAAAAAAATATTAGACGGGGTCAGCGCCAGGTTTAAATCCTTTAAAACAGTTGAGGCTACTTTTTCTTACAGTGTTCAAAATGCGGATGGTAAAATTTTGTCCAGCAAAAATGGAACAGTAAGCATGAAAGGAACAAAGTACCGGGTCAGTTTTAACGGACAGGAAATTTATTGCGATGGGACTACCGTCTGGAACTATGACAAATCCACTAATGAAGTTACCATAAGCAAATTGGATGCTGCCAGCGGAACCATCACGCCGCAAAAATTATTTACCAATTTTTATGACAAAGATTTTTTATATACGTTGAATGGGGTGAAAAAACAGGGGAATAAAACCCTGCAGGAAATTCAAATGACACCCACCGACAAAAGCAAATCATTCCATACTGTGTATTTGCTTGTAGATAAAAATGCAAAAAATATATATAGTACCAAAGTATTGGAAAAAACAGGCGACCGGTACAGCTACACCGTGACCAGCCTTAAGACCAATAAGCCGATGGACGATAAAATGTTTGTGTTTGATAAAAGTAAATACCCGGGCGTTGAGGTAGTGGATTTGCAGTAAAAATTTACAGCACCGCTTTTCTGATTTTAATTAATTGCTCCAGTAAATTTTCCAAAAGTTCTAATCGCAACATATTAGCACCGTCGCTTAATGCCTTTGATGGATCAGGATGGGTTTCAATAAAAATTCCATCGGCGCCTGCTGCTATTGCAGCTTTAGCAATGGTGCTTATCATCTGAGGGTTGCCTCCTGTGATTCCTGACGACTGGTTTGGCTGCTGCAAGGAATGTGTTACATCCATCACCACCGGTACTCCGTGTGATTGCATGATGGGTATATTTCTATAATCCACTACAAGATCCTGGTATCCGAATGTGGTGCCTCTCTCCGTCAACATTACTTTTTTATTTCCTGCTTTATAAATTTTATCTACGGCAAACTTCATGGCTTCGCCACTTACAAACTGACCTTTTTTTACATTGACAATCTTTCCTGTGTTTGCAGCTGCAATAAGTAATTCCGTTTGCCGGCAGAGAAAAGCAGGTATTTGTAAAACATCCACATACTTCGCCGCCAATGCCGCTTCCGGCTCGGAATGAATATCTGTAACTACGGGCAATGAATATTTCTTTGAAACAGCCTGAAGTAATTTCAATGCGGCTACATCACCAATGCCGGTAAAAGATGTGCTGCTGGTACGGTTAGCTTTTCTGTAAGAGGATTTAAAAATATAAGGGATACCTAGTTTTTTACAACTTGCGGATACTTTTTCTGCCACTTCCATTAGCAGTGTTTCATTTTCAACCACGCAGGGACCGGCAATCAGGAAAAAGCTTTTTTCATTGTATTGCTGATCTGCAAAAAGGTTTTTGAGAAATGCTTCCATCCGGCAAAGATAAATTCTAAGATTGAAGATTGAGCCCAGAAATTCAGAATATAATATCGTGAAACTACAGTTGGATTGCTTGAGCATTTTCCTGTATTTTGCATTCCAAATTGTTATCAATCCTGATACTTGTTCCTTGTATCTTGATACTTGTTTCCTGAACCTTGAATCCTCTTCATCGTTATGATAAAAGAAAAAATTCTTGTCATCGGCGCTTCCGGGCAAATAGGAGTGGAACTAACGCTTGCACTGCGGAAAATGTATGGAAATAATAATGTTGTTGCTTCTGATCTCCGGGAAGAAAACGAATTACTGAAAGGAACCGGGCCTTATGTAAGCCTGGATGTGATGAACCGGGAAATGCTGCATGTGCAGGTGATCCGTCAGAATGTAACGCAGATATATTTATTAGCAGCTATTCTTTCCGCTACCGGCGAAAAAAATCCGAACCTGGCCTGGCACCTGAATATGCAGGGATTGCTGAATGTGCTGGAACTGGCCCGGGAAGAAAAATTGCATAAAATTTATTGGCCATCTTCCATTGCTGTTTTTGGCCCGACATCGCCAAAAAAAAATTGCCCGCAGCAAACTATTATAGAACCCACTACGGTTTATGGTATCAGCAAATATGCCGGTGAGTTCTGGTGCAATTATTATCATCACCGGTATGGAGTGGATGTACGAAGCCTGCGTTACCCCGGATTGATTTCTTATAAATCCGCTCCGGGTGGGGGTACTACGGATTATGCGGTGGAAATTTTTCATGAAGCGCTGGAACATAAAAAATATGAATGTTTTCTGAAAGAAGATACTTATCTGCCGATGATGTATATGCCCGATGCCATCCGTGCCACAATAGAATTGATGGAAGCGCCTGCGGATAAGATCTCTGTCCGTACTTCCTATAACTTATCAGGCATGAGTTTTTCACCAAAAGAGATTGCTGCTGAAATAAAAAAGCATATTCGGGGATTTGCCATTTCTTATAAACCGGATTATCGTCAGCCTATTGCCGAAAGCTGGCCGGAAAGTATTGATGATGCTGTAGCCCGGAAAGACTGGGGCTGGAAAGAAGAATATGATCTTCCGGCTATGACTCTGGACATGCTGGAGAATTTAAAATAAGATGCCGGGTTTTTAAAAAATAAATACCATCTCACTTTATATCTCTGAAATAAGTTTTGGAAGCTTTAGGTATCGAAATACCGCATTGATGAAGAAGCAGGATAATATTTCGCTATAGAAAAAATCTAATTCTGCTGATTAGTGATTTTGTGCTGCATTTTAAATGCCTCTGATATTTTGCAGCTTTTACTGTGAAAAATTGCGGCGCTCTTATTTATTGGAAATTCTACATTAAATTTTATGGCAGAGAATAACCTTGATCAGCTATTGTTTTTCTTTTTGTTTTAATTCATCCGTTTTAAGCTTCTGAGCTTCTTTATTTTCTTGAATGATGGCATTACGTTCCTCGTCATTGGAACCAACTGCAGTTTTTACAGTAGCCGAATCATCACTTAAAATTGCTGAATCTCTTTCAACCATCGTTGGGTTCTGGTTAAATGTAGTATCACCGGCCATATTATTTGCCGTATTATTTCCATTATTGCAGGAGAAAAGGAAGCCTGAAACAAGAAAGGATACTGCTAAAATTGTTTTTTTCATGTGTATATTTTTTATTGTTTTATTTTTCACCTGGCCGCCTGACCAGACGGGCAGAAAATTCGCCATAAAATTTTCATCGCCTGTTGTTATAATAGCTCGATAATTTTAAGGTTCATTTCATAACCAATATTTATGCAAAGGTATTTGAGATGGTGAGGCTGATGGATATATAACATGATTAATTAACATCAGGTTAAAACCTGATCCGGAAAAAATATGAAAACTTTACACTGTAGTTGGAATGCACTTGTTTTGATCGAATTGGTTTAAGTACTAACATCAACAATTCATATTGGAGCGGCAACATCTTTGTGATTCATCTTGTATTGCAGCATTATCCTGTAAATAGAATCGTTGAAGTAAATCTTTGGAACTGATAGCCAGGTGGATTGAAAAAACAAAAATTGTCATTATGCTTTTATTGTATATGTCCCGGTTTAACCGGTTGGGACAATCAAACAACTCTGATTATTTTGTACATTGAACTTTATTTAGCCAAAAAAAACTGTTGCGCAAGGAATGGGTGTGTTAAAAAGATTTTGCCATTTTAAATATTTACTGATATTAGTTATTGCGATAGTATCATCCCCGGTACAAGCACAGCTTTGTAATGGCAGTTTCGGAGATCCTGTGGTGGATATTACATTTGGCTCCGGCAGTGGCAGCAGCCCTTATGTGCCAACAGCAAGTTATACCTATACATATTCTACCTGTCCTAACGATGGTTATTACACAATCACTCCTTCTACTTCCAACTGTTTTGGTAATACCTGGCATAACGTTTTATCGGATCATACCGGCGGAGGATCTTTTTTGCTGGTTAATGCCTCATATCAACCGGGAGATTTCTTTCTGACTACCGTAGCAGATCTATGCCCAAACACCACTTACGAATTCGCAGCCTGGGTTATGAATGTTATGAATGTATTTAACAGCATACTCCCAAATCTTACTTTCAGTGTGGAAACACCCGGGGGTACGGTTCTGAATTCATTTAGTACGGGAGATATTCCTGTTACTTCTGCGCCACAATGGAATCAATATGGCCTCATTTTTACAACTCCGGTCAATAACCCGGTCATTGTATTACGAATTACCAACCATGCTCCGGGTGGAGTAGGCAATGATCTTGCGCTGGATGATATTACCTTCCGGCCCTGTGGTTCAAAAATTACTGCAAACATCTCTGGATTAAACACGGATACGGTTAATGTATGTGAAACTGATGATAAGAGTTATTCATACACCTTTAATGCCACTACTACTTCCGGTTATATTTCTCCGTTATACCAATGGCAATTGAGTACGGATAATGGTATTACTTGGACAGATATTCCGGGTGCAGTTTCTCAAAGTTACCAGACACCCGGTCTTCATACTACCGGAAATTACTGGTACAGGTTTACCGTTATTGAAGCCAGCGTTGCCAATATCAGTTCATGCAAGATTGCTTCCGGTGTATTGAAGTTAAACATTCATCCGAAACCAGAAGTAAATGCAGGCCCCGATAGAATTATGTTGATTAATAAACCCATTACTTTATCTGGTATGGCAAATGGCGAACAGGTGACTTACACATGGTCTCCTGATCAATTTATTAGTGATATACATCAGTTAAACCCAACTGTTTCACCGCCGGCTGATATCACTTATACTCTGACGGCTACATCTTCATGGGGATGCATGAATGCTGATATGGCAAACATAAAAGTAGTTTCGGGAATTTTTGTCCCTACAGCATTTACTCCCAATGGGGATGGGAAAAATGATCGCTGGGAAATACCTTATTTAGATCCTTCTTTTGGAGGGACCGTAAATGTATTTAACCGCTGGGGCCAATTAGTCTATCATGTTTCATCCGCAGTGGTATCCTGGGATGGAACAGTTCAAGGAGTACTTCAGCCAGCCGGGGTGTATGCTTATGTTGTAACATTTAAAAACAATAGCCTGGTATTAAAAGGAACTGTTACTCTTATTCGTTAAAAAAGTAGTATTGAATGGAATGGTAAATTTATCGGTACTGATTACTTAAACTCTTCTGTATTCCAATAAAAAAGATGGATACAGTTCATCATAATATAAAAAATTCAAAATATTCTCATCAGTTAAATATCAGTCTGCTGATTTTAATTAGAAATGGTTTTTATAATTATTCAAGGGGCTGTGCATGTATCAGACAAATATTAGTTCCCTAAAATTAAATTTCTTCTGTGTATAATACATTACCATCCACTATTCTTGCCGGCGCTGTGTAAACATGTTCATTCGCTTTTCCGATAAACATAATATGAAATACCTTCCAGCCTTTTGCTTTCAGGAAATCCGAAACTAGAGAACGGTGGCACCTCCACCAGACTGCTTCGGAGCACATATATACAGTAGGTTGCATCAAAGCAATTTGTTCCAGTTCTGTGATAGCTTTTTTAAATTCCTCCGTCTCCATATAATCTGCATAAGCTCTGAATGGAGCTTTTTTCCATCTTGTATTTTTTGAATCTTTTTTTACTTTTCTTCGCCCGCCAAGCCCGGGAAGGTGTATATATTGAATACCGGATCTTTTCAATGAAATTTCTAAGTTTTCTTTATTAAACTGTGGGAATTTCCGGGAGCCGGGCAGGCTTCGGATATCAACCAATATTTTTATTTCAAATGAATGGAGCATGGCCAGGAATTCTTTGTTACTACGGGTAGAATGTCCAATGGTATAAATGATATGCTTTTCCTGTTTTATCATTTATAGTTACTAAGTATGGAAATAAAGTTATCAATATACTGCCATCTTTCTTTGAATTTGTATTGCTGTATAAACCTCGGATGTTCCAGGCTTGTTATTTTCTCAAATAGTTTCGCTTCAGCATTCAACTTCTGGATGAAGCCGGCATTTTTCTTTCCTAATACAAAAACTTCTGATTGATCCAATCCCATACTGATATGTTTTTTTAAAGACGATATCATAAAATCTTTTACAGAATCAAAAAGGGAGGGATCGTCATAATAATTGGCATTAAGCCATTTTCCTGACCTTGCGGTACGGGTGATCGCCAAAGGAAATGGAGAGTTTATATAAAATAGCCTGAAAAAATTTTCAGGCCCGCCAAATTTTTCAATCATATCATACATAAAAACAGAGGAGACTTCATGTGTATAAGAGGAATACATTTTGATACCACAAACTGTTTCCAACCTTTTTGTATCTGTAAACGGAACACCCGTGACACCGGCCCCATGTCGGCTCGGGTTAATGCCTATTATAAACTTCCGGGTCAGGTAGTCATTATAAAATTTGTAATAAAACTTTTTCATAACATTCATCGTTTCGGGATTGTCCATGTAAGGGTTTATAACGCTGAAACCGGCCGGCAGTTTGCCTTTGAACTGTAACCGGCGGTTAAAATCAATAACCTTATCTGCAAAGCTTTTTTTCATTGTAGGGTCTTGTATATTCATATTAGTGAAACGGAACCGTGGAGCAGAGGGAGTGATAAGTCAGACCTATCATTTAAAGCATTACAAAGGTACTTTAATCTGTTTCCTGCTCAATGAATTTTATTCTGTTGTCAAATAGATAATAAGAAATGAAGAAATATATAATTATTAATTGCTCAAACACTGAAAGATTTGTTTTTCAGTCAAATCGAATTGCAAATGCTTCCCGGTGTATCCCGGTAATAAATATAACCGGGTAAGTTAAATTTTTCAACATGGAATATTTTCTCGGCTTTTTCCCAAAAAACACTATCCTCGCTGTAAAAAATATTTTTATCGAATCCATTTAATGTAATAAAGACTTCCGTTTTACCAAAAAGTGTGGGGCCGATAATACAATCTGATAAATGAATTTTTTTAGACAAATCATTTTTATCTTTTACGAATGGGTCGCCAATGATTATGGCCCCTCCTTCAAGCAAGTCAACATCTTCATGGGTATTCATATACTCCACTCTTTTTAACAGGTAGCCTGGTTTGTATTCATCGTCACTATCCAGGAATGCAATATATTTCCCTGCTGCTGCTTTGATACCTGCATTTTTAGTAAGGGAGAGTTTCCGGTTTGTATGTTTTAGGTAACGGATATTATCATGCCATTTCATAAACCCGTTTACTACCTCAAATGTATTGTCCAGGCTTCCATCGTCCACAACAATCAATTCACAATCTTTGTAAGACTGATTGATAAAGGAAGTAATACTTCGGTTCAGGTATTGGGCCCTGTTATAGGATGCCATAATAACGGAAACCATAGGATTACCGGTGCAATAGATATCAGGCATTTTATATGCTTTAGAATTTGACCCGCATCAATGTCATGCGTAAGATAATTAATTTACAAAAATTATATCCCGGTTTCCATGAATATTGCTTACCTGAACTGGATCGCTTTTACCGGTTGTATTTTTCTTACAAGGTAGGACGGGATCATCAGCACTAAAAAACAAATGATAAGGGTACCCAGGCAGATAGCACCTACCTGCCACCATATAATTTTTACCGCAGCAGTGCTGAGATAATATGCCTCTTCCTTTAGTTTGATGAAACCGGTGGCTTCCTGCAAATACAAAAAACCTAATGCTAATGCTGTCCCTATTAATATACCCGTGATGGTGATGATGACTGAATGACGCAAAAAAATTTTCTGCACAGTCCAGTTGGTTGCGCCAAGCGATTTTAAAATTCCGATCATCCGGATACGTTCTAATACTAAAATGATGAGGCAGGTGATGAGGTTGATCACCGCAACAATGATCATGAATGCGATCAGCACATTTCGGGTGGTATCCTGCATGTTCAGCCAGTCAAAAATATTCGGAGAGATTTCCCGCACACTTTTGGCATCCCAGGTTGCCGGGAATTTATCCAAATTGTAAATTTCATCAGCAACTTTATTGATCTGTTTATAATCTTTAATAAAAATTTCATAGCCCCCGATATCTGTCACATTCCAATCATTGAGCCGCTGAATGAGCTTTATATCGCCAAGAGCAAATACTTTATCATATTCTTCAATCCCCGTTTTATAAATCCCGGTGATGGTTAATTTATCGGGCCTTAATGTGCCATCCGGCCTGATAAAGTATATCAAAATCCTGTCATTTAATTTTGCCTTTAATTGAGCAGCAGTATAAGATGAAATAACGATCTCACGGCTATAAGTGGAATCATTGAAATGAATAAATCGCCCCTGCTGCATAAAATCTTTCAGGTGGTTGTAATCATAAGTACTGTCCAATCCTTTCAGTAATACGCCTTCAATTTCATCTTTAGTTTTCAGAATGGCATATTTCGTGGCAAATGGGTGAATACTTACTACCTGTGGATTTTTTTTTATTGCCAAAACCAACGAATCATTTTTGGTAATGGGTGTTTCTTCGGCAATCACTGCTTTGTCCGGCTGTTTTTCCTGGATGCGGATATGCCCCCAAAAACTAAAAATTTTTTCCGCCACTTTTTCCTGGAACCCGTTGGCAAGCGCCAGGGTAACTACCATCACCATCACGCTGATAACCGTAGCCACTATGGACAGACGAATGATAAAACGGGAAAAGGACCGTTGTTGATTGAATGCTATTCGATTTGCTATAAAGCTTGCAACCTTCAAATTCTATAATTTGTCCTTTCAAAAATAAGCCGCTTAAAAGATTTATCCGCTTTTTCAACCATTTTTCACAATATTGTGTATTAATTCTGTGATCCCGATCATGAAAAAAATCTTTTCCTTCCTGATGTTATTCCCGGTATCATCTGTTTTTGCACAGATACCGGATCATGTGTATAAACCCAATATCCATTCAGTAAAATTATTCCGGGCAGGGGATATATACAGTTACCCTGTTTTACAATTAAACAGCACGGATCAGTTGGAATTATATTTCGACGATCTGGATGCTGATTTTAAAAATTATTATTACACTTATCAATTATGTAATGCGGACTGGTCAGTTGCCAACCTGCAGCCCTTTGATTATATCCGGGGCTTTCAGACTACACGCATTAATACCTACCGCTCTTCTTCCATTGCTTTTACCAGGTACACGAATTACCAGGCGGTGATACCAGACAGGAATTGCATACCTACCCATTCGGGAAATTATTTACTGAAAGTATTCCTGAACAGTGATACCTCTCAATTAGTTTTTACAAAACGGTTTTTAATTGTTGACAGTAAAACTTCTGTAGCAGCTCAAATACTGCAGCCGATGAGCGGGCAATTATTCCGTACACATCAAAAGGTGCAGGTTGGAGTGAGTACCAAACCACAAGTCAATATTTTTAATCCGCAGGATCTTAAAGTGGTGATTCTGCAAAATAATATTTGGCCAACCGCACTTTATAATTCCCGTCCTTCTATTTTCAGGGGAAATTATTTTGAATATTATGATGATGCAACCACCACTTTTGAAGCAGGCAAGGAATGGCGCTGGATTGATCTGCGCAGTTTACGGCTGATGAGTGACAGGATGCAGAAATTGATACCTGATTCCAATAACCAGGTATATGTATTTGTAAAACCAGATGGGGAGAGAAAGCAACAATCTTATATTTATTATCGTGATCTTGATGGTATTTACACTATTGAAAATACAGATAATACGAATCCTTATTGGCAATCAGATTACGCACATGTCACATTCACTTTTGTACCGCCGGGCAACAGAGCTTACGAAGGGAAAAGTGTTTACTTGTTTGGAGAGTTGACCAATTACTCACAGGATACTTCTTCCAAAATGGAATTTGATCCCGAAAAAGAGGTTTATCAAAAAACACTTTTTCTCAAACAGGGATATTATAATTATGCATATGTGACTTTGGCAGATAATAAAAAAGCCGGAGAAACGTATGCATTTGAAAACACGGAAGGAAATTATTCTGAAACTGAAAATAATTATACTGTGTTGGTGTATTTCCGTCCCTTTGGTGCAAGGGCAGATGAATTAGTGGGATATGCCAGCCTGAATTCGTTACCAATGAAACAATAAACTTACAGCTCCGACAATGTCAATACAAAAAAGAAATGAAACAGATAGAAAACCTGTCATTTGGAATTTTTTAAATCCTGTTTTTAAGTAAAATTATTTACCGGGAATGCAAAGAGGCAACCTGAATTTATGTGGCTGCTTTTATTTACAAGGAAGGGCATACCTTACCTCCAAAGAAAAATTTGAATTGCACCCGAACGAAATTGCCTTATTTCTGCTTCGCATCTTTGTGCTATATTTGCATTGGCAGGTCTTACACGACCAGCTCCTGCTGAACCTCCCCAGGGCCGGAAGGCAGCAAGGATAAGTGGTTGTAGCGGTGCGATGTGAGGAGCCTGCCTTTTTTATTTAAGATTGAGGATGTAATATTTAATATTTTTGATGTCCTTCAACCTTTAATTTTTTTATGAATGCAATTGAGCTTCAAAAAAGGTTAAAAGAGTTTGTTTATAGAATAATACCTCTTTGCGAAACAATACAGGGAAAGCAAAATTCTAAAATCATTGAAGATCAACTTTTACTTTATGCTTTTTAATCAGCCGCTAATAATCAGGCTGCCTGAAAAAGGCCATCCACAAAAGCTTTCCAATCGAAGCTAAGTATCGCATTTGAAGAGATGAATAATTCACTTTTCGGGCAGGAAGTTATTTCCAATCCTGAATTGGTTGGCAAACAAAAGCTAACTTTGCTGTTAAAAGAAGCCAATGAGTTATCAGGAATTCCGGCTTCATCGTAACAAATAATAGAAAAGAAAATAGTAAAAATATATTCAATTTTAAATCTTAAATCAGCATATGAAATTCTTTTTAGATACTGCCAATCTTGCTCAAATTAAAGAAGCAAATGAACTAGGAATATTGGATGGAGTTACTACCAATCCTTCTTTAATGGCAAAAGAGGGGGTAAAAGGCCAGGCGGCTGTGATGAATCATTACAAAACTATTTGTGAAATGGTGAATGGCGATATCAGTGCTGAGGTGATCTCTACAGACTTCAACGGAATTATCGAAGAAGGAAAGAAACTGGCAGCCATTCATAAAAATATTGTGGTGAAAGTGCCAATGATAAAAGATGGGGTGAAAGCAATGAAATGGTTTACCGATCATGGAATACGAACAAATTGTACATTGGTATTTTCTGCTGGCCAGGCCATTCTTTGTGCAAAAGCCGGTGCTGCTTATGTTTCACCATTTATCGGGAGGATTGATGATTCCGGTTGGGATGGAGTGTTGTTAGTAGAGCAGATCGTAAAAATCTACAAAGCACAGGGATTTAAAACACAGATATTAGCTGCTTCCATTCGTAATCCGAATCATATTATCCGTTGTGCAGAGGCAGGAGCCCATGTATGTACATCCCCACTTGAATCTATATTAGGATTGCTGAAACATCCGCTGACAGATATCGGTCTTGCTAAATTTTTGGAAGATGCTAAAAAAACAGCATAGTTTTTTCTTTAAAAATTCATTTTATTTTTTTGAGAAGCGGTGTCCTAAAATCAGTTTAAATATATAGCGATTTGAATTAGATGTCAGTCCCAAAAGAAACCCACTATTGAATTCCCAATCTTTAATGGAATAGATGTCAACCATAGGGCCAAGCAAATGTTCCTGTAAATCGCCCGGCAGGATTTTTTTAAAAGTACCCAACGTACCATAATACTCAAAGCCTACTCCCACTTTCTGCTGAATGGTGTAAACCGTTTTCCACTGCGGTGTGATGCCAAGGTGTTTGTCATTTCCGCTGATAACAAAATCCATATTCGGATTAAAAGCAAAATACCAGGCCCCGAAATTTTTATCAATGATAGGGCGAATTTCTCCATCCCATACATAATCTTCACCCGCATTGTGTCGTTCAAATCCGAACTCAACAGACAGGCTTGCACCCAATGGCCATTTCCAGGTATCGGGAACGGTAAAACGAGGGCGAATATGACTGCCGAAATACTGGTATCCATTTCCCGGAACAAAAGCCCCAAAAACATAAAATCCCAATTCAAAGTTTCCTCCAAATCCATGAGTGAACTCAAAGGATTCATTCAAATACCGGGCAGAAGACGGAACGGCGAGTCCATCAATACCCTTGAAGGTATAATTGCTATGTAATTCTATAAATGTTACATTTTTTGGAGTGATGGGAGAGGAGTAAACCTGTATTTCACTTTCAGCCTGGGATAATGCAAACAATGGAAGTGCAGATAAGAAAAGGATTGCAATACTTTTCATAAGCAGCCAATGATTGTTGATCGTTGTGTTTTCGTTGGTGAAATTAATAAGGTTTGGTTTTCTTTTCTTTTTTCATAAGAAAATTTACATAAAGCGATGCCATAATAGCAGTCAGGAAAACAATAAATGTGAGTTGGTCAATTAAAGAAGCTGAAAAATTTTTACCGCTGATCTTATCAGCAAAATATTTAATGAATGAGTTGGGTAAATTAGTTTCTCCTAATTTCTCTTTTATATCCCATTGCCATTCTGTAATGGGGCAATAACCCAGGCCATACCAGATACCAAGGATAAACCAACTGGCTAAGGTAATACCAGCCACTACAAGGTGTACCTTTCTGGTGGCGGGCCAGATCCATGCAAATAGATTAAAGCAGATTAACCCAAGATGAGTGCAGGTGAGCAATATATCGAGAAATGGTAACATGAAATCCAATTAAGCTATTTTTCATCTCCTCCATAGTCTTTTTGAAGTTAAGGAATGGCGGGGATGAATCCTGTATTTTCTTATTTCGGAAAAATAAAACTGGGTGAAGTTGGCAACTTTTAATGGAACCAGGAATACGAACTCAGGCCGGTGCGGAACCGTTCCAATACCTAAAATAATAAAAACCGGAGCTTCCCGGTTACATTGGCGGTAATGATTAAGTTGTTCTTCGGTACACCAGGTGACTTTCCCTTTGTAAAAATATTTCCGGTACTTTACTTCGGCATAGAAAGTTTTTGATGTCCTGCGGTCACGAAGTTTGAAATCAGGATTGGAAGATGGGACATACTTGTTTTTTTTTTCGTTGTAGCCATAGGTTCTTTGTATCAGTTCAAAATATCGATCAGTAAAAATCTTTTTTCGTACATAATTTTCAAATTTTTCACCTGTTTTAAAAGATTCTGGGGTGAAGAATGTTTTTAAACCTTTTCCAATCCAGGACAGGAAGCCCATGAGGAGGGATATTTATTATTCAAGTTACAAAATGGATAGAAGCAGGCTGCCTGCTATATCATAATCATTCTTTAAAATCCTTTTAAAAATTGATTGATGACTTCATAATCAAATTCAGTAACATTGTTTATGCAATCTGAATTTACTCCACCCGGATGGGCACATAACACTAATATTTACGAAGTGAATCTGCGGCAATACACTCCTGAAGGAACCTGTCATGCATTTGCTGCACATCTTCCGAGGTTGAAAGCTATGGGAGTGCAAACACTTTGGTTCATGCCTATTCACCCGATTGGCAAAGTGAATAGATTAGGAACCCTGGGCAGTTACTATTCTATTAGCGATCACCAGGCAGTAAATCCCGAATACGGGACATTGGATGATTTTAAAACATTAGTTGAAGAAGCGCAAAAAATGGGATTTAAAATAATGCTTGATTGGGTGGCGAATCATACGGCTTGGGATCATGTATGGACAAAAACAAATCCTGAATATTATGTCAGGGATATGTATGGAAATTTTCAATCGCCATTCGATTGGAAAGATGTGATACAGATTGATCATAATAGCGAAGAAGAGCAGGAGGCAATGATAAATGCTATGCAATTCTGGATTCAGGAATGTAATATTGATGGGTTTCGCTGCGATATGGCGCATTTAACACCTCTTTCATTCTGGAAAAAAGCAAGGGAAAGACTGGATAAAATAAAACCGTTATTCTGGTTAGCCGAAACCGAGGAAATTAATTATCATGACGTATTTGATACAAGCTATACCTGGGAGTTTTTGCATACTATGGAAGCATATTGGCGTAAAGAAAAAAACATTGAAGATTTGATAAGTATTTTAAATAACTACCTGGCTTTCTTCCCAGCCACAGCTATCCGGATGTTCTTTACCAGTAATCACGATGAAAATTCTCATAGCGGCAGTGAATATGAAAGAATGGGAGATGCTGCATTGCCTTTTGCCGTTTTATGTGCTACCTGGGGAGGCATTCCGTTAGTGTACAGTGGACAGGAAATGCCACTAAAAGAACGGTTAAGTTTTTATGACAAAGACGCAATTAATTGGACGGGAGAATTTTTATTAAATGATTTTTATAAAACTTTACTGCTGCTTCATTCATCCCATCCGGCCCTGCGTGGGGGCGATCCTGAGGTTAAGACCATCCGAATTCACACAACACAAGACGATTGTATTTTAGCTTATATGAGAAAATATAATGAAAAGCAGGTGCTGGTAGTTTTGAATCTTTCCTCCAGAAATGATCTCGGATTTGATATTCAAGATGAGAATATTAATGGAAGTTATCAGAATTGTTTTTCAGGATCCATTTCAGGCATTATGTCCGGGATGAACTTCACAATGCAAGCCTGGGAATTCCGGGTGTATCAAAAATAAAAAACCGTTCCGCTTCAGGCGGAACGGTTCTTAAATTGCTTCATTCGATTATTGATCACCTAAATTTAAAGGATAGGTGTAGGTACCATCGTATCCTGGATAAATTCCCTCTAACCTCACAGTGCCTGAGATTCCTGATAAGGCGTTTTTCAAATCATCAATGCTGTTAATATCACGGTCATTTACACTGGTTATTATAAAGCCTTCCTGCATTCTTGTTTTACTTAATGCACCGCCACTGATAATTTTTTTAACCACCACGCCACCGGAGATATCGTAAGAATCTGCTTTAGTTTTAGAAAGATTTTCTAATTCTCCTCCCAGAATATCGCTCAGGTTTGAGTTTACTGCAACAAGTTCGAGTTTACCGGGTGAATCTTTTAAAGAAACATTTGTATTATATTCTTTTCCATCTCTAACATAAGTTATTTTCACTTTATCACCAGGTCTGAGGCTGACAATTTGTGCACTCATCTCCAAACCACTTGCCACACTTACATTGTTTACTTTAGTAATTACATCCCCTTTTTTAATACCGGCCTGTGCAGCACCACCGTCTGAAGGTACAGCGGATACATAAACACCCTGGCCGTCTTTCAATCCAGCTTTCTTTACAGATTGTTCATTGTCATCATCAGAAGGTATATAGCTTACGCCAAGGTATCCTCTTTTTACATTACCGTATTCTATCAGGTCATTCACAACTTTTTTGACAATGTTAACTGGTATAGCAAATGAATAACCGGCATAGGTTCCATTGGGGGCCAGTATAGCAGAATTAATTCCGATCAATTGGCCATCTGTATTTACGAGGGCCCCGCCACTGTTTCCCGGGTTCACTGCAGCATCGGTCTGAATGAACGATTCAATCGGGGCATCACTCTGGCGACTGTTGATATTGATAGATCTGCCTTTTGCACTTACAATACCTGCGGTAACGGTTGTCTCTAAACTAAGTGGATAACCAATTGCTAATACCCACTGCCCTAACTGAAGATTATCAGAATTGCCATAAAGTAAAAAAGGCAATCCAGTAGCATCTATCTTCAAAACAGCAATATCGGAACTAGGATCTCTGCCTATCACTCTTGCCTTGTACATTTTTTTATTGTGAAGTGTTACGGTGATTTCATCAGCCACTCCTTTTCCATCTTCACCATCAGCTATCACATGGTTGTTGGTGACAATATAACCATCAGCGCTGATAATAACACCGCTTCCTGATGCTCTTTGTTCAGGAATAATATTAGGTCCGAAATTGAACCATTGATTAAACCAGTCATCAATACTTCCACGATTGCGGGGCAGATCATTACTTATTTTTTTAGCCGGTGTTTTTGTTTTAATATGAACTACAGCCGGTACGGCCGTGTTAGCCGCTTTGGTAAAATCAAATGGATCAGGACTGTTGAACTTTGTCCCATCAAAGTAACCTGCATAGTTTGCCGGGTATTTC
The DNA here is from genome assembly GCA_018266555.1 of Bacteroidota bacterium. Lineage (GTDB taxonomy): Bacteria > Bacteroidota > Bacteroidia > Chitinophagales > Chitinophagaceae > UTBCD1. The sequence continues at coordinate 198,940 of JAFEAF010000006.1, read as the reverse complement.
CCATTGGGGGATTGTGCGAATAAAGATTGTTTGCTGAAATATTTGCTATAAATCCACATACTGCCCAAAGCAGTTCCTGCACTCAATGCAACGACCAGAATAATTTGTTTGAGTTTCATTGTCTATAATTTTTATCGGTATAAAAAAAAATTTTTAAATATCGGTTTCAAATTTCGATCTTTTGTTTTACAAATTTAATTATCAAGGAATGGATTAACCTTCCGCTAAATCAGTTTAACAATTTATTTACCAAGCCTTTCGTACTTCTTGTTACAAATTTATTAACTAATACGAATAAATGCCAGAGTAGATTTACAGTTCTTTTAAAAATGATAAAGTATTGACACCATCAGCATAATCGCTCACGGCAGGGAATTGTGCTTTGCCAAACCCGGTTTTTTCCCTGCTGATGATGCATTGAAGATCCGGGCTGATTTCCAATAAGGGCAGAAGCTGTTCTTTTTCAGAATAAAATTCATAATTCAATTGACTGATGGGTGAAAAAACCGATGCTTCCTCTGTCAGAATAATTGAACCATTGGTCATATAATATTTCTTGTTTAAAATATGGAGAGCAAGGTTGTAATCATAGTTGTTCTTGTATTTGTGGTGATCTGCCATCCAATTATACTTTTTAAAAGCATTCAATAACGGAATAAAGTCATACTGTGACGGCACATAAATTTTTGTGACATTCCGGCAACCCAATCCGAAATACTGGTACACATCATCGGCCAGGCCACTTAGTTCTGTATCTGTTTCATCACCGGTTAATATAGCAACTGAAGTCCGGTTTCGGCGAATGATATGCGGGTATCTCCCAAAATAATATTCAAAATACCTCGATGAATTATTACTGCCTGTGGCGATGTACGCATTACAATTTTTCAGCATTTCAGAAAAAGTGATCTGGTTCCTGATTTCATCATCCCATCCCTGCATGACAGCTACCAGATGTTTGATCAGGATTGAATCCTTTGTTGAGGGCTTGATAATAGCCTGGTGCCCGGAAATAAAAACAGAAAGCAGATCATGAAAACCTACCAGTGGAATATTGCCAGCCATGATGATGCCTGCTTTACAGGGAGTTTGATTTACCTCCGGGACATTTTCAAAAGTAGCCCAGTTTTCCAACACTTCTTTTTTTAAAAATTGCTTTGCAATATTGGAAACTGCAAGATTTATAAATTCAGGAATGAACCAGCCGTTTTCCCGGTAGGACTTTTCTTTCACATCTTTCCATAAGTTAGAATCAGAAAGCATATATCGCCCCAGTTCAGATAATATCTGAATTCGATATGGTAAATTCATTGATGCCAAGTATATTTGTTGCAAAGTTATTTGGAACCACTTAATTAATTTTTTATGGCCATAAAGATCACTGAAGAATGTATTAACTGCGGCGCTTGCGAGCCCGAATGCCCTAACAACGCTATTTATGAAGGTGGAGTAGAATGGGCCATTGCAGACGGAAATACAGTAAAAGGTCCTTTTACTCTGTTGGATGGCACTGTGATTGACTCGGATCAGAAAAACGCTCCATTAAGTAATGACATTTATTACATCGTTCCCAACAAATGCACCGAATGCCAGGGTTTTCATGAAGAGCCCCAGTGCGCTGCTGTTTGCCCCGTAGATTGTTGTGTTCCAGATGAAATGTATCGGGAAACTGTCGAAGAGTTATTAGCTAAGAAGGATAAATTGCATATTTGATCTGTGCTTTTTCTGTGCATAATTTTTTTATTAGGTCATGATGTTCTTACAGAAAAAAAATTAACTTGAAAACAGATTCGTAATCTTTATAAGTAGCGACGAGCTGCTGACTTAACAGGCGGGTGATATTTCCCGTCTTGAAAGGGTGAAGGAGAAGATGCCTTCACCTTTTTTTATAACTACATGCTTCCTGTAACAGTTACATCTGAAAATTCAAGGCGAATGCTTATAACGGCAAATCCGTAGACACTCAAAGAAATAAGTGAATTTTAGCAGATATGATTTTAAGCTACAGAAATTTTCTTCAATATTTGCATTGTTAAACATACACCCGAATCATGAAGAAGAACATAGCCCTGGTGACAGGCGGTTATTCAGGAGAAGCCGTAATCTCTTACAAAAGCGCCACCACGATTCAAAATAATCTGGACAGGGAAAAATTTAATGTTTATAAGATTGATGTTACCCGCAATGGATGGTTATATGAATCGCCTGACGGCCGAAAAGTGGAAGTGGATAAAAACGATTTTTCTTTGCATCTTGACAATGAAAAAGTGAATTTCGATGTTGTCTTCATCGGGATGCACGGTACCCCGGGCGAAGATGGAAAACTTCAGGGTTATTTTGATACTCTCAGTATTCCATATACCAGTTGTGATGCAGCAACTTCCGCTATCACTTTTAATAAAAGGTATACTGTAGCAGTAGCCAGGATGGCCGGTGTTCCGGTGGCCAATTCAATTCATATTTTTAAGCATACACCTGTTTCTGCTGTACAAATTTTGGAACAACTAAAACTTCCGGTATTTGTAAAACCTAACAATGGAGGTTCCAGTATTGGTATGAGTAAAGTAAATAAGCCCGATGAATTGGAAAAAGCCATTGCAAAAGCATTCAAAGAAGATGATCAGATATTGGTGGAAGAAATGGTTAAAGGGCGGGAATTCACTATTGGAGTTTTTAAAACCAAAGGAAAAATTATTCCATTACCACTCACCGAAGTTAAGAGTAAAAAAGATTTTTTTGATTATGAAGCAAAATATGAAGGGGCTTCTACCGAAATAACACCGGCACAGGTTGATGAAGTAGTTGCGGATAAGATCAGGAATACCGCAAAAATGATTTATGCGGTACTTAATTGCCGGGGAGTAGTGCGGATTGATTTTATATATAATGAAGCAAAAGGGTTACCTTATATGCTTGAAGTAAATTCTATACCCGGTCAAAGCGAAGCCAGCATAGTTCCGGTTCAGGTGAAAGCAATGGGTTGGAGTTTAAAAGAATTTTATACTAAATTGGTGGAAGAAGCTTTGCAGAAATAATCCAAATAGGATATCCTTTTTAAAATCAATATTCGTGTTTAAATTTATCACACATCGTCCTTTATGGATAAATATTCTGGCAGGTATCATACTTGCCGTGGCAATATTTTCAATTTTTATTCTTTCCCTGGATTGGCTGACGCATCATGGAAAATCGAAAACAGTTCCCAACGTCATCGGGAAAAAATATGAAGATGCTAAAAATTTGCTTGATAAAATGGGATTTGAAGTGGAAGTTCAGGATTCCATTTATATAGATTCATTGCCTCCATTATCTGTTCTTAAACAGGTGCCGGAAGGAGATGCTGTTGTAAAAGTAAACCGGGAAGTGTACCTCACCGTCAATCGTTCGGTACCACCCCTGGTGCCCATGACCAACCTGGTGGGTTATAGTTTTCGCAGCGCTGAAATGTCATTGAAAAATATGGGACTTCGGGTTGGAGACACTCTTTATAAACCTGATTTTGCCAGGAACGCTGTTTTGGAGCAATTGTATAATGGCAATACTATTGAACCCGGAACTAAAATCCCAATGGGAAGCAGTATCACATTAGTTTTGGGCAGCGGCGTAGGACAATCTCAATTACCGGTGCCTAACCTGATTGGTATGACTTATTCAGATGCAAAAATGGTTGTTGAATCCAGCGGATTGAATTTTTTTTCAGTCATTACAGATAGTGATGTAAAGGATACTGCCAATGCTTATATTTACTGGCAAAATCCTGCGAGATTCGGAGCTGACAGTACCTTGCAAAGAATTCGTGTAGGACAAACAATAGATATAAAATTAAGTTCTCAAAAACCCATACGGGCTGATTCAACCATTCATTTACCACAATAATTTATTTATGGAAAATATTAGCGTAGAAGAATTAAAACAAAGAAAAGATAAGGGCGAAAAGCTGAACCTGGTTGATGTAAGAGAACCCCATGAGCATGCAGATTTTAATATTGGCGGAATATTGATTCCATTGGGAAAAATTCAGGCTATGCAGGTTGATGAGATTGAAGAATTGAAAGACCAGGAGTTGATTGTTTATTGCCGAAGCGGAAACCGCAGCACTATGGCTTGCCTCTTTCTTGATACATTAGGATTTAAACATACAAAAAACCTGGGTGGTGGCATATTAGCGTGGCAGGCTGCATTTGGTGATGCAAAGTGACTGGTTGAAGAATGTATCCGGATACCCGCTGTAAGATATCAAACTACCGCCATTATATTTAACGCTTCAGCCATTTTAAAAAGAAGGGAAGACGATTCAAACGAATTGCAGTGTATTTTTCTTCTTTAGAACCAAAGCTGCTATAAAAATTTGCAAGGCCAGGAATATCCGATCCTTCAAAATCAAGAGTTATTTTTTTGCCGGCATGATCTTTTATGACAGCGTCAATAACGGCAGGTGAAGCACCTATGTTTTTTCCATCGGGATGGTTTCCTACCAATACATAATAAATCCTTTGATGTGAGTTCAGGATTATACATGATGCTAGTAACTTTTCTTTTATAAAAACACCGTAACTATCCGCCATCCCTTTTTGTTCCAATACAGGATATAATCTTTTGAATCGCTCCAATCCGTCTTTATAGTTGTGTGCAAACTGCTTCATTTGCTCCGAAGCCAGCTCAATGACTTTTTCCACCGGGAAATTTTTTTGAATCAGGCACCCGGCCTGTTCCGCCTTTTTTAAATTCCTCCGGATGTTTTCATTATATGCAATATATAATTCCGGATAAGATTTATCCAGGTTTAAAATAAAGTTACTTCGCTGAAAGAGTGAAAAGTCCTTTAAGCTAAATAGATTTCCCCGGTTCAGGCAAAAATCCCAAAACTGGAATTTTTTGGGAACAGCTTTTAAAAATACATCCAATGTTTCGGAGGTTACTATATTGCCGAAAACACCAGATTGTGCAGTGAGAAAAGGTTGATATAAATATTGAATTCCATATTTTTTATTCCAGGTCAGGGGCATTACAGCTTCATAGTCGTTTAACACCAGGGCATCCCAGTTTTTTGACATAACATCAAGATACCAGGAGAAAGCATATATCAGGCCATTAGTAGAACTTTCGATGCAGGAATCCCATTTATTTTTGTCAATTTCAGAATGAGTAAGGTATCGTATGTATAGATGGTCATTCATCCGGGAAAGAAAGATTAGAATTGATTTTCTTTAAACGAAGATTGGAAATATTAATAGAAAAAGATGTGATACGAAGCCAGCGATTCTTTTTCTCCACGGTAGATTTAAAATAATCACGGTAAATATTACTATACAAAAGAGGAATATAAATATTGATAGTTTGTTTCAATAAAGGGAGGTGAATTCCGACATCAAACAAAAACCTGTCCAGGCCGGCATTAGTTTTCCACGCATCAGAGTATGTCCCTATATCTGCAAAAAGTTTTAGCGGAATTTTAATGGGTAATAAATTTAAGGGGTTAAGATTTGGCGGTATCGATGAGTTGAAATTTGCAGCGATCAGCCAGTCATCGGTTTTCCCGACTTTGTTTGCCAATAAATCGGTTCTTACTTTAAAACCACCGTCTTTTATCATGATTTGCTGGCTAGCCATACCGTTAAATTTATTTCGCCCAATGAAATAATCACTGTATGTATAATCCTCATAACCGTTCGCACCTGTCATGTTCAAATGATAACGGTCCGTTTCAAATTGTTTCGTTGGAGTTTTAGAACCGGTATAGAAAAATTTCCCGGCAAAGAGCCGAACATCAAGGCCTCCTCCCTTTGCATAATTGAAAAAATAATTCCCGGTAAATGCTGCCCGGACAAATCCTTCGGCTTGTTCAATTTTTAGCTCCCCGGAATAAGGATATAAAACCCGGTTGTTTTTAATGACAAAACAAAGTTGATTCAATATCCTGTTATTCCGGAGAACGTGGTATTGAGTTGTAATACTTGTATCAGGGCCATTAATTGTAGTGTCCCTGTAAAAGTGAAGATTATCTTCGCCGATTTTAAATGTTTTCCATTGGATAAAACGTTGAATTGTGCTTCGGGGGTCTTTTTGTTTAAATATAAAACGGATGCCCGGTACTATTTTTTGAAATACCATGAAAACTTTTTTGCCCGCCGAATCTGTATATTGATCCATATTGTAAGTGGAAGCATTCAGAAATACACTTATTTTCCCGAATGATTTTGAAGGATAAAATGAGTAACTCAATCTGCCAATTCCTGTAAATGATTTAGAACCTGTGGCATACATGGGAATGGCCATAAACTGAAACCTGTTTGGTGGTAATTTGTAATTGGTTAATAATCCTCCGATCATTAATTTATCATAACTGTTGAACCCAGCTGCCGGGGTGAATAAAAAAATATTTTTTGTTGATGATTGTAAATACGCAGAAGAAGATTTTGGATTGAAGAATAGAATAAAACGGGAACCTTTCCTGGTTTCATTGGGCAATAATCCCGGTTTGTTCAGGTAAGAAAAAAGTGAATCCATATTTTCTCCTGTACTTTCAGCCATTGCCTTTTTAAAATCATCCGGTTGCGGATGTTTGAATTGAAAACTGCGGTAATAATCCTGCATAGCTTTATCAAATGCATTGGTTCCTATTTTTGATTCTACATATCTCAGCCATTCAGATGTTTTATAGTACACAACAAGGTCATAATTACGTTCACTGAAAGCCGCTGATGTATTTTCAATAGGTTGGTCTTTTTTGGTTGTCTCAATCGTTTCCAGTAAGATTTTATCCATTTGATCAAACGATCCATATTTCCATTGAGAATAGGAATGTTCAAAGTATGAATTAATCCCTTCGTCCATCCAGGGATGATCCCTTTCGTCACTTGCTAAAATCCCATAAAACCAATTGTGCCCGATCTCATGGGCAATAGTTATGTCCAATTCTTTTTTATCGGAAGTGGATGAGATAATTGTAATGGTAGGATATTCCATACCACCACCAAAACTTTCCGGTCCTTGTACGGCACTAACAACATTATAAGGGTATTCTCCCACACGATTGGAATAAAAACGCAGGGCATCTTTGCAATATAGAATACTTTTCTTCCATTCGTTTTTCTGATCAGCAGTATAATACGTGAAAACAGATACAATCTTTCCTGAGTTCATTCTGCATGTGTCTTCATTTACAATAAATCGTTTATCCGCAAACCAGGCAAAATCATGAACATTGTCCTGTGTGAAACGTAAAGTTTTAGAATAAGCAGAAGAAGGGGGGAATTTTTGAGTAACAAATTTTGTGACACCTCCTTTCGTTTTTATTTTTTCTTTTTCAGGGGTCCATGTAAATGAGATTCTTTTTTTCAACCATGCTTTTTCATCTTCGTTTTGTAATTCACCCGTGGCGGCTACCACATAATTTTTGGGAACTGTGATGCGCACATCAAAATTCCCGAACTCGCTATAAAATTCTCCCTGGTCCAGGTAAGGCATAGGATGCCATCCATTCTTATCATATACGGCCGGTTTAGGATACCACTGTGTGGCTTGATAGCTTTGTCCGTCATGCCCGCCCCGAGAAAAATTATAAGGAAGTTTTTCATGAAAAGGGGTGGTGATTATACATTTTTGCCCGGGCGCTAAAGGAGCCGGCAGAACCAATTTTACTATATCAATATATCGTGGATGATCTTCCAGGGATGCGGTAATGTCATTCACTTTAAATTCCAGCCGGTTGATATAACCTTTTTGTTCTTTGTCAGAAAAATAAAAATTAGTTGTACCATTAGTTAATAACTGGTCGCTGAAAGCAGTCTGATCATTTTTATAAGCATTGGGCCAAAGATGAAACCAGATGAATCTTAGCGTGTCAGGGGAGTTGTTGATGTATTCAATTTTTTCAAATGCATCCAGGGAATTGTCTATATCATTAAGTGTAACATCTATTGTATAATTAACCTGTTGTTGCCAGTACGCCTGTTGGCAATCGGCAGATAAAAATAAAAAGTTGATAAAGCAGAGTGAGATTATTTTTTTCAAAAGGGATATCGTTTATCAAAAATAAAGAATAATCCCGCATTTACTAATTGACGGAATAAGTTTAAAAAAATAAATCTATATTTGAAACACAACTAAAAACCACCGGATATGAAAAAGTATTATTTCTTTGATGGAACCACACAACACGGACCTTTTACTTTGGAAGAATTAAAAGCTTACAATATTACGCCGCAAACCTCTGTCTGGTTTGATGCTATTCCTCAATGGAAACCTGCCGGCGATATACCGGAACTACAAAGCCTGTTTAATATTTCTGCTCCCGCATCAGCTGTGCAGGGGGACTGGAATAATATAGACTTTTATTTTATGGACGTTTCGGGCATTCAGCAAGGCCCGTTTAAGCTGAATCAATTGTCGGGAAAAATTAATGCTCAAACACAAATATGGTATGCCCCACTTGCTAATTGGACAACTGCTGGCCAGGTACCGGTTTTGAAAAATATTATTGGATCCATACAGGCAAGTGTTAATACAACGGCAGTTTCTCAGCCTGCACAAACAAATTGGAATGCTATAGATTTTTATTTTATGGATAGTGCCGGTGTACAACAAGGGCCATTAAAACTGAGCCAACTGGCGGGAAAAATTAATGCACAAACACAGGTATGGTATGACCCGCTTCCGAAGTGGACAACGGCAGGCGAAGTAGCTGCCCTGAAAAACTTAGTAAGCTCAGCACAGTCAGCTACGGTTTCTACTTCAACAACTCAGCCTGCTCAAACAAATTGGAATGCAATAGATTTTTATTTTATGGATAGTGCCGGTGTACAACAAGGGCCATTAAAACTGAATCAACTGGCAGGAAAAATTAATGCACAAACACAGGTATGGTATGACCCGCTTCCGAAATGGACAACGGCAGGCGAAGTAGCTGCTTTGAAACAAATCATTGATGCGTCAATAATTATTTCAGATTCTTCAACTGGTAATGTGGCAACTGCTGTTACAGAAGACTGGTCAAAAAAACAATTTTTTATTGCAGATGCAAATGGAACCCAGCAAGGCCCCCTTACTTTAAAACAATTAGAAGATAAAAATATAACGGAAGCAACAGCCGTCTGGTATGATCCGCTTCCCAATTGGACAACAGCAGGTGAAGTAGCAGCTTTGAAACAAATCGTTGATGCTGCAAAAGCAAAATTGGAAGAATGGAAAAATAAATTTTATTTTTTTGCAGATGCCACCGGCACCCGCCAGGGACCATTCAAGCTGGATCAATTAAAGGATAAAAACATTACTTCGGCAACACCAATCTGGTATGATCCACTGACAGAATGGACAACAGCAGGAGAAGTAACAGTATTGAAAGATATTATTACGAAATGATTTGCAGGATTCAAATTAAAGATAGCGGATGGTGAAGTTTAAATTTCACCATTTTTTTATCAAAGCAGTTCATCCGGGTTGGGCATTTTCTATTCTGGCGCAACCTGCATATCTTTTTTGAAGACCTGGTTTAATAATAAAGCAAAGCCAATTACAGTAAAAGCTCCAATAGGATTCAGCCAGAGAAATCCCAGGGAGATCACTTGGTATTTTGCCAACGCAAATACCAACAACACGATTCCTTCACCCAGCAAAGCCGCCCAAAAAACGGCAGATCCATTTTTGATTTTTTTAAAAAAGAATGCAACGAGGAAAACACCGAGAATCACCCCGTAAAACAAAGAACCTAATACATTCACTGCTTCGATAAGGCTGTTACCGACATTATATGTGAACATGGCTACTATGATACAAAAAACGCCCCAAACCAAAGTGTACCGTTTGGAAAGCTTATATTGATCTTCACTGGTTTCTTTTTTCTTTGTAAATCGTTTATGAAAATCGACCATGCTGCAGGAAGCAAGGGAATTAATGGCAGCGGCAATACTTCCCCAGGATGCAAGAAAAATAATTGCAATGAGTAAGCCCACTAATCCTTTTGGAAGATAATCCACCACAAAACGAAGAAAAATATAGTTAGCATCATTGCTATCGCCATTTACCTGGCTGGAATTAATCCAGGATTTCACTTTAGTTCTCAGGCTATCCGAACGATGTTGTAATGTTAGCAACTCATTTGTTGATTCCTGTTCTTTAAGTTTATTCCCTGAATTTAATGCTTCGGAGAATGCTACAACGGCTTTTTGTTTTTGAACCGATAGTGCGTCAAAAGCCCTCTGTGCGAGGTAAAAAGAATCCCGTAATAGTGAGTTTTCAATTTTTGTGACCTGGGTTTGATTAAAAAATACCGGTGCTTTATTAAACTGGTAAAATGTGAATACCAAAGCACCAATGAGTAAAATCAGGAATTGCATCGGCACTTTTACCAATCCATTCATGAGTAAGCCTATCCGGCTTTGAGTGATTGAACGGGCTGTAAGGTATCTTCCCACCTGTGATTGATCAGTTCCAAAGTAAGATAGCGCAAGAAAAAACCCTCCGATAATTCCACTCCATATATTATATTGATCACTCCAGTTAAATCCATCTTTGGTGAAGCCGGTGGTGATCACATTTAATTTACCAAGCCGGCCGCTCACATGCAATGCATCGAGGAAACCGACATTCTTAGGAAGCATGTTGACCACCATATAAGCTGCTAAAAACATGCCGATGAAAATAATGGCTAACTGTAATTGCTGTGTATATGCAACCGCTTTAGCGCCTCCACTCATCGTGTAAATGATCAGCAACCCACCCATGAAAATATTTGTCCAGTAAATATTCCATCCGAGCAATGAAGAAAGAATAATGGATGGCGCAAAAACACTGATACCTGTGGATAATCCTCTTGACAATAAAAATAAAAAAGAAGTCAGCGTTCTGGTCTTTCCGTCAAAACGGTTCTCCAAATACTCGTAAGCTGTATAAACTTTCAATTTGCTGAAGATGGGAACAAAGAAAATACAGATAACTACCATGGCGACGGGCAAACCAAAATAATATTGAACGAAACGCATGCCATCGGTATAAGCCTGGCCGGGCGCAGAAAGAAAAGTGATGGCGCTTGCCTGTGTGCCCATAATACTCAATAATACCAGCCCCCAGGGCATACTCCGGTTAGAAAGAAAATATCCGTCGAGGGTATGCGTAGTGCGACTCTTATATAATCCGTAAATGATAGTACAGAGCAGCGTTAATATAAGTACTATCCAGTCAACCGGATTCATGAGAAATTTTTAGTAAAGAAATAAAAGAAAATGATGAGTAAGATCAGAACTACAATAACCAATACGTACCAATGGCTCCATTTTTTGAATACCGGGATTTTATCATGGTTCTGCTCTGCCATAATTATTTTCTGGATGATCGCATTAATCCGAGTAACACAATCACAAGCCCCAATCCTAAACCGAATAATAAACCTATTTTAATACGCCTGATTAAAATTCCGAGTAATAATCCGAGGATGATAGCAAATATGAAAGATATTTCACCTCTCCTGATATCGGGTTTTCGTTCAGTAGCCATTTAAAATGCATTTTTTCTATTCAGTGCTATAATATTTGCCAGCAGCCGGTATGCGCCGGGAACACCTGCAGGTAATTCTCGGAAGAACACCAAGCCCGTATAAACAAAAACCCCCTTACCATATTTTGCGATGATCAGGCTTCCGTCATCATCTTTTTCACCGGGATCATGCATGGAAAAAATAGTTTCAAATTTGGATGGATCAAATCCGGATGCATGATAAATGCTCCGCTCCTGTATCCATCCTTTAAAATCATCCGGCGTAATCTTATTCGGAAAGTTCAAAACGGGGTGATCGGGATGTAAAAATTTTACTTCCGCATTTTCATCCGTGATCCTGGCGCCGGAAATACGAAAAGGGTAGGGACTCATCTTTGCCAATGCCTGATTATTCCGGTTATATTGAACAATTAAATTTCCGCCATCAGCAATATATTTCATCAGCTTGTCGTAATAATTATTCATCAGTTCATTGGTGTTATAAGCTCTCACTCCCGTTATAATGGCATCGTATTGTTGCAAATTATTCCTGGAAAGCTCTTTATCGCCGAGCAGGGTCACTTCATATCCCATTTGCTCTAACGCTTCGGGAACTTTATCACCGGCACCAACTATATAACCGATTTTTTTATTGTAAATTTTCAAATCCACTTTACGATTGGTAACGGTTGCCATAGTAAAGTAACTGATATCGGGAATATGGTCATACCTTATTTCTCTTATGCCAAGCTGATACACATCCTGTTTCCCGTTACCCGCATCAATGGTAAAATGATATTCATTATCCCGGGTTGCGCTTACAGAATAATGGACAGGAATGGTTTTATCGGGTTCACTGATAGTAACCTGGTTTGGGTTGTAATCAATTTTTACTTTATCGGGTTCGGATACACCCACACCGTTTAATGCTGCATTGAATCCTTTCTTTTCCCCACGGATATCCAGCAATCCGGCAAATGAATTGGAATCTTTCGATACGATTACATTTTCTTCCGGAGAAATTAAAACAGGAGGAATAACGACCAGCGGTTCATACAACTCGCCACGTACCGGATCTGTAAACTTATATTTGACAGGAACTGCAAATTCAAAATCGGTTCCGGCAATATTCAGAGTAATGTATGCTGTGTATGCCGGATCCACATCAGCCTGCCCGATTTTTTGCTGATCATCTACATTATAATAACCTTCTTCCATTTTCCTTTTCAGCCAATAGGGCTGTGTCGGCATTTTTGAAGAAGAAACAAAAATTGTTTTAGCAAAAAACTCATTGCTGTTTTTTAAAAGCGGTTTGTTAATTGAAGAATCAAATTCTTCCACTTTTACTTCTTTCAATAAGGCATTCATACCAAGCCGGTCGTTTATCAGGAAATTGAACCGGATGGAATCTCTTTGTACGGCATACTGAACACTTGTTGTAGCATCGGTAAATAAACCGCTGCATTGTTTAATCAATTCTTTTGTTTCTTTCATCTTTTGTTCTTTCCAGTACCCTTCCGGTAATTGCTGAAGCGCTTTATATAATTTCACCAGGTCTTTCACTGATTTTTCAGGATGTAAAAAATCGAAAGATGCAATCAACCCATCTACCATTTTCTCTATGGCTTCGCTACCTTTTACCCGATTCCAGGTTACATCTACTCCATCCATCAGGTCTTTACTAGGCTGGCTGCCTTCTGTTGTTTTAAAATATTCAGTAGTATGGCCGATTATGGATGTTGAACCGGTACCCTGTGTTCGGTTTTGACTGCGGCTCTCCGCACCAATTTCACCATAACTTTTTCCCAATAAAGGATTATATATCCCATCATCGAAATGAAATTGGTCTGCATTCGTTGTATTGGTGTTTCCGAAATTGAATGTATTCCACAACACTCGTTTCACCTGCCAGGGTTTTACATATTTTAATTGTTCTGGAAAACGATTGGGATCTGCAGCCGCAGTATATGCTTCATTCGCCAGGATGGCTGATGCTGTGTGATGCCCGTGCCCGCCTTCACCGGTTGTAGGAAACCGGGTAATCACAACGTCCGGTTGAAACTTTCTGATCACCCACACTACATCACTTAAAATTTTTTCTTTGTCCCATTTGGTAAATGTTTCTTCCGGGCTTTTAGAATAGCCAAAATCATACGCTCTTGTAAAAAACTGTTCTCCTCCGTCCACTTTTCTTGATGCCAGCAATTCTTGTGTTCTTATCAATCCTAATTCAATTCCCTGCTCATCGCCAATCAGGTTTTGTCCACCATCACCACGGGTCATTGATAAATATCCTGTCCGGTATAATTTTTCTTTAGCTAAATAAGCAATCAATCTTGAATTATCATCATCGGGATGTGCGGCTACATATAAAACGGAACCTAATACATTCAGTCTTCGGATACCCTGGTAAATATCTGTAGAAGTCCAGATTTGCGGCGCCTGGCAAATTGCAAAAGAAAACGGGCTGCACACTATCAACACTAAAATAATTTTTTTCATCCGGTAAATTATTAAACGAATATAATTCATGTTGCCGAAGATATTTTCCCGTTTATATAAATGGCAACTACATTTTTTAAATAATAAATATTTTTAATTACCGACCAGGAAAACCGCATTGCAAAACATGAGTTTACCATTTTCCCAAAAATTACGAAAGAGAATATCGTCAGCAAGGTAAGTAACTGTTCCTCTTCCCATATCCTGAACTCCGAATAGCAATCCATCTTTCAATTTTTCTTTCAACTTAGCGCCTACAAATCCTGACACCTGGCTTTCTTTTTTTATTACACCAACATTCCAACCTCCATTTTTCAAGAATTCATAAATTTTATTATCCATTTTTAATGTAAAATAATGATCAGGGTATCCAAATGCCAGCGGGTGTGTATTATCCAAATCAACTTTTAAAATAGAACCCGGAATGGTTTCTGAAATAGGATCCCGGTCCCTGTCTTCATAATTTTTTAAATCGCTGTATTCTCCTGAGTCACTTTTTTCGCTGTCCTCTTTTTTTATTTTAATTCCGAAATCTGCAGAGGCTAATTGTGAAACAGCGTTTTCCAAAGCAATCAATTTTCCCCCTTTGTCAATCCAGTTCTTGAAAGCTTCCAGGGCTGCTTTATCATTCAGGAAACGATAATTTCCTCCGGGAAGAATCACTTCATCGAAATCATTCCAGTTAATCCGGTTGGCATCAGCAGCATTGATAAGTGTCAATGGATAATTCAATTGTTGTTCAAAAAAATACCAAACTTCGCCTGCTGATTCTGAATTGACACCTTCGCCGGTAAGCATGGCCACTTTAGGAGCTTTGAATGAATGTACTTTGCTGCTTCCAAAATCATATCCTTTATCCACAAAACCAGTCGTCACCGGGTAAAGTTGAATATTATTGGCATCAGCAACATCCCGAATAATATTCCATAAATTATTTTCAAGGGATTGATTAGATGTTTTTAAAATAATAATGGCGCCACGGTCAAACTTGATCCCGTTTTCTTCAAAAGGGTCTTCAGCATAGCGAAGTACCATTCCTTTTTGTAATAAGGATGAAACAACCTTTGCTGTGGCGACACCAGCCCAGGGCATAACATAACCGTAACTGGTTCCGGTATTTTTGACTTTGGAAAACGACATCATTCCTGCTGCTGAAATTTTATCTTTTGAAGCAAAGGCATTCAATCCATACGCATAGGGTAAAGACCATGCTGATATATCATAAGTGGCAGAATCCACTAATCTTGATTGGGGTTCTAATAATGCTTTTATCAATGCAGATTTGGGTTGATAGGATGAAACTACAACATCACCAGCTTGCACGGTAAATGTTCCAGTTTTTGCAGTATTGTATTCATAGCCATTAAAAATGTTTTTGGAATCACTGGCAGAAATTTCATAACGAATTCCATTTTTATCAAATAGCTCTGTCAGCGCATTAATACGTTGTGAAGCGCCGTTTGTATTTTTGATTACATAGGTTTTATATTCACCCACTCCATTCCTCACCGCTTCATTAAAATATTTATGAAATTCACTGATCAGTTTTTTTGCATTTTGTGAAGCAATTTCAATAGTGCTTAGTGATGTAGTGAAATGATGTATGGCCCGGTCGTATAATGTCAGGGTATCACCTTCTTTTTTCAAAGCGCCTAAGCCACCGGCGGGCCCACCGGCTTGTTCATAAGTCATGCCGATGCTTCCATTATATGTAGGATAGGTATCGCCATAAGATGGATAAAAAAGATCAAACTCTTCTTTTGTAAAAAACAACCAGCTATTCTGATCAAAGTATTTTGCATTGTTTTTTCCGATTGTAACCTGGAAATCCCGCTGCCATGGAGTAATTACATCATGAAACGGCTGTGCAGCCGGGGCAAAATAATATGGGGCATTGATGCCTTGCTCATGATAATCCACATGCACTTCCGGCAACCATTGATTATACACTTTTAACCGCTCCTGGCTTTCTTTTTGTGTTTGCCAGGCCCAGTCACGGTTCAAATCGAAATTATAATGATTAGTTCTTCCTCCCGGCCATGGCTCCCTGTGTTCCCTTGCGGAAAGTTGTGGGTTATAATTTTTTCCAACTACGGAATTATACCAATTCACATAACGATCTCTTCCGTCTGGGTTCATGCAGGGGTCAATTACAACCACTGTGTTCTTCAGCCATTCTTTTGTTTTTACATTTGACGGATCTATCAAAGAATATAATGTCAGCATCGAAGCTTCAGAAGAAGATGCTTCATTTCCATGCACATTATAACTCAGCCAAACAATGGCCGGAGCATTGTCTTCGATTGCAGCCTCCCGATTGC
Source organism: Bacteroidota bacterium (assembly GCA_018266555.1). GTDB lineage: Bacteria > Bacteroidota > Bacteroidia > Chitinophagales > Chitinophagaceae > UTBCD1. Next base: position 182,648 of record JAFEAF010000006.1, on the reverse strand, counting down.
CATCGGGATTGCCTTTAGCTAGATTGGCAAGCCGGAGATTATTCATCCGGATGTTTTCCAACTGCTGAATATTTTCAGGACTACTTATAAAAGCAAGCAACAGAGGCCGGCCTTCATTAGTTGCTCCATATTGTTGCAACTTCACCATTGTTGGCGCATTAGCGGCAACATGATTGAAATAATTTACAATCTTCCAATGCGGAGTAAATTGGCTGCCGATTTTATATCCTAAAAATTCTTCAGGGGATTTGAGTTGTGCTTTTGTAAATATCGAAGTCAAAAGCAAAAATGTGAAAAGGGCATTTCGTTTTCTCATTAAAATAGATTTAGGCAGCAATTTATGAAACATTGGATGAACAAACATGTTTTTACATTCAACGCATCCGGAGTTACTGCCATACACACCGGATGTCCATGGGTTGTATTCATGTTTTTATCAAATTAAAGTCCTTCGGATTTTTCCGACCAATAACTTTATCGCATATCAGATTGGATTCTTTAGACTTTAAAATTGTAACAAATTAGTAAGTGGGGAATACAACTCCGGATACAATCCTTAAATTTGATTATGAAAATAAAATTCTTACTTCCGTTTTTGATTTTGGGTATCTTTTCAAAACATGAATGGTCAAACAATTCAATTGCACATGCAATTTCTGATTCCACGCCTTACATTATCCAGAAAAGAATTGTATGCAGCAATGGCGCTGTTGTTTCTGCGCATACATTAGCCAGTAAAATTGGTGTAGAAATATTAGAACAAGGAGGTAATGCGATTGATGCCGCTATTGCCACTCAATTTGCATTGGCCATCGTGTATCCTGAAGCCGGGAATATTGGCGGTGGAGGTTTTACGGTCGCCAGGTTGAGTGACGGAAAAACAATTGCATTGGATTACCGGGAAACGGCTCCCGGAAAAGCCACCCGTGATATGTATATTGATGAAACTGGGAAAGCAAGAACCGATAAAAGCCAGATCGGGCATCTTTCTGTTGGCATACCGGGTTCGGTTGCCGGATTATTTGCTTTGAGTAAATACGGAAAATTATCATTCAAGAAATTGATCCAACCGGCCATTGACCTGGCAGAAAAAGGATTTGAGATCACCGGGAAAGAAGCTGACATGCTTAACTATCTCCGGTTAAATTTGAAAAAATATAATACTCAGCCAACTGCATTTGAAAAAGACGTTCCATGGGAAAAAGGAGATTTATTAATTCAAAAAGACCTTGCCAATACTCTGAAACGAATCCGTGATAAGGGTGCTTCAGGTTTTTATGAAGGAAAAACAGCAAAATTAATTGCTGAAGAAATGAGGAGAGGCGGTGGTATAATAACGGAAAACGATCTGAAAAACTATAAAGCTAAATTTCGCCTACCGCATGTATTCGATTACAAAGGATATACAATTATAGGAATGCCCATGCCGAGCAGCGGTGGGTTACTATTGCACCAAATGATGAAGATGATTGAAGACAGGAATATTGCAGCCATGGGTTTTGAATCCACACAGGCCGTGCAATTGATGACGGAAGTAGAACGCAGAGCTTTTGCAGACCGTGCTGAATACATGGGCGATGCGGATTTTTACAAAGTGCCGGTTAGTATGCTTACTAATGATGTATATCTGCAGGAGCGAATGAAAGATTATGATCCCAATAAAGCCACACCGAGTAGTATGGTAAAACCCGGCAAACTTTCAAGAGCAGAAAAAGAAGAAACTACGCATTTCAGCGTAATTGATAAAGACGGAAATGCTGTAGCTGTTACTACTACATTGAATGGGGGATTTGGCAGCCGGGTAGTTGTGGGTGGCGGTGGTTTTTTCCTGAATGATGAAATGGATGATTTCAGTATTAAACCCGGCGTTCCGAATATGTTTGGCGCAGTGGGTGGGGAAGCCAATTCCATAGTTGCTGGAAAAAGAATGTTGAGTTCCATGACACCTACCATTGTCTTAAAAAATAATGAACCCTATCTCATCGTAGGCACACCGGGAGGAACTACTATTCCGACTTCTGTTTTTCAAACACTGGTTGATATTCTTGAATTCGGAATGAATACTGAAGATGCCGTGAATAAACCAAAGTTCCATCATCAGTGGCTGCCTGATGTTTTAGAAGTGGAAAAAGGTTTCCCGCAAGAGGCTCAGGAAAATTTAATAAAAATGGGATATACCATTAAACAACGAAACGCTATTGGCCGAACAGAAGTCATTAAAATTTTACCGGATAAAAAAATAGAAGCCGTAGCAGATACCCGGGGTGAGGATGATGCAGAAGGATGGTGACCGGGGAATAATAGTCAATGGGCAATAGACAATAAGCAAAAGACAATAACCCAAAATTAATAAACCAATGGACGGACAAATTTTTTTACAAAGCGCTTTAAAAGAATTCAGGGATTATAAAGCCCTTGCTGACAAAACTTTTAAGCAATTGGAAGAAAAAGATTTTCATTTTCAACCTAATGAGGAATGTAACAGCATCGCCATCCTCATCCAGCACCTGCATGGAAATATGCTCAGCCGCTGGATTAATTTTTTAACTGAAGATGGTGAAAAAGAATGGCGGCAAAGGGATGATGAATTTGAAATACACCGTTACAATAAAGAACAATTATTAAATCTTTGGGAAGAAGGATGGCAAACTGTGTTTAATGCCATCGAACCTCTTCAGGAAGGAGATCTTTCCAAAACAATCATGATACGCACTAAACCCCATAGTGTAGTTGAAGCTATTAACAGGCAGCTCACCCATTATGCAAGCCATGTAGGACAGATCATTTTACTCGGTAAAATTCTAAAAGGGAAAAATTGGCAAACTCTTTCGGTTCCAAGGGGGCAGTCTAAAGTTTATACTGATAAGATGGCAAAGAAATAATTCCGGCATTGAATTACGGATTATAATCTCTATTTTTATCGCTAATACTATCGTCCACTTCTGATGAAATCATATATTCTGTTTCTTTCCATCACCTTTATCAGTTTTGCTGTTCAGGGCCAGGTAAAAATCGGAATTTTAGCAGGCCCACAGGTTACCACTGCACGTTATTCCATTCAGGATGCAAAACAATCCACAAAAAGAAAATTCGGATTCCAGTTAGGCATGAATTGCAAAGTTCCGTTTGATAATAATCTCTATTTTGCTCCGCAAATATTTTACAGCCTGAAAGGGTACAAGGCATCATTTACACAATATTCATATCCGCCTGATGTCACAGCCGTAGATAATAACACTACCATTCATACCCTGGAGCTGGCTGCATTGCTGGAAGTAGATTTTAGCAATAAACCCAATCATTGGTTTTTTAGGGGCGGCCCTTCGCTGGACTTTCAGATATTTGGCCGGGAAAAATTTCACCTGCTGAATGGAAATTTAGTTAATCGCAAAATGAAGTATGGCTTTGCTGAATATGGAAACTATGCTGCTAATGCGATGGCACAAATAGGTTACGAAGATGCCAGGGGCTTTACAGTTTATCTCAATTACGGTTTTGGCCTCACCAATATCAGCAATGTTGATGACGGCCCCAATATTCGCCACCGGGTTATAGGCATATCCATTGGACAATATTTTCACCCCAAAAAAAATAAATGATACGGAATTTCGGAAGGAGAACCCGGCCGGATTGAGATAAATACTTTTCTTTCTTACATTGTTAAAACTGCTGCTCGTTTCCCCTGCTTTGATTTCAAGCTGGTATTGTATTTGCCCTAAGGAAGCGAATCTCTATTTTTGTAAAATAAACAACTGTCCCTGAAGACATTCAAAAAAATATTACTCTGGTTCTTCCTTTCATTGCTGTTTCTGATCCTGGCATTATGGATTTTTATTAAAACTCCTTTTGGGCAAAACTGGATAGCAGCGCAGGTTACAAAAAAATTTTCTAAAGAGCTGCAAACTAAAATCAGTATCGGGCATGTTGACTTTTCACTTTTCAACCGGCTGCACCTCGAAGATTTTATGGTAAAAGACCGTAGCGGCGACACCTTAATATATGCAGGCGATCTGCAGGTGAGGATTACGGATTGGTTTTTTTTCAAAAACAAAACAGAACTCAAATATATAGGCCTGGAAAATGCTTTGATTAAATTTCAGCGTACTGATTCTGTTTGGAATAACCAGTTTTTATTTGATTATTTTTCTTCTAATGATACCTCTGAAAAATCCGTAAAGGGAGGAATTAATTTAGACCTGAAAAAAGTAACATTGAAAAATGTTGCTTTTGTGAAAAAGGATGCCTGGGCAGGAGAGGATATGCAAATATATATTGGTGCATTACAGTTAGATGCCAACCAGATTGATCTCAAAAGAAAAATTGTCGATATTTCATCACTTACTATTTCTGATCCTATAGTGGCGTTGCAAAACTATAAAGGAAACCGTCAGGAAAGGACAACATATACAAGTGAAACTCCTGCTCCTGGTTCTCAATTGCAATGGAACCGTGATAACTGGATTATGCAGGTTGCAAATTTAAATATTGATAATGGGACATTTAAAACAGATAAAATAGACAGCATACCCCTGCTTAGTTCTTTTGACGGAAAACATATTGACTTCAATCATATCAATACAGTATTTACCAACCTTAGGTGGGATCAGGATACTATCAGTGCCCATTTGAAATTAAATACAAAAGAACGCAGTGGCTTTGAAGTGAAGAACATGCTGGCGGATGTAAAGTTCACGCCCCGTGAAATGACTTTTAACCATCTTAATATCCAGACAAATAAAAGTAACATCAAAGATTATTTTTCGATGAGCTATGCTGATTTCAGCGACATGGATGATTTTGTTGATAAAATAAATATGACCGGCAACTTTGAAGGCACCGAGATTGAAAGTGATGACATAGCCTATTTTGCCCCTGCATTAAGCTCCTGGAAAAAAAGAATCAGTTTCAAAGGCAATATCCGTGGCCCGGTAAATGAGCTTATCGGGAAAGGATTGATCGTGCAGGCCGGAGGCAGCACATTATTGAATGGTGATATTTCCATGACAGGTCTTCCGGATATTAATCAAACTTTTATTGACTTTAAAGCAAACGATTTCAGAACAACTTACAGAGATGCCATAGAGATTATTCCTCAATTACGAGGTGTAACCAATCCCAATTTGCGTAAAATCGAATACCTGCATTTCACAGGAAGCTTTACCGGTTTCATTCATGACTTTGTAACCTTTGGCAGTATTGGCACTAATCTCGGAACGATTCAATGCGATTTGAATATGAAATTTCCTAACCGGGAAGCTCCCTTGTATTCCGGAAATATTTCTACCGATAATTTTCAATTAGGAACGTTCCTGGAGGAAGCAGACCTGGGTGCTATTTCCCTGAATGGTGTGGTGAAAGGGAGTGGTTTCAGCCCTTCAAAACGCAACACAACCTTTGATGGGAAAATTCATTATGTAGATTATAACAATTACAGGTACCAAAAAATCACCTTGAACGGAACTCTGGATAAAAAACAGTTTGATGGGGTGGCATCTATTGATGACCCTAATATTTCCCTGTCATTAAATGGTTCCATCAATCTGAATGATTCGGTTCCGGCATTTAATTTTATTTCCCATGTAGCCAATGCAAATCTGCAAAAACTGAATATCACTAAAGACAGTATAATTTTTAATGGCAAATTCAATTTGGATTTTGCAGGAAATACACTGGATAACTTTAAAGGAACGGCACGCATCAGCGATGCAACATTAATCCGAAACAGTTTACGGCTTCCGTTTGATTCCCTCATCATTACTTCAATTATTTCGAACAGGATTAAAACTATTACAGCAAACTCCAATGAATTTGATGCTGCCATCAGTGGTAATTTTAATATTAAAGATTTACCTGATGCTTTTTTATTATTTCTGAACAAATATTATCCCTCTTATATCAAAGCACCTCATACTGAGCCCGTAAAAGAAGTGTTTACCTTTGACGTCAGCACCCGGAATATCAATGACCTGATGACTCTTTTTTCAAAAGACCTGAAAGGATTTGATTATAGCCATGTGACAGGCAAAGTGGATCTTTCTGATCACCATTTTGATCTCAAGGCAGATGTTCCTAATTTTTCTTTCAAACAATATGTTTTTACAAATGCACAACTGAAAGCCCTCGGCACTCTATCCAAATTAACTCTTTCGGGAAGTACCGGAAATGCTTTGATGAATGATACTCTAAACCTGCCATTGACTACATTTAATATAGAATCGGCTCAGGATTCCTCTATTGTAAGCATTACTACCGGCTCTAACACTGCCCTGAATAAAGCCAATATTAACGGGATGGTACATTTTTATGAAAACGGAGTGAAAATCCGGTTTGATACCACTTCATTTGTATTAAATGGGAAAACCTGGAACATTGAAAAAAACGGGGAACTGGAATTCGGAAATAATTCCCAGGCGCAGGGACAATTATTATTGAGTGATGGAGAACAGGAAATCAAAATGGGTACAGAGCCTTCTACAAATGGAAACTGGAATAACCTTCTCATCAATTTAAAAAAGGTAAACCTGGGAGATTTTTCACCACTGTTTTTAAGGAAGAAACGGCTGGAAGGTCTTGTCTCCGGAACGATCCATGTAGAAGACCCGTATAAAAAATTCAATGTAACATCAGACATCAATGCAGATCAGCTACGGTTTGACAACGATTCGTTAGGCGGGATGACAACACATATAGAATACAATAATGAAACTGGTGAATTATCCGGCTTGGGAAAAAACTTAGACCCAGATCATAAGATAGATTTTAATCTTCATATAAATCTTAAAGACAGCCTGAAAGCAAGGAACAACCTGATCAGCGGCAATACTCAAAATTATCCGATCAAATTTCTGGAACAATTTCTCCAGCCCTTGTTTTCTGATGTGCAGGGATATATTACCGGGCCAATATCTATGAGTGGTCCGTTAGATGAATTAAATTTTACAGGAAAAGCAAGACTTCATGATGCCGGGTTGAAAGTAAATTTTACCCAATGCTTTTATAAAATAAAAGATACTACCATTCAATTAAAGCCAAATGAAATAGACCTGGATGGCATTGTGCTCACTGATTCAGCCACCAAGAACCCAATATACCTGAATGGATCCATACAGCATCATTCTTTCAAAGACATGTTTTATGACCTGTATGTTTCTACAAGAAAACCCAACAGTACCGGTGAAGAAAATAACAAACCGGTATTATTGCTGAATACTACGGCTAAAGATAACGACCAATTTTATGGTTATGTAAAAGGTACCGGGTCCTTTTCACTTACCGGCCCGCAATCTGAAATGTTTATGCAGATCAGTGCTATTGCTTCTTCAATAGACAGCAGCTATATTACGCTTCCGCCATCCCGAAGCAGGGAAACGGGTATAGCTGATTTTCTTACAGAAAAAAAATACGGTCATGAAATGAGCGATAGCAGCCGCTACGCACAAGAATCAAATATTTTGTATGATGTGGATGTAAGCGCAAACCCGATGGTGAATTTTAGAATGATATTGGATGACCTTACGGGCGACGAAATAAAAGCCCGTGGTAAAGGCGATTTGAATATCAAAGCAGGATCTTCTGAACCATTAAGCTTAAATGGCGGATTTGAAATTGAAGATGGAAGTTACCTGTTCACCTTTCAATCATTTTTCAAAAAACCATTTACCATAAAAAAAGGTGGGAATAACTATATCAAATGGAACGGTGATCCGTATAAAGCCAGGATTAATTTTGATGCACAATACAATGCAGAAAAAGTAAGCTTCTCCCCATTGGCCAATTCATTGCCTGTGGATCCGAATTTTGCCAAAGTAAGAGGTGATGTATATGTAGTGGCTTCACTAACCGGCGACCTTTTTAAACCCGATATAAAATTCAGCCTTGACTTTCCCTCGTCCAGCCCGGCTGTCACCGATCCGGCTTTTTCATTCAATATTCACCAGATTGAAAAAAATCCGAATGAAATGAATAAGCAGGTATTTTACCTGATCGTACTGAATACATTTGCTCCTAGTGAAATCGGATCGTCATCTGCTGCCACATCATCTTTCAACATCAGCGAAATAGCCACTAATACGATCTCGGGCATCTTTGTAGGAGTAGTAAATTCAGAATTGAATAAGATACTCGGCAAGCTTTTAAAGAATGATAAATACCGGGTTAACTTCTCCAGTTCTGTTTATAATAAAAACATTATTGACCCTAATAATAAAACAGCGCTGAACCTGAGCAGCAATATAAATCTTTCAGTAGGCCGTTCATTTTTTAATAATAGATTCGTTATAACATTTGGCGGCGGGTTTGAAGCGCCATTGCAACAGTCCAGTATTCAGCAGACCATACAATTGCTGCCCGATGTCACCATGGAATGGCTGATTAACCAGAGCGGTACAGTGAGAGCTTCATTCTTTTACCGGGAAAATACAGATTACCTGAGTATCACTACCTCCGGAGGCCCGGCCCGCTCCCGCAGAACCGGGGCCAGCATAGCATACAGGAATGAATTTGATAACCTGCATGATTTATTTGGACGAAAAAACAATAAAAAGCAAAAAGCAGTTTCCCAAAAACCTGAAGCAGAAAAAGAAGAGAAAATACCCGGGAAAGAGGAATCAAACAAGGAATAGTCATTGGGATGAATTTTCGCAAAGCAGGGAGAAAATATACTAAAATCAAGAATAACATCGATTCAAACCTGTAATGGTTAAAAAAAAGTTTTTAGCATCTATATGAAATAATTTAAATGTTTTGCAGGTTAAATGAGCCAGTACGGTAAGATATTAAAATCAATTTTTGTGTATTCTGCCCGCTGAATATTTGTTTAGCTTAATTTTAGAAAATCCCTTATTTTGCAACCGTAAAACAAAACTTATGCTTAAGAGACTATTTACTCTGTTAATTGCAGTTTGTGCTGGTACATTTATTTTTGCACAGGTAACAACCAGCATAATTACAGGTTCCGTTAAAGACGAGAACAATCAACCATTAATTGGGGCCACAATTACTGCTACACATTTACCTTCCGGGACGAAGTATTCAACCACTTCCAGCAAAGACGGATTTTTTATTTTGAACGGTTTGCGAATTGGCGGACCTTACCAGGTAGTAATAAATTTTATCGGTTTCAAACAAGCAACCTTTGAAAATATTACACTTCAGTTAGGGGAGCCATATGATGTAAAGGTAGCAATGAGTGTTAACCAACAGGTATTAGAAAACGTTTTGATTTCGGCTACCTCTAAAAAAGCTGCAGCCGAAAAAAGCGGCATGAGTAGTGTTATCAACAGCAGGTTGCTGACATCGATGCCTTCACTAACCAGAAGTATAACAGATTTTAGCAGCAGGGTACCCCAGGCCAATGGATTCAGCTTTGGTGGTCGTGATGGCAGGTATAATAACATTACAATTGATGGTGCTAACCTGAATAATAGTTTTGGATTAAGTAATGACCCATTTCCCGGTGGTGGAAACAATCCAATTTCATTGGATGCGGTGGATGAAGTTTCTGTTAGCCTTGCACCTTATGATGTTCGCCAGGGTAATTTTACGGGAGCTAATATTGCCGCTATAACAAAAAGTGGTACCAATACTTTTCATGGAACAGCCTACACTTACTGGAAAAATCAAAACCTTGTAGGAAATAAAATTGCAGGCCAAACCGCCGCAAATCCAAGCTTTGAAAGCAGGATATATGGCGCAAGTCTTGGCGGCCCTATTATAAAAAATAAATTATTTTTCTTTATAAATGGTGAATATGAGAAAAAGCCGCCAGCCGCAGGTATTACATATACTCCTACAGGAGGTTCAGGTACGGGTAATATTTCTACCGTTTCAGTTGATTCTTTGAAATTAGTAAGTGATTATCTGAAAAGTAAATACAATTATGATCCCGGTGTTTATGATAATTTCCCATCATTTAAAAATACGAATCATAAATACCTTGCAAAAATTGACTGGAATATCAGCACCAAGCATAAACTAACCTTGAAGTACAGTGATTTTTTGGGTGAGCAGGATTTTCTGCCTTCACAAAGTGGTGGTATTGGAGGTGCAGATATTGCTACTTACGGGCCTAAATTTTCTACTTCTGCTATGGCATTTTCTGGAGTTACATATACACAACAGGATAAAATTAAAGCAGGTACAGTAGAATTGAACAGCCGGTTTTCCAGTAAAATATCTAACCAGTTTTTAGCTACATTCACACAAATAAGGAGCGATAAAACTCATGATGGTGCAACATTCCCTTTTATTGACATCATGGCCGCAGATAAGAGGAACTATATAAGTGCAGGTAATGAACCTTTTAATGCAAATAATAATAAAGTACACACTGATGTGTTGAGTTTTACTGATAATTTTACCTATTATACAGGCAAACATACTTTAACTGCGGGTGTTGCTTTAGAAAAACAAAAAGTTGGTAATATGTTTATGGCAGGATCACAGGGTTATTACCTTTATAGCAGTGTGCAATCATTTCTTAACAACAGTGCCCCTTTAAAATTTGCACAAACATATTCCCTGATCCCAGGGCAGGATGCTGTTTTTTCAGCCCAAATAAAAATTTCTCAATTATCTGTTTACGTACAAGATGATATTAATGTGAACCCTAATTTGAAATTTTCATTTGGTATCCGGGCAGATCAACCGATTTATCCTGAACAGCCGCTTGAAAACCCGGCAACATCTGCCTTAGCTTTTCAAAATGGAATACATTATACTACAGGGAAATGGCCAAAAGCAAAAGCAATGCTTTCGCCCCGAGCCAGTTTCCGTTGGGATTTGTATGGTGATAAATCACTTATTATTAAAGGAGGTACCGGATTATTTACCGGGAGAATTCCTTTCGTTTACCTGACTAATATTCCAACTAATAGCGGTATGTATCAATATTCAGCTAAAGTATTATATACCAGTTCAGGTGTGAATATGAACAATTTCCTTTTCAACCCCGATCCAAAAGCGTATAATCCTTTTTATAATACTTCCCTTGCGTCTTCATTGCCACAGTATTTTCCAACAACAGCGGGAACCGTTCCTTCAACTAATGTTGTGGTTACTGATCCCGATTATAAGTTCCCTCAAATTTGGAGAACTGATCTTGGCCTTGAACAAAAAATCGGTGATTCATGGAAATTAACTTTGGAAGCTTTGTTTACTAAAGATATAAATGCTACCTATATGTTTGATGCAAATCAAAATGATCCGAATGCAACAGTAACTACTGGTTCATATACAAGGGGCTATTATTCTTCAAGTGCGGCTAGAAAAATATATCAGAATATATCGAATGCAATTGTTCTTGCTAATTCAAGTAAAGGCAGTTCTTTTGTATTTACTGCTCAAATTGAAAAAACATTTTCTACAGGATGGTTTGGTTCTTTGGCATATACTTATACTTACGGGACCAATTTAACAGAAAACCCCGGTTCGCAGGCAGCGTCTACTTATAACGCAAACGCCACTGCCGGAACATTAAATGATCTTCAGCTATCCAATACCAGTTTTGCTCTTCCGCATCATATAGTAGGAGCCATTTCACGACGCTTTGAATACGCAAAACATTTTGCAACGACTATTTCATTAGTTTATGATGGTGCTAAGAATGGTGCATACAGCTACGTTTATAGTGGCAGTGTGAATAACCAGGGGCAAAATTCTGCTAACCTGATCTATATTCCTAAGAATGCTACAGATCCCAATGAAATACAATTCGTCAACCGCACCTATAATGGCGTTCTGTACACAGCTGCACAGCAGGCACAACTTTTTGAATATTATATCAGCCAGGATCCATACCTGAGCAAACACCGGGGCCAGGTAGCAGACAGAAACGGAGCTTTCCGTCCATGGTACAATTCAGTTAATATGAAGTTTATCCAAGATCTGTATGCTAAAATAGGGAAGCAAAAGCATACTATTCAATTCAGTGCTGATATTTATAATATACCAAACCTTATCAACCACCAATGGGGTGCAAGAAAGAGCTATACTGTAAACAACCCTCTTACTTTGTCAAGTGTAAGTGGTGGCATACCCTCTTTCTATCTCACATCATTTAACAATGCGCCTGTTTCTTATTCATTCTTTAATAATATTTCAACATCAAATACATGGGCCATGCAATTTGGCTTAAGGTATCTTTTTTAATCTGAATTAATGTTTAAGTAAAATTAGAAGACCTCTCCAACCAGAGAGGTCTTCTAATTTATTGTAATAGATGGAAACTCACTTTCCCCAACCCCATTCCAAAAACAATGGCATAGCCGCAGCCCAGGTAGGAATATCATGCCGGCCATCTTTCATTTCTAAAAACGCAATATCCTTATTGCGGTCGTATCCTTTCTGTATTAATTCATTTATCAGGTCCAGCGTATCATCTACGGAATCAATGATGCCGTTTCCATTCCGGTCTTTGGTTTCATCTTTATTGCCGCACTGAAAGAAAAATTTTAAACCTGGTGCAAATGTACCATTGCGTACCTGCTGTTGCATAATTCGGTTTTCATCATCTTTATAAGCCGGATCGTTCTGGTCCAGCGATCGCCACCACAAGGAACCTGAAAATACTCCTGCCATTTTAAATGTATCCGGGTGATTCCATACAATATCCAAAGCGCTAAGGCCACCGAGAGAAAAACCGGCAAATGCTTTTTCTTTAAATGTATGGTTAGGGTATAGTTTGTAAATGGCTGGCAACAATTCTTCAAAAATAAAAGAAGTATATGCACCGGCCATAGCTCCTCTGCCCAGATAATCTGTTTGCGCCGCCACTCCGTATTCCATTCTTCTTTCCGTACCTGCATGAATTCCCACGCATAGCAGCGGTTTGATTTTTTGATTTGTAGAAAGTTCTTCCAGCAAACGACTCAGCCCCATTTCTTCCAGGTTTTGCCCATCGTTAATTAATAGCAGATATAATTCAGGGCTGTTACCCGGGAATGAAGATTCATACAAATCAATTGTTACTTCTCTTTGCAAAAAAGCGGAGGGTAAAAGTATCGTTTCGGGCAGCGAAACAGAAGCGTTCATCAAGGGCATAATTTCAAAAATAAGTAATTCATTTAATCCCCACTTCTCTTCAACAAAAAGATTTTTATTCCCGAAATAAAGGCTTTATTTGTTTATATGGTTACTAAAAAATAAATTTGGTAAAAGCCTGCCCGCTTCTGAATTTTAATACAATTATACTCATCACCAATAATTTTATTTATGAAAAAAATTGGAATTCTTTTTGGTAAGGAACGCTCCTTTCCCATGGCATTTATTGAAAGGATAAACAGCAAAGGAGTACAGGGAATTACTGCCGAGCCGGTACGTATTGATAAAGCTCCCCAGGGCGAATCCAGCGGTTATGCTGTCATTGTGGATCGTATTTCTCAGGATGTTCCCTTTTACCGTACCTGGTTAAAGAATGCTGCACTCACCGGCGCTGCTGTAATTAACAATCCATTTTGGTGGAGCGCCGATGATAAATATTTTAATAATTGCTTAATGACGAAAGTAGGAGTGCCGGTGCCGAAGACAGTAATTCTGCCTTCGAGAGATTTACCGCATGATACTTCGGATGACTCGTTCAGCAACCTTGCTTATCCGCTCGATTGGGATTCGATTTTTCATTATGTCGGCTTTCCGGCATATATGAAACCTTTTGCCGGTGGCGGATGGAAAAATGTATATAAACTGAAAAACGCTGAAGATTTTTATCAAAAGCACAATGAGACTGGTCAACTGGTAATGCTGCTGCAGGAAGAAATTGTATTTACAGAATATTATCGTTGTTATTGCATCGGGGGCAAACATGTCCGCATCATGTCTTACGAACCCCGCAATCCGCATCATCTACGTTATGTTGCCGATTTCAAACCCTCTGCTGAACGATTGCAACAGATGACGGATATTGTACTACGCATCAATAAATATTTAGGTTATGATTTTAATACGGTAGAACTGGCCATCCGGGACGGAGTTCCTTATGCCATTGACTTTTGCAATCCCGCACCCGATGCAGACCGGCCGAGTGTAGGAGAAGAAAATTTTGAATGGGTGGTGGAGACAGCAGCTAATTATGCCATTGAAAAAGCTTTAGAAAACAAAGAAGGTGCTGACAACCTTACCTGGGGCGAATACCTGAAACGAAGCAGTAATAAAATGAACCTGGTTTGATTTTCCGTAGGAATTATTAATTAATAGCTTTTAATTAATAATTAAAAAAACAATATGAATCTGAATTATAAAACTTTTACTCTCGGCGTAGAAGAAGAATACATGGTTTTGGACCCTGTCAGCAGGGAATTGAAAAGTCATGAGCAAAAAATTGTCCACGAAGGACAGAAAGTGATCAAGGATAAAGTGAAAGCAGAAATGCACCAGGCTGTAGTAGAAGTGGGCACGGATATTTGTGCTGATGCAGATGAAGCATTTGCAGATGTGACCCATCTCCGGAAAACAATACATGACATTGCCAAAAGTTTAGGGTTAGCAGTTGGCGCAGCCGGAACACATCCTTTTAGTCATTGGGAGAGCCAGTTGATTACCGATCATGCCCGGTATTATGAGATCGTAAATGAATTGCAGGAAGCGGCAAGAAGTAATTTAATTTTTGGGCTGCATGTACATGTTGGTATGGAAAGCCGTGAAATGGCGAATCATATTGCAAATTCCACAAGATATTTTTTACCGCATATTTATGCACTCAGCGCCAATTCTCCTTTTTGGGAAGGAAGACTGACCGGCTATAAATCTTTTCGGACAAAAGTATTTGATAAATTTCCACGCACCGGTATTCCTGAAAGTTTTGACAGTATTGAAGCGTATGATAATTATGTGAAACTGCTGATCAAAACCAATTGCATTGACAATGCAAAAAAAATTTGGTGGGACCTGAGAGTGCATCCCTTTTTTAATACTGTGGAATTTCGGATATGCGATGTACCGATGACGATTGATGAAACGATTGCATTAGCTTCTTTATTCCAGGCGATATGTGCAAGAATATATATGCTGCGATCAAAAAATCTGAATTTCATTCAATATTCCCGTGCATTGATCAATGAAAATAAATGGCGTGCCAGCCGTTATGGGATTGATGGCCGGCTCATAGATTTTGGAAAAGAAGAGGAGGTAAACACCCGTGCCCTGATTTACGAATTGCTCGAGTTTGTTGACCCGGTAATAAATCACTTAGGAAGCCGGAATCGGATTGCTTATGTAAATAAAATTCTTGAAGGAGGAACCGGTGCTGACAGGCAGTTAAGCGTTTTTGAACAAACAAAAAACCTGGTCAGTGTGGTGGATTACATACAGAGCCAGTTTTTGAGCGGTATCAATTAAAAGACTTGAAAAGGAAGTAACGTATTATCAATTCTATAGAAATAGGTTTTTTTGCTTCAAATCTCAACTTTTGTAAATTGTATAAATAAATACCGCTATTTCTTCACCTTAAAATCTTCAAATCATGTTTCGTAATTTAAAAATGTACCTGATACTGGCGGTCATTTCTGCTGCTGCCGTATTACTGATACTGAATAAATTTCTTGTCTATGGTTTAGTTGTTGCCGGGGTTGGTTTTGCAGCCGTTTTGCTGTACCAGGCATTCATGAAGCAAAAGGATGATGAAATAGCTAATTTAAGATCTCAATTGAAAGAAAGTGATAAAGCCGGCGCTTCCTTAAAAAGCGAAAACACAGAATTGCGAAACCGTAAACTAAATATTTCCGAAATAAAAAGTGTAGTGGATCTCGGGCTCATGGAAGTAAATACCAATTTTACAAGAGTATGGAATGACAAAAGTGAAAATGATGGTAAACAAATCCGTTTTCTTGGCGCTTTGCAGGTTAGCATTGTTGCCAAATACGGGTTGGATATGCAGGACCTGCGGGTCAAATTTGATCCGGATAAAAATGAGCTCACCGTTGCTAACATTCAACCTAAATTTCTTTCCTTTTCAAATTTGAATTATGACTGGAAAATTGCTGAAGTATTGTTATACAGTGTACCACTTGTAGGAGAAAAACACTGGCAAACCACTAAAGACCTTGAAGCTTTGAACAGTGAAATGAAAGAAAATTATCGGAAACGCATAAATGAAGAAGTAAAGAATGGCCCGGCAGAAATGGAATGGGTACTCACACCTTTGAAAAAACAAGTTGGTTCTGCATTGGAACTCATGCTCGGTGCCAATGGAAGAAAAATAAAAATCGTTGAAAAATTTGATGATTCGTTTAAAGCCTTAAGTGAATTTACTAATAAAGAAAACAGTTAGAACTTCCCGCCATCCACATCATGGATGAAACCGATCACTCCATCCATAAAAACTTTTTGATCATCCCACATACACATGTGGCTTCCATTGGGGCAAAATAAATAACGCCCATGTTGTACCATTTTACTTTGAGCTTCCATGGCTTTCGGATCCATCGTATCAAACTTCGCACCTACCATCAACGTCGGTATTCTAATTTCTTTTAAACGGTCTTTAATATCCCAATTTGCCAATCTTCCTGAAATACCAAACTCAGATGGACCTTGCATGATGGTATAAATTTGAGAAGGAACCGCCATTCCACCCAAATGGGCAAAGGTTCTGTTCACCGCATCCGGCCATTCAGCCAACCTGCATAAATGCTGCTTATAAAAATTCGGCATCAATAGTTCCATATAACGGGGATTGCTGTAATCATTCTTTGCAACGATCTCTTTCAATTCTGCCAGCACTTTCGGATCCATCGTCTTTGATAACACTTCATCTGCATATTTTCCATAATCCGGACAACTCGCCATCATGTCTGCCACGATCAACGCTTTCATATTACTTTGATACTTCAGGGCATATTCCATTCCCAAAATGCCACCCCATGAATTTCCCAATACATAAAAATTAGAAGAATCAGCTCCGATTGCTTTTCTTACCTGCTCTACTTCGTCCACATATCTTTCCACTGTCCACAAACTTGTATCTTTTGGCTGATCACTATATGGAGCGCCGAGCTGATCGTATTCATAAAATTCAAACCCTTCTTTCGGAAAAAAACTTTCAAAACATTCCATGTATTCATGTCCCGCCGCCGGGCCTCCATGCAATAACAATATTTTTATTTTAGAATTATTACCAAAGCGTTTGGTCCAAACTTTAAATTCCCCGGCAGGAGTTTTAATGGGTATCATTCTTACTCCTCCTGTTTGCACTCCGGTATCCCCAAAATTGAAATACTGTGCAACCGGCATATTGCCACCTGTCTCATTTTTGTCAGCTTGATTACAGGAAATAATGATCAGCAGAACAGAAATAAAGAATAGAGGCCGTCTCATAACAATTGATTTTGCCCAAAAGGTAAAGAATTGTTTAATTTGACCCAGAAAATTCTTCCTGTTTTTATTAATAATCTGAGATAAAATGAAAAAAGTTATTCCTGCTATTTTAGTCATTGTGTTTTTTTCCTGTTCATCAAAAATAAAAATTGATTTATTGCTTTACCATGCTACCATCTACACAGTGGATTCTGTTTTTACTACCGCAGAGGCAATGGCTGTAAAGGATGGGAAAATTGTGGAAACAGGCACGACTGCCGATCTTGAAAAAAGATATGATGCCAAAGAAAAATTTGATGCACAGGGAAAATTCATTTATCCCGGATTTATAGATGCACATTCTCATTTTACCAGCTATGGTTTCGGCTTAAACGAAGTGAACCTGGCCGGTACGGAAAGCTGGGATGCCATTCTTGAAAAGATCAAAAAATTTGCAAAAGAAAATCCGGATGGATGGCTGATTGGTAACGGGTGGGATCAAAATGACTGGGATATTAAACAGTTTCCTGTCAATGAAAAACTGAATGAACTTTTTCCAGGTCGCCCTGTCTTTTTATCAAGAATTGATGGACATGCTGCCATTGCAAATGAAAAAGCATTGGAATTATCAGGAGTAAAACCAGGCGACAAATTAACCGGCGGTGAAGTAGAAGTAAAGAATGGGAAGCTCACCGGTATACTTGTTGACAATGCTATCGGGTTAGTTTCATCAAAAATTCCGGAACCTAATGCTGCGCAAACCAAAGAAGCATTGCTGGAAGCACAGAATTATTGTTTCGCTGCTGGTCTGACAACCGTATCCGATTGTGGGCTGGGCTATGAAACGGTTTTATTCATAGACAGTTTGCAAAAAAAAGGGGCATTGAAAATGCGGATCTATGCCATGCTGAACGATAATAAAAAAAATTTTGATTTTGCTTTTAAAAATGGAAAAATAAAAACCGATCATTTAAGTGTATGTGCTTTTAAATTTTTTGCAGATGGCGCATTGGGTTCCAGGGGAGCCTGTTTGTTACAACCTTATTCCGACCGGCCGGGGTGGTACGGATTCCTGTTAAGCCCGCAACAACATTTTGATTCATCCGCAAAAATAATTTCAGATAAAGGATGGCAAATGTGTACCCATGCTATTGGTGACAGCGGAAACCGGATGATCCTGAATGTATATTTAAAATACCTGAAAGGTAAAAATGATCTGCGCTGGAGAGTGGAACATGCACAGGTACTCAATGAAAATGATTTCAAATTATTCGGAGAGTACAGCATCATTCCTTCGGTGCAGCCCACTCATGCCACCAGCGATATGTATTGGGCGGGTGATCGTTTAGGAAAAGAAAGACTGAAAGGTGCTTATGCATTTAAGCAATTGCTGGATCAAAACGGATGGGAACCATTGGGCACCGATTTTCCGGTAGAAGACATTTCACCGATCAAAACTTTTAATGCAGCTGTTGTTCGCAAAGATGCAAAAGGATGGCCAGCAGAAGGTTTTCAGATAGAAAATGCATTGACAAGAGAAGAAGCACTGAGAGGAATGACCATCTGGGCGGCAAAAGCTCAATTTGAAGAAAATGAAAAAGGTTCTTTGGAAAAAGGAAAATTTGCCGATTTTGTTATTTTAGATTATGACCTGATGAAAGAAGCACCAGAAAAAATACTGCAAGTGAAAGTGCTGAAAACTTTTGTAGGCGGCGAAAAAGTGAATGAAAAAAAATAAAAAATGAAAATTTACCTAAGCTCAAATATTAACAGGAGAAAAGATTCTTTGAAAAAAAATCTGTTAGCCTGTTGTAGGATAAATTCTACATGGGGTTGAGTGCAGCTTACGTAGAACAGAAAATCCTTATTTGTGCGAAAATTCAATCAACAAAAATTACAGACATTCATTAAAACTATTATGTTTGCTTAATGAATTGGAATGATAACAGGCAAATTCGTATTGCAATCCTCGACCTTTATGAAGGCCAGCCCAACCAGGGCATGCGCTGTATCCGGGAGATAATTCAGCAATGGGCCAGGAGCAACGGGTTGAATGTTGTGAAAGATGAATTTGATGTGCGTTTGAAAAATGAATTGCCGGATACTTCTTATGATATCTACATTTCCTCCGGCGGCCCCGGCAGCCCTTTGGAAACAAGATTTCAGGATTGGGATATTGCCTGGTGCCATTGGGCAGACACTATTCGCCGATGGAATAAAAATCCCGATACGGTTCAGAAAAAATATGTTTTGTTTATTTGTCATTCATTTCAATTAGCAAGCCGGTATTTTAATACCGGGATGGTTTGCAAAAGAAGATCAGAAGCTTTTGGTGTATTCCCGGTTCATATGCTGGAGGCTGGACGTAATGAACCTGTATTTGGAGGTTTAAGAGATCCTTTCTATGCAGTAGACAGCCGGGAGTTCCAGGTGGTACAACCCAATCATGAAGTATTAAAATCTATGGGCGGAAAAATCCTTTGCATCGAAAAGGAACGTCCGCATGTTCCGTATGAAAGAGCTATGATGGGAATACGTTTCAATGATTACATGATTGGCACTCAATTTCATCCTGAAGCCGATGCCATTGGTATGAGCATCCGTTTGCAAAGCGATGAAAAAAGAAAATCTGTTATTGAAAATTACGGAGAAGAAAAATGGCATAATATGCTGAGGCAACTTAGCGATCCTGAAAAAATCATGTGGACCTATTCGCATGTATTGCCCAACTTTCTCAATGAGGCTGTAGAACATTTATTTGCTGTGCCGGCGTAAGAATATTCTAATACTCATTCTGGCCTTTTAAAGAATTTGTTTATTTCCTTTAAAAATTTCTTTTCCTGTTAAACCGCATTTCACTTCTATCTTTTCATTATCTTTCTATCAAAATAACTACATTAATTACATGATACCCGCTATCAGGAAAAAATACAACGAGTCATTCACACAGCAAAAATACCAGGCATTCCTGCAAGAGTTAAATAATGTGCATCCCGGCGCAATTGAATTCCGGGTGGCAGAAACTCCCATTTTTATTCCCAGGAATTTTACAGAAAAAATTCTTAGCGCCTGTGAAAATATTGTTGACATTATTGCTGACGAAAAATTTAAGAAATTAACAGAAAAATCAATCCCTAAAAACCTGATTGTGCCCAATGAAAATGAACATTCGCATTTTATTTGTTTTGATTTTGGTATTTGTATAAATGAAGAAGGGGAATATGAGCCACAATTAGTAGAAATGCAGGGATTCGCCAGTTTGTTTGCATATGAAGCCATGTTGCCGGATATTCATCGAAAACATTTTTATACGCCTCATGGATTTTCCAAGTATCTGAATGGCTATCATAAAGACAGCTACATACATTTGCTTAAAGATATCATTGTTGCCCATGAAAAACCCGAGCATGTGATCCTGCTGGAAATATTTCCTGAAAAACAAAAAACAAGAGTGGATTTTTTTTGTACCCGGGATTTTCTCGGCATACAGCCCGTTTGCCTAACGAAGCTGATTAAAGAAGGGAGAAAATTGTTTTATATTAACAAGGGAACAAAAATCGAAATAAGACGAATCTACAACCGCCTCATCTTTGACGACCTGATGCATCAAAGCCCCGATGTGCAGGAAAAAGGAAAAATCCTGTTTGAAGATCTTGATGTAACCTGGATTGCCCATCCCAACTGGTTTTACCGCATCAGCAAATACACTTTGCCATTCATTCACCATCCTTATGTTCCCAAAACATTTTTCCTGAATGAAGTCAAACAAATTCCTTCTGATCTGGATAACTATGTTTTGAAACCATTGTTTTCTTTTGCCGGGCAAGGTGTAGTCATAGATGTTTCAAAAGAAGATATTGAAAAAGTAAAAGATCCCGAAAACTGGATTTTGCAACGCAAAGTGAAATATGCTGACGTAATTGAAACGCCGGACATACCTGCCAAGGCGGAACTGCGAATATTTTATTTTTGGAAAGATAGCGCTGCAAGGCCGGTTGCTGCAAATAATCTTGCCCGCATCAGCAAAGGAAAAATGATTGGAGTGAGGTATAACAAAGATAAAGAATGGGTGGGGGGAAGCTTTTGCCTGTTTGAACAGTAATCTTAACCGTTCCTGGTTTAGTGAATTATAACTGGAATTACTATTCAGGATATACAATGCAGTTTTTCTTGTGCCCGGGACTGGATTCGAACCAGCACAACCTTTCGGATGCTGCCACCTGAAGACAGTGCGTCTACCAATTTCGCCACCCGGGCATTTAAAAACCAATTTTTCGGGATGGCAAATATAATTTAGGAATCAGGTTTGTTCCAAATTTTTACCGGCATTCCAGCCAATTAACAAAACCCCTGTAACAACCAGTAATGTACCTATAATTTGTTCTGTAAAAATTTTTTCTCCTAAAATATAATATGCCTGAAGTATAGTAGATACAGGCCCGATGCCCGAAATGATAGCGACATTGTTTGATCCAATTTTTTTCATACCAATCGAGATCAGGAAAGTGGGGATTACTGTGGCTATTATTGCCAGTGAGATGCCATATCCCCAATAGGTTGTAGCGTTTTCAAGCCTGGTAAAATTACCGGCAAGGACAAAGTGGATAAACACACCTGTTGTTGAAGCCAGCATTGCATAAGAAGTAAATTTTGTTACACCTACCTGTGGTATTACACGGCCACCCCCGACAATATAGATGGCGTAGGTGATAGCACATAAGAAAATAAGAAAACTGCCAAAGAAAAAGTTTTTATTGCCGGTATCAATATTCAATTCCCCGTAATAGGCTAATGCGATACCCGCATAAGTTAAAACTAATGCCCATTGCTGGATACGGGTAACCTTTTGTTTGAATAAAAAGAAATTGATCAGCAAGGTAAAAGTCGGATAGAGGAAAAGGATCAGGCGTTCGAGCCCAGCTGATATATACTGCAGGCCAACAAAATCAAAAAGGCTGCTTAAATAATATCCGAATAAGCCGAGTAGTATAATGTGTATCCACTGTTTTTTTGAGAACTTGTTATGTTTGTTATCAGTACTGCTTATCCAGGCTGCAATGATGTAAAAAGGGAACGAGAAAAGCATTCGCAGGGTAAGTAATGTCAATGCATCAATTGAGGTCTTCGCAAAAGCAATTTTTACGATGATGGCTTTTGTTGAAAACAAGATGGCTCCGGCTAATGTGATTATGAAGCCCGCCAGGGAAAGTCTATATGAAGTTTTCTTAGTCATGTCTTTGCCACTAAAAAGCCCCTGTTACGGGGCCTTTTTATTATACAGAAACATTAAAATCCCGGAGGGCATCATTCAGGCTTGTCTTTAAGTCCGTGCTTGGTTTTCGCTGTCCTATTATTAAAGCACATCCTACATTATATTCACCTGCCGGAAATTTTTTTGTAAAACTTCCGGGGATTACCACACTGCGTGCAGGAATTCTTCCTTTATATTCTTTCGGTTCGCTGCCGCTTACATCAATTATTTTTGTGCTTTTTGTCAGCACAACATTAGCGCCTAACACGGCTTCTTTTTCAACGATCACACCTTCAACAATAATGCAGCGACTACCAATAAAGCAACCATCTTCCACGATCACAGGACTTGCCTGAAGGGGCTCCAATACGCCGCCGATACCAACACCACCACTCAAATGAACCCCTTTACCAATTTGAGCACAACTTCCCACAGTGGCCCAAGTATCAACCATTGTTCCTTCATCCACATAGGCCCCAATATTCACATAGGAGGGCATCAGAACTACATTGCGGGCAATATAAGCGCCATACCTAGCTACGGCATGCGGCACTGCACGAACACCAAGGTCTTTATAATTTTTTTTTAGAGGCATTTTATCGTAAAACTCAAATGGTTCCAGGTTCCAGGTTTGCATAGGCCGGGTAGCAAAATACAACAGGATAGATTGTTTGATCCACTCATTCACCTGCCAGCCATTTGGTTCCGGTGAGGCTACCCGAAGCCTTCCTTTTTCAATTTCTTCTATCACAGCTTCCACTGTATTACTGTATTTATCTTCTTTTAAAAGCTCCCGGTTTGCCCAGGCTTCCATAATCAACTCTTTCATGTCATCAAATTTGCAGCGAAAATAAATGTTATTATGATACTTCTCTTGCCGTATTACATGTAAAGTATTTTTAGTACATATATTTTAGAAAAGACAATCAGGTTATTTTCCAAATTGAAGGATACGCTCATTTTTTGTAGTTTCATGGATAAATTTAATTTCATGCGTTACTTCATTTTATTTATTCTGCTTTTTATTTCAGTATATATTTTTGCACAATCAAGACCGAAAATCCATTTTAAGGCAGTTTTGATTGATACGCACAATGATGTTCTTTCTTCTTCTGTTCTGGAAGGCAATGATATTTCTCATCGTATCAATACAGGCCAGAGTGATCTCGATCGTTGGAAAGAGGGTGGGGTGGATGTTCAATTCTTTTCTGTATGGACAGGCGATACACCAAGGAATAAAGAGGGGTTTTTTAAAGATGCCAATCAGGAAATTGATTCTTTGGAATTTTTAATTTTAAGAAACCCGGGGCGTATAGTTCCCGGTTATACTTTTCATGATGTAATAGCAGGGATTCGCCAGAAAAAATTTGTAGCGTTAATCGGGGTAGAAGGCGGGCACATGATAGAAGGGGACATGAATAAATTAGACAGCCTTTATAAAAGAGGAATGCGGTATATGACATTGACATGGAACAACAGCAACAGTTGGGCTACAAGTGCTATGGATGAAACATTGCATGCCGATAGTTTGCAGCACAAGGGGCTTACTGATTTTGGAAGACAAGTGGTAAGGCGGATGAATGAATTAGGTGTGATTGTTGATCTTTCACATACCGGCGAGCAAACTTTTTATGATGCCATTGCAACTACAACAAAACCAGTTTTGCTCTCACATAGTTCAGTCTGGAATATTTGCCCGGTTTTCAGGAATGTGAAAGATGGCCAGATAAGAGCGGTTGCAAAGAATGGGGGGGTGATCTGTATTAATTTCTATTCTGGTTTTCTGGACAGCAATTTTGCTAAAAAAATGGATGAGTTAGAAGGTACCCGTGGTAAGCAAATCAAAGATTCACTGAAGCAGTTTTATGATGCAGCAAAAATGAATGAAATTTGGAGGCAATATTTTTCAGCAGAGCTGGAGCCTTATCGCCCCAGCATATCAAAACTGGTAGATCATATTGATTACATAGTAAAACTGGTTGGAGATGACTATGTCGGTATTGGATCTGATTTCGATGGTGTTTCCTCTGTTCCTGTTGGACTGGATGATGTGACAAAATACCCGTTGATCACAGAGGAGTTGATCAAAAGAGGGTATTCAAAAAAATCCATCAAAAAAATTCTTGGAGGTAATGTATTACGGGTGATGAAAGCTAATTTCAAATAAAAAACCTTCCAATGCTGGAAGGCTTTCTTTAAGACATAGGGTTTGTTATTTATAATGACTTCAGCACATTATTCATATTTCTCACTGCATCGGCGCTTTTATTAAAAGCGGCCTGTTCGTCAGCACTCAACCCAAAATCAACAATTTTTTCCCAGCCATTCTTACCAATTATTACAGGTACGCCAAGGCAAATATCTTTTTGCCCGTATTCACCATTCAATGACACGCAACAGGAGAATAATTTCTTTTCATCCCTTACAATTGCCTCTACCAATGCGGCTCCGGAAGCACCCGGTGCATACCAGGCAGAAGTTCCGATGAGTTTGGTAAGAGTAGCGCCGCCTACCATGGTGTCATTCACAATTTGTTGTTGCTGTTCTGCAGTTAAAAACTTTGTAACCGGAACACTATTCCAGGTTGCAAAGCGAATCAATGGGATCATAGTAGTATCGCCGTGTCCTCCTATAACAATTGCATTCAGATCTGAAGGATTGCAATTCAATCCCCGGCTCAATTGATATTTAAATCGGGAACTATCCAAAGCACCACCCATGCCAATAATCCTGTTTTTAGAAAGACCTGTAGATGACAGCGCCAGGTAAGTCATAGTATCCATAGGGTTGCTGATTACAATAATGATGGCATCAGGAGAATTCTTTAAAATATTATCGCAAACATTTTTTACAATTCCCGCATTAGTGCCTATCAGTTCTTCACGGGTCATTCCCGGCTTGCGGGGTATGCCGGAAGTGATTACTACAACATGGCTTCCTGCAGTTTTTGAATAATCATTGGTAGAGCCGGTTATTCTTGTATCAAAGCCAAGAAGGGCGGCAGTCTGCATCATATCCTGTGCTTTACCTTCGGCAAGACCTTCTTTGATATCAAGCAAAACCAATTCTGTACACAATTCTTTGCGGGCAATATTATCGGCAACGGTGGCTCCTACTGCTCCCGCACCTACGACAGTTACTTTCATGTATAAAAAATTTTAAAAAGTGAATGAATAGTTTCACCTGCAAAGATAAGGCAAGCTGCTATAGCTGGATTGAGAAAGCGGTATCTCCGGAATGATATTTTTATCTATGTGGATACAAAATGTGGACAGCATATAAGTTGCATACCACGAAAATAAGCTGCCTCGTTTCATGAATTTATCATTTAAGCGATGTAATAAAAATCCGAAACGGCTAAATTAAAAAAGCAGGTAAACAATCCCTGGCGAAGCTTCAGTTTTTTTCCCCTTATTTTTGTCAACAATTTCTTTGCTATATGGACTTCAACAGAAAAATTCTTACACTGGATGAATTCACTATTCAGCAACTCCGTGATTTTCCAAAAGCCACCGGTGAATTAAGCAGGCTCCTGCGTGATATCGGGCTTGCTGCCAAACGAGTGAACTTGGAAGTGAACAAAGCAGGATTGGTGGATATTTTAGGTGATGCCGGAACCATAAACGTGCAAGGTGAAGACGTAAAGAAATTGGATGTATATGCCAACAACCAGTTTCTCGGAGTACTGCGCCACGGCATCTCCTGTGCAGGACTGGGCAGCGAAGAGCTGGATGATATTGTTGTATTCGACGATGAGATCAGCAACAATTCAAAGTATGTGGTGATGATAGATCCGCTGGATGGCAGCAGCAATATAGATGTGAATGTATCTATCGGGACTATCTTTGCCGTGTACCGTCGTGTCACTGCAACAGGAAAACCATGCGACCGTTCCGATTTCTTACAAAGAGGCAGAAACCAGGTGGCTGCGGGTTATATTGTTTACGGATCATCCACTATGCTGGTGTATGCTACCAGGAGAGGGGTGAATGGGTTTACATTGGATCCTTCTATCGGAGAATTTACATTGAGCCATCCAAGCATCAAATGCCCTGAAAAAGGGAAAATCTATTCAGTGAATCATGGAAATTATTTTCAATACGATGAAAAAATAAAAAAGTATATCACAGCCTGCCAGACAAAAACAAAAGGAGATGGTGGCCCTTACACACAGCGATATATTGGCAGCATGGTATCGGATGTGCATCGCAATCTGATTAAAGGAGGTATATTCATGTATCCAGGTACCACGGATAAACCCAAAGGAAAACTTCGCCTATTGTATGAGTGCAATCCATTTGCATTTATTATAGAAGTAGCAGGTGGAAAAGCTACCGATGGAAAAGAAAGAATTTTGGATATTCAGCCGACAGAATTGCATCAGCGTACGCCATTTTTTGTTGGCAGCAGGATGATGATGGAAGAATTGGAAAGCTACTTATGATTTTATTTTTAATAGTAAGTAAACAGTCCAAGGCTATTAAAAAATGAAAATGGGAGTATCTTTATAACCTAATTTTATGCAATGGCAAAAACTATTATTTCAATAAAGAACCTGGTGAAGAACTACGGAAATTTTGAAGCAGTAAAGGGAATCAGCTTTGATGTATATGAAGGTGAAATATTCGGCCTGCTCGGTCCGAATGGCGCCGGTAAATCAACTACACTCGAGATAATTGAAACTTTAAGACCTAAAACCAGCGGTGAAGTGAATGTAGATGGTTACGATTTGGATAAACAACCGAATGAAATAAAAAGGATTATAGGCGTACAGTTACAAACAAGCGGTTATTATCCCGGGTTGAATCTTGTGGAGTTGATTGAATTATTTGCGGGATTATACAACCGGGAGGTGAACCCGATGGGATTGCTGGAAAGTGTGAACCTGAAGGAAAAAGCCAAAGCAAAATTCAAAGAAATGAGTGGCGGGCAGAAACAAAGATTTTCTGTCGCAACTACTTTAATTAATCAGCCCAGAATTATTTTTCTGGATGAACCTACCACAGGCCTTGACCCGCAGGCAAGAAGAAGCCTGTGGGAGTTGATATTAAAGATTCGTGAAAAAGGAACTACCATTATCATCACCACACACTACATGGATGAAGCAGAATATCTTTGCGATCGTGTTGCAATCATTGATTCAGGAAAAATTGCAGCACTGAATACGCCCGATAAACTTATTGATAATTTAGTGGCTACCGGATTTGAAAGAGTGAAGGAAATGAAGAAGGCCAACCTCGAAGATGTGTTTATTAATCTGACAGGTCATTCGCTTCGAGAGGAGTGATGAATAATCAGCGATTTAAAATTATATTAAAATGAACGTCGTTAGTGATACTGACCCGAGATATCCCGTAGGGATGTATATACCCAGGCCTTTTTCCGTAGAACAAAAAATTGAATGGCTTGCCGATTTAAAATTTCTTCCCCACAACCTGGAGAATGCTGTACTGAACCTCGATGAAGCGCAGTTACATACTCCTTATCGTGAAGGCGGTTGGACGGTTCACCAGTTAGTGCATCATGTTGCAGACAGCCACATGAATGCGTATTGCCGTTTTAAATTAGGGCTGACGGAAGAGAACCCAACTATAAAGCCATATCATGAAAAATTATGGGCCGAACTGAGTGATGTACAAAAATTGCCCATCAATGTTTCTCTTACTTTATTACATGCCCTTCATGCCCGGTTAAATGAAACTTTGAAATATGTTAATGATGATGATTGGAATAACAGGACCATCTTTCATCCGGAGCAAAAAAAAACTTTACGGCTTTGGTATTTGCTGGGGATGTATGCCTGGCATAGCCGGCATCATGTGGCACATATTACATCACTTAGAGAAAGGATGGGATGGTAAATATGAAATGGAAAATATTATCAACTCAATACCTGTTCAATGATCTTTGGTTTAAAGTAAGAAAGGATGTTTGCGAAACTCCGGAAGGCAAGATCATTGATCCCTATTATGTGTATGAATTTCCTACCTGGGTTACGGTAGTGCCGGTGACGGAGGAAGGAAAAATTGTGATGGTACGACAATACCGCCATGCATTGGGGGAAGTATGTATTGAAATACCCGGCGGGTGTGTGGATGATACGGATAAAAGTTTACAGGATGCCGTTGCCAGGGAATTGAGTGAGGAAACCGGTTATTCATTTTCTTCTTTTGATTACCTGGGAAAAGTATCCGCCAATCCATCTACCAATAATAATCTCATGCACATGTTTTTGGCTAAAGGCGGCAAAAAAACATCAGAACAAAAACTGGATCATAATGAAGAGTTGCAGGTAGAATTGTTCAGTATTGAAGAAGTAAAGGATTTATTAAGAGGAAACAAGATTGTTCAGTCCATGCATGTCAGTTGTATTTTATATGCCTTTGAAAAAATGGGGGAGATAGCATTCCGGTAAAAAAAATTTCACCATTCAGATATTCACTTCTCCAACCAGGAATACACTTCCGCAAACTAATATCAAATCTTTTTTATGCGCTTTTGCCAACGCTGCATGTAGTGCATAGTTTACTTCTGTATATGATAGTCCGTGAAGACCGGCACTTGCAGCTTTCGCAGCGAGTTCCTTTTCCGGCAGTGCTCTTGGTATTTGTGCTTTGGTAAAATAATAGATTGCATCCTTAGGAAGCAGCGAAATAATTTTTTCTATGTCTTTATCTTTTACCATCCCTATTATCAAATGCAATTGACGATAGTTGGTTACTTCAATTTGTTCTAGTAATTGTTTTATCCCATCCAAATTATGCGCCACATCCAAAACCACATCAGGTGTAGGATGAATAATTTCCCAACGGCCATGCAGCCCTGTCAGTTTTTTTACTTGAGGTAATGCTTTCTGAATGATTGGTTCATCAGCCTTCCATCCTTGCTGATGCAATTGCGAACTTGCTTCAAGTACTGTGATCAGGTTTTTTACCTGGTAAATGCCAGACAGATCGAGATGATATTTTTTATGATCGATTTTATGCACTTCGGAAACTTCAATGAAAAGTTCATGGTTTTCCCAATACCAATTAACTGCCTGCCTTTTTTGCGAAGCTATGGTAAGTGGTGCTTTTCTTTCTTCTGCTGCTTTTAAAAACACATTTTTTGTTTCAGGTAACACTTCGCCAATCACTACAGGAATATTTTCTTTAATGATCCCCGCTTTTTCAAAAGCTATTTTATCCAGGCTGTCGCCAAGAATATTCATGTGGTCCCACCCGATATTGGTAATAACGGAAAGTTCAGGAATGATCACATTGGTGCTATCAAACCTTCCACCCAATCCTACTTCTATTACAGCAATATCCACTTTTAGTTGCGCAAAATATTCAAAGGCCATGACCACGGTGATTTCAAAAAAACTGGGTTCAATTTCATCAATCTTCGTTTGTATTTTTTGGGTGAAATCAATTACAAATTCTTCTTTCACCATTTCACCATTTACTTTTATCCGCTCCCTGAAATCTTTTAAATGAGGAGAAGTGTATAATCCTGTTTTATATCCGGCAGTTTGCAAAATAGCAGCCAGCGAATGACTCACCGATCCTTTTCCATTAGTGCCTGCTATATGGATGCTTTTAAATTTTTTTTGCGGATCATTGAGAAAGCTGCATAGTTTATGAGTATTGGTAAGATCTTTTTTAAATGCCGCAGCTCCCATGCGACTGAACATCGGTAGACGGCTGAACAGATATTCAATGGTTTGCTGGTAATTCATTCCGGCGCAAAAATAAGAATGCCATCCCGCATCGGAATGGCATTTCGAACTTGTTTATTTAAACTTACCCGCCTAATAAGAAATTAAATTCATATACTACCGTAGAAGATTCGCTGGCTTTATTGAATTTGTTTCTTCTCAGCCATTCTCTTATAATGTCCACAGCCTGTCCACCTGTGTATGTAGAGCCCCTGGTGGCTCTTACAAATGTGCCGACGCCATCGGGAGATACGGATATCTCTGCTAAAACTTTTCCTCTCAGATTTTCACCGGCATCCATTGATTTTGGATTGATGACGATCCGGTTTCCACTGATTCTTCTCGGCCCTCCGTTTCCATTGCCCGGGTTGCCTTTATAGGTAGTGGCATCGGGGCTGCCGCCGGGAACTCCCTGGTCACCTTTTCCTCCTGCAACGCCTTCATTAGCTCCTTTCTGGTAACTGTCTGCTCCGTTTCCACCTGAGCCATTGCTACCGACTGTTCTGTTCAATACGGCTTTGGGCTTTTCGGGTTTTGGAATAACGACCGCTTGTGGTTTGGTAGCTTTTACAGTTTGTTTGGTTTCTTTATTAATTTCTTTTGAATCAGGTTTGCTTACTTTCGGTTTCAATACGGCCACTGCTTCTTTATCATTGTTTTCTTCAAAATCTTTTGCGTCTTTGATATCTGATTTTTCCTGTTGTGGCACAGAGGTAGCCACGGATTGTTTAGGTGACGGTTCCCCGGGCATCATGGGTTGATCTTTTCCAAAACCCTGATCGCTGGTTCCAAGATTTACTTCAATGCCTTCTTCAGCTATGGGCATAGGAAGTTGGGGGAGCGTCCATTTAATGAGGAACATCAGCAGTAACATCAACCCTGCAAATCCGGCCGTGATCATAGTGGCCTGAGTATTTTTCCGGGCTTCAAAGGATGCAGACATGATATATGAGTTAGTCATACAAAAATAAAATTTGATTTGACGTAAAAGAAATCTTTATTGTTCACACCGGTTATTAACGATTCAAACCCTGTGCAACTTGTAAAAAGAATGATTTAGAAAATGTTAAGATTTCAGTATGAAGCAATTTTGATTTATCGTTTGACCGGCATCCGGGACAAATCAATAAAATCTTTTATGAATTGAAGTCATCTGGTCTTTCGAAGATTTGCAAAGAATAATCCTGCAATAACCAGGACCATACTGATAAAATGGTAGATGGTAAATGATTCATGCAGGAACAATACAGCCTCAATGCTTGTGAAAACCGGGATGAGATTTCCGAATAATGCCGTCCGGCCTGTACCGATTTTATGGATAGCTATATTCCATATCATAAAACATATAACGGAGGCACCAAGTCCAAGATATAAAATAACCGAAAAAATATACGGGGTCCATTTCACAGGAGCCAGATGATTTTTTTCCATTAAATAAAAAGGCAGAAGCATCAGGGCGCCCATAAGAAAAGTGATGGCTAAGAAGCTGGATGTTGAAATTGCAACGGGTTTTTTCCGGGCAAGCGTATTATATACTGCAAAGAAAAAAGCTCCTGCCAGCATCCAGAGATCTCCTTTTGAAAAATGAAAGGATAAAAGCGTTTGAAAATGACCTTTCGATAAAATGAGCAGTACGCCACCGATACATAGGATCATCCCGATAATTTTTTTTGATCCTATATGTTCCTGTAAAAAAAACCTGGCCAGGATGACAGCTATCACCGGCGACGAAGTGGTACCGATTAATGCCAGGTTGATGGCCGTGGTATATTGAGCTCCGATATAAACAAAAGTATTGAACAAGGCAATACCCGGAATAGAAACCATCAATAAAAAAGGAAGGGATCGTTTGATAATCTCCCATTCTGCTTTAATTCTTTTAAAGGAAATCAAAAAAATAATAACCGATGCTGTACTCCATCTGAAAAAAGCCAGGCTGATGGGAGGAACCTGTCCTTTCATATCCCTAGCTACAATAAAGTTGGCCGACCAAATAAAAACTGCTAGCAAGGCGAGTCCTATTCCTGCCAACGAATTTTGTTTTATTGATGTGGTATCAGTGGTGTGCAAATTCAGTTTCAAATTTCCCTTTTATCCGTTCTATTGGTGGATTAAAATAGCCAAATTTCAAATTGGGAAATTCATTCCTGATGGTTTGAAATAGTGTATTCATGCCCATACATTCACCGGTATCTGCCACTCCAATTTTTCCTAGATACCAATCAGGGTCAATATTAAAATTTCTCCATTGAATCATGCAGAGGTCCGTTTCACGAATTAATTTTCTTAGCGCTTCATATTCGGCATAACTGTCGGTCATGCCGGGGAAAACAAAATAGTTAATGGAAGTCCACCCGTCATAACTGCGAACCACTTTCAGGCTTTCAATGATATCTTCAAAGTCATAATTATTGGGCCTGTAATAAGGCATATAAATTTCCCGGCGGGCCGAATTCGTGCTGACACGAATAGAATTAAGCCCGGCTTTGCACATAGCATTTACAGCTTTCGGATCTGAGCCGTTTGTATTAATATTGATACTTCCTTTTCTTGTATGCTTTCTTATTTCTTTTATTGCTTCGCATAATGTTTCCCACATCAGTAATGGTTCCCCTTCGCATCCCTGGCCGAAGCTGATAATCGGGAATGGTGCAGTTTCTAAATGGGGAACCGTGTATTCCACTATTTCTTCTACCGAAGGTTTGAACGTTAAACGATCCTGTGGGGATACAATTTTTTCTTCATCGGGTTGCAATGAAATACATCCCACGCAATTTGCATTGCAGGCAGGCGATGCCGGTACAGGACATTCCCATCTCCCCAGAAAATAATTTCTTGCAGCGGGGCAATGATAGGTGAGAGCACAATTTTCAGCCAGGTGTTTTACCAAACGATTATGCGTATATGCTTTTAAAATTTGTTCTACACCTGATTCTATTTTTTTTTGATCATAACCTTCGCAATCCTGCCTGATGTCAGGTTCAATTCGTATGGCGGGAACAAAAAATTTACCATCATACCACCCAACTGCTGTATAACAAAATAAAGGTAGAATGGGAGCATCGGGAGCTGTTTCATACGCTGCTAAATAAAAACCAGTATGTGCCGGCGGAATAAATGCAGCAACAGCCCATCCTTTTTCACACAAACGCATCTCACCGGTTTGTACATCCATGCCAATACCTCTTCTTCCGGGGAGTTCATATAATTGTCCACCATCTGGTAATTCGATCCACTCGTTTTTATTAATGGGTACAGCATCCCAGCCGCTTCTGCCTGTGGCAAATAAGGTAGGGTCTTCAAAAATATTTCCTTTTCCGTCGGAGTAAAGTATGTAAGGAGAGTGTATCAAGTTATTCGTTACTGTTTATTATTCAAGCTGCATCCTGCAAAAATCGTTAAATTCTTTCTCATTGATGGTTTGTTTTTTTTCATCAATAAGCTGCTGAAAGAGTTTATTGTTCTTAAAGTCAATGGTCAGAATGCCGTCTTTAATAATTACATTGGAAATATCTTTCCAATATACTTTTTTATGAATAGCAGAGGGATATTCAACACCATATTTATCAACCCGGACAAATAGAGGCTTTCTTGCAAGTAAATCTAAAATCCCTAAAATTAAATTCACGATACCAAATATGAAGTAGTGTGAAATAAACCAGGCAATACTGAAAAGTCCAAATGACCAGGAATGAGTTATTTTTTTATGTATTCCTTTTAAAAATAAAGGGACCAGGGAAAATACCATTGCGAGGATTGCAAAAATTAAAGGCACCCATTTTTCAAAACGAAATGAAACAGTGAGGAAAAAAAGTGAAATGAAATTAAGTAGTAAAAGAAGCCAGCTTATAACCCCATAAGGCTTTTCTTTACCATTTATTAAAAAAATCTGATACTGTTGCATACTAAGGATTACCGGCCACCATCAAATTACACAACTTGTATAATATTCTGGCGCCTACATTCGCATCCCAGTCCCCTTCACTCACCCCCACTTCATTAAGATCAAAACCTACCAATTTTCTTCCGCTTTGTAAAAGTTTGGTGAATAAATAGGATACTTGCTCAGTTTCAAATCCTCCGGGAACCGGTGTTCCGGTATTGGGGCAAAGCTTGGGGTCCAAGCCATCAATATCAAAACTGATAAAAACTTTTTCCGGTAAATGATTGACAATTTCCTCAGAAATTTTTTTCCAGTTTTCACCTTCAAATTGCCTCTGTCGTATATCTGTATCGAAATAAGTAACTACTCTTTCTGAATTCTTCTTTATAAAATTCCATTCACTTTCGCTGAAATCACGAACTCCTGCCTGTACCAGTTTTATCATTTCAGGTATTTCATAAAGTGCATTATACATAATACTGGCATGAGAATAATTAAAACCTTCATAAGCTTCACGCAGGTCACAATGCGCATC
Source organism: Bacteroidota bacterium (assembly GCA_018266555.1). Taxonomy (GTDB): domain Bacteria; phylum Bacteroidota; class Bacteroidia; order Chitinophagales; family Chitinophagaceae; genus UTBCD1. Next base: position 147,994 of record JAFEAF010000006.1, on the reverse strand, counting down.
AATCTGTAAAATGCCAAAAGCTCCATGTTTTTCTGCTATGGCTTTGAAATAACCTAACGGGGTGCTATGATCGCCACCAAGTAATCCCACCAGTTTGTTTTTATCCAATAATGCTTTCGTTTGTTCATATACCCATTTATTCAATTGGTGGCTACCTTCATTTACTTCAATCAGCGTTTTCGACATAAACTGATTGGCTTCGGGTTTTGCACCTTTTGAAATATAGTCTATATACAATTCTGCTTCTTTGCGCAGGAAATCGCTTTTCATTAAAATCTTTCTGTCAGCTGGGCGCATATAAAATCCCTGCCTCCAGCCATCGGGTACCTCTGCATCATAAAGATCAACCTGGAAACTTGCTTTTAGAATTGCATCCGAGGCCCGGGCTGTGCCTGCTGCATAACTTACCGTCACTTCCCATGGAACCGGAACAATAATTACACGGGCAGTATCTTCAGAAGTGGGTAAACCGAATATATTGTTTTCGGGATTGCTGACAAGATTCGGATCATAATTCGACAGGTCGGCCATAATTTATTATTGAAGGGGGTGCAATTTAAAAGTGTTTGCGGTAGCAGCAAAATCCAAATTCAATTGTGTGAATTTCTTTCGCTAGGGCAGTTTTTTGATAAAAAATCTCAATGTTTCCCCATTTTTCTTAAAAAAGAAACATGTGAAGCTACAGCATGATGTACTCTTTTATATTCAATATAAACTAGACCATATTCAAGGCAGGCTTTTTTAATAATGCTGCTGATGGCCGGGTAATGTATATGAGAAATTTTGGGAAACAAATGATGCTCAATCTGGAAATTCAATCCGCCTACGAGCCAGCTTACCAATTTATTTTTAGTGGCAAAATTGGCGGTGGTTTTTAATTGGTGAACAGCCCATTCATCTTCCATTTTCCCATCCATTGTATTCGCCGAAGGAAAAGAAGTATGCTCTACAGTATGTGCCAGTTGAAATACCAAGCTTAATACCAATCCTGCTACGGAAGTGAAGATCAGGAAACCAATCATCCAATCCATAAATCCTAATTTATATATAGGGATACCTATAAAAAGAAAATAATGAACTGCTTTAAAGCCCCAGAAAACAAGATGATCTTTCCATTTCATTTTTTTCAGCGGAATGTTGCCAATCTTTCTTTTGAAGTATTTCTGAAAATCCAAAACAAAAATCCAGAACAGGTAAAACAAAGAATAGAGTAACCAGAAGTATACATGTTGGTATTTATGAAACCGGTATCTTTTCTGGGCACCACTCATCCGCATCCATGGTTGCAGGTCAATGTCGTCATCCACGCCTTCTACATTAGTATAAGAATGATGAATAACATTGTGTTTTACATTCCACATAAAACTGTTTCCACCAAGAATGTTGAGTGAGAAAGCGGCAACACTATTGATCCATTTGAATTTACTAAAACTACCATGTGCGCCATCATGCATAACATTAAACCCTATTGCAGCTACTATTCCGCCGAGTAACACACATTCTGCAATCGCCCAGGCGATAGATGGTGTAAAAAAAATGAGATGTATATACACAAACACAAATGCCGCCATCAGGAGAATGGCTTTAATGAATAGGTTATAATTTCCTGTTGTGGATTTGCCTACTTCTTCAAAATATTCACGGACCCGTTTTTTTAGTTCTGTGTGAAATGAATGGGGTACACTGCTAAACTTTGGGGTTATCATATATTGGATTTAACGGGTGTTGTTATTTTGATACAATTAATAAATGCAAAATTGCAAAAAAAAGATGGTATTCAATTGAAATTTTATGTTTCATTTTGGATCAACGCATCTAAATTCCTGATTCCAATCTTTTTTTCGGTAATAAAACCTTCAGCAAATTTGACCCCGATTTTTTTTCCAAGCATCCGGGCTCTGGAAATGACACTTTCCAGGAAATCGGGTGTGGAAATATAAGTTTGTGGGCCTTCATCAGATGAGGATGAAACATGAAATTGTGTGCTGTACGCTTTTATGGATTCCATCCGCTGTTCAAATACATCGCTGATATCTATCAACAAATCAGGTTCATGATACCAGTCCTGTAAATAATGCAATACATAAGCAGGCCTCCACCGCTGCTGGAGTTTGCCGGCTTCATCAAGAGTTTCGACTTTTGAAAGTCCAGATAAAAAACAGGAAGTGCTTATCAAATGGCCTGCACGCCCATGATCCGGATGCCGGTCGTGAAGAATATTTCCTATGACAATATCCGGCTGGTATTTTCGAATCACTCTGATTAATTTCAGTTGATGTTCCTCATCATTACAAAAAAAACCGTCCCTCATTTTCAGATTTTCTCTAATAGATACTCCAATAATCATGGCCGACCGGGCGGCTTCCTGGTAACGGGTTTCTATGTTGCCTCTTGTGCCCAATTCTCCCTGGGTAAGATCAACTATGCCGGCTTTTTTCCCTCTTTTTATTTCGTTAATAAGCGTTCCCGAACAACCGAGTTCCACATCATCCGGGTGAACACCAATAGCAAGAATGTCAAGCTTCATGGGTGCAAGATAAGAAGGAAGTATGAAGTATGTGTTACGATGTAAGCTATGGAGGATGTAGCATGTAGGATAATCAGAATCTATCTCCTGTAAGGATTATTGTACCAGACACCGTCAATTTCTTTTACAAAATTTTCAATTTGGCGATCAGTTTTGTCAGTTAAATCCCAATCCTGTTTCAGGCTGCTGCCAAAAAAGAATGCAATAGTCTGATAAAACCGGGCTGTCAAACCATTACGGTAATCTTTAATAAGTTCATAGCAATTATTACCTGTTTGCCTGTTGATCAGTTTCATTAAAACTTTACCCTGGTAAACGGAAAGATTGGAAAGCGGGTCGCTGAATTGAGTTTTCAATTCTTTTTCTCTTGTTTTAATATAATCCTTCCTTTCTTTCCTGGAATGTATATTAGCCAGGTGGGCATTAATATCATTGATTGTGATTCCGGCTATGCGGGCATAGGGGTAAGTCACATAAACGGCATTGCGCAGACGGGTCCATTCTTCCCTATATTTTGCCAGCTTTTTTTCAGACATATTTGATACCCACACATTATCCATTTCCTTATATGGGAGCATTTCATTATGATACCAAATGGCTGAAACGATCACTGTATCATTTGGCCCCCAGTTTTTTGCCCGTTCTGAAACTGAAGGTATGGGCTGGATGGTATCAGTATTAGCAAGGGGAGGTTGGATTTGTGAAAAAGAAGAAATTGATGCCAGCAGCAATAAAGGCAAAAAGATAACAGGGTACTGGTATTTTTCAAAAAAAATCATACAGACGTAAAAATATAATTCATTTGGTATTGATACTAATAGGACAACAGAAGTAACCTTCGTGCTGTTTCAAAAAAATGTAAAATTATGACTCTGAAGCGCTGATCCGGTTTAAATGGATGCGCCGAACCATACTGATTATGATGCCGGTAACGGTGATAATCACTCCCAGCCATAGCAGGTTTATATATGGAAATTTATAAGCTTTAAGTGTGAGGTATTGTAAAATGGTGTTTGGTTCTTTGATGCCCATATTTACTTTATCGCCCTGGATGGAATTGATGGCAAAAATCAGGTTTTGAGAAACCACGGTATCAGGAATGGAATATTGACGGCCTCTTTGATTTACCAGTAGCGGCTGTGCTGTGTATGAGGAATTGTTCATGGAATGGACTTTGATAACGGCGAGGCTTGCATTACCAGTTGGATCTATTCCCTGGCTGGTGGGGATGCTATCCCTGCTGACTACTTTTTCCAGAATAAAATATCCTTTGGAATAATAAGTGGTGTCACCCACTTGTAATTGCTTATTTTTAAACTGAGAGGTGTCTGTATTCTTTGTCGGGTCGGGCAGGGATGTGATATAAGTAAATACATCATGATCCCAATAATGTTTGGAAGATGGGTTTGCCATCAATCCTTCATTGCCTTTATAATTAATGAAAGCATTGGGATGCAGATCGAATTTTTCTTTGCCATCTTTGCTTTCAAAATGAACATCATATATCCACAATGGTTTTTTAGGATGCTTTTGTGAGCCTTCATAAGTAACCCAATATTTTCCCATATCAGTACGCACATCTTTAACCAGGGTTAAATTTTCCCCGGATTTTTCTTTACTTCCTTCGCCAAAGTTGATGGCTATACCACTGGTATTGAAAGAAAGAATTTCTTTTTTGGATGAAGAGATCAGGATGCTGAGCAATACCATGCCAAATCCAAGATGTGCAATTGAGCCTCCGGACAATTTCAAACTTCCTTTTAATCCCAGCCAGATGTATGCTCCGTTGGCAATAATGGCATATACACTGCAGGCTACAGCCAACCAGATAGAACCAAGAAATCCATAGCCATATTTATTATAATCAATATTCCCGAATGCAAGAATCAAAGCGGAAACGATTACAGAAAGGACAGTAGGCAGCCAAATTTTTTTCCGGAAAAAATTTCCCGGTGTTTCTTTGTATTTCAGGTATTGTGCAATTGCTGTTACTAGTGCAATGATAACTGCTACAAAAACCTGGATGCGGTTATAAGCAAATTCAGGATCTTCGGGAGGTGCCATTTTTACAAATGCCGGAACGGAAGTTTTACCGATAATAAGCAGTGCTGAAAGAAAAAAAACCAGCGAGCCGATAAACATCCAGAACTCACGTGAAGTAGCATTTTCTTCTTTTTGAATTGCAGGTATTTGTTTGTACCTGTTTATATAGAGGAACATTGAAGGAATGATAAAAGCGATCATTAATCCAATCAATTGCCAGTTCATTCCCAGGTCAGTGAATGCATGAACCGACGTATCGCCAAGGACTCCGCTTCTTGTCAAAAAAGTGGAATAGAGAACTAAAGAGAATGCAAGTATGAAAAATAAATGAGTAATGCGCAATGAATGGCCGCTGTGTTTGAATATTAACAAACAATGGATGCCGGCAATCATTACCATCCAGGGAACGAGTGATGCGTTTTCAACAGGATCCCATGCCCAATATCCTCCGAAAGTCAGCGATTCATAAGCCCAGGCGGCGCCCATCATAATTCCTGTACCCAGTGCTGCGGCTGAGAATAACGCCCAGGGCAATGCAGGTTTTGTCCATTCAGCAAATTTCTTTTTCCATAATCCTGCTATTACAAAAGCAAACGGAACAATTGTGGATGCAAATCCTAAAAATAAAACCGGCGGGTGAATCACCATCCAATAGTTTTGCAACAATGGATTCAAATCATTACCATCTGTGATGGAGGCTAAATAATCCGGCTTCAATGGCTGGCTAATATCAAAATTCATGTGCAATGCCGGAGCATTATCTAACACACCTGAATCTCTCAATAAAATAAATGGATTTGACCCCATCTTCCATCCGAAAATATAAATTCCTGCAATCATGGTAGCAAGGCAAAACTGTACAAAACTCATAATGGTCATCACCGGGGCTTCCCATTCTTTACTTCCTTTCATCAATATCAATCCAAGAATGCAATGCCAGAAAGTCCAGAGCAAAAAACTTCCTTCCTGGCCTTCCCAGAATGAAGCAAGCATGTATTTTACTTCTAAAGAAAGGCTGGTGTGTTGCCATGCATATTTATATTCGAAATAATGACTATGAATAATATAAAATAAAGTAGCGAAGATGGCAAACACCGATACCACTTCAGTGATGAATGCATAACGGCCTAACTTTTTCCATTGTGTAGCATCTGCTTTCGAAAAAGACTTTGTGGATTTGAAATAGGCAAAAGTTGCAATGGCAGATGCAACCAAAGAGAGAGTTATAAAAAAATGCCCCAGTTGCCCGGGCAAAAGATGTTCGCCGGTATAGTCCATTCTGAATTAATATTTTTTTTCTGCTGTTTGAATTTCAGCAGGTGTAGTTTCGGTGGTTTCCTGTATATTTTTTTCAGCAGCCTTCATATCATCTTTGTATTTGGAAGGGCATTTCATCATGATCTCTTTGCATTCAAAATGATCATTCTGGTAATCGCCTTTCAGTACTAGACGTTCGCTGCCTTCGAGATTATCGGGTTTAGCATTGTGATATACCACTTTCACAGTTTTACCCAGAGAATCAATAGCTGTAAAACTTAAATAATTCGGATTCTTTATTGCATCATATACTATTGGTTGAGTACGGTCTAATTTAGCAATTACATGCACAAATTTTCCGGGCTTGGCTTTGGCTGAATCTATCGTGTCATAAGTAGTTGATGCTTTCAAAAAACTGATCAGTACTGCAATGGCTCCGGCTATCAGCACCAGCAATATAATATGAACTTTTTTCATAGCTTTTACCCCGAAAGTTACCGGGTGTTCTGCAAAGGTAGCCTAAAAAGATATCGAAAACCGATTTTCAAAATACGAAATATGCTTTACCGGCGCATTTCAAACCCGGAATAATCAATATGACAAATGAAAGTAATACACCGTCCTGTAAATTGCAGTTTTAAACTATTTTTGATGATTAAAATTCAGATATGTTGTTTCAACTCAGCGAAGAGCACGTGATGATTCAAAAAGCAGCCCGTGATTTTGCTCAAAATGAATGTTTGCCCGGAGTTATTGAAAGGGATGAAAAACAAAAATTCCCTTATGACCAGGTAATGAAACTGGCTGAGCTTGGATTTTTAGGTATGATGGTAGAACCTAAATATGGCGGTGCCGGTATGGACACGATCAGTTATGTGCTGGCTATGGAAGAAATTTCAAAAATAGATGCGAGTGTTAGTGTTGTGATGAGTGTTAATAATAGTCTTGTTTGTTATGGATTGGAAGCCTATGGCACCGAAGAACAAAAACAAAAATACCTGGTACCGTTGGCACATGGGAAAAAAAACGGTGAATTATATATCGGCGCTTTTCTGCTCAGCGAACCTGAAGCAGGAAGTGATGCTACTTCGCAAAGAACAACCGCCGAGGACAAGGGTGATTATTATTTACTGAATGGAACAAAAAACTGGATTACTAATGGGAACTCTGCATCAGTTTATCTGGTGATGGCGCAAACGGACGCATCAAAAGGCAGTCATGGTATCAATACATTTATTGTGGAAAAAGACTGGCCGGGAGTAGTAGTAGGCGCAAAGGAAAATAAATTGGGAATCCGGGGCAGCGATACACATAGCATTTTATTCAATGATGTAAAAATTCCAAAAGAAAATCAGATTGGCGTAGATGGTTTCGGTTTCAAGTTTGCAATGAGAACCCTGGCCGGCGGTAGAATTGGAATTGCATCACAGGCGCTGGGCATTGCTAGTGGCGCTTATGATTTATCTGTGAAATATTCCAAAGAAAGAAAAGCATTTGGTACGGAGATTAAGAATCACCAGGCTATTGCGTTTAAGCTGGCGGATATGGCTACCAGAATTGAGGCAGCTAGATTGCTGTGTTTAAAAGCTGCCTGGGAAAAAGATAACAAAATAGACTATGCACTTGGCAGCTCTATGGCAAAAGTGTATGCATCAGAAACTGCGATGTGGGCGGCTACCGAAGCAGTGCAGATACACGGAGGTTACGGGTATGTGAAGGAATACCATGTAGAACGGCTGATGCGGGATGCTAAGATTACCCAGATATATGAAGGCACCAGTGAAGTGCAGCGGATTGTAATCAGCAGGAGTATTTTGAAATGAGTTAAAAAGCTTAAAGCAATGTACTAAGCACTTTGGGCAATTTTATTGGACTTAATGTAATGCCGGTAAAAAAAACTGAATATCTGCAATTGTTGTCTGAACTGGGTTCAAATAAGGTTACCCTGGTTGCTGTTTCCAAAACAAAACCTATTGAGGATATAAGTGCATTGTATGAACTTGGACAAAGAGATTTCGGAGAAAATTATGTACAGGAATTGGCAGAAAAACAATCACAACTTCCTCTGGATATTCGATGGCATTTTATAGGGCATCTGCAATCTAACAAAGTAAAACTGATTGCACCATTTGTACAATTGATTCATTCAGTTGACAGCTTGAAACTTCTGAAAGAAATAAACAGACAGGCTGCAAAAAATAACAGGGTAATTGATTGTTTGCTGCAGGTGCATATTGCACAGGAGGAAACCAAGTTTGGATTTAGTGAAAAGGAATTGGAGGGATTGTTTCACTCATATTTATTCGAGATAGAAGCCTTGCAAAATACCAGGATAACCGGATTGATGGGAATGGCTTCATTCACTGACGATATGAATAGAGTGAGAAGTGAATTTAAAAAATTAAAAAGAGTTTTCGAAAAGTTTTCAAAATTGCCCGATACTAATTTCCAATGGCAAACTCTTTCCATGGGTATGACATCTGATTACAAAACGGCCATCGAAGAAGGTAGTAATATGGTTCGAATAGGAAGTATGATTTTCGGAGATCGGGAAAAATAAAATTAAGCCTGAAATTGTTTCCCGCATTTTCTTAATTATTCGTAATTTTTGGATTCAATCTGGCCAATGAAGCATTTATTTTTTGTGTTTTTGGTTTTAGTAATTTCTATTTCTGTCTTTGCACAGCGGGAAGGTGACACGGTTCTGAAACATTGCCCGGTTTTCATCACTGATACGGCAGGGTATAATAATTATTTTATCGAAGCATTACCCGCTACGATAACGGTTGATAAATCAAAAGGAATACTATCAGTTGTTGTTAGCCAGAAAGATCAGTTTTTTTCATTATTTTTTGGTAAAAGAAAACTGGAAAACAGAAAATACATAATTAAAAGTAATGCTGATTCAAAAAGAGAAGTAGCTGCAAGATATTCCTTCCGTTCCGACGGCCAGGTTTCATATGTTACCGTCACCAGCGGTACGGTGGAATGCAGTTTCAACAAAGAATCCCAACTCTGGAATCTGAAAGTCGTTGGAGTTATATCCAACTATGTAGGCCGTTCCATTTCTTATTTTAATGTGAAAGCTATTCTTTTTATCCCCTAATATTTGAAAATCATTTTAGCGTTTCATCCAGCCATTTAAAAAATTCCCGTTGCCACACTAAAGCATTTTGCGGAGAAAGTACCCAGTGGTTTTCGTCCGGTAAATACAGGAATTCACTTTTTATTCCCCTGAGTTGCGCAGCCTGGAATGCTTGCTGACCCTGGCCAACCGGCACCCGGTAATCCCTTCCGCCCTGGACAATTAATATTGGAGTGTTCCATTTTGCAACAAAATTGCTGGGCGATTGTGAAAAACTTCTTTGTGCTACTTTATTATTTTTATCCCAATAAGGGCCACCCTTTTCCCAATTTTCAAACCACATTTCATCGGTGGTGCCATACATGCTTCGAAAATCAAAAACGCCATCATGGGCTATAAAAGTTTTGAAACGCCCATTATGCATACCTGCCAGTTCAAAAACAGAGAAGCCGCCAAAGCTTGCGCCTACACATCCTCTTCGATTTTTATCAACGTATTTTTCTTTACTTATGTCGTCAATAGCTGATAAATAATCCTGCATCGCAAATCCACCCCAGTCTTTACTTACTTCGGCATTCCATTTCGTTCCAAATCCCGCCATACCTCTGCGACAAGGGGCAACAACTATGTACCCCTGCGAAGCCATCAACTGAAAATTCCAACGGAAAGAATAGAATTGTGTCAATGAAACCTGGGGGCCTCCCTGGCAGTAAAGTAGAGTAGGATATTTTTTTGAAGCATCAAAACCCGGAGGGTAAATTACCCAAACCAGCATTTGTTTATTATCAACTGTTTTTACAAAACGTCTTTCTGATTTACAAAAACCAACGGAATTATAAACAGCATCGTTGACATGAGTTAGTTGTTTCATGTTACCATTACTGATATCTACTGAATAAATTTCATTGGCATGGTTGAAATCTGATCTACTTACAATCAGTAAATTTCCCGATTGCCCGATGATACCGTTCACATCAAAATCTCCTTTAGTGATCTGCTGTATATCTGGAAGTTTCATAGTAGCACCGGTGTAATCCACTTTAAATAACTGGAAAGTACCATTTGTTGCTGCCCAAAAGAAAAGATGCTTCCCGTCTTCTGCCCATTTGAAACCTTCTACGTTAATATCATCTCTATGGGCTGTCAGGTTCACAACACCCATACCGTTGTAAGCAACTAAATCCTGTTTGTCTGCTTCATATCCCGGAGTTTTCATTTGCAACCATGCTAATGTCCCATTCTTGCTGTATTCCGGACTGATGTCATATCCTTTATTTTTTTCTGTAAGGTTTTTTGTAGCCCCGCTTTCAATATTGTATTCGTAGAGGTCCGTATTAGTACTGATTGTATAAGCTGTACCATATTCTTTTTTGGTACAATAAACAACATGTTTACTATCAGGATTCCAAACATAATCCTCATCACCTCCAAAAGGTTTTTGAGGGCAATCATAGGGCTCGCCGGGCATCAAATCTTTTTCATTTGCCGGTTTACCGTTTTCAAGTTTAGATAAAAACACATGATCGAATTTTCCATCTTCCCAGGTGTCCCAATGACGATACATCAGATTGTCGTATATATACACATTCGATTTTGAAAGATCCGGATAGAAATCAGCGCCTGTTATATTTTTTACTTTCACCTCTTTGTTGCTGATCATATAGTTTCCGTCAGGTGAAATATTTTTATCATTCAATAGGCTGTCCGGATTGCTGATTTCTGCAGGCGCCCCGCCACTAATAGGAAGCAGATAATAATACCGGTTACTTTTATTAGCCTCCCAATTTGGAATGTTCACGGAATACACAAGGGATTTTCCATCTTTCGAAACACCCATTCCCGACACCCGCCCCAGCCGCCACAGCAATTCAGGAGTCATTTTTCTCTGACAAAATACAGTTATTAAGAGGCAAATTAAAAAAGTAGTTACAAGAATTTTTCGCATAACAAAAAGATTTTGTAACCACCAATATACTAATATTATTTTTCAAGGAACCTGGAAGCAGTGTTTCCAATCAATCGAAATTTTGTAAAATTTTTTTCAGCACCTGATCTGAATAATCAATGTTTACCCATTTTGCAGCTATTTTTCTTTTTTTATAAACAAATACTGTGTTCTCTGCTTTGGAGTTGATTATAAAAAGACCACAGCTTTCTTCATCTAAAGGCGATGGCACCCACACCAATGCTACTTTTTTTAAGCCCTGCTCTTCACACCATTTTTTTAATTTGCTCTGCAAAATAATTTCACCTCCTGCATCATTAATATTATACGTTGGGTTCATGTAAATAATAAAGACCCGTAATTTATTTTCGCCCATGTTTTCCATTTCTTCTTCAAGGTTCTTTGCAAAATATCTGAGCGTATCAATATTTGTGTTATTAAACCAAAGCATTATTCCCCGGCCATATCCGTACTTGCACATAGGGCAAACTATCTTCCCTGCATCAGCTCCAGATAAATGCAAAGGATCAAAAGCCGGGCAGTGATCGCCTAACTCGAGACCGGATTGCAATTCTGTTATTTTTTTTAGCGGATAGCCAGGAATATTTCTTCCGAGATAAATATTTCTTTCGGCGAAAAACATCCCATCCCTTTCTTCTAAAGTTAAAATTCCATTGCCTCCCCGGTTCTCACTTTTTTTGCGTTCAGAGGTAGTTAAAAATTTATCATCATCAAATAAGTATTCGTCAATATAGTATTCGCTTTTATCCGGCTCTTTTATAATAGGATGAATATGTGCTGGGGCATTGGTGCCGGGATAATGACCAGGCATAAGTGTATAAAATTTGTATTCCCCTTTTTCATTTGTTTTCATCCATCCCCGTATATAACCATGACGGCGGGCCCAGCCTGTTTGGCCTTTTGAAGATGTATAATGACCGGTTTGATCCGTATGATATACATATAATATTATGCCGGGAGCGGGAGTTATGCCATCATCTTTATAAATAACTCCGCTTATGATTAATTTAGTGCCGGGTTCATTAAAATCAGGTAATGTGTCAATCCAACTCAAGCTTTCAAATGATGGAGCCTGTTCGTAAATAGCTTCACAACCTTCACATGAGCCCCCGACTTTAGTTTGAAAAGTTTCTTTGTTGTTTTGCCGGGAATTGCTTTGGCCGCAGCTGTTTATTGTTATCATAAGCAGCACAAGCAAAAAGACATGTAAGAGTTTCATTGTTTTAGGTTTTAATTTCACAAAAATGACAATGACAAGAGGATCGTACAAATCCATTACACCACAGGAATCCCGCACTTGATGAAATGAAAAACTGCCATTCGTCAAGGGAATTATTGCATTCAGGTAATAGGGGCTACCAAAAGGAATTTGTAAATTTATTTTGGGTATGCAAAACAGGACGCTGATAAAATATAAACTGCACCATGTCTTATTCTGGCTGCTGGTAGCAGGGGTGTGGTATTTCCTCCGTTATCAGGATTACGACACAAAAGAGATTGCGATGCAAATCACCATGGTGAAAACAGTAGCATTGGCAATAGCTGTTTATATCACCAACCTTTTTTTAATACCTCAGTTGCTTTATAAAAAGAAATATTTTTTAGCTGTAATCACATTTATACTATTGATACTTCTCAGTAGTTTCATCAAAGTATTTGTGATGGGTGAGATCTTGAATCAGCCGGATATGTTCAGCCTGGCCGGGAACCTGAAACTGAAAATGTATGAAAATGTAATTACTGATTTTTTCCTGGTACTGACAGGCGCTTCATTTAAATTAATGTATGACCAGGTAAAAATGCAGCAACGCCTGGTAAATGCTGCCAAAGAGAAAGCCGAAACAGAATTAAATTTTTTGAAATCCCAGATCAATCCGCATTTTCTATTTAATTCTTTGAACTCTGTATATTTCCTGATCAATAAGGAAAATGAAGATGCCCGAGATGCTTTGCATAAATTTTCGGAGATGTTGCGATACCAGCTTTATGAAGTGAAAGATTCAATGGTGCCTGTTGAAAAAGAATTAAGTTATTTAAAAGATTATGTGGTTTTGCAAAAATTAAGGAAGAATTCAGACTGTTCGGTAGAATTTAATTGCTCAAAAGATGTAAAAGGATTTTCAATAGAGCCTTTACTGCTGATCCCGTTTGTGGAAAATGCTTTCAAGCATATTTCTCATTTTAGCAACAAGGAAAATTTTATTAAGCTGGATATTCATCGCTCAAACGGATCGTTTTGTTTTTCAGTATTGAATTCAAGAGAACATTATAATAAGACAGCCGGATTGCCCGGGGGAATCGGGCTAAATAATGTGAAAAGAAGACTGGAGTTGATCTATCCCGGAAAGCATGATCTTGAAATCCGTGATGACGCAGAACAATTTTTTGTAAACCTAAAACTCTACATTGGCCATTAAGTGTATTATAATTGATGATGAACCTTTGGCAAGAAAAGGCCTGAAGGAATACATGGCGGATACGGACTTCCTGGAGTGTATCGGTGAATTTGATAACCCATTGATGTCAACCAACCTATTGCAGAAGGAAGAAGTACAATTACTCTTCCTGGATATTGAAATGCCGAAGATTACAGGTATTGAATTTTTTAAAACATTACAGCATGCTCCACCCGTGATTTTTACCACAGCATACCCGCAATATGCACTGGAAGGTTTTGAACTGGAAGCATTGGATTACCTTGTCAAACCGATTTCGTTTGATCGTTTTTTTAAAGCAGCCTTACGGGCTAAGGAATATTATGAAATCAGGGAACGGAATAAAGAAGTGACCATAGAAAATTCACATCCGGATCATTTTTTTATTAAGGCCGATAGTAAACTGGTGAAAATATTTTTTGCAGATATTCTTTTTGCAGAAGCGCTACAAAACTATGTGATGATTTATACCGGTGACAAAAAGTATATGACCTATCTTACTTTTAAATCAGTTGAAGATTATTTGCCCGCTTCGAAATTCATTAAGACTCATAAATCATATATTGTATCTGCCGGAAAGATTACCGGCATTGAAGGAAATGAAATTCTTTTAGGTGCACAGCGGATACCCATCAGCCGGAATCTTAAAGAGGATGTTTTGGAAAAAATTTTGGCGGGAAAGTTTTTAAAGAGATAGTTTCACTTTCCGGCATCAAATCTTAAAAGCACCGGCGGTGTTCCATGTTTTCCCTCGGAACTGATATATAAAGTACCATCCGGGGCAAAACAAATTCCTTCCGGCTGCAATAAAAGATTTTTATCTATTAATTGAAAAGATTTTAATTCTCCTTTATAACTATACACCGCCATGCACTTGGTTTCTTTGGTAGAAAGAATATAAATGTCATGGGTAACAGGATGCACGGCAATAGCCGATGGAAAAAATCCCAGTTTTTCATCTGCAAATTTTTTAAAATCCTTTTTTCGGATCAGCATAAAAGGGTCGGTGATCAGGGTGTCCGCTTTAAGATCAAATTCAAAAATGGAGCGGGTGGATTTTTTCTGGTCTTCGACATCGGATTCATTTTTGCAAGCAATCAACAGGTTATAAGATACCGGGTCATAGCATAGCCCTTCCGTATTATTTTCTTTTGACAGAGGTGTTTCAATTTTTTTTACTTTCGGCTCAGTTTGCCAGTTTTTAATTTTGAATAAAACGCCATGGCTCCATAAAGCATACGCCGTATTTTTTACCAATGCCACATCCTCGATGTCCGTTTTTTTACCGGAGATCTTTTTGAAAGGGATTCGCTTTTCTACGATTGCCTTATTGTCCATTTTAACCAGATACAGGATGGGATGCAAATCTTCAATAGCCAGAATATGATTCTTGTCAACCCAGGCTTGTCCGGAGATTTCTTTCAGGTCTCCCGGTAATATCCATTTCTTTGAAGGATGTGATAAATCATAGTTGTAAGCAGGGGGCTTGCTCCTGGCTGCGTGGTGTACCAATGAATTCAAGTTGTCTTTAATGCCGGTTGATAAGAAGAAAAAAGTAATTCCCTGAAGAAATAGGAACAGGAGCTTAGCAATCATACACACTTGTTTGTATGATGAAATGTACAGCATTCGGATGGCACATCATTATATTCAGAGAAAGGTTAATGTTATGCGGATGTTATTTAAGTATAGTCAAAAAAAGAACCATCCTTTTATCAGGATGGTTCTGGAATTATATTTTTTGTCAATATAAAATTTTAAGGGTTCTCTCCATTGTGCTTTTGTGTGTACAGTATCACCATAGGCAGGCGATTCCCATTGCGCTGAATCAGCAACTGATGCTGACCAGGCATCAAGATCTCCTTTTTCAAAAGCAGAAATTCCGACTTGTAAGTCAGCAAGATTTTTTTCATACAATGCATTCATGTCATCTTTTTGTTTGGAAGTGTTTTCTGTTTTTTCTTTTGCCTGATTACAGGCAATTAATAAAAACAAAAAGTGAAGAATAGAAAAGTAATTTTATCATAACTGAAGTTTTGAAGTGAGAAAAGTATTGCGATGTCTGTATAAAAATAACTATTAAAAAACACGGGGTTTTTATTTCGAAATTGTTTTTTATACATAGAAATAATCCTTTGTTTGACTGAAATTAATACCAGGTGCTGCCTGCCTCAGGCTTTCAGGTCTGCAACGGGTAAAAATTTCGGAAGCTGCCGGTGCTTTGTAGCTTGTTCAAACGCATAAGCAATTTGAATGAGAACAGGCTCACTCCAGGCTCTTCCGAAAAATGAAATTCCTACCGGTAAACCAAATATCATTCCCGCCGGTACTGTAATATGCGGATAACCGGCTACTGCAGAAGGAGTGGAGTAACCACCTGAAAAATGATCACCATTTATAAGATCAGTTACCCATGCGGGTTCGCCTGTGGGTGCGATGATGGCATCTAATTTTTCCTGATTCATGATGGCATCAATTCCTTCTTCTCTTGATAAACGATGATTTTTTGCCAAAGCATCAATGTATTCTTTACTTGTCAACGGTCCTTTTTCCTGTGCTTTCAAAAAAGTTTCCTGGCCGAAGTAAGGCATTTCTTTGTCTTTATTTTTTTCATTAAATGCAATAATGTCTTGCAGTGTTTTTACAGGAGCATTGGCGCCCAGTTCGGCGAGATATGTATTCAGGTCTGCTTTCAATTCATAAAGTAAAACCTCAAATTCCGTATCATCATATTTCCCTACGTTGGGAACATCAGCCGGATCAATAATGGCAGCTCCGTTTTGTTTCAACGTATTAATAGCTTCATTCATCAAATGATCTACTTTATCGCTAAATCCAAAAAATTTTCTTGCTACGCCTATTCTTTTTCCTTTTAATCCATCTTTGTCGAGAAACTTAGTATAATCCGTCAATGCTTTTCCATTGCTTTCAATTGTTGCAGTGTCTTTCGGATCGGTTCCGGTTAATATACCAAGCAAAGCAGCAGCATCTGCCACACAACGGCACATCGGGCCTGCCGTATCCTGGCTATGCGAAATAGGAATGATGCCGGAGCGACTTATTAATCCGACTGTTGGTTTTATTCCCACCAATCCATTATGTGAAGAGGGGCAAACAATGGAGCCATCTGTTTCTGTACCGATACCTACCGTAGCAAAATTTGCAGTAATAGCCGCTCCGGTTCCGGAACTGGAGCCGCATGCATTCCTATCCAATGCGTAAGGATTTTTTGTCAATCCTCCCCGGCCGCTCCATCCGCTGGTGGAATGGTTGGAACGGATATTCGCCCATTCACTCAGATTTGTTTTACCAAGAATAACTGCGCCGGCTTCTCTTAATTTTTGTGTTACAAAAGAATCTTTTAATGCAATGGAAGTAGCCAAAGCCAATGAACCGGCAGAAGTTTTCATTTTATCTGCCGTATCAATATTATCTTTTATTAAGACAGGAATTCCATGTAAGGGGCCTCTGTTCTTTCCGCTTTTTCTTTCCTCATCCATTGTTTTCGCAATATTTTTTGCATCCGGATTCAATTCGATAACAGCGTTGATGGCCGGGCCTTTTTTATCCAGTTCATCAATTCGTTGCAGGTAGATGTCCGTAATCTGTTCATAGCTGTATTCGCCTTTTTGAACTTTTTTTTGCAATTCCGCTACTGTTATTTCAGACAATGCAAAATCACCTGTAGTTGCCCCATCTTTTTTCACTTCCTTTTCTTGGGAAACATTGTTATTGCATGAAATGGCGAGCGCAGTACTGAGGCCTGCTGCTGCAAGAGAACTGCTTGTTAAAAAATCTCTCCTTCTCATAAATTTGATTTAGCTAAAAAAAAAGTTTCTATAAAGCTAAATAATTAGATCAGGAAGGTTCAACTTGTAAATAAATTAACTGCCCCGGCTTCCCCCGGCTTTTGGGGGCCGTTGTGAGAAGCCCGCACTTTTAGTAGATTTATTAAAAAATTTTGAACCCGGGTTACCGGCCTGGAGATTCTTTTTATCCTTTTTCCCTTTTTGCTTTTTGTTGTTATTGAATAATGACATTGCAGAGTTTTAAGATTATAAAGATACATTATAAGTGGTGATTGACGAATAATACATTCACATTAATGTTTCAGGGATTTTATTATTTCGATTTTCTCATTCAGGAATAGTCGTATAATACATAAGGAGGATTATACAGATCGTCTGCGGGCTATTGCAATAAAAATAAATCCGGTTATTACAAATAAAATTATCATGCCGCCGGCATTTAAAAAGGCGTGGGTATATCCTAACTCTTTTACATTTAAAAACGGGTAAGGATAAAAACCTTCGACGGCGCCCCGTATCAGCATATAAATGAAATAAAGCAACGGATAGGTAAGCCATTGAATAATATTTTTCCATTGCAAACCTTTTTTTGATGCAAGAAAACCCCAATATAATATATAAAGTAACGGGACTATAACATGCAAGAGTTCATCGGCAATTTTTTGCCATCCTTCGGGCTTCCACAATTGGCGAAGCAAAAAATTATATATGATTCCTACGATGAGTATATACACTGCGGTGGCGGCAGCAGGAGAAGCCTGCACAAAGAATTTTCCTATTGCCGACCGGGGAAATAAGAGAATGGCGGTAAGATTGATGGCAACCAGCAAGTTTGTGAGAATAGTATAAAATGCAAAAAATCTTCCGGTAGCCTGTAGTTTGGTCAGATGGTTAACGGATGCCGAACTGATCATAATATACAGTTGCAGGATCAATGCAAACCAGGCGATCAATGCAATGACTGCGATAAACAGGTTGGCAGCGGAATTTTTTTTATTCATGAGGAAATATAAACATTTTCTATCACAAGTTGTTTTCCACATCTTCAATATCTTCGATTTATGCTGATCACTATTTTGCAGATAACAGCGGTTCTGATCTTTTTGGTTTTATTCATCACGATTGTTTTTAAAATAACCAGGAAGAGTCATTTTGTTGATCCCTTGCCGGATCATTTTCTGAATTTACTCGATGAGCATGTTGATTTTTATCATCAGTTAGATGAACCTGGAAAAAAAATATTTGAGAAAAGAATGCAGCAATTTTATGCTGAGGTCCGGATCACGGGAATAAAAACAGATGTGGAAGATTTAGACCAGGTATTGATTGGCGCTGCTGCTGTTATTCCTGTATTTGATTTCAAAGAATGGGAATATACCGATCTGCATGAAGTTTTATTATACCCCGATGCATTCAGCAGGGATTTTGATCAATCGGGCTATCACCGAACTATTACCGGCATGGTAGGGAGCGGCCCGTTGCAAAATGTAATGATACTTTCTAAGCAGGCTTTGCGTCATGGATTTTTAAATAAGGAAGACAAAAGCAATGCGGCTATTCATGAATTTGCTCACATGATTGATAAAATGGATGGTGCCGTAGATGGTGTTCCGCAGGCTTTATTATCAAAGCAGTCTGTCATTGACTGGCAGAAGTTGATGAGAGAAACAATGCAGGCTATGCGAAATGGTGAATCAGATATTGACTTGTATGGGCTCACCAATGAGGCGGAATTTTTTGCAGTAGCATCTGAATATTTTTTCAAACAGCCGGAGCTTTTTCAGCAAAAACATCTGGAACTATATGCCATGATGGAGCAGATGTTTGCAAGAAAAGAGAATAGTAATGAGCAGTAAACTGATTGGCAAAACGTATGAAAGAATTATCCGGTTCATGAAAATATTGAAAACCGCTTGCCAGGAGATTTTACCGCTTGCCCTTTCTATTTCGGCCTTTTGCAAAAACTTCTTAATTATGTAACCCTGCTTTTATTTAATGGAAAAAATGAATAACGAAATCAACAGTTCCCCTGCTTTGAATAAGCGGATTCATTCTATTGACATTGTCAGAGGCATTGTCATGGTCATTATGGCGCTGGATCATATCCGTGACCTGATGCATGTTTCTTCACTGACACAAAGCCCCACTGATCTTAATACTACAACTCCTTTTCTTTTTTTTACAAGATGGATCACTTATCTCTGCGCACCGACATTCGTTTTTCTTTCCGGAACATCCGCATACCTGTCTATGAAGAGGAGAGGAGATATTGATGCTACAAGAAAATTTTTATTGAAAAGAGGGTTGTGGCTGATACTGATGGAATTTACTTTGGTAAATTTTGTGCTGTGGTTCGATGTTCAATTCCGCATACTAATGTTGCAGGTGATTGCGGCTATCGGAGCAGGATTTATCATCCTTTCTTTTTTATTAAAAGTAAATCTGAAAACCATCGGCCTTGTTTCACTACTGATTATTTTCTCTCACAACCTGTTGCAGTTTCTTCCGCAAATAAACAGTAAAGCAATTTCTGTATTGCTGAATATATTTTTCGTTCCGGGGCCGCAAACGGTTTCTAAAGATTTTATTTTCTTCACAGCGTACCCGGTGATTCCCTGGGCCGTTATGTTGTTGTTGGGTTTTTCCTTTGGAAAAGTATTTGAAAGGGAAGCAGCATCTCAAAAAATATACCTGTTAAATTGTAGCGTTATTGCATTGTTGTTATTTTTCATTCTCAGGTTTGTGAATGTATATGGCGATCCTTTTCCATGGTCTGCTCAGAAAGAAACTGCAATGACTATAGTTTCATTTTTCAATGTCACCAAATATGCGCCTTCATTACAATTTGATTTGCTTTTTTTTGGTATCATGTTTTTACTGTTATGGCTCACCACGGATCTTTCAGGATGGTTTCAAAATATTTTTTCTGTGTATGGCAAAGTGCCGATGTTTTATTACCTGATACATTTATATCTTATCAGGCTTGCTGTTTTTGTTATGGTGTTTGCCCAGGGGTTTCACTGGAAAGATTTATTGTTTGGGCCCTTTCAGTTTGGAAGGCCGGCATCAGGCTCTGGTATCAGTTTGGGAATGGTATATCTTGTCTGGCTCTTAATTGTTGTTCTACTCTATACATTGTGCAAATGGTATGGAAATTATAAAATGCAACATAAAGAAAAAGAGTGGCTGAGATATTTGTAACAACTATTTTTTATCGCTGTATTCAATAAGATCCCAAAGGTTGCCATACAAGTCCTGAAACACAGCCACCGTTCCATACTTTTCTTTTTTCGGCTCCCGGATAAATTGTATTCCCTTTGACAGAAAGTTATTATAATCCCGCCAGAAATCATCCGTTTTTAAAAATAAAAAGACACGGCCGCCGGTTTGATTGCCGATGCGGCTTCTTTGTTCATCACCGGCAGCTTTGGCGAGAAGCAACGAACATTCTGAGTTGCCGGGGGGCCTTACCAGCACCCATCGTTTAGTTTCGCTTAGCACAGTGTCTTCAATCAACCGGAATCCTAACTTCTTTGTATAAAATTGAATGGCTTCATCATAGTCATTTATTACTAAAGCGAGGAGAACTATTTGTTGGAGCATGAATTATTTTTTGATTAAAAGTAAAATAAAGAGGCCGGGTACTGAAAGAATCTTGTCATGCTGAACGGGGTTCTTTTCGTCTTTATAAATTAAAGGTGATGCTGGTGAGGCATCTCGAGAGTTGCAGATTCAGAGATGCCACCTTCGTCGGCATAGCAAAACCTTGATTATTTGAAAATACAAAACGTTGGCTACATCAAAATAAAAAACCTTCACTCAAGAAGGTTTATAATTTTTAATTCCTAATTCTAAATTACTAATTTCTTACGCTATCGTTACCTCATTATCCAGGTACACATCCTGTATGGCATTGAGTATTCCAACTCCTTCTTTCATCGGCCGCTGAAATGCTTTGCGCCCTGAAATAAGTCCCATACCACCGGCTCGTTTATTAATGACGGCGGTAGTCACTGCTTCTGCCATATCACTGGCGCCGGAGGATGCGCCACCGGAATTAATTAATCCTGCACGGCCCATATAGCAATTAGCAACCTGGTAACGACAGAGATCAATCGGGTGATCAGAAGTGAGTTTGGTATAAATGAGCGGATCATTTTTTCCGTAAGCAGATTCTTTGGTGTTTAATGCAAGATATCCACCATTATTTTCCGGTAGTTTTTGCTTGATGATATCCGCTTCAATGGTTACGCCGAGATGATTGGCTTGTCCGGTCAGGTCAGCCGATACATGAAAATCTTTTTCTTTTGTTTTGAATGCGGGATTGCGAAGGTAGCACCAGAGAATGGTGGCCATTCCCAACTCATGCGCCATTTCAAAAGCTTTACTCACTTCCTGTATTTGCCTTGTGGATTCTTCGCTGCCGAAATAAATGGTAGCCCCCACGGCAGCAGCGCCCAAATTCCAGCTTGCTTTGATGGAAGCAAACATGATCTGATCAAATTTATTGGGGTAAGTGAGAAATTCATTGTGATTCACTTTTATAATAAAAGGAATTTTATGTGCATATTTTCTGGAAAGCATTCCTAATCCTCCATAAGTTGTGGCTACTGCATTACATCCTCCTTCAATGGCCAGCTTAATAATATTTTCCGGATCAAAATAAATCGGATTTTTTGCAAACGATGCTCCGGCGCTGTGTTCAATACCCTGGTCAACGGGAAGAATGGAAAGATAACCCGTACCGGCCAGCCTTCCGGTATTATACATCAATTGCAGGTTACGCATTACATGTGGATTACGATCGCTGTTTATCCAGATACGATCTACAAAATCAGGCCCCGGTAAATGAAGCTGATCTTTGGTAATAGTTTTGGATTGATGATTGAGCAAAAATTCGGCTTTTTCGCCCAGAAGTTCATTGATTTTTTTTGACATCTGTATTGATTTTATCAGGGCGCAAAGATA
Source organism: Bacteroidota bacterium (assembly GCA_018266555.1). Lineage (GTDB taxonomy): Bacteria > Bacteroidota > Bacteroidia > Chitinophagales > Chitinophagaceae > UTBCD1. The sequence continues at coordinate 125,904 of JAFEAF010000006.1, read as the reverse complement.
AGAAACCTCGCATTCTTAATAGTTATCTGAAATCAATATGATTTTTTGAATTAAGAAGTATAAATCGAATTAAAATGCATGTTTCAATGTGCAGTAAATAATGTGAGAAAACATTTAGGAAAATAGAAAAAAGAAAAGATGGGAAGACATTTATCATCACCGCACCTCCTGCCATCCTTTGCTATGCTTCTGGATTGCAGGAGGGTTCCGGACCATTAATCTTTTCATGGGATTTGGACACTGCGGTGATTGCAGTTAGGTCTTCAAGGAACTGGATAGCTTTTCTACAGGATCTGGATTTTCGGGTACTTTTCCAAAAAGGAAGAAGTTGATTGATATTGGATTTTTGCCGCCCCGATTAAAATCAGGGAAATCGGCTCTGGTTTTTCTAAGGATTGGTTTAGTTAGTTTCAGGGGTGGCTTCTCATTCAGGACATCGGATTGGATTAGATTGATTATGTATCAATCAACTTCTGAGGCAAAAATAATTGTGAGTTCATTAATATAATAGAGAAAAACTTCTAAACTTTTCTACCACAGTATTTACCGTTTGAATCGTAAAGAGGCTAATCTTCCATTGCGACAATAACGATATGTCGAAAGTAAATTTACGGGTAGTAAGATCAGAGTTTCAATGATACTGGATTGTGCACAATAAGATATAGCCGGCTATTTTCCTTAATGACTTAACGCCTGTATCACGTCATATTTAGTTACAATATGATAATTGCCTGCATCATCTTTGGCGAGTACAGCCCCGTTTTCTTTGTTGATAAGATGGCTGAGCCGCTCCACCGGCGTATCAAATTCTACCATAGGAAAATTGGGTTCGATCACTTCGGATATTTTTGCATTTTTTATTTCGGGATTGTCAAATATTTTCTGAAATAACCCGCTTTCGCTGATAGCGCCTACCGGGCCATTACCATTGGTTACGGGAATATGCTCGATATCATATTTCTTCATCAATGATACAGCTTCAGAAACGGTCTGGGAGATGTCCACACTTACAAGTTTTTGAGCCGTTCCTCTTGCACTTATAATGTCTTTAAATGTTTTCACATCCAGGAAGCCTCGTTCAATCATCCATTGATCATTATAAATTTTGGCTACATAACGGCTGCCATGATCATGAAAGATGCATACAACCAGGTCATCTTTTTTCAAACGGTTTTTCAGTTGCATTAATCCCTGCAGGCAACTTCCTGCACTATAGCCGCAAAAGATTCCTTCCTCTTTAGCTAATCGTCTTGCCATCACGGCCCCGTCCTTATCGGTTACCTGTTCAAAATGATCAATCACTTTCATATTATAATTCTCCGGCACAAAATCTTCTCCGAATCCTTCACTCACATAAGGATGCACTTCATTCATATCTGTTTCGCCGGTGCGAAAATATTTGGTGAGTAATGAACCATATACATCAACAGCCCAAACTTGTATATCCGGTTTTTTTTCTTTCAGAAACATGGCAGTGCCTGTGATCGTGCCGCCGGTACCGGCTGTGCAAATCAAATGTGTGATTTTTCCATCTGTTTGTTTCCAGATTTCAGGGCCGGTGGATTCATAATGTGCCAAACGATTAGCAAGATTATCATACTGATTGCAGTGAAATGAATTGGGAATTTCTTTTGCTAATCTTCGGGCTACAGAATAATAACTTTTCGGATCATCCGGCTCCACATTGGTAGGACAAACAATCACTTCAGCGCCGACAGCTTTCAATATGTCCATTTTTTCTTTGGACTGTTTATCTGTAGTTGTGAAAATACATTTATAACCCTTTACTACGGCAGCTAATGCTAAGCCCATTCCCGTATTTCCCGAAGTACATTCAATAATGGTACCACCGGGTTTTAGCTTCCCTTCCTTCTCTGCCACTTCAATCATTTTAATAGCCATTCTATCCTTGATGGAATTCCCCGGGTTAAAATAATCCACTTTAGCGGCTACGGTGCAGGGAAAATCTTTGGTGATTTTGTTTAACCTGATTAACGGAGTGTTTCCAATGGTTTCAAGGATGTTATTTCTGATATCCATAGCTATTAGTTACATGACGAAGTTACAATTTGTAATGCAAAGCGGCCTGCCATTAAAGGAAATCAAAGAACCCCTCTGGAAGCAGAAGGGTTCACCGGACCCGCCTGCAGTCAGCAGGCGTGACTATTTAAAGCCATCAAACTTTTTTCTGAAAAGATTTTCTTTTATGGCTGAAATAATTGTCAAGAAGAAAAAGCCCCAGCACTACATTGATCATCATAAATATGTTGATATAAGTATTATTGAAGAATTTGTTGATATCCAGCCTGCTTAAATCGATTGACAAATTATTATCACCTTTTGCAGTCCAGTCTATTTGTCCGAAACCATATACAAGGAAACCAACAAATATGGCGATGAAAAAGAAACCAATTCCCCAAATGATTCTTTTGTTGATATACGTTTTGGTAGCTGGGGCAATATGATACTTCGAGATGCCTTCCATAACATTTTTGGTGAAACGGAGTGATGGTGCTTCCAGGCCGGATGACTGGAGTATCCGGTGAGTCTCTAGCAATTCAAGGTATTTGTTTTTCCATTCAGTATTGCTTAGCAGTAATTGTTCAATTATCGTTTTTTCTTCTGAAGATATGGTACCATCAATATAATCCCAGAGATGTTCTTCGATATGTTTTTGAGTTTCCATAATCAAGTTTTTAATTTAAATCTTTTACTTCTTCGGCAAAATAAGTTTCCATTTTTTCCTTAAGCCGCTGCCGGGCACGGTGCAATCTTACTTTTGCAGTTTTTGGATCCAGCCCCAAAATTTTTCCAATCTCTTCCAGGCTTTGTTCCGCTTTATAAAACAAAGTTATAATCTCAGCATCATCATGGCCTAACAAGGTAATAGCTTCATTAACCATATTAGTTCTTGATTTTTGTTCTACCAGGTTTGCCCTGAACCCGGAATCTTTACTGTCAGCCATTTCAAATATTTTTTCATGATCTAATGAATAGGTTTCTAATTTCCTTTTTCTTAAAAAAGTAATGCAGGTGGTATTAACAATTGTATAAAGCCAGGTGCTGAACTTGGATGCCCCTCTGAAATCTGCCAAAGAACGATACGCCTTTATAAAAATGTCCTGCGATGCTTCTTCTGCGTCTTCCCGGTTTTTAGTGAAACGCATTGCCAGTGTAAAAACATAGTTTTGATAGCGCTCTACAAGCCCTGCATAGGCCTGCTGATCACCACGTAGCACTTTGCCAATGATTTCATTATCACTAAGTCCGGTTGACATTCTGCGTAATAAGACTACATATTAATAAGGCCGGTTACAATACAAATTACGAATTTTTAAAAGCTGTAACCTTATTTAACGGCAGGTAGTCATAGTTTTTGTAAAACGATTCAGAAAAGTTCTTTAGAAATGTAACCACGGCTGATTGCCGGTAGTCACATGAAAAAGGCTGAAAATAATTTTAACCAAAAAAATTTATGTTATGCGAGGCGAATTTTTAATTCCAATTGTAATGTTTGCAGGCGGGTTTGCCATGATATTCGGAATAGTTTACCTGAAAACCCGTCAAAACCTGGCTATGATTGAAAAAGGAATGAATCCGAAAGAGTTTGCAAACAGACCGGCTCCCTATAAAAATCTGAAATGGGCTTTGTTACTGATTGGCTCAGGTGCCGGTTTGCTGGCTGCATACCTTCTTGATGAATATATATTGCAACACTCATTTGTTCAGACTGTGGTCAACGGAAATATTTATAAAGACCGTGTAGATGATAACCCGGCTATTTACTTTGCTCTTATTGCTATTGGCGGGGGACTTGGTTTATTCGGTTCTTACCGTATAGAAAAACAATGGTGGGAAAGAAACGAAAGCAAACAATCATAAAGGATCCATTATCATTAATCAGCTTAAGCAATTCTTGAAAAAAGAATTGCTTTTATTTTTCCAGTACTTCAATGGCCTTTTTTATTACAGCATCATCCGTATTCAGCACTTCATAAAAACCTTCATTTCGCCATTTAAACCGGGCCAGGTTTGCTTTCATTCGTTTTTCCAATGATTCTTTATCTGATTCAGGAACTGATTTTAGATTCACTGTATCCTTTGCTGCATATTGCACCAACTGCTGCCACATCTCATTTTCATGATTGAAATTTTTAACGAAGTCTTCCGGATTAGCATATTGTTGTACCAGCGATTTATGTTGTAAATAGTAGAGGTAAACAAACTTATATAATGTCCCGTCAAGCAAGACCTTTGCTGCAGTACGCTGAAAAGTGCTTGTATCTATCGGCACAAAAATATCCGGCATAATGCCGCCGCCACCATACACAATCCTTCCCTTGGGAGTTTTGTATTCTTTACCATTACTCACCTTATTGGAATCTGCATGCAAAGCTTCTCCGTCGGAATAACGTTTCCAAATCTCATCCATATACACTTTTTTCCCTTGATCATAAGGACGCTGAATGCTTCGCCCCAACGGCGTATAATATCTTGCAATGGTAAGCCGGATAGCGGATCCGTCACTCAACTGGTATTGTTGTTGCACCAGGCCTTTTCCAAATGTGCGGCGGCCAATAATTGTACCTCGGTCCCAATCCTGTAAAGCTCCTGCCAATACTTCGCTGGCACTTGCGGTTAGCTCATCCACTAATACTGTTAATTTCCCGGTTTCAAAAAGCCCCGGACGTTTGGCTTTATATTCCTGGCGGGGCGAATTAATACCCTTTGTATATACGATTAGCTTATCATCATCCAGAAATTCATCGGCAATATCCACTGCTTCATTCATAAACCCTCCACCATTACCTCTCAGGTCAAGAATCAATTTCTGCATTCCCTGTTTTTGCAGGCTTTCCAGTGATTTCATAAAATCAATGTAAGTGCTTTCGGAAAATTTATTCAGCTTGATATAGCCGGTTTGTTTGTCTATCATGTAAGATGCATCTACTGAAGATACCGGGATCATATCCCTGGTTACAGTACTATTAAAAACTTTACCGTCTCGTAAAATTTGCAATACGGTTTTTGAACCCTGCACTCCACGTATGATTCTTTTTACATCATCACCTGTCATATTTTTCCGGGTAAGCAGGGTGTCGTCAGCTTTTAAGATTTTATCACCAATTTGCAAACCGGCTTTATCTCCCGGTCCATCGGGAATTACATATAATACATTTATGGTATCACTGAAAATATTGAACTCCACACCAATCCCTTCAAACTTGCCGCCCAGGTCTTCGTTTACTTCCTGCAATTTAGTTGCTGGTATGTAAACGGAATGGGGGTCCAGTTCTCCCATCATATCCTGGATGGCATTTGATTGCAATGTATCCAGCCGTACAGAATCAACGTATTTCAGGCGGATGAGATCCAGCGCTTCCTGCAGGGTACTCCGTTTACTGGTTTTGAAAAAATTATTTGAACCACCCATGTCCCCACGTAGCTTATCGCCGAAATACATTCCCAGAATCATAACGATAGCAAAAAGAAGGGGCAGCCAAACTTTTAATTTTTTATTCTGCATCACTTATCTTTATTTATTTTACTGAACGCAAAGTAACGGATTTGAAGATAAAGCTTGGTGCGTTCCTGTAATTCAACAAATCTTTAATGGCTTTAAAAAAACTTATAGCAGATAGCGGCGCCACAAAGGCAGAATGGTGTTTACTGACAGGTTCTAAACCCAAGACAATTTATACAGCCGGCATCAGCCCTTATTTCTTAAATGCGGAACAAATAAAAATCCTTTTATTGGATGAACTGAAACCAACATTGAAAAATATAGATGTTGATGAAATTTTTTACTATGGTACCGGCTGTGTAAGCTCTGAAAATGCCGGGATTGTAAAAAAAGCACTGCAAAAAGTATTTCCGGGAGCAAAAGTGCATGTGGATCATGATCTGGCTGCTGCTGCTAAATCGGTATGTGGCAGGAACAAGGGGATGGTGGGTAATTTAGGGACAGGATCCTTTTGTTGTTATTATGATGGAAAAAAGATTGCCAAACAAACACCGGGTATCGGCTATGCCCTGGGCGATGAAGGCAGTGGCGCTTATTTGGGTAAAAAAGTAATTCAGTATTATTTATATGGAATATTTGATGAAGACCTGCGGGCAAGATTTGATGCGAAGTACGTAACAAATCGTGCTGAAATATTGGAAAATGTTTATAAAAAAGCTTTGCCTAATCGTTATCTTGCAAGTTTCACATTATTTCTTGCAGAAAACAGGGGACATTATATGGTTGAAAATATTATAGAAGATGGGTTGAATGATTTTTTTTTCAATCACTTGAGCCGGTACAAAGAAGCGTTTTTAATGCCGGTTCATTTTGTTGGAGGTGTTGCATTTGGATTTCAGGATGTATTACTAGACCTTTGCGCCACCTACCAAATGGAACCTGGTAAAATTTTGAAAAACCCCATGCCCGGTTTGATTGAATACCACAGCTAAAGAGCGGATTTATGTCATTTAAAAAAATTACGGAACAACCAAGCAATTACCGTCACCTTGAAAAGATGACTATTAATGAATTACTTTCTTTCATCAATAAGGAAGATCAAATTGTTCCCCATGCAGTTGAAAAAGCCATACCACAAATTGAAAAATTAGTGGAAGCAATAAGTGATAAAATGCTGATGGGGGGCCGGTTGTTTTATATTGGCGCCGGTACCAGCGGCAGATTGGCAATAGTAGATGCAAGCGAATGTCCTCCTACTTACGGTGTTCCTCATGGCCTGGTCATTGGTATTATTGCAGGGGGCGAAAAAGCCATAATGGTGGCCGTTGAATTTGCCGAAGATGATAAAATGCAGGGCTGGAAAGATTTACAGGCTTATAAAATTTCTGATAAAGATGTGGTAGTAGGTATTGCAGCCAGCGGCACTACTCCCTATGTGATTGGAGCCCTGGAAGAATGCCGGAAAAGAGGCATCATCACCGGAAGCATTTCCTGTAATCCTGATTCGCCGGTCAGTGCAGCCGCTGAATTTCCCATTGAAGTAGTAGTGGGCCCCGAATTTGTAACCGGCAGTACCAGGATGAAAAGTGGAACTGCTCAGAAACTGGTACTGAACATGATCTCCACATCGGTAATGATACAATTGGGCAGGGTGGAGGATAATAAAATGGTAAATATGCAGCTCACCAATGAAAAACTGGTGGATCGTGGTGTCAAGATGTTGATGGAACGCCTGAAACTGGATGATTACAATAAGGCTAAAACCTTATTACTTAAATATGGAAGTGTAAAAAAAGCTTCTGAACTCGCTGTTTTATAAAAACCTTTTTATTTTCAATATCATTCGTTATTTTGCGCATCGCATAAGTTTGTTGTGGTGATTTATTCCATCCATACTATTAATGAATCTCCGGATATTGCCGGTTGGCCTTCTATTATTATTTCCACAACTACAACAATCCCGTTTTACGGGATTAAATAGTTTCATATTATCCAATGGGCTTATTGCTGAAAGACAAACTAAAGTCTTTTCATTTTATTTAACCAGTTTCTCAATTCAAATTTAAAGTATGCAGATTTTAAAATTCGGAGGCAGCTCTGTTGCCAACGCAGAAAATATAAATAAAGTAGTTGCTATCATCAGCAATGCTGTTAAAAAAGATAAAACGGTCGTTGTCGTATCGGCCATGGGCGGTATTACAGATCATTTATTATCATCCGCAGCTTTGGCTGCTGCGGCTAATGAACAATACAAAAAAAAATTGTCTTTAATCGAACATCGCCACCTCGAAGTTGTCAAAGAACTTATTCCGCTGACGCAACAAAGCTCATTGCTGAGCTTCGTTAAAAAATCCTGTAATGAAATTGAAGATATTTGTAATGGCATTTTCATGCTGGGCGAACTGACCGCAAGAACCAAAGATCGCATTGCTGCATACGGTGAATGGCTTTCTTCCTGCATCATTTCAGCTAAACTTAAATCAGCAGGAATTGATAATACATGGAAGGATGCAAGAGAATTGATAATTACTAATTCTTTATTTACGGCAGCAGAAGTAAATTTCAGTTTGACAGATGAAAATATTTTAAGATTTTTTTCAGAACATAACGATTCTTTATTCATCATCCCCGGCTTTATTGCATCAGACGCAAACGGGATCACTACCACTTTAGGAAGAGGGGGCTCGGATTATACCGCATCCGTCATAGCTTCTGCGATGAATGTGGGTCTTCTTGAAATCTGGACGGATGTCAGCGGTATGATGACGGCGGATCCAAGAATGGCAAGCCATGCCCGCATCATCCCACAGATTTCTTACCAGGAAGCCATGGAACTTTCTCATTTCGGGGCAAAAGTTATTTATCCGCCTACTATCCAGCCGGTGATGAATAAAAATATCCCTGTCCGCATTAAAAATACTTTCGCACCGGGTGATGAAGGTACTTTGATAGAATCGCAGATTAAAAAGAATGGAAATATTGTAAGAGGGATTTCAAGCATCAATAATATTTCTCTGCTTAGCCTGGAAGGAAGCGGTATGGTAGGCATCCCCGGTTTTTCAAAAAGATTATTTGAAGCGTTGAGTAATGAAAAGATCAATGTGATCCTGATTACTCAAAGCTCCTCCGAGCATTCCATTTGCGTGGGAATTGAATCAGCGTTTGCTGAAAAAGCCAAACAAACGATAGATGCTGCTTTTGTAAATGAGATTGCACTACAGAAAGTAGAACCCTTAAAAGTGGAATCTGATCTTTCCATTGTGGCATTGGTGGGAGAGAATATGAAAAGCCATACCGGCGTCAGTGGACGAATGTTTAGCGCATTAGGAAAAAACGGGGTGAACATCCGGGCTATTTCCCAGGGATCTTCTGAAAAAAATATTTCTACCGTTATCGCCACCAAAGATGTTCGCAAAGCCATCAACGTTTTGCATGAAGAGTTTTTTGAAAAAACATACAAACAGGTTAATCTTTTTATAGCCGGAACTGGTAATGTGGGCTCGAAACTTTTGGCTCAATTGAAACAACAAGTTCATTTTTTACAGGAACAAATGCATATTCAGGCAAGAGTAGTTGGTTTGTGCAATAGCCGGAACATGCTGGTTCAAGAAGAAGGGATTGATTTATCACAATGGAAAGAAAAATTACCGGAAGGCGTAAAAGGAAATATTTCTGAATTTATTGAAACGATCATTACACTCAACTTACGCAATTCCATTTTTATTGATGTAACGGCTAATGACAGGGTAGCCAAACTTTATGATCTTTTGTTGAAGAAAAGTATTACAGTCGTGGCTTGCAATAAAGTAGCTGCATCATCTGAATATGAGTATTACAAAAAACTAAAAGACCTGGCGAGGGAATTTAACAGCCAGTTTCTTTTTGAAACCAATGTGGGCGCTGGACTGCCAGTTATTGGTACCTTGAATGATCTTTTGAGCAGCGGCGACCGGATACTGCGTATTGAAGCTGTTTTAAGCGGAACCCTGAATTTTGTGTTCAATAATTATGACGGGAAAAGAAAATTTGCAGAAGTAGTGAAACAGGCTCAGGAGGAAGGTTATACAGAACCGGATCCGAGATTAGATCTGAGCGGCACCGATGTGATGCGGAAAATTTTAATTCTGGCAAGAGAAGCGGGGCAAGAAATTGAAATGAGCGATATTCAAAACAAAACGTTCATACCGGATTCTTGTATGAAAGGCTCTGTGGAAGATTTTTATCGAGCAATGGAAAAAGAAGAAATACATTTTAAAAAAATTTATGATGAAGCTAATAATACTGGTAACAAGTTAAAATTTGTAGCATCATATAATCCTGGCAAGGCTGATGTCGGTTTGCAGCATATCAACCCCAATCATGATCTTTATCATTTGTACGGAAAAGATAATGTAGTGCTATTTTATACAGAACGATACAAAGAGCAACCTTTGGTGATCAAAGGAGCGGGAGCCGGGGCAGAGGTGACAGCCAGCGGGGTGTTTGCTGATATTTTGAGAGCCGTTAAATAAGAATTCATTATGCAAAAAATTAAAATAAAAAGCCCTGCTACCGTTGCCAATCTTGTTTGTGGATTTGATATTCTTGGTATGGCGCTGAATGAACCTTATGATATCATGCAGGTGCAGTTGCTGAATGAACCAAATGTGATCATTCGTAACAATGATTATTTCGGACTGCCTGAAGAAGCGGAAAAAAATGTAGCGGGTGTGGTTTTGCTTTCCATTATAGAGAGAATGAAAAATGAAATTGGTTTTGAAGTTGAAATCACTAAGCAGATCAAACCGGGCAGCGGATTAGGCTCCAGTGCTGCCAGCGCAGCAGGCGCAGCCATTGCAGCCAATCATTTGCTGGATAATATTTTTTCCAATGAAGAAATGATTCAGTTTGCCATGAATGGCGAAAAATTAGCGTCTGGAGTAAAACATGCAGACAATATTTCTCCCTGTATTTCAGGGGGCATTACTTTAATACGAAGTATTCATCCTTTAGATATTATTTCTATTCCGGCACCTGATCTTTATGTGACTGTTGTTCATCCGCAGATAGAAGTGAAGACTTCGGATGCAAGACAAATTTTGAAAAAACAAATTTTGTTTAAAGATGCCATTCGTCAATGGGGAAATATTGCCGGGCTGATTACCGGTTTAATAAAAAACGATCATGACCTGATCGGCCGTTCCCTGGAAGATGTGATCATTGAGCCGGTGCGAAGTATTTTGATCCCCGGTTTTGATGAAGTAAAAAAGAAATGTAAAGAAGCAGGAGCTTTGGGGGGTGGTATTTCCGGTTCTGGACCTTCTGTTTTTATGCTGAGTAAGGATGAATCAACAGCCAAAGCAGTAGAACAGGTAATGAAGGAAGTTTATAATAAAATCGGGATTGATTACAATACTTATGTGACGAGAATTAATAAAAGAGGAGTGGAGGTGGTGAGTGGGTGAGAGGTGGGAGTTTAATGTTCGCAATTAGTATTTTGAAATAAGCAATTCAAGTTAAACAATAAATAGTGAAGCATTACAGCATCAATAAACAATCAGTAACAGTTGATTTCAGGGAAGCGACTATTAGAGGGCAGGCGCCGGATATGGGATTGTATTTTCCGGAACGCATCCCTAAAATTGAAAATGAATTTTTCAGGGATATAGAAAATTTATCCAATGAAGAAATTGCATTCCGGGTGATAAAGCCCTACGTTGGCGATGCAATACCTGAAGAAAAATTATTTCAAATAATTTCCGAAACAATCAATTTCCCCATACCGCTGGTTCAGGTTAATGAAACCATATTTTCATTGGAATTATTTCACGGCCCTACACTGGCATTTAAAGATGTCGGTTCCAGGTTCATGAGCCGTTGTTTGGGTTATTTTTTGAAAGATCATGAAAAGAAAGTAACTGTATTAGTTGCCACTTCGGGTGATACCGGCGGCGCTGTGGCCAATGGTTTTTATGAAACCGAAGGAGTGGAGGTTATTATTTTATATCCTTCGGGAAAAGTAAGCCCGGTGCAGGAAAAACAACTAACCACATTAGGAGAAAATATTCATGCACTGGAAGTGAAAGGTACATTTGATGACTGCCAGCAGATGGTGAAAAAAGCATTTGCTGATGAAGACATAAATAAAAAACGGTTTCTTACATCGGCCAATTCCATTAATGTAGCCAGATGGCTGCCCCAACAGGTTTACTATTTTTTTGCATATAAGCAATGGCCGGAAAAAGGAAAGCCGCCGGTGGTATCTGTACCGAGTGGAAATTTTGGAAATATCTGTGCCGGATTATTGGCGCAACAATCGGGTTTGCCGGTCAAACATTTTATTGCTGCCTGCAATGCAAATGATGTCATCAGCAATTATCTTAAGACTGAAATCCTGAAACCAAAACAAACCATACCCACACTAAGCAATGCTATGGATGTGGGCAATCCGAGTAATTTTGTCCGGATACTGGAAATTTTTCAGCATCGGTTTTCAGTTCTGAAAAATGATCTATCCTCTTTCAGCATCAGCGATGAAGAAACGCTCCTCACTATAAAAGAAGTATATCAGCATTGCAATTATCTATGCGATCCCCATGGTGCTGTGGGATATTTATCTTTAGAACGATACCTTGATCAGTTTCCCGGTAAGGGAATTTTCCTGGAAACGGCACACCCGGTGAAGTTTCCCGAAGCTGTTGAAAAAGCAATTGGTCAAAAAATTGAGATACCTGCATCCCTGGCAGGTATCATGAAAAAAAATAAAAAAAGCAGTTTAATGGAAAATAGCTTTGAACAATTGAAAGGATATCTGCTTCATTAATTTTGACAACTCAATTATATTTGTACCGGAGAGTTGGTGTATGCACGACATAGAACCTTTTTATAACTGGAGACATATTTATGTGAGCGAGGAAGATGAACGGTCACCTTTCCACGGCAGACAATATTCCGAGTTCGAATTTTCTCACACGGTTTATAATTATTATATCCATCCGCAATGGGATGATTTCGGCAGCCGCACTTTATATTTAAAAGTTCTGCTGGCTGATTACGATGAAAAATATGCAATCATCGAAATGATTGGCGAATGGAATGACGCCATTGAAAACGATATCATGTCCCTGAAAAGAGAAGTGCTTGAAAAATTCATGGATGAAGGCATTCATAAATTTGTATTGATCACCGAAAATGTGCTGAACTATCATAGCGACTGCAAAGATTATTATGAAGAATTGTATGAGAATGTAGTGGAGCAAAACGGCTGGGTGGTTTGCCTGAATATGCCACAACAAACCCAGCATGATTTTATAAAAGCCCGCCTGAACTATTATATTGAACTGATGGAACTGGATAACTGGCGAACGTATAAACCATTTCATTTATTTAGAAAAATAGATGGTGAATTGATGGCTCGGATAAAAGATTAAGTCATTTCTATATTTAACCCGGGTTCTTGTGATTAAAATCAAATAAGTTTTCCATTTTATTTGCTAATCTGATAGTACATTTGTGCAGATTTTTAACCCCTTCCAACCGGATCATCCCCGCCGGAATCATTCAGCCGGGAGAGCGGGCGGACATCCTTGATTCTTTATTATGAAATGGTCTGAAATATTTACTTCGTCTGTAGGAAAAAAATTAGTGATGGGTTTGACGGGTTTGTTTCTTATTTCTTTCCTGGTGGTACATGTTGGTATCAATGCATGCATCTGGGCTAATGATGATGGCGCCATGTTCAACAGAGCTGCTCATTTCATGGGTTCTTCTTATGTTATCAGGATCCTGGAAATTGGATTGATGGCAGGATTTCTCATTCATATCATACAGGGATTAGTTTTAGAATTTCAAAACCGCAGTAAAAGAACCGTTGGATACCAGGTAAATCTTGGCAACCGGGGCAGCAAATGGTATAGTCGCAGCATGGGGCTCTTAGGCACTTTGATTTTATTATTTCTGATCATTCATCTTTCACAGTTCTGGTATCCTAACCGGAGCCACCAGGGTTGGTTACTTGGTGAAGAACTTAATTTATTTGACAGGATGAAAACAACCTTCAGTGAGTTGTGGGTTGTAATTATATATGTTCTTGGTTGTTTTTCTTTGTGCTGGCACCTGGTGCATGGATTCCAAAGTGCTTTCAGAACGCTGGGCGTAAGTAATAATCGTTACCTGTCCATGATAAATAATATTGGTATTGGATTTTCTGTAATCGTTTCATTGGTTTTTGCTATGATGCCTGTTTCGATGTATTTGGGTTGGGTGTGAGAGAAGGAGAGAGAGTGATGAGTCGGGAATTGTTGAATAGAATTGTTATAGTTGAAGGCGTGGTCCCGTATGAACGGGATAAACGGTAAAGAAGATGATTGTAACAATGACGGTGACATAAAAATATTTTTTTCAATTCAATTAATAATGCCGTTAGAATCAAAAAATCCATCAGGTCCATTAGATCAGAAATGGACAAATTATAAAGGCCATTGCAAATTGGTGAACCCGGCCAATAAACGCAAGCTGGAAATAATTGTGGTCGGCACAGGATTAGCCGGGGCTTCTGCAGCTGCTTCATTGGGAGAATTGGGTTATAAAGTAAAATCATTTTGTTTCCAGGATTCGCCACGAAGGGCGCACAGTATTGCAGCGCAAGGCGGCATCAACGCAGCGAAGAATTATCAAAATGATGGCGACAGTGTTTATCGTTTATTTTATGATACGATAAAAGGCGGTGATTACAGGTCGAGGGAATCCAATGTTTACAGGTTAGCGGAGGTAAGCGCAAATATCATTGATCAATGTGTGGCGCAAGGTGTTCCATTTGCAAGAGAATACGGCGGTTTACTCTCCAATCGTTCTTTTGGCGGAGTGCAGGTGCAACGTACATTTTATGCTGCAGGACAAACCGGGCAACAACTTTTGATTGGCGCATACCAGGCACTGGAAAGACAAATCGCTTTAGGTACCGTGGAAATGTTTTCCCGTCATGAAATGCTCGATGTAGTTGTTATTGATGGAAAAGCAAGAGGCATTATCACCCGCAATCTGATCACCGGAGAATTAGAAAGACATTTTGGTCATGCTGTATTGCTTTGCAGCGGCGGTTATGGAAATGTTTTTTACCTATCTACGAATGCGATGGGCAGTAATGTTACCGCTGCATGGAAAGCGCATAAAAGAGGAGCTTTGTTTGGTAATCCTTGTTATACACAAATTCATCCTACTTGCATACCCGTAACCGGAGACCATCAAAGTAAACTGACGCTGATGTCAGAGTCATTGAGAAATGACGGAAGAATCTGGGTACCAAAAAAACAAAATGATACACGAAAGGGAAACGAAATCCCGGAAGATGAAAGAGATTATTACCTGGAAAGAAGATACCCCGCATTCGGAAATTTAGTTCCGAGAGATGTGGCTTCCCGTGCGGCAAAAGAAAGATGTGACGCCGGTTATGGAGTAGGTACTTCAAAACAAGCTGTGTTCCTTGATTTTTCAGATGCCATAAATCGGTATGGAAAAATTGAATGTAGCAAATTGGGCAATCATAATCCTACTGCAGAGGAAATTCGTCATCATGGAACGGAAGTGATAAAAGAGAAATACGGAAATCTTTTTGATATGTACGAAAAGATCACAGGCGAAAATCCATATAATGTTCCCATGAGAATTTACCCGGCTGTACATTACACGATGGGTGGTTTATGGGTGGATTATGAATTGATGACTAATGTCCCGGGGTTGTATGCATTGGGTGAATGTAATTTTTCTGATCATGGAGCCAATCGTCTTGGCGCATCGGCATTGATGCAGGGCCTGGCGGATGGGTATTTTGTAATTCCATATACGTTGGGTAATTACCTTGCGGATGAAATAAGAACAAAAGAAATTCCCACTACACATCCCGCATTTGAAGGAGCAGAAAAAGGTGTAGCAGAAAGAATCAGTAAACTGATGAATATTAAAGGCAATGAGACTGTGGAAAGTTTTCATAAACGATTGGGAAAAATAATGTGGGATAAATGTGGTATGGCGAGAAATGCAAACGGGTTGAAAGAAGCAATTGCAGAAATACAAAAATTGAGAGCAGAGTTTTGGAAAAATGTACGCATACCGGGTGATATTAAAGAAATGAATCCGGAATTGGATAAGGCAAACCGGGTGGCGGATTTTCTTGAATTAGGAGAATTGATTTGTATGGATGCTTTACAAAGAGAAGAAAGTTGTGGCGGGCATTTCCGGGAAGAATACCAGACTCCGGAAGGTGAAGCTATGAGAAATGATGATCGTTTTATGTATGTCAGTGCCTGGGAATATCAAAACGGAAGCGGGTGGGAATTGCATAAAGAGGAATTGAAGTATGAAGAAGTGAAACCGGTGCAGAGGAGCTATAAGTAAATCCACAAACCCCTAAAAGGGCTTTAAGCGATTTACAAAAAAAGAAAAGTTCATTATTAAACTGATTAATCAAAATTAAGTTCCCCTTTAGGGGACAGGGGCATTATGGAACACTACACAATGAATCTGAATCTTAAAGTCTGGAAGCAGAAAAATGCTGCTTCTAAAGGTAAGTTTGAAACTTTTGAAGTGAAGGATATTTCATCGGAGATGTCTTTTCTTGAAATGTTTGATGTGTTGAATGAACGATTAATTAACGAAGGAAAAGAACCGGTTGCATTTGATCATGATTGCCGTGAGGGAATTTGCGGTATGTGTTCTATGTATATCAATGGCCGTCCGCATGGCCCCTGGCATGGCACCACCACCTGTCAATTGCATATGAGAGCATTTAAAGATGGTGATACCATTGTAGTGGAACCGTGGAGAGCAAATGCTTTTCCGGTTATTAAGGATTTGATGGTAGATCGCACTGCATTCGACCGTATCATTCAGGCCGGAGGATATATTTCAGTCAATACCGGTAATGCTGTTGATGGCAATGCAATACCTATTGAAAAAGAACATGCAGACAAATCATTTGCTGCAGCAGCCTGTATCGGTTGCGGCGCATGTGTTGCAGCTTGTAAAAATTCTTCAGCCATGTTATTTGTATCGGCCAAAGTTTCCCACCTTGCATTATTACCCCAGGGTGATCCGGAGAGGAAAACAAGAGTATTGAATATGGTTACACAAATGGATAAAGAAGGTTTCGGGGCCTGCACAAACACCGGCGCTTGCGAAGCGGTTTGCCCTAAAGAAATTTCCATTGCCAATATTGCCAGGTTGAATGGTGAATATACCATGGCTGCTTTGTCTGCTGATAATTCCCATGACTGATAAATTTTTTAATCAAAATTATTCCACTCTGTCGCTTAGCTTCAGTGAGAAATTTATTGATACTCCTGGTACTTAATATTTCCTGTAAAAGGTATGTTTACAGAGAACAAAGAACACAATCCACACAAATTTTGAGGAATTAACAGGATGGGAAAACTTTTAAGCAATAAAAGGCCGGATTTTGCGATTTTGAGTTAAACTCACTGCTATTGAGTGGTTTGAGAAGAATATTACTGTTTGCTTTTTTGGCGCTGTTTTCCCTGTGGAGCAACGCCCAGCTTCCTGTTTTGAACTCAGCATCCAACCTGAGACAGAAAAAATTTAAGATCACATCCGATAGCTTAAAAATAGATTCATTAAGCGTTGTGCCCAACACATTATTCATTGCTTCCATTCCTGCATCTGATTATCGTCTTGATTTTGTAAAAGCAGAATTATTTTGGATAAAAAAACCGGCTACAGACACAGTACTCATCACTTACCGAGTTTTTCCATATCAATTGAATTTTGTTGCACAGCGATTACCACTTGATAGTGTATTAAAACAGTTGTATGTTATCCCGTATCAATTCAATAATGAATTGAATAATGAACAGAAAGGAATTTTTAATTTCGGCACACTCAAAGCAGAAGGAAGTTTCGGAAGGCAGATTTCATTTGGCAACAGCCAGGATGCCGTGTTGAATTCTACTCTTAATTTGCAATTAAGCGGAATGTTGGGAGACAGTATCGGGATACAAGCGGCCATTACGGATAATAATATTCCGATTCAACCAGACGGTACTACAGAGCAATTGAATGAATTTGACCAGGTGTATCTTCAATTCAAAAAGAAAAACTGGCAATTGGAACTTGGGGATATTGACATCCGGCAGAACCAAAGTTATTTCTTGAATTTTTATAAAAGATTACAAGGGATTTCCTTTCAAACAACAAACCGTATTTCAAAAAATATGGTTTCTAAAACATTGGCGAGTGGTTCTATTGCAAAAGGAAAATTTACCAGGAATGTAATACAAGGCCTTGAAGGAAACCAGGGGCCTTATCGCCTGACAGGTGCAAATAATGAATTTTTCTTCATCGTATTGGCCAATACCGAGCAGGTTTTTTTGGATGGTGCCTTATTGCAGCGTGGAGAAGACCAGGATTATGTGATCAATTACAATACTGCCGAAGTAACATTCACTCCCAAGCACATGATCACAAAAGACAGCCGGATTCAAATTGAGTTTGAATATGCGGACCGTAATTACCTGAATTCAAATTTGTATTTATCCCAGGAAATGGATTTCGGAAAAAAACTAAAACTGAATATTGGATTGTTCAATAACAGTGATGCAAAAAACTCACAGATCAACCAGGTGCTGGATACGAAACAAAAACAATTTTTGTCAACGCTTGGTGACAGTATTCAAAACGCATATTATCCCGCCGCCACTCCGGATACTTTTGCGGCTGGAAAAATTTTGTATCAGAAAATTTATGTAAACACCGGGAGCGGGCTGGATTCTTTTTACCAATATTCTACCGACCCCACATTGGCTAAATTCAATCTTTCTTTTGCGGAAGTGGGGCAGGGACTTGGAAATTATGTTCCGGACCTGAATGGCGCTAACGGGAAAGTTTATCAATTTGTAGCTCCTGTGAATGGCGTAAAACAAGGAAGCTTTGAGCCGGTTATAATTTTGGTAACACCCAAAAAACAACAGATCATTAATCTTGGAATTGATTATGCAATAACGGAAAATACTTCGTTGAAAACAGAACTGGCTATGAGCAACTATGACCCGAATACTTTTTCATCGGTTGGCAAGGGAGATAATAAGGGATTTGCAGCCCGGTTTCTGCTTAATAACAAAAAAGTTGTAAAAGCCAGGAATAAACTGACTTTGAATACCTCATTGGATTATCAATTTGTCCAGGACAAATTCAAACCGGTGGAACGTTTGCGTACTGTTGAGTTTACGAGGGATTGGGGCCTTCCACTTGTAGTTTCATCTGCTACGGAAAACATTATCAAAGCATCCGCAGGGTTGATGAATAATAACAACAATGGGATTACTTATCAATTCATGAATTATCATCGCAGCGATAATTACAATGGATTTCAAAATTCAGTTTTGCATTCATTGAATTGGAAAGGATGGATGTTCAATAACCAGTTTATCATTACTAATTTTACTGACCTGAATAATAAAGGCACATTCCTGCGGCCAACTTTTGACATCAGCAAACAATTAAAAAATTTAAAAAACTGGACTGTGGGATTCAATTATTCTTTGCAGCAAAATGCCGCCCGGAATAAAGTTTCAGATACATTGACGCCACTTGCATTTTCATTTAACACATATTCATTATACCTGAAATCGGATCAGGCAAAGAAGAATCATTACAATATCACTTTTTCAACAAGGACTGATAAATTGCCTGTGAATAAAAGTTTTGTTCGTGGAGATCGCAGTTACAACCTTAATCTTCAAACTGAACTTTTAGCGAATGCCAAACGAAAATTATTTTTAACGGCCACGTTCCGGAAATTAAAGGTATATGATACCACGCTTACTACTCAAAAAGATGATGAAACCATCCTGGGCAGGGCGGAGTATGTGATGAATGAATGGAAAGGATCTTTAACGGGGAATATTTTATATGAAGTGGGAGCGGGACAGGAACAGAAAAGGGATTATGCATACCTCGAAGTTCCTGCCGGTACGGGGCAGTATGCCTGGATTGATTATAATAATGACGGAGTACAGCAGTTGAATGAATTTGAATTGGCCGCTTTTCCCGACCAGGCAAAATTTATCCGCATTTTTACTCCGACGAATCAATTTGTAAAAGCAAACTATATTACGCTGAACTATAGTTTTAACTTTAATCCCAAAATTCTTTTTACAAACCGGGAAATGAATGGAATGGAAAAAATCATTTCGAAATTTAATTTCCTCACTTCATTGCAGATCAGTAAAAAATCAATTTCCAAAGGGAGCTTTGAATTCAATCCATTTAAATATGCAGTGAACGACACAGCCTTAATTACATCAGGTGATATTTGGGTGAATACAATTTCTTTCAACCGGTTCAGCAGCAAATGGGGTATTGACCTCAGTAATCTCAGAAACAACATGCAATCCCTGCTGACGTATGGATATGAAAGCAGTAAGCGAAATGACTGGACGATCAAATGGCGATGGAATATCAGCCGGTCACTTTCATTTAATGTAAATGGGAAAAAAGGATTGAATGCATTATACACACCGCAATTTAACAACCGAAATTATCAATTGACCATTTATGATTTTCAACCACAGTTAGTTTATATCAGGGGGACATCCTTTCGCCTGGCCGCAGGATATATTCTGGACAACCAGAAAAATTTGCCCTTGTACGGCGGAGAAAAATCTACATCCAATGCGTTCGACCTGGAAACTAAATACAATGTTCTTCAAAACAGCTCAATAACAGGAAAGTTTACTTTCAATAGTATAAAATATAATTACCCTGCCAACACAACGGTAAGTTATATTATGCTCAATGGATTGTTGCCGGGAAATAATTTCCTATGGTCATTGAGTTTTACAAAACGATTACTGAATAACCTGGAATTGAATTTTCAATATGACGGACGCAAAGCCGCCGAATCAAGAACGGTGCATGTGGGAAGAGCCTCAATAACGGCGCTGTTTTAATCCCTAACTCCTAAAGGGGTGTGGAAGTTTTTGATAATTGAAAATATAATTGTATTAAAGAGTAATCAAACCTAAGTTCCCCTTTAGGGCAAAGGGGTTATACATTGAACCTGAAATGCATTACATCACCGTCTTTCACCACATATTCTTTTCCTTCTATTCTTAGTTTTCCTGCTTCCCGGCAGGCCGCTTCTGATTTGAAATGAATGTAATCATCGTAAGCAATCACTTCTGCTTTGATAAACCCTTTTTCAAAATCAGTGTGTATCACACCCGCAGCTTGCGGCGCTTTCCATCCTTCGTGAATAGTCCATGCTCTTACTTCCTGCACACCGGCAGTAAAGTATGTAAGGAGATTCAATAATTTGTATGCAGAACTGATCAGGCGATTCAGTGCCGGTTCTTTCATTTTATATTCTTCCATGAACATGGCTTTGTCTTCCGGGTCTTCCATTTCGCTGATCTGGGCTTCAATATTATTGTTCATGATGATTACTTCTGCCCCTGCCTGCCCGGCAGGCAGGTTTTCATTTTTAACAGCTTCTTTTAATGCCCCAGAAAATTTATTTCCTGTATGCATGGAAGGTTCATCCACATTGGCAACATATAAAACCGGCTTGTCTGTCAGCAGAAATAAATCTGCAATAGCCTGCTTTTCTTCTTTGTATAGATCC
The DNA here is from genome assembly GCA_018266555.1 of Bacteroidota bacterium. Taxonomy (GTDB): domain Bacteria; phylum Bacteroidota; class Bacteroidia; order Chitinophagales; family Chitinophagaceae; genus UTBCD1. The sequence continues at coordinate 104,827 of JAFEAF010000006.1, read as the reverse complement.
AGTTCACGGATATTTTTACCTTTTTGCAATTGTTCCCGGCATTTTACCAGCACATCATATTCATGTTTCAATTTGGCATCACCGGCCTTTGCTTGTTTTTCAATACGTGAAATTTTTTTCTCAATACTGTCCAGGTCTTTTAACTGAAGTTCCGTGTCAATGATTTCTTTATCGCTTACCGGGTTAATGGCTCCTTCTTCCCGTAAAATATTTTCATCTTCAAAACAGCGGATCACATGGATGATGGCATCCACTTCACGAATATTGGCGAGAAATTTATTTCCCAACCCTTCTCCTTTGCTGGCGCCACGAACCAGCCCGGCAATATCAACGATTTCAATTTGTGTAGGAACGATCCGGTCAGGATTCACCAACTCAGCTAATTTATTCAGCCGCTCATCAGGTACGTCCACCAATCCCACATTCGGTTCTATCGTACAAAAGCGGTAATTGCTTGCTTGTGCCTTAGCGCTATTACTTACTGCATTAAATAAAGTGGATTTTCCCACATTCGGTAAACCAACTATTCCTGCCTGTAAAGCCATTTTAGATAACGATTTACAATTTTTGATTTATGATTTTGGGCAGCAAAGATAAGCCGTTGGATGGTTTTATAGCTATCCGGGTAAACGGGATACTTTTAGGCTATTTATTCAATAATATCATTAAACAATTTAGGCGCCAACAATTTCATCTATTGAACTATTTCAGTTAAGAGAAAGCATTATCTTCAAACACAAATTCAAAATTGCATGGCATTAAGCAAAATATGGGCGGCATTTATCATCATTGCTGTTACTGTTGCATCAGTAAAATTCTTTTTTGTAAGAGGGGAGAAGCATATTTTCACTTCGATGGTTATTGGTAAAAACGGTGATTCGCTGAAAGTAAAAGATGCATCCATTGCTGAAACGGATCCTGTCATCATAAAAGCTTTGGATACGATGAGTCGTATCAAAGTAAATAATCTGGTTTATAAAAAATCAGGGGATCAAATTATTGCGGTTAAACCGCAAACAGTCAATGGTATTATAGAAACCTGCAAAGATGCGGTGAATATTTCTATCGGGCTGATCGGTATCATGACTTTGTTCATGGGATTAATGAGTGTGGCGGAAAAAGCTGGAGGAGTTCGCCTTCTTTCAAAAATCATCGGGCCATTTTTTTCAAAATTGTTTCCCGGCGTTCCGAAAAACCATCCGGCACACGGGCACATGATGATGAATTTTTCAGCGAACCTGTTAGGATTGGATAATGCAGCCACACCATTCGGGATAAAAGCCATGGAAAGCTTACAGGAATTAAACCCTGAAAAGGAAAAAGCTTCCGATGCTCAGATAATGTTTTTATGTCTTCATGCTTCCGGATTGACATTGATACCTATCAGCATTATTGCGTTGAGGGCGGGAGCAGGCGCAAAAAGCGCAACAGATATTTTTATTCCCTGTATGATTGCCACATTTTCAGCTACCGTCGCAGCTATGCTGATTGTTTCATTCCGGCAGCGAATAAAATTGTTTCAACCGGTAATCATAGCGTGGATTGCAGGATTATCAGCATTGATTGCAGGATTTGTTTGGTATTTGACATCATTAAATAAAAGCGATCTTGAATTTTTTTCTGGCGCATTTGGGAATGGCCTCTTGATTTTTATCATACTGGCAATTATTGTGGGTGCAGTGTATAAGAAGATAGATATTTTTAGTTCGTTTATTGATGGCGCCAAAGGTGGATTTGAAATAGCCGTTCGGATCATCCCGTACCTGGTAGGAATGCTGGTGGCAATCAGTATGCTTCGCACCAGCGGTACTTTTGATTATATCATTGACGGAATAAAAAATTTAGTGGCTTCATCAGGAATGGATACCCGATTTGTAAACGGGTTGCCAACGGCTTTGGTAAAACCTTTCAGTGGCAGTGCTGCGAGAGGTATGATGGTAGATTCTATGAATGCTTATGGCGCCGATTCATTTGCAGGTCGCTTATCCTGTATTCTCCAGGGTTCATCGGATACTACCTTTTATGTAATAGCTGTTTACTTCGGGGCAGTAGGAGTAAAAAATACAAGGTATTCCATCGGTTCTATGTTATTGGCCGACCTGGTGGGAATAATTACTTCGATTGTATTATGTTATTTGTTTTTTGGAGGGGCGGGGTAAAAACTTTTTTGTATTCTACAAGTATATGGAGAATCATCATTCAGTATTTACCAAAAAAACCTGTGCGTATCTGGCACAGGTTTTTTTGATATTTCTTGTTTTTAGGGTTATTGCCAACCGGGGGTTTGAGTTAAAGTGTACCCACGATTTTGATAATCGTTTATTTGCCCTTGCCCCACCGGTGACAAATAGACTCTGTTATCAAATGTATTTCTATTGGCACCATTTTGAACTATCCAGTAGCCAACCATAGAGCTTTGATTGGAGCCATTCCAGGTTACAATTGTTCCATCAGTCTTTTTTACTTTGACTTTATTAATAGTTCCTGAAGAAAGAGCTGTGGGTAATTCAACAGGAAGGTTAACCCATGGGCCAAGAAAATAATCCGGATTAGTACTAAAATTCATGTATTGAATTTTGTTCCATCTCTTGAGATCAAGAAGCCTAAATCCTTCTTGTAAAAATTCCATGCGTCTTTCCCTTCTGATTTCCCATATAAGCGGTGAAACATCTGCATCCCTGACAGGATCAGTGGGGAGGGTGGCAATCATCAGGTGAGCTGTTTTCTGAACACCTTTAGCAATTGCTGCTGCATCCAGAGGCCGATCCCTGATGGCATTGATAGAACGATCAATATCACTTTGAGTTATCAGAGCGCCGCCAAAGTTTTCTGCCATTACAGCTTTTGCCTCTATCCAGTTTAAAACTACTTCAGCTAAACGGATAACAGGGGCATCGCTTGTATTGGTATTGCTTCCCCATGCCGGTGGATAAGTTTTCCCAATGTAAGTTATAGCATCTCTCGAAGCGAATTTATATCCATAGAATAAAGTAGCTGAAGCAGGATTTACTTTATCAATTATGGATGCCTCAAAACGTGGGTCCCTTGTTAATGCCATATTTGCAATAGAAAAATCTGATGCACCCGGGTTTAATGAGTTTTGCCAAACATTTCCATCATTCATAATAAAAGATTTTGCAAGAACCAAATTGGGATCTACACCCACCACTTCGGTACCGTTTGAATAAGAGCCAATGCAATGTGTAATATTCAAAGATGCTTCGTATCTTCTGTACATGATGACTTCAGGATTGCCAGCAAGATTTTCTGAGGAGAATAAGGATTTAAAATCACTTGTAAATTTCCATTTGTTGCTGTTCATTACCATTTCGGCGGCCTGAATGGCGAGTGTCAGATATTTTTGTGCTCTTGTATCATCAATAGTGTGGTAGTGTTCATAAGTACCTTCAAACAACATGAACCTTGAAATAAAAGCAGCGGCAATATACCTGTTTAAAAACTGTGTTCCATCGTCCAAACGCATATTGGCAAGAACATATTGAAAATCGTCATACACCTTATCCATCACATTTCCTCTGGGATCTCTGTCTTTATATAAAGTATCTAATTCATTGTCCTGAACTACTCTTCCAAAGTAAGGAACATCTCCAAACACACTTACCAGTCTTGAATATTCATATCCCCTGAAAAACCGTGCAACAGCAGTCCAATGCTTAAATGCTTCATCAGAAATATTTGGTTTTGCGATGGTATTCAGACGATCAATAAGAATGTTGGCTTTTCGAACCCATGCAAAATCCCAGGTAGGCCCGGCATATTGGGCCATCCATGCTGCTCCTTCTGATGTGGATCCTCTGGAGGAAGGTACAGAGCTTTCAAAATTTGATTGAACATTCATACCGGTTAGGTCATCATTGAATGTGTAACCTCTAACCGGGGTATAATCAGCAGTGAAAGAGGTATTATATCCGTTAAAATAATTGGTATAAAAACCATTGGCAAACATCCGGACATCATCTTCATTTCTCCAGTATTGGCCATTGGCATCAACATAGCTTGTTAATGGTGGCCTGTCCAGAAAATCCTTATTGCAGGATGTAAAAAGCATACATGCTATTCCAAAGCCACATATATATTTGAATATTTTCATTGTTGTAAATTTTAAAAGGTTAATTGAAGACCAATTGAAATGCTTTTGAAAGCCGGAACGCCTTCTCCAATGCGTCCTAAATTGTAACCGGTCGTATTCCACATTGAGTAACCGCCGATAGCTTCAGGATCAATTGGTAATCCCCTAAGGTGATCCCAGGTTATAAAGTTTTCCAAAGCACCATATACCCGACAGGAACTTCCTCCTACTTTTTTAATTATTTTTTTATCTAAAGTATATCCAATAGTCAGGTTTTTCAATCTGAGATAGGCCATGTTTAATAAATACCTGTCTTGCACCTGCATATTATTAGAAGCATTACTACCGCCGTTATTGTATGCAGCAGGATAAAAAGCATTGGTACGATCCGGTGTCCAGTAATTGCCGGCAATAGCTTCCGGCATTGCCCCATCTGAAGAATTATACCCGGGGATAGCTAAAAATCCATCACCCCAGACCTTGCGGCTTCCCACCCCCTGGAAAAAAATACTGATGTCAAAGCCCTTATAGTCTGCTCCTATTCGGAAACCATAATCATATCTGGGAAGTGAGTTTCCAATTACAGCCAAATCACCATGATCTGTTAAAGAAGCACTACCATTGTCAATAATGCCATCACCATTCAGGTCTTTGAACTTCACATCACCGGGGCCAAAATAAAAGTTGGAAGAATTTTGCAAGAATACCTGGTAAACCGGTTTTTCTCCATTGTGGCCGGGTTTAAGTTTATAGGCTTTCTTGCCAACATATTTGGCAGGCACATCAGCCGCAGTAAGAGTGATTAGTTGAAGATTACCGTTTGCGTCAAGATCGAAATCTTCTTTTTGATATAATCTGTCTGTACGGTAACCCCAGATTTCTCCGATATTTTTGCCATTGTAGTTACTGTTGACTCCTGTCGAAGTTCCATATTCCAGAATATGTGTTTTTGCATCAGAAATATTTCCTCTGAAATTAATACCCAATCCATTTGCAAAACGATGATTCAGTTCAAGTGTTAATTCCCATCCATTGGTTCGCAGAGAACCAAAATTACCCTGCGGAGCTCCTGTACCAAAAGTGAGGGGAATACCTTCTTCAGGCACAATCATATTCCTGGTATTTCTTTGGTATAAATCAAAAGTCAATGTCACTTTATTCTGAAGAAAACCTAAATCAATTCCAATATTTTTTGTTTCTATATCCTGCCAGGTAATATCATGAACAATTGCAGGCGGAGTACCTACGACAACAGACTGTGCACCATTGGCAGCAATCCAGCTCGAAAGCCCGCTGGACATGAGAGGCATATATAAAGTATTCGGCACTGTCTGGTCACCGATAGTTCCCCATGAACCTCTAAGCTTCATAAAAGAAATGATGTTTTGAGATTGCATGAATTTTTCATTGCTGGCAACCCATCCTGCTGAAACAGATGGATACCATCTCCACCAAAGATTAGAAGGGAACTTTGAAGATCCGTCACGGCGAAGGTTTCCCTCAATCAGGTATTTGTCCTTAAATGCATAGTTGATACGGCCAAAATATCCTAATTGCGATTCCCAGAATTTATTTCCTGAAATTATCGGAGGTGTACCTACGGCAAAATTAAATTGTGGGTTGTGTATATCGGTCAACTGGTTTTGCTGTTGCTGCTGCCATTCAGTTGAAGCAGCAACACGATTTAAGCCAAGCATAAATTTGAAATGATGGTCTGTTTTAAAATTCCAGTTGTAGGTTGTATAAGCATTAATAGTGCTGCTATAAAAACCGGTAACGCTCCGAATGATATGATCCGGATTAGATCCAAGTGAAGTATAAGTATCATTAGATAAATCAAATGCTTTCATAGCGCCTGGCGCAGAAGAGGACACCACAACTCCGGTACTATCAACATAAACGGGATTACCCTGAGCATCAAATCTTTGTTTGGGTGCTGACCATGAATTTCGTGCTGTATACCTGGTTCCGGGCCTCTTCCATTCTTCATTCTGATTACTATAAGTATAATCAAACTCAAGTTTCCAGTCTTTTGTAAAATTTAAAGTTGTTCCAAGATTTACGTTAATATAATTATCTAAAATGTTAGCTGTATTAGCAGCAGCAGCTTCACTTACCGGGCTACGGATGGGATCGCCATTTTCATCATTTCCAAACGGATATAAAGGCCCCCATCTGTACAAGTATAACCATGGGTCTGCGGTTGTGGAACTGGTTACATACGCATATTCTTTATTTCGCCTTGAAAAAATGGCTCCTCCACGGATAGTAATGTATTTATTGATTTCGCTGGAAAGTTTTAATGATGCATTATAACGGGTAAAATCATCTTTCTTCGCCGGTTTCATCATACCACTTTGATCAAGGTAACCTAACCCAATATTGTAGGAAGTTTTTCCGAGTGTTTGGCCGATAGAAATGTCATGTTGCTGGGTAGGTGCCCATTCTTTGATCATATAATCATATGGATCATAGGTCCTCATGCCCATCTTTTGGTTGCTGGCACCCTGCACATACCAGTCTCTTCCAAAAACAGTTGGATCATTCTTACCTATTTTGCCTCCGTATAGACGTTGCCATTGCACTGCTTTATTATATGCGTTTCTATCCACATAATAGAAGGCACCTGTGGGAGAATAAAACCCTACACGTTCGGCGGCATCTACTGTATATTTCAAAGCATCAACCTGGCCCATATTAAGATCTTTCCATACATTCTGCCAAGATATATTTCCGGAATACGTTATTTGAGGTGTACTGGTTCCAGATCCTCTCTTGGTTGTTATTAATATAACTCCATTAGAAGCTTTCGCTCCGTAAATGGAGGCCGCAGCAGCGTCTTTCAGAATCGTAATACTTGCAATATCATTGGGATTTACGATTTGAATACTTGGGATTTCCACATTATCTAGAAGGATTAGTGGTGTACTGCTTCCCTGGAAAGAAGTCAAAGCTCCCCGAATTTTTAGAATTGGATCTGATCCTACTTCACCACTTGGAACAATAACGTTCAGCCCGGATACAGCTCCCTGAAGACCACGGCCAACATCAGCTATAGGTCTGCCGGTTAATGTTTTTCTTACATCCAAAGTAGATACAGCACCTGTCACATCACCTCTTTTTTGTGTACCGTAACCGATTACGACAATTTCCTGCATAGATTTATCAACCGGTGTCAGTACGATGTTGATGTGGTCTGATTCTCCCAGGGTGAGTTGTCTTGTTTCAAAGCCAACAAAGGAAACTTCTAGTACCTGTCCTTTGGTTGCTTTAATACTGAATTTTCCCTGGGCATCTGTTTGGGAGCCTGCATTTGATCCTTTGATGACCACTGAAGCTCCATTGATCGGAGTGTTATCGGAAGAAATAACCGTACCGGTTATTGTCCGCTCCTGGGCAAAAACTTTTTGTTGCAATTGCAGTAGAAGAATTGCAACAAGGAATGTGATAATCTTTCTCATAATAGCTGTTTTTTATATTTAATAAGCAGTTACCAAGTTTTTTTAGATAACATCAATGCCAGCATCAATATAGGGTTTAAGTAAAGGGTCTTCAGGTGATAGTTCCGTGATCAGGGTGTGAATCTTATTCAGCTCACAGATCTGTATCGGCTGAAAAGAATTCATTTTCTCTGCAATGGTCAGGCATACTACTTTTTGTGATGATTCTATCATGGCTCTTTTTAGCTGTACCACATCCCAGTCATTATCAGTAATGCCATGTTTATAGTCAATAGCATTTGTTCCCAAAAAGCATATATCAGCCCGCATTTGCCGGATCCTTGCAATGGCATCAAGGCCTACCGTTATTTTTGAATTTTTTGAAATTTTATCCCCAATCAAAATCACTTCAATATTGGGATGATTCATGTATTCGAGGATAGCGGGAATACTACCGGAAATAAAAGTGGCCCGGAGCTGAGGCGGTAAAGTTCTTGCCAATTCCAGAATGGTGGTTCCACCGCTTGTCAAAATAAACATGCCATTCCGGATGAGGTGAACCGCTTTTTGAGCAATTATTTTTTTATTATGCTGGGAATAAACGCCGTCTGTTGGAAAATGAACTTCATTGAAAGAGTGGGAAAGGGCGCCACCGTGTACTTTTATCAGTTTGCCTTCATCTGCTAACTCGTAAAGATCACGCCGAATAGTATCTTCTGATACATTGATCTCATTACTGAGAGAAGCGGACAATACTTTGTTATGAAGATTGACCTGGTGAAGTATATAAGCCTGTCTTTCTTTCTTAAGCATTGGTTAGTTTGATGAGGCTAATGTAAACTAAATTCCGGCATAAAAGCGCAGAAAGCCGAAAAAATTAGCAAAAAAATTAAAAACAGGTCTAATAAAAAAGAAAAACCCGGCCAAAAAGCAGGATTTACTTCTTTTATATTAAGATTTTACAGTTGCATTATTTTCCAAAAGTGAACCGGGCAGAAAAACCAATTGCTGATGGTTCAAAGTTGATATCAGATACGAGATTCAATTCAGGCTTCCAGTCAAGCGACAGATTCAATGGGAGATTTGCAAATTTATAATCAAGGCCAATAATACCCTGAGCGCCAAAATTGGTATTCGTTTCATTCTTTCCTTTGTTAGGATTATAGGTTTTAATAAATGCCAGGTAACCGCCACCTCCATAGTACCAGTTGACACCGCCGGTACCAGCAATTGGATTGTGAATTTCAAATAATGCTCCCAATGCGAGAGGATCTCCAAATGAAAAAAGGCCTTCTATAGCCGTTTTCTCACTGATAAAATGTTTTATTGAAATAGAATTATTGACCATGGCGCCACTGCTACTCAGCCGGACACCCAACCCGGTTTTGTATGCCTGTGCCGAAATAGTATTTGTGAAACCAAAGCCTGCCAGCAGCAGGAATGCGAGGAATATTTTTTTCATGATGACGATTTTATGCAGATTTAACGAAAATGGTGCCAGCAAATTTTAAATAAAATGTAAAAGCTTTTGCTTCATCTGCTTAAATGTGTGAAACCACTTTGTTATTTTTATCAAAATCATTGCCGATGGAATGGATGATCCTCCTGATATTTATTGCCGGTTATGTGGCTATTGCTTTTGAACATACGATCGGGGTCAATAAAGCTGCTGCAGCTCTGATCACAGGTGTGCTTTGCTGGACGATCTACATTTTTGATGCAAATGATAAAAGCCTGATCACATCTCAACTCTCAGAACATTTAGGAGCGTTATCGCAAATTTTGTTTTTTTTGATGGGAGCCATGACTATTGTCGAGCTCATAGATGCTCATGACGGGTTTGAGATTATAACTGAGCGAATAAAAACAAAAGACAAATCAAAGCTTCTCTGGATAATCGGTCTTTTAAGTTTTTTTCTTTCAGCCATACTGGATAATCTTACCACAACGATTGTAATGGTATCGCTGGTACGAAAATTAGTTGCACGGGAGAAAGATCGCTGGATGCTTGCAGGGCTGATTATTATTGCTGCCAATTCGGGCGGTGCCTGGTCACCGATAGGCGATGTTACTACAACCATGCTCTGGATCGGGGGGCAGGTTACTGCTTCGAATATAATTATAAAACTGATTTTACCATCTTTTTTCAGTATGTTGATTCCAATCCTGCTGCTGCGTTTTATATTCAAAGGGAAAATTGATACACCAGTTCAATCTTTGTCAAAAGAAAATGATACAACAACAAAAAGGGAAAGGATGGTTATTTTCTTTGCGGGGGTACTATTATTATTGTTGGTGCCTGTATTTAAAACTATAACACATTTACCTCCATTTATGGGAATGATGTTTGGCCTGGGCATTATGTGGATCATCACCGAAGTAATTCACAGCAAAAAGAATGAGGAAGAGCGAAAAAACTTTACCGTGGCTTATGCATTGAAAAAAATTGATACCGCAAGTATTCTTTTTTTTCTTGGCATCCTGCTCGCCATATCTGCGTTGGAGTCTGCAGGTCAGTTGAAATTAGCTGCCGGATGGATGGATACGCATATAAAAGATCAGAATAGCATTGCCATCAGTATTGGTTTACTGTCATCCATAGTTGACAATGTTCCCTTAGTAGCGGCAACGCAAGGAATGTATGATCTGAATTTATATCCTGTCGATCATTATTTCTGGGAATTTTTGGCTTATTGCACCGGAACGGGCGGCAGTATTTTAATTATTGGCTCTGCAGCAGGAGTAGCTGCAATGGGTTTAGAAAAAATAAATTTTATCTGGTACCTGAAACGAATCAGTTGGCTGGCATTACTTGGTTATTTTGCCGGAGCTGTTGTGTATATTTTACAATCAACATTAATTGGATAATAATATAGGAATAAAGAAATACAATTTCCTCATTGCATTTTGTACGTTGGTAATTGCAAATAAAACCTGCCAGTTACAAACTTTTTCCACTTACTTTTCTTCCAACAGGTCCTCCTTACTCTTAGGCCTTCTATCTTCAAGCCATTTGAATTTTGGAAGCCGCATTTCTTTAGGGTCCTTTTGTTTCATAGGCCAGATAGTTCCGGTTACAGCGCTGCGGAAAACCACTTTTTGAATTTGTTGCCCTGAAAAATAAATATCTAGTGCATCCGATTGCGATTGGTTGATGCCAGTAAAAGCGCTGTCTTCATCCTGGATATAATAAATACACTCTACAAATCCTTTAGCACGAACGGAATCAAGTGTACCCTCTTTGAAATATCCATCCATCCTAGATGATTTAATCTGGTTAAACACTTCTGGTTGCACTTCATTTACTAAAAAACTATTGTCAAATACCCTGAGGTGGTCTGCTTTTTTATTTTTTGTATATAGTAATATGGTGTCTCCGGTTATCTGGCTTTCTTTGGCCCATATTACCGGATCTGTGAAAAGCCGGAACACAGAATCCTGAAATGAATAAAACATACTATCACAGACTGCCTGGAGGGAGTCAGAAAAAATGCGGACATTGTGAAATGCCTGGAAATAGCGGTTTGTACTGTCTTTATCGTTGCCTGCTTTTAAATTAACTAATTTGATGCCCTGGATGGTATCCTTTTCTAAAGAATCTTTTTTCACATTCAAATCACTTAATCTTGCAGAGAAAAGTGTATCACCAGTGATATAAACCGAATCATTTTCCTGACGGATGATCATCAGCGGTTTTTTTGTAGCAAGAAAAGTATTTGTTTTTTTATTAATTATAATTTCTTCGCCAAAAACAGATCGTCCTTCCGCAGTGTCAATCATGGCTCCTTTGCCGTTTATATTGATGATGCCGGTACTGTCATTATTATTTACCTGTTCACCGGTCACAAACAATTTTCCATCCCGGATTTTCGGATGGTTTCCAAATGTGGCAAGCCCTGATTTAAGATCATAGAACCCTTCGGTAGTTTCTATAGTGCGGCCAGTGCTGTCTTTAATAAATGTATATGCAATGAATCGGGCTGTTTCATTTTCCGTATTGTAAATAAGAGAATCGGTTTTCAAATGATAAGCAGGATCATCCAATACCACATCTTTTTTGAAATATACATCTTTGAGATCAGTGTAATAATAACCTTCCTTGCTGGTAAGTACCGTTTTGTTTTTGTTTACTACTTTTCCTCCATGAGTGTATATTCCAATTTTGGTATCTACATCGTATTCAAGATCAGGTGTAGTGAGCACACCTGTACCGCTGCTGAGTTTTACATTTCCTTTCAGGTAGGCTATTTTTTTATCTGAAAGATATTGCAGGTAATCCGACCATGCATGGGATGTGTCGGAGTCAATGATATGTACATGGCCAAAAGCTTCAAAAATCCGGGTCCGGTTGTTGATCACGCAGCTATCACTAAAGAAGAGTGTATTACCCTGGCGCAAACGTACATTACCTGACAGGATTTGCAATGTGGTGGAATCATCCACCCTGCGCAACTCTAATGATTTATTTCCCGGCAATATCTCGACCAGCTGTATAGTGTCTTCTTTACTTTTATTTTCTGTATCGGTATGTTGTCTGCTTACCTGGGCAAAAGAAAGAAAGGGGATCATTCCCAACCCGGAATTTAGCAGCAAATAAAAAATCTTTTTGTAGTTCATCAGTTACTCTTTGAGGGAAGAGTATCTTTTATTGCCGGTGAAGTTAGCGGGCCTGTTCTATCTTTTCTGTTAAAAATCATATTGCCCAAATACCGTTTGGGATGCACCCGGATATCATCCATCAGTATTTCAGCAGATAAAACGGCTTCATTTAGTTTATTGTAAAGTTCTTTATTATTGATTAAAGCTCCGATGGTTCCGTCTTTGCTTGTGATTTTGTTTAATGTAGCTTTTAAAGTTGTCAATACACTGTGTACTGAATCTATGGTCTGCTGCAAATCAAGGTTGGAAAGTTTCTCAGTTAGCTTTTTTGCATTGCTGATAACGGCGGTGATGCTGTCATTGTTCTTTTTGATATTTTCTGAAATTGAATTGAAATTATTCAATGACTTCATCAGGGGGCTGGTTTCACTTCCTAGTAATATTTTTAATGAATTGCTGGCATCATTCAGATTTGCAATCGTATGTTGTAAGTTGTCTTTCGTATCAGAATTCAGCAATTTGTTTATATTTTTAAATACGGAGGTTATTGAATCAATTGCGGAACGTACTTTCATCAATGTTGGATTCAATTGAGCTTTCATATCGCCCAACAAGCCATTATCGGTCCTGGTTTCTAAAGTATCGCCTGCTTTTAATGATTTGCGTGAATTCCCTTTTTCAATGATGATATAAGATGAACCTACCAGGGGAGCTGAAATATAAGCTTCCGAATTATCCGGTATGTTCACATCTATATTTAAAGTAATAGTAACTACAATCCCGGTTACATCTTTATCTTTCGCATTGTAATCGTACACTTTTCCAATAGGCAGGCCATTAATCTTTACATCATTGGATTTCTGAAGTGAGCCGAGGTCGGAAAAAATAGCATAGATTTTTTTTCGTTTATTGAATACATCTTTTCCTTTTAAAAAATTAAAACCTATGATCAGTAGTGTGATGGCAACCACTGTCAAAATTCCCACTTTTGTTTCATTGCTGATCTTCATCCGGTTGATTTTCCATTGCCATTCAGCCCTTGGCAGAAACAAATAATTTCTATCCGGGATGAGCGGCTAATGGCTGCCAAATTAATTAATTATTTTGACACCTGCCTGCTGTATTGAATATCAATTTATTTGGGAATTTACACTTTTTGATTCCACTTTTTGTTTATAAATGGTAAAAGCGTTTACAATATTAGCAACTATATCACTTTGCCCTTTATCACTGTTGATGTATTTTTCCTCATCAGGATTAGAAATAAAGCCTATTTCCACTAATACACTCGGCATACCTGCTGCCTGCAACACCCAGATTCCTTTATCATTTCTTTGTTTTACGCCGCCCCGATCCACCCTCCCCTGGGCTTTGAATCCTTGTTCAATGAGATCTCCAAACATGATACTTTTTCTGAAATATTTTTGAGTATATATCAGCATCCTGGCTTTTTCAGCAGGATCATTGGGGTCAGGCATCGTGATGTTGGAAAGAGAATCTATTTCTCCATATTCATTATTTTGGGAAATAGATTGAATTTTTGCTTCGTCCTTATTGGCTGCCCAGATATAAGTTTCTGTTCCTTTTGCAGGATTAGGTGTGGTCCAATAATGGTATTGGGGTACTTTGCGGGTAACTTTTCTTTTTTTCTTGCCTTTGCCAACGTAAAATGTAGCGGTTTTGTAACCTGTTAGCTGCCGGTGTCTAATTGGGCTGGTGGAATTGCAATGGATAGAAATAAAAAGATCGCCACCGGAAGAATTGGCCAGATCCGCACGATAACGGAGATCATCCTTCAATGTAGATCTATTACCTGCATTGGCGTCTGTTGTCCTGGTATAAATAATTTTTAAATCCGGAAATTGTTGCTGTAAAGCTTTACCCAATTTCAGGCTCACGCTGAGGCTAACATCTGCTTCTTTCGAAAATGAACCCCGGGCTCCGGGAAAATCACCTCCGTGGCCGGGATCAATTATTACAGTTTTGATCTGTGTTTGCGGAAAACCCTGCTCTTTCCCCTGACCGGTAAATGATATCAGAAGAACAGAGAGAGAAACGGTAAATAAATACAATAATGTTCTTTTCACCATACTGGATTTCTTTAATGGGTTATAGTAATCTTCACATATACTTTAGGGTCTAAAGAATTATTTTTGCCACATACCTCATGATGCAACAGCGCAAATTTAGACCAAATTACCTGTTTACAGGAATATTGACTGTTGCGATATTATGTACTTTAACGAAAATATCAACCGCACATCCAATACATGCCGAAATTTTTTACAATACATTAACGGGAAATACGGATACCATTCCTTCGGACACAATCCCTGCCGGGTTTAAAAAAAGATTATTGAATACTACCGGCACATTGCCTGCGAAAGATACTACTTCTCCTCTGCAAAAGATAGACAGCTTTCATTTGAAACTCTCTAAAGATTCACTGGATGCACCGGTGAAATATGAAGCGGAAGATTCGGTTGTGGTTTTGATTCAGGACAAACGGTTTATATTATATGGTAAAACAAAAACAGAATATAAATCCACCGTATTAACTGCACCAAAAGTAGATTTGAATCAACAGACACAAATTGTAACGGCCGTAAATAAGAAAGACAGTACGGGCACAGCAATAGAGGACGCACATTTTAAAGACGGAGAAAATGAATTCAGCAGCGATACCATCTGGTATAATTTTAAAAGCCAGAAAGGAATCACTAAAAACACTATTACGCAGCAAGGCGAATTATTTATACATGGCCAGAATATAAAAAAAGAAAATGACAGCGTTATTTATATCCGTAAAGGGATGTTTACAACCTGCAACCTGGATGATCCGCATTTTGCTTTTATGACTAACAAGCTAAAAGTGGTGAATAAGAAACTGGCTGTATCGGGCCCTGCTCATCCTGAATTTGAAGGAGTACCGATACCTATTTATATACCATTTGGATTTTATCCGCTTAGTCAGGGTAGGCATTCGGGTTTGCTGCCGCCGCAATTCACCACTAATGAGCAATATGGCTTGGGGTTGGAAGGACTTGGATATTATAAGGTGATTAATGATTACTGGGATGCCAAGGTATATGGCAATATTTATTCGTATGGCGGTTGGTCACTAAACATTAATCCTACCTATCGTAAGAGGTACCGGTATAGTGGAGCTTTTACTTTCAGTGTACAGAGTACGAAAAATAATTTTAAAGGTGATCCTGATTATTTTAAAACCAATACCTATAACATCAGTTGGTCTCATTCCGTAGATAGTAAGGCCAGGCCGGGAACTACATTTTCGGCCAATGTAAATGCCGGCTCCACCAAATTCAATCAACTCATACCAAACGATCCACAACGCAATTTTCAAAACCAGTTGGGTTCTTCTATTGCTTATTCCAAAACATGGAAGGATAAACCATTTAACCTGACCTTAAGCGCCAATCACAGCCAAAATAATTTTACACACCTGATCAATATCAGTTTGCCTAATGCAGGCTTTACAGTAAATACGATTTATCCATTTCAGAAAAAAGATGAAGCGGGTACTCCGAAATGGTATGAAAAACTTGGGTTGGCTTATAACGGGGTTCTCAGAAACCAGGTTTCTTTTTACGATACTTCATTTAATTTCAAACAACTTCTGGATACAATGCAATGGGGAGCACAACATAATTTTCCCATCACTTTGTCCCTGCCTCCAATACTCGGAGGCGCTATCATTGTATCGCCATCGGTTTCTTACAGCCAGATATGGATTTCACAGAAATTTCGCAGGAGCTGGAATAACACGACAAAAAAACTTGATACATCAGTGACAAAAGGAATCTTTATGGATCAGAGTACTTCTTTTGGATTATCACTGAGCACTGCATTGTATGGTACGTTCCAGTTCAGGCATTCCCGCATCACAAAAATCCGCCATGTCATTCGGCCCTCTATAGGCATAAGTTATAAGCCTGATTTTTCCAAGCAACATTATTATACTACCCAGGTGGATACTACCGGATATACAATACGGTTTTCAGAATTTGAAAAGAGTCTATATGGATATTATGGTGAAGGTAGATACGGCGGAATGACTTTTCAGGTGGACAATAATCTTGAAATGAAAGTAAAATCAAAAAAAGATACTTCGAACGGTGGAATAAAGAAAGTAACATTAATAGACGGGTATGGGTTTTCTACGAGTTATAATTTTTTTGCCGATTCCATGAAACTGGCACCGGTCCAATTTTATTTCCGCACTAACCTGTTCAATAAAATTAATATTTCTGCCAATGCTACATTGGATCCGTACCAGGTAAATTCAAGAGGCCAGGATATCGGGAAGTATGCCTGGCAGGGAGCCAATAAATTTACGTTAGGTCGTATTACCAACGGGAGCATTTCTATGAGCAGCAGCTTTAGCAGTAAACCAAAAGATGAAAAAAAGGACGAAGATCGCAAAAAGCAGGTACAGCAAAGATTGAATGACCCTATGTTGATTGCTGATCAGCAACGGCTGCTTGATTATATGCAACAGAACCCATCTGAGTTTGTAGATTTTAATATTCCCTGGCAAATAAGTTTTTCTTATTCCCTATATTTTTCACAGCAGTTCAAGCCCGATTACAGCGGCTTTACAAAAACGGTCAGTTCCAATGTAAGTTTAAACGGAAGTTTTAACCTTACACCAAAGTGGAATTTCAGCACCAATGGGTACTATGATTTTTCGACACATAAAATTCAAACCTTCCAGATGTCCATTTCCCGTGATATGCATTGCTGGCAAATGTCCATCAATGTGACGCCGGTAGGATTGTATCGTTTTTTTAGTTTTACTATCAACCCCAAAGCTTCAGTGTTGCAGGATTTGCGCATCAACCGATCCCGTTATTTTTCCACTAATTACTGAGATGCTGAACATAGTAGTCATTCATCACCCTAAATATTTTTTCTTTCAGTTCCTGCGAAGTTTGTGAGCCGGTTTCTATCGGAGGTAAAAAATGCATTTCAATCTTTCCGGGTAAAAAGAAAAATGTTTTATTATTAGGAAATCTCTTTTTAGTATTAAAAATAATAGCTGGTAATATGGCATGTTTTGTATCGGCAGCTAACTTGAACGCACCGTCATGAAAGGGTTGCAAAGGTTCTTTAGTTTTATTCCTGGTTCCTTCAGGATAAATGCACATGTGAATGCCCAGGTTTAACACCTCTTTCATTTTTAAATAACTCTCTTTCCGGCTTTCATTGCTTTTACGATCTACTAATACAGACCCGCTTTTATAAATGGAGCCGAAGATGGGGATTCGTGACATCTCAATTTTTGCAATGGTTTTATTGGCACCGGAAATAAACGGAGAGGAAACAGGCACATCAAGCAGGGAGTTATGATTGCAAACGATGATATACGTTTCCCCTTTTTTAAAATTCTCCAAACCTTTTCTTCGTAACCGAAGGCCTGTAATAAAAAAGAAAAATCCCATCCATACACGAAATATTTGATAAAGAACTTTTGTTCTTATCGGCTCTTTCAGGAATCCGGTTATCCATATTGGAATAAAAACTATAAGCATCGTGGCAACAAACCATAATAATGCCCACAATGCACAAATTCTTCCAGCAATTTCTTTTAAAAACTTCACAGATGATATTTAAACGTTTTGATTTCTCTGAAAACGGAACTTTTTATTTGCGGCCATTCATTTTTTATAAAACTGAAATACACCGAATCTCTTCTCCGGTTTTTCGGCATTTGCATATGACTGCGCAAGACGCCTTCTTCTGTGGCACCGATTTTCCGTAAAGCCTGTTTTGATCTTTCATTCAGGTTATCAGTTTTTATTTCTGCTCTTTCCCAATTCAATACATCAAATGAATAACTGAGCAGGGAAAATTTAGCATGAAAATTAATCCCTGTCCCCTGGTATTGTTTGCCGAGCCAGCTCCAACCTATTTCAATTCTTTTGTCGGGATAAGATATATTGCCAAAACTGGTGCTGCCACAAATAGCACCGGTTGACTTTTCAATGATTGTGAAGGGAATTCTTTTTCTTTCCTCTCTTTCTTTCAAAGCTATCGCTACCCATTGCTGTAATTGAGCAGGTTCATCGAGCAACAAAGTAAAATAATTCCATAAGGAGGGGTCGTTAGTAAGTGTTGCAAATGAAGCAATATCCAGGTGCTGCAATGGCCGCAACAACACTTTATCGGTTTCTAATTTTAGGTCAGGTGAGATCATGATGCCAAATTAATGAGTCAACATTCAGAAGCAAAAATAAACCATGCTGAATGATTGATTCTATATCAGTTTCCGATATTAGAACCTATCCAGGTTTTTTATAAAAATGAAATGCTGTACAATAAGCCTTTCGAAATTCTGTTTTGAGTTTTTACTTTTAAAATTTAAAGTTTCCAGTCAATAGGGTCAAGCTTGTTTTTCATCAAATATTCATTAGCCTTTGAAAAATGCCGGCATCCGAAGAAACCGGAATTGGCGGAAAGAGGAGAAGGATGCGCTGATTTTAAAACAAGATGTTTTGATTCATCAATCAAAGTTCTTTTTTCCTGGGCAAATTTTCCCCAAAGAATAAATACTACATTTTCTTTCTGTTCAGAAATTTTCCGGATAACACAATCAGTAAATTCAGCCCAGCCTATTTTGGAATGACTCATCGGCTCGCCGGCTCGAACTGTAAGGGATGCATTTAATAAAAATACTCCCTGCTCAGCCCAATAGGTAAGGTTGCCGTTTTGCGGAATAGGCACTCCGATATCGTCATGAAGTTCTTTAAAAATATTTATCAATGAGGGAGGATGAGAAATGCCATTGGGTACGGAAAAGCAAAGCCCGTGAGCCTGGCCCGGGCCATGATAAGGATCTTGTCCCAATATCACCACTTTTACCTTATCAAAGAAGGTAGTATTAAAGGCATTAAAAATCAAAGAACCGGGCGGGTAAATATTTTTTTTCTGTGATTTTTCTGTTTTTAAATGCAATGCGATTTGCCGGAAATAAGGCTTATTAAATTCAGAATTCAAAACTTCCTTCCACGATGATTCGATCTTTACATCCATACCTGTTTATACTTTGGGGCACAAACATAAAAAACTTATTTTTGCCAGCCCGGATGACCCACAGGTAAAGCAACAAAATTAGATCAGGTCAGATCTGGCGTTAGTTCTTTTTATTATGGCCCGGTAGCTCAGTGAATAGAGCAACTGCCTTCAATTGGAGCCTTTACAGGGAAAAGAACCTGTGAAGTGGATGTCACTATATCGGTGAAACCTTCTTCCTCAGATAGGGAATGGCAATACCGAGGAAACTTTAGATCACCGAAAATTTCTATATTCAGGTATGATTTACCATCATACAAAAACAAAAGGTGATTTAGGGGTTTTGAAGATTAAAGTTGATTTATACATGCAGGGATTTCTGATACTTATCCCCGAAACAGAGCATTCTCCATTCGATTTAGTAATATATCGAAATGGGAAATTCAGAACTGTTCAGGTGAAATTCAGGAACCCTACAAAAAAAGGCGCCTTGGAAATTCCTTTTAGAAGTAGCTATAGTACTTCAAAAGGTGTAAAAACGAAATCAGTTGATAAATCTCTAATCAATCTGTATGCAGTTTATTGCCCACAGACTGATTCTTGTTATTATTTCAATCCCAAGCGTTACAATAAGTCAATTACTTTAAGGGTAAAAACTCCTTTGAATAATCAGAAAAGTAAAACACATACTGCTGATCAATTCAAGAAGGTTCCGTAGAGACTACATGTGACACACCTGAAATGGTGAAGATATAGTCCAGACCACAAATCCGCCGTCAGGCGGAGCAGTGAAAACTGTAGCTGGTATGCTAAGCAGTAGGCCATTGGTTTGAATCCAATCCGGGTCACTAAACGAGCGGAGAGAAATACTCCGCTTGTTTTATTTGCAAAAAGAAAAGTTTTTTTAAGTAGTTAAAACTTATATCCCAGCTCCAGCTCCCAGAGAAATGAATTGGAAATTTTTTCATTGTAGGTTTTTGTAACCGGGATACCGCCTACAGGTTGCACAGTTCTGACAATAGTGTTAGGGTTTACCGGAAAAGTAATAGTTGGGGTAAAACCAAACCTGAATTTCTTTACATCATATTCAACCGGAAGGGAGGCTTCATAGTCAAGAATCCTGAAATTTCCGGGGTCCAATGTATAAGCTGTTATGATTCGTGGGTCGGGTTGCCCTTTCCTTTTTTTTACATAGCGGCGTTTTCTATAATAGGCATCATAATAATATTGTGTGCCGCCATTCAGGATTACAGTAGGAGTGATTTCCAAATTATCATCTATGAAGCTGAATGAATGATCCAGTCCGATACCTGCAGCAATATCGGTAGCGCTGGAAAAACTGGCGGTGGAAGTCAATGATATTTCAACTGGCCCGGTATTATAAGCCAGTTCTGCCCCTGCATCTCCTTTTACTTCTGATTTTACACTGTAGCTCTGACTGTTGAAAAAATATTTATTAACAGTAATTTCTCCGTCCCATTTATTGGAAGCAAAAATATACCCGACTCCTAAAGTATAAGCGTCTATTCTTTTCTCCGTTGACAAATAAGAAGCTCCGGCGCTGAAGAAAATACCCGATTTGTTGTAATAACGAATAGACGGTGTAATGTATGGAATGTTGATGGAATCTTTGCGCCCAAAGTAAACATCATTGCTAAGATAACTGACCGAAGCTTTGAAAAATGAGTGCCTGAAATTATTTATAAACGCATTCATGCTGCTGTCTTGTGCAGCGCAATGGTTCGTAATAATTGCAATTATCAAAGGAATAAAAATGGCTTGTATATTTTTTCTCATAAAAAAAGGAGCTATTACTTAAAAAGAAAAGCCCGGAAAAACCCCGGGCTGCATAGCTGTAATTAATATTTAGTGACCAGTTGCTTTTTTTATATCCTTGCGGCGGTCTTTTACATCGCTTTTGATATCTTTTTTATCATTCTTGATATCTTTCAGATCCTTGTTGCGATCCCGTTTGTCTGAGCGGATATCTTTTGTGTCCTTATAAATGTCTTTCCTGTCTTTGTACGCATCTTTACGATCTTTTCTCAGATCGGTCCGGTCATTTTTTAGGTCTGTTGAATTGCCATTCTTTTTATCCATAGCAATGTCTTTTCTGTCTTTAGCCATGTCTTTTTTATCGGCATTCAGGTCTTTTACATCATTCCTGCGGTCTTTTTTATCTGACCGGATGTCTTTAGTGTCTTTATAAACATCTTTTCTGTCATTTCGGACATCTTTTCTGTCGGCTCGGATATCCCTGGTGTCCATACGGATATCATGATGTAATGTTTTCTGGGCTGAGGCGGATAAGCTTGTCAGTAGTACGACTGAGAGGCTTAGGAAAATTGTTTTCATAATTTTTGTGTTTAAAATTTCATATTGGAGTATTATAACGAATTAAAGTTTAATAGTTATCTTTTCAATCATGTTATTAAGATGTGAACGCAATTTGAAAAGTATTACGTAATTATACTTGAGAAAATTTCCTACTTTAGTGAATAAATTAATTGTAAGCAGCTAAATGCCAGCCTGAAAATCATTTGTATAAATAGTTTTATAACCTCAAAACTTTTTTATGTCAAACATTCCGCCACCGGTTCCACCGCAACCATCAAATACCAGCATTCAAGCTATTTGCCAATGGTGTAATAAGCCTATGGCCGGTACTGAAATCAATTGTCCCAACTGTGGTAAATTGAGAAAGGACATTTACAATAATAAATTAATGAGCTATGTTTTATGTATTCCTGCAGGATTACTGATCGGTTTCAGCTTTCGTTTTTTTGGCAGCAACAGGAATAATGATATCTATAACTATTATAACAATGGTGGCAATTCTTCCAATAGTTCTACTGGAGTAATCATGCTTGTAATAGGTATTTTATTAGGAATAGCAGGCACTTATTTTTACATTAAAGCCAGCAAGCAAATGAATAAATGGTGGTGGATATAAAGTTACATCCCGGGAAACCGAAAGCTATTCAGAAAAACATCCACTTTAGTTTCGGGTAATTCTTTGGCGCTATAAACATATAGTACTCCGATAAACTTACCATTAGTCCAGGCTTTTATTTTCCAGTTATTATTAAGGTCATCTTTCCAATAGTCAACCACACCACGGGTATCTTCCCGGTTATTCAGGTGATTGCCTCTTCCGTAACCCACTGCCGATTTTATATCAAAGCTTGTTTTCAGGTAGTCGAGATATGAAATAAGCATGTCTTCGGCTTCACCCAGGTTTTCAGATGGGGTAAGCAACCGTACACAAATAACACCATAGTAGAATTCATCCCTATTACATTCTGCGGTATAAACTTTGGAGGAATCATCACTGTATGCTTCTTTAAATTGCTCCGGTGTACAATACATATACACAGCACAGCCTGAATTATTGATTTCGTATTTTTTTAGTGACTGACTTTGGGCTTCCAAATAAAAACAAGCGCAAAGCAAGAAAGCTGAAATTTTCCGCATTTTAATTTTTGGGTAAATATAAGAGAACTCAGCAATTAGTTTACATTGTTCAACACTCATATTTCTGAATTATTCACTTACTTTGAACTTTCAAGTAATGAATATGAAGGAGATTTTTCAGTACGGGATTGATGCTTTGACTGTTGGTAAAACGATTGCTATTGCTTCCGGTAATATGAAAGCAGTTTTGAACGATAGTGCAATTAAAAAAATACAACGTAGTCAACAGGATGTTGACACTATTGTAAAAAAAAATAAAACCGTTTATGGAATCAATACCGGGTTTGGAATATTATCCAATACCAGGATTTCTGATATTGATGCAGCCACGCTGCAATATAAAATTCTGCAAAGCCATAGTGTTGGAGTGGGGGATCCGGTTCCGGCAGAGATTGCAAAAATCATGTTGATTACAAAAGTTCATGCCTTAGCAAAAGGTTTTTCAGGAGTGAAACTTGAAACTCTTGAACGGATTATCTGGCATATAGAAAATGATATAATACCGGTGGTTCCGGAAAAAGGAAGTGTAGGCGCAAGTGGCGACCTGGCACCGTTAGCACATTTATTTTTACCGCTGATAGGATTGGGAGAAGTGCTTTATCAAAATGCAAAGTACCAGGCACAGGATGTTTTGAATAAATTTTCTTTAAAGCCTATTGAACTGGTACCTAAAGAAGGCTTGGCATTGATAAACGGCACACAGTTCATTTTATCATACGCAGTAAAATGTGTTCGGCGAATGCACAACTGCCTCGAAGCTGCAGATATTATCGGGGCCATGAGCCTGGAAGCTTTAACCGGAACCAAAGCCCCGTTTGATGAACGATTACATGAATTGCGCCCATTCAGCGGGAATAAATTAGTGGCACAGCGGTTGAGAATATTATTGAAAAACTCTGACATCATGCAATCACATGTTGATTGTGGAAGAGTACAAGATCCCTATTCATTACGCTGTATGCCGCAGGTTCATGGCGCTTCACGAAATGCCTGGAGTCATTTGAAAGAATTAACCGAAACAGAATTAAATGCAGTTACTGATAACCCGATTATTTTTTCTGACAATGATACCATCAGTGGAGGTAATTTTCACGGGCAGCCCCTGGCATTGCCTTTGGATTATTGTTGTTTTGCCGCTGCGGAAATTGGAAACATCAGCGATCGCCGTTGTTATTTATTGTTGGAGGGTAAATGGGGCCTGCCCATGTTACTGATGAATGATGTGGGGTTGAATTCCGGCTTTATGATTCCTCAATATACCACTGCGGCTTTGGTAACAGAAAATAAAACCTTATGCTTTCCTGCCAGCGCCGACAGCATTCCTACTTCACTCGGACAGGAAGATCATGTTTCAATGGGGAGTATCAGCGGAAGAAAGTTGCATAAAGTATTAGACAACCTCGAATTTATTCTTGCTATAGAATTAATGAGCGCTTGCCAGGCCATTGAGTTTCGCCGCCCGTTCAAAAGCAGCGAAATATTGGAAGCAGCTCATGGCTATGTTCGCCGTTTTGTTTCTTTTGCAGAAGAAGACAGAATTTTTTCTGAAGACATCAATAAGGTCAGGAACATCATCCATGATTTTTCTTTTGTTGAAAAAGTGAATGAATTTGCAAATGAGAAAAATCTTTACCTGAATCAGGGTTATGAAAATGCTTTCTGTTTGTAATGAGTGTTGTTGATTTTTCAAAGCAAAACAACTGTTCGGGATAATAATGAATGCTGCCTTGCCGACGAAGGAGGTTTCTGAAAGATTCGGTTTTATTTTTTTTCAAGTGTTAGTGATGCCTTCGTGGATTTTTTCAGGACAAACTGCTCCCCGGCATGACAATACCCCGATACTTTATTCATATCCTTTTAAAACTGTTGTTTATTATAACCTTACGGCTGATTCCAGTGCTAGTTGTGTCATTACAGCCAGCGACTTCTCTCTTTCTTTGGCAGAAATTTGTACATGGGTTACTATATTATCTGAAACGGTAAGCAAGGCGGCAGCTTGTTTATTAAAATATTTCGCATTGGCAAATAAAGCAAACGCTTCCATTTCGGCAGCAAGGCAGTTATATTCTTTTGCCATTTTCGGAAGCTCTCGATCTACTCGATAAAAAGCATCTCCGGAATGAATAGCACCGGATAAAACCGGAATGCCCAGGTTTTTTGCTGTGGTATTTATGACATCAAACATTTTCCCCTGGTGAGAAATATGATTTTCAGAAAAATTAAAAGCAGTTTGTGCATACGTGGATTCACTATATGCAATATCTGTATTGATACAATCAAACACATTGATCGAATCCAAATACGCTCCGCAGGTGCCGATCCGCATGATACATTCTACATCGTATTCTGCATATAATTCATAAGAATAAATGCCAATGGATGGAATGCCCATGCCACTGGCACCAACAGTAATTTTTTTGCCTTTATAGGTGCCGGTAAAATATAATGCATTACGAACTTTGTTCACCCTTTTTACTTTCTTCAAATTGTTTTGTGCAATGAATTTGGCTCTTAACGGGTCTCCTGCCAGTAAAACTACCGGGGCTATTTCCCTTTTTTTTGCAGCTATATGAATACTCATTGAATTTCGTTTCTAATGATGAAGATATTTATTTTATTGCGACTTTTGCAGTATTTGAGAGTTTAAAGTTTTGAGTTAATGATTAATAACACAGTTATAGCTTTGAACTCCCGGCTCTGAATACTAAACTGATTATCTCATGTCAACATTTACCAAATCAAAATACGACCCCATTAAATACAAAACACCAACCGGAAATACGTTAACATGCAAAGGATGGATACAGGAAGCAGCATTACGGATGTTGCTCAATAATCTCAATCCTGAAGTTGCGGAAAAGCCTGACGAACTTATTGTATATGGCGGCAGAGGAAAGGCTGCCCGGAATTTTGAAGCGCTGGACAATATCATCAAAGCACTAAAAGTATTGGAGAATGATGAATCCTTACTTATTCAATCCGGTAAACCGGTTGGCATTTTAAAAACACATAAAGATGCTCCAAGGGTTTTAATAAGTAATTCCCAACTGGTACCCAAATGGGCCTCATGGGAACATTTTGATGAATTAGAAAAAAGGGGACTGATGATGTACGGGCAAATGACGGCAGGGAGCTGGATTTATATTGGTTCACAGGGTATCGTTCAGGGCACTTATGAAACCTATGCTGCCGCAGCCAACAAACATTTTGGAGGAACATTAAAAGGTACGTTGAATGTGACAGCCGGCCTCGGTGGTATGGGCGGAGCACAGCCTCTGGCTATAACTATGAATGAAGGAGTAGCATTAATTGCTGAAGTAGAAGAATGGAGAATTGATAAGCGCATTTCAACAAAATACCTGGATGATAAATACGACGATATTGATGAAGCAATAAACAAGGCACAGGATTATAAAGTGCAAGGATTGGCACGAAGTATAGGTGTTACGTGTAATGCTGTGCATTTATTGGAAAAATTGTTGGAAAGAAATATAATTCCTGATACGCTTACTGATCAAACGTCAGCACATGATCCGCTGATTGGTTACTGGCCTCATGAAATTTCTTATGAACAGGCAAAAATTCTCCGGGAACAAAATCCGCAGCAATACATTGAATACAGTTATCAAAGTATGTATCGTCATGTACAACTGATGCTGCAACTAATGGATAAAGGTGCAATCACATTCGACTATGGAAATAATATAAGAGCAAGAGCTCAGGAATATATTGAAAGTCAAAAATCAAAAGTCAAAAATGAAACCGATTCACTATTCAATACTCGCCACTCACCATTCGATTTCCCCGGCTTCGTTCCTGCATACATCCGTCCACTTTTCTGTGAAGGTAAAGGCCCGTTTCGCTGGGCTGCATTAAGTGGCGATCCGAATGATATAGCCGTTACCGATGAAGTAATTCGCAAATTATTTCCACAAAATGCTTCTCTGATGCGATGGCTGCGATTGGCAAAAGAGAAAATTGCTTTCCAGGGTTTGCCGGCAAGAATCTGCTGGTTGGGACAAGGAGAACGAGAAAAAGCCGGATTAGCTTTTAATGAGTTGGTACGAACAGGAAAAGTAAAAGCACCGATTGTAATCGGCAGGGATCATCTTGATACCGGAAGCGTAGCATCTCCCAACCGGGAAACAGAATCTATGCTGGATGGCAGTGATGCCGTTGCTGACTGGCCAATATTAAATGCTTTGGTAAATACGGCTGCTGGCGCATCATGGGTTTCATTACATCATGGTGGCGGAGTGGGAATGGGTTATTCTATTCATGCCGGAATGGTGATTGTTTGCGATGGCAGCGCTGATGCGGATGAAAGAATAAAAAGAGTTTTACGAAACGATCCCGGAATAGGAGTGATACGACATGCTGATGCGGGTTATGATGTTGCAAAGGATGTTGCAAGGAAGAATGGATTAGATTTGAACATCCGTATCAATTCTTGATATTTATCCTTAACGTAACAGATAATTATTTTCCAGTTTACTTTATCGGCATTGCGAAGTAAGATTTATTTTGGCGAAGCAATTTGTTTTATTTGCCTGATTTGTTTCGGGAGATATTAAACCAAGCGAGGGTAATGCCAACAAATTCAACTTGTGATTTTTTAAAATATGCGGTATCAATATCTTTCATATAAAGTTCAAAACTATCTGAAGCAGCTGCAAATGTGATTTCCCGTGTACTGCCGGGGCGCCTGATAACGGCCAATAGTTTGTCCCCGCTGAAAGTCATAGAAAGTTTTTTCTTCATGCTTTTGTAAAAAAAGGCCATCCATTGATTTATAATAGTATCCGCAATGGCTTTTAATGGTTAATAGTTATTGAGCCTGGATAATGTATGGGCAGGTTATCAAAAGGGAAATTCCATAAAATTTGAAGGTAGAAAAGGCGGGTTTATTTTTTTTTACAAAATGCAGTTTTCCATTTTATGGAAACGAAAATATCACTTAGTTTTGTACGACCTCCCGGAAATTATTTTTCTCTTCCGCTGGTCAAATGGTTGGGTAATTTTTTCAGTTATTTTATTGTTGAGTAGAATTGGTAGAGTACAAGTGAGTGATCCCGCATAAGCGGAACAAGCTACAACAAAAGTTGAGTTAGGTCATGCAGCTTGTATCAAAAGTTTTTTTTAAAATTTGAAACGCTATCGGAGAAAAGTAAAGTCATGTCGAAGTATATTTTTGTTACAGGAGGGGTGACCTCATCTTTAGGCAAAGGCATCATTGCTGCCTCGCTTGCAAAACTCTTGCAGGCAAGGGGGCTGCGAGTCACTATTCAAAAATTCGATCCTTACATTAATGTTGACCCTGGCACATTAAACCCTTACGAGCATGGTGAATGTTATGTAACCGAGGATGGCGCCGAAACAGATCTGGATCTGGGCCACTACGAAAGGTTCCTGAATATTTTTACTTCGCAGGCTAATAATGTAACCACCGGTCGCATATATCAAACGGTAATTAATAAAGAACGGGAAGGCGCTTACCTTGGAAAGACCGTGCAGGTGGTTCCTCATATTACCGATGAGATAAAAAGAAGAATGTTGCAGTTAGGCCAAACAGGAGATTTTGATGTTGTAATCACTGAAATCGGCGGAACAGTGGGCGATATTGAAAGTTTGCCTTTTGTAGAAGCGGTTCGTCAATTACAATGGGAATTGCCCGAAGAAGATACTGTTGTTGTTCATCTTACTTTGATACCGTATTTAAAAGCAGCCAAAGAATTAAAAACAAAACCCACACAGCACAGCGTAAAAATGCTAAGCCAGGAAGGTGTGCATCCCGATATCATAGTATGTAGAACCGAAAAACCATTGACTCCTGATCTGCGCAGGAAAATTGGTTTGTTTTGTAATGTAAAACAGGAAGCGGTAATCGAAGCCGCCGATGCGCCAACCATTTATGAAGTGCCATTGGCCATGATGCGGGAGAAACTGGATCTCATTTGCCTGAAAAAATTAAACATCACCGAATACAAAGAGCCCGAACTGACCAAATGGAAAGAATTTCTGGATAAACTGAATTATCCTAAGAGTAAAGTGACTATAGGTTTGATTGGAAAATACCTGGAATTACAGGATGCCTATAAATCTATTTTAGAATCTTTCATACATGCCGGCGCCATGAATGAATGCCAGGTGCAGATCATGAATGTACACAGCGAATTTATTACGGAAGATAATGTAGCGGAAAAGCTGGATGGACTGGATGGATTGCTGGTAGCTCCCGGATTTGGCCATCGTGGTGTGGAGGGAAAAATTACTGCCGTAAAATATGCGAGAGAACATGGACTGCCGTTTTTCGGGATTTGCCTGGGAATGCAAATGGCGGTTATTGAATATGCCAGAAATATTTTGGGTTTGAAAGATGCTCATTCCACAGAGATGGATCCTAACACCCCCGATCCTGTTATTGACCTGATGGATGAGCAAAAGAAAATTACTGCAAAAGGCGGCACCATGCGGTTAGGTTCTTATGCCTGCGATTTAAAACCCGGTTCGCTTGCATATAAAATTTATGGAAACGAAACCATCAGCGAAAGACACCGTCATCGTTGGGAGTTCAACAATAAATACCTCGAACAATTTGAAAATGCCGGAATGATTGCCAGCGGAAAAAACCCCGGATCTAACCTTGTTGAAATAGTCGAATTGCCCGATCATCCGTTTTTCATTGGTGTGCAATATCACCCTGAACTGAAAAGCACCGTGGAAAGCCCGGCACCATTGTTTATACATTTTATTGAGGCGGCTAAAAAATTTAATGAAGAAAAGAGTTCTGCAAAATCATCCCATGCAGGAATACTGCTTTGAAAAAAAGATGATGCATTTTATTTGACCGTTGCCGTGTCATGGTAACGGTTTTCTTTTTACCTTGTCCATGCAAATAATATTCTTTTGTTTTTAATAGGATGAAACATATTTTTCATTGTATAGATGCACATACCTGCGGCAACCCGGTCCGGTTGGTAAAAGAAGGCGGCCCGGAACTCAGGGGAAAAAACATGAGTGAAAAGCGTCAGCATTTTATCAGGGAATTTGATTGGATACGAACCGGACTGATGTTTGAACCCAGAGGTCATGATATGATGAGTGGAAGTATTCTCTATCCACCACATGATTCTGCAAATGATGTTGCTGTTTTGTTTATCGAAACCAGTGGTTGTTTACCGATGTGCGGACATGGAACAATCGGAACGATTACAATTGCAATTGAGGGAGGTTTGATAAAGCCAAAGATACCGGGTATAATAAAGCTGGAAACCCCGGCAGGCCTGGTAAACATTCAATATTTCATGTCCAATAATAGATGTTCAGGTGTAAAACTCACCAACGTTCCTTCATTTCTTTATTCAAGCGAATTGACAGTTGATTGCCCCGAACTGGGAGAATTAATCATTGATGTTGCCTATGGAGGAAATTTTTATGCAATTGTTGATGTTCAGAAAAATTTTAAAGGGATAGAACATTATTCTTCTGACAAATTGATTGCATGGGCAAGAGAACTTCGGAAAAATATAAATGCAAAATACAAATTTATTCATCCTGAGGATCCGACAATCACTAAATGTTCTCATGTATTATGGACAGGTGCAGTAATAGATAAAACCTCTACGGCACGAAATGCAGTCTTTTATGGTGATAAAGCCATTGACCGTTCCCCATGTGGTACCGGCACTTCAGCAAGAATGGCACAATGGTATGCCAAAGGAAAATTGAAAAAAGGAGATGAGTTCATTCATGAAAGCATCATCGGAAGTAAATTCATTGGCAGGATAGAGGAAGAAACTTCTATCAGTGATAATCCGGCCATTCGCCCTTCTATTGAAGGTTGGGCTAAAATTTATGGATACAATACGATCTGGATTGACAAAGAAGATGACCCTTATGCATACGGATTCCAGGTGATATAAAATTTTAATTGTGGAGTTAAAACAATATCTCATTGATAGTATACTTTTTATAACTGATCCAATAAAAATGGTATTGGAGAAAATAAAAATTTTGCCGGATAAGACAACATGGATTGAGCCCTGATTTTGTGGATTATTTTGTTATAAAATATAAACGATTAGGTTAACACTTCAATATAACACTATGAGAAAACTATTGTATTTAATCATCAGTTGTACTTTGATGATTACAGCACAAAGCCAGACAGCAATAGAGAAATTTGAATTTGTTAATTTTTCTAAAGTGAACATTACTGATCATTTCTGGAAACCTAAAATTGATAAAGTAGCCACCGTAACGATGCAGGCATGTATTTATCAAACAGAAGTAAAAACGCCACGCATCCGCAACTTTGAAAAAGTGGCAAGAAAAAACGGGGAAAAATTTGAAGGATTATTTTACGATGACAGTGATGTGTACAAAGCTTTGGAGGCAATGGCGTATGCATTAAAAACTCATCCTGATTCCACACTGGAAGCAAAAGCAGATGACTGGATTGATAAAATAGCAGCGGCGCAATTACCGGATGGTTATCTTGATACTTATTTTACATTGACGGATATCAGTAAGCGATGGACAAATATTTCAGCACACGAAGATTATAATGCCGGCCATTTGATCGAAGCTGCTGTCGCTTATTTTAATGTAACCGGGAAAAGAAAATTATTGGATGTTGCCATTCGTTTTGCCAATCATATAGATTCCACTTTTCGTTTGGGAAATAAAAAATGGTTCAGCGGGCATGAAGAAATTGAATTAGCCCTGGTGAAATTATATAAAGTCACAAAAAATGACCGGTATCTGAAATTAGCTGACTGGTATTTGCAACAAAGAGGGAAAGGCGGAATTTATACGTATGGAAATACATGGTTTACCCCGGGTTATTGGCAGGATATAAAACCCGTGAAAGAACAAACTCAAATTACAGGTCATGCAGTACGGGCCATGTATCTCTATACCGGTGCAGCAGATGTGGCAGCACAAACTGGTGACACAGGATATATGAATGCGATGGAAAAAGTTTGGGAAGATGTGGTTTATCGCAATATGTACATTACCGGCGGTATAGGATCTGCAGGAGATAATGAAGGATTTAGCAAAGATTATGATTTGCCCAATGAAGAAGCCTATTGCGAAACCTGTGCCTCAGTT
The DNA here is from genome assembly GCA_018266555.1 of Bacteroidota bacterium. GTDB lineage: Bacteria > Bacteroidota > Bacteroidia > Chitinophagales > Chitinophagaceae > UTBCD1. The sequence goes on along the minus strand of JAFEAF010000006.1, from coordinate 73,075 downwards.
GGAATGGTGTTGTGGAATCAACGAATGTGTCAGCTCACCGGAAACAGTAAATATATTGATGTGCTGGAAAGAAGTTTGTATAATGGCGCATTAGACGGATTGAGTTTCAGCGGCGATCATTTCTTTTATGATAACGTATTGGCTTCAAACGGCCGGAATCAAAGGAAAGAGTGGTTTGGTACCGCATGTTGCCCGGCAAACATTGCAAGGTTGGTTACATCGGTCGGCAATTATATTTATGGAAAAAGCAATGAGGGCATTTGGGTGAATCTTTTTGTGGGCAGCAATACGAATTTGAAAATTAATAATACAGATGTTTCATTAAAAATGGAAACCGGTTATCCCTGGCATGGAGAAGTAAAAATAAATGTTGACCCTTCCAAAAAGTCAACATTCAAAATGTATGTCAGGATTCCCGGATGGTTTACAGGTAATACCGTACCGGGTGATTTATACAATGAAATGGACAATAGCGGTAAAAAAAATCCTGTGTTTAAACTGAATGGCAAACAGGTTTTATATGTTAAGGAAAATGGCTATGCAGTAATAACAAATGATTGGAACAAAGGAGATGTACTGGAATGTAATTTCCCTATGGAGCCCGAAGTGATCCGGGCAAACACAGAAGTAAAATATGATGCCGGCAGGATCGCTTTGCAACGTGGGCCAATAGTTTATTGTGTTGAAGGCGCAGATAATAAAGAAGGTGTATGGAATTTAATTTTCCCGGAAAATACTTTAATGAAACCCATGGAATATAAAGTGCTCAATGAAAATGTAATTGCACTCCAGGGCGAACTTTCTTCTGCAATTCCCAATGAAAAAGGGAATGGGGTGAGCATTGTCAGCAGAAAAGTTACTGCGATCCCCTATTATTGCTGGGCGAATCGTGGAGCAAATGATATGCAGGTTTGGTTGCCAACAAAAATCAGGGAAGTGAAAATAAATTATCAATCGAAATATGAAGATGGAGGGAATTATTAATGAAAAGTATGTTACCTGTTTTTTTATTATGCTTCTATTTTTCGATACAAGCTCAACTTACAAAAGCTCCTGCTTATCCCTTAATAACCAATGATCCTTATTTCAGTATCTGGAGTTTTTCAGATAAACTGAATGAAAGCACAACCAAACACTGGACAGGTACAGATCAATCGCTCATCGGTTTATTAGAAGTAAATCATAAGCTGTATAAATTTTTAGGAGAGCTTCCCAGGGAAATGAAACCCATACTTCCTGATGCAGACGATGATTTGTTTAATTGTCAATTTACAGAATCAAAGCCAGGTGATGACTGGACAAGCATTGGTTACGATGATTCAAAATGGTTAAAAGGACAAGGAATGTTTGGAACAAAAGATATGGCACCAATAACTTTATGGGAGAGTAAGGATATTTGGATACGAAGAACATTTCAGGTACAATCCCTTAAAATAAATGAGTTGGTATTAAAAGCGAAGTATGACGACAATGTTGAAATATTTCTGAACGGTGAAAAAATATTTAATGCCGGTTGCTGTTCAATGAAAAAAGAAGTTGAACTCGCAAAATCCGTCCGGCAAAAACTCAGGAAGGGAATAAATGTATTAGCCATTCATTGTGAAAATACAGGAGGGGCTGGTTTTATTGATGCAGGGCTTTATGACCGGTTACCGGCACAGCCTATATTACAAGCTATTCAAAAATCAGTAGAGGTAACAGCCACTCAAACAAAATATGAATTTGAATGCGGGCCCGTTACCCTTGATCTTTCTTTTCTTTCGCCATTGCTGGCAAGTGATCCGGATCTTCTTTCCCGGCCGGTAAGTTTTGTTTCGTTTGACGTAAGGGCCACAGGTGTGAGCTCTCAAAATGTAAAAATTTATTTTGCCGTTTCCAATGATTTAGCAAGAAATAATAAAAAAGAAGAAGTAAAAACTGAAGCGGTGAAGACCCATGGTATGATGTACCTGAAAAGCGGAACCATCGCCCAGCCAGTTTTAAAAACAAAAGGGGATGATGTAAGAATTGACTGGGGTTATTTATATACCGCTGCTCTTGATGATGGCGGTATTTCTCAAAATGTGAATGCAAAAATTCCCGGTTTGAAACTGAGCGGTTTCAGTAATACGGAAATTGATTTTAAAGATATCCGTTCGGTACCTACGGAGGAAACAATTGTTTTGGCTTATGACGATCTGTATTCGATACAATATTTCGGTCAGCATTTAGAAGCATGGTGGAAGAAAAATTTTACATCAACAGATGAATTGACCAGGAAGTCTTTGGATGAATATGGACACATTGCAGAGCGTTGCGATAAATTTGATCAACAACTTTTTAAAGATGCTAAAGAAGCGGGAGGCGAGATTTATGCTAAACTTTGTGTATTGGCCTATCGCCAGTCTTTGGCAGCACATAAGTTAGTGAGGGGGGGGCAAAATGAAATCTTATTCCCTCAGAAAGAAAATTTCAGCAATGGTTCTATATGGACAGTGGATGTTACTTATCCCTCAGCTCCTCTCTCTCTAATGTATAACCCGGATTTATTAAAAGGCATGGTAGAACCGATCATGATGTATAGTGAAACAGGAAAATGGAAAAAACCTTTTCCTGCACATGACCTTGGAATGTATCCACAAGCCAACGGGCAAACTTATCCTGAAGATATGCCTGTGGAAGAAGCCGGGAACATGATCATTTTGACTGCAGCAATATGTAAGGCTGAGAATAATTTTGTTTTCGCAAAACGTCACTGGACTGTACTAAGCAAATGGGTGGAATTTTTAGTAAAAGACGGGCTTGATCCGGCTAATCAATTATGCACGGATGATTTTGCAGGGCACCTGGCCCGCAATGCTAATTTATCTGTAAAAGCAATTGTTGGAATTGCTGCTTATGCACAAATGGCAGGACAGCTTGAACATAAAACGGAAGCAACAACATATGATTCTATTGCAACAAATTATGTACAACAATGGATGCGGTTAGCAGATGATGGCGATCACTTTGATCTCGCATTTGGAAAAAAAGGAACATGGAGTCAGAAATATAATTTGGTTTGGGATAAACTTTTGGGGCTAAAACTTTTTCCCCAGTCGGTTTATGACAAGGAAATAAAATATTATCTCAGTAAACAAAATAAATTCGGACTGCCGCTCGACAGCCGGAAAACTTACACCAAATCAGATTGGGTGATGTGGACCGCCGCATTAGCAGCCAATCAGAAAGATTTTGATACGTTGATCGAACCAATATATAAATATGTCACGGAAACACCTACGAGAGTACCTTTGAGCGACTGGCATGAAACTACAGACGGGAAAAAGGTGGGTTTCCAGGCAAGAAGCGTAGTAGGCGGATATTTTATTAAAATGCTGGAAAATAAATGGATGAAAAAATAATATGAAAGTAACAGTTATCGGCGGCGGAGTGATAGGTCTTTGCTCTGCTTATTATTTGCAAAAAGAAGGACATGAAGTAACGGTTATCGAAAAAAATGACATAACAGATGGTTGCTCCTTCGGAAATATGGGCTATGTATCACCCAGCCATTTTACTCCAATTGCTACTCCCGGAATTGTTGCACAGGGATTGCGATGGATGCTTAAATCGTCTTCTCCTTTTTATATTAAGCCACGGTTGAATTGGGATTTGATCCGGTGGGGAATGACTTTTTGGAAAAATGCCAACGCAAAAAAAGTTGAACAGAACATTCCGCATTTGAATAACCTGCTGCAACTGAGCCGTCATTTAATGAGTGATATAAAATCAGATTTGAATGATTCATTCCCTATGATTGAAAAAGGGATCTGGATGCTCTATAAATCGGAAAAAACCGCCATTCATGAAAAACATTTAGCAGAGCAGGCACATCATCTGGGATTGAAAACTATTATGTGTACCCCGCAGGAAGTTCAGAAATATGAACCGGAAGTGGAAGTGAATATAGCCGGAGGTGTTTTATATACCGATGATTGTCATATTGATTCGGGTTCATTTATGAGAAAGATGTATCAATGGTTACAAAATGATGGCGTAAAGTTTTGGGTGAATACCGAGGTAACCGGGTTTGAAAAAAACAATAGCAGGGTTACAGCAATCATTACCGACAAAACAAAAATGGATTGTGAAAAATTAATTATTGCAAACGGTTCCTGGCTGGGAAAAATTTCTAAACTATTAAGCATTTATATCCCGATGCAGCCGGGAAAAGGATATAGTCTTTCTTATGATGATCTCGAAAAGAATTTGCATTATCCTTCCATATTAGTAGATGACCGTACGGCCACCACACCTATTGATCGCTGGCTCAGGATTGGAGGCACAATGGAATTAAGCGGGCATAGCGGAAACATTTTACCTAAAAGAGTTGCTGCCATTTATAACGCATTTAAAAAATATTATCCGTCCATGAACCTTCCTGTTTTACAAACACAAAAAGCATGGTTTGGTTATCGACCTGTATCACCCGATGGAATGCCCTACATCGGCAAGCATAATAAATTCACTAATCTTATTTATGCCGGAGGCCATGCTATGTTGGGTGTTTCTGCGGCAGCAGGTACCGGACATTTGATCGAACAACTAATTGATGACAAGCCAACCAGCATAGATATTTCTGCATTTGATCCTCTGCGGTTTTCCTGAAATGGAGTGCATCCCACATTTTGTTGTTGCTGGTATTAGCAAGCTATGATATATCTATTATGTTTTATCGGAACAACAATTCTTTTAAGTATGAACATCTTTCATTATAATGAAAACCCGGGTACACACTGAAGCAGCAATAACATCCTGATTCAATTTGTATTAGTACCTTAGTCATAAATTTATTTACATGATAAAAGTGTTTGCATTTTCCCTTACTCTTTTTTTCAGTTCATGTATCCTGGCACAGAAGCATCAGCTTATTAAATTATGGCAAACAGATACTTTGCTAAGAACACCCGAATCCGTTTTATTCAATTCAAAAAATAATTTCCTGTATGTTTCGAATATAAACGGAGATGCTTCTGTTAAAGATGGTAATGGTTCCATCGGGAAAGTGGATCTCAATGGAAAAATAATCAATGTGGATTGGGTAAAAGGATTGAATGCACCCAAAGGAATGGGTTTGTACGATGGAAAACTATTTGTGGCTGATATTGACGAAGTGGTGGAAATAAATACAACCGCTGCAACTATAGAAAATAGAATCCCTGTGAAAGGGGCTATGTTTCTGAATGATATTGCAATTAATGACAAAGGAATCATTTACGTATCCGATACCAGGATGAATAAAGTGTATAGGATTGAAAATGGAGAGGTGAAGACTGTAGCAGAAAATATTACCGGCGCAAACGGCCTGTTTTGTATTGGCGATGACCTGTATGTTCTCAGTAATGGGGTGTTATTGAAGATTACAAAAAACAAAATGAGAATCAGAATTGCAGACGGAATGGAATCAAGTACCGACGGTTTGGAATCTGTCAACGGCCATGATTTTTTAGTTTCCTGTTGGGTGGGGGCTATTTATTATGTGAAAGTGGATGGAAGCAAAGAAAAATTACTGGACACACAGGCGCAAAAAATCAATTCAGCGGATATTGGTTACGATCCGGTGAAAAAGATAGTGTATGTCCCTAATTTTCTCCAAAACAGGATCACGGCTTATCAATTAAAGTAACAGAACGTTAAATTTTAAGAACAGAATTGTAAAGCGAATTGTAGTTTTTATTTTTAGAACTTCTTATGGATTGTATTGCTACCCGAATATCTTACCGGCAAACCGGTTACTTCACTAAAACGGCATTGGACTATGTTGACCAGGCTGTATCGCTGAAACCTTTTTTTACTCTTCCTCCTTCACTCCAGGGAATTCAAAAAGCTATGGAAGCAAGAAAGAAAAGCTCAATGGATAGAAAAACCCTGGTGAACTGTCTAAAAAAGCAATATCAATCTGTTCATGCTTCAAAAGCCGTTGAAAAAAATATCGAATCCATACTTTCGGAAAATACATTTACGATCACTACGGCACACCAGCCAAACATTTTTACGGGGCCCTTATATTTCATTTATAAAATTCTTCATGCTATCAAACTGTCGGATCATTTAAAAACAATATTACCGGATCATTATTTTGTACCAGTTTTTTATATGGGGTCTGAGGATGCTGATTTTGATGAATTGGGACACTGTTACCTGGATGGACAAAAACTGGAATGGAATACCAGCCAAACCGGCGCTGTGGGGAGAATGAAAATTGATAAGGAGTTTATCAAGCTCATTACACAAATTGAAGGGCAGTTGTCCGTACTTCCTTTTGGAAACGAAATTGTTTCACTTGTAAAAAAGTCGTACAAAGAAAACAGGTTGGTACAAGATGCCACATTTGAGTTTGTACATTCTTTGTTTTCTGAATACGGGTTAATTGTTCTAATTGCCGATGATGCAGATTTAAAAAACCAAATGATCCCGGTCTTTGAAGATGATCTGTTTCATCAAACGGCTTCAGGTATTGTGGAAAAAACGGCGGATCGGTTGCTCACTGCAGGCTATAAAACTCAGGTAAACCCAAGAGAAATTAATTTATTTTATTTGAAGGACAGTATTCGGGAACGAATTGTAACTCAGAATAAAAAATTTAAAATTCAAAATTCGGGTATAAGTTTTAGTGAGGAGGAAATTAATAATGAACTCTCAGCGCATCCCGACCGTTTCAGCCCCAATGTCATTCTTCGTGGTTTATACCAGGAAACAATTTTGCCAAATCTTGTTTATATAGGCGGGGGAGGGGAGTTGTCTTACTGGCTCCAGTTAAAAGATATGTTTGAGCATTACAATGTTCCCTACCCGGTGTTAATGCTGCGCAACTCATTTTTAATAACAGAAAAAAAGTGGCAGGAAAAAATTCAAAAACTTGGATTTGGCGTGGAAGACTTCTTTAGCGGGGAAGAAGTGTTGCTGAATAAGATTGTTGAAAATGAAAGCAAACACAATCTGAAATTAAACGGCACCTTATCGAAAACCGAGCAACTGTATGAGTCCATAAAAAAACAGGCTGCCTCGGTGGACAGTACGCTCTCCCGCCATGTTGATGTCTTGAAATTACAATCCTTGCATCGTTTGCATGAGTTAGAGAAAAAAATGCTTCGGGCCGAAAAAAGAAAATTTACAGACCAGCAAAGGCAGATTCACTCTATTAAAGAAAAATTATTTCCTTTCGGCGGCTTGCAGGAGCGTTATGATAACTTCATGAGCTATTATGCAAAATGGGGGAAAGATTTCTTAAAGAAATTGCATGAATCCTCGCTGGAATTCGAACAGGAGTTTGTGATAATATCAGAAAAATGATATTATTATACTTGTATCGGAGATGAAATATTTCTGCCTTTTAAAGATCATTTCAAGCAAGAAACCTGCACATCCTGTTGATCCCTGCCATGGTTTGTGTCCACACGAACCATGGCGGAGGTTATGATCAATGAAAAATTAAAAGGCTCAATAATTTCCCGGTTCTTAGTCAAACTTATTTTCCCAGCCATCTTTCTTCAGTTTCTCCACTTTCTGAATCACTTCATTATTTAGTGAATTTTTATATGCAGCCACTTTTTTTGAAGTTGCTTCATCATAAGTCCCTAAAATTTCCGCAGCTAATATTCCGGCATTTTTTGATCCATTCAGTGCTACTGTAGCAACCGGTACCCCGTTTGGCATTTGTAAAATAGATAATACCGAATCCCAACCATCAATAGAGTTGGACGATTTAATGGGAACGCCAATTACCGGCAATGAAGTTACGGATGCCACCATACCTGGCAGATGAGCAGCACCCCCGGCGCCTGCAATGATTACTTTCAAACCTCTTTCTTTTGCTTTCTGTGCATAGTCCAGCATACGCAACGGTGTACGGTGAGCAGATACAACCGTTACTTCATAAGGAATCTCAAACTCTTTTAATACATCAGCAGCAGCCTGCATGATGTTGAGATCACTGTCGCTACCCATGATAATGCCGATCAATGGATTCATTCACAGCAAAATTTATATAACAAAGAAAAGATTTATTCCGGAATTGCGTCAAATTAAAAATTCGTACTACAGCAACTGTGATGTGGCCGATTTCGGGATTAGTTCATATAATTTTTGATTATATTCTAAGGAAGCCGATCATCATTTCATGAAACATTAAGACACAAAACTGTTTATATTTGAAACTCTTTAAAAAGATACACATGCCGGGGAGAAAATCTGCCTGTATTTTCGTTTATGTTTTGTTTGCAACGCTTGTTTTTACAGGATGCAAAGAGAATAAAAAAGATACAGGAAAAAGAAATGACGCTGCAGCCATTGTAGATGTCATTATTGCCACACCTCAATCTCTTATCCAAACAGTAGAGGCAAACGGAACCATAGTTGCCAATGAATTTGCCGAGCTTCGCCCGGAGATAAATGGCCGACTGACCTATCTCAATGTACAGGAAGGAAAACCCGTGGCACAAGGTACTGTGCTTGCACGTATCAATGATGCTGACCTGCTGGCACAAATGGAAAAAAGCAAAGTGCAACTGGGTCTTGCGCAACAAACTGAGCAACGGTTGAAAAAATTGCTGGATGTGAATGGAATCAATCAAAGCGATTACGATGCAGCGGTGAACCAGGTGAACAACCTGAAAGCGGACATGGATTATACGCAGGCATTGATAGATAAAACTGTGGTCAAAGCTCCTTTTAGCGGTGTGATTGGTTTACGAAGAGTAAGCCCCGGGCAATATGTTACTTCAAATGATATCATCGCAAGTATTCAGCAACTGAATAAGATGAAAGTGGATTTCACTATCCCGGAACAATATAAAAATGTTATACACATAGGAAACATGGTCAATGTGGAATTAGATGCTTCAAATAATATCATCAAGAAAGCCCGTATAGTAGCTGTTGAACCACAGATCAACCAGGATACCCGTAATCTAATAGTACGAGCTGTACTCGAAAACGGATCTGCAAACCCGGGAGCATTTGTGAAAGTTTATGTGGATGCCGGTGAAAATAAAAAAGCAATCATGGTGCCTACCAATTCCATTATTCCAGAAGACCGGAACAATCAATTGATAATAGTTAAAAACGGGAAAGCCACATTTGTAGATGTGCAAACCGGGTATCGCCAGGCAGATAATGTTGAGATCACCAAAGGAGTGAATGCCGGCGATACGGTAATAGTTACCGGTGTTTTATTTGCGAGACCAAAATCCGAAGTCATCATCAGATCGGTAAAAACACTGGATCAACTCAGCAAACCCTGATAACAATTCAGAATGATCAGTTTTTTCTATTCAAATAAATTAAAAACAACGGCAAGACCAATAATCCAAATTATTTCATGAACATTTCTGAATTATCATTAAGAAGGCCGGTGCTGGCTACGGTGATGAACCTGATGCTCATTTTATTTGGTGTGGTGGGTTTCACTTTTCTTGCAGTGAGGGATTACCCGGCAATTGATCCGCCGATTATTTCGGTAAGGACTTCATACACCGGTGCTAATCCAGATATTATTGAAAGCCGGGTTACCGAAGTGTTGGAAAAGCAAATCAATGGTATCCCCGGTATCCGTACGATTACATCTTCCAGCAGTTTAGGTTCGAGCCAAATAAGCGTGGAATTCAATCTAGGCACTGATCTCGAAGCCGCTGCCAGCGATGTACGGGATAAAGTGAGCCAGGCTGCCCGTGGTTTACCGCAGGATATTGATGCGCCGCCTGTAGTTACAAAATCAGATGCCAATAGTGATTTTATTTTGATCCTTGCTGTTCAGAGCAAAACTAAAAACCTGCTGGAATTAAGTGACTATGCGGAGAATGTATTGCAACAGCAGTTTCAAACCATCAGCCAGGTAAGTGCTGTAAATATTTTCGGGCAAAAAAGATATGCCATGCGTATCTGGCTTAACCCCGATAAAATGAATTCTTACAAAGTGGCATTTACGGATATCAGCACTTCATTAAATAAAGAAAATATTGAATTGCCGCCGGGAAAAATTTATGGTAATAATACTGAATTGACCATTCGTGTATTAGGCAGGTTGACTTCGGAAGAACAGTTTAGAAATTTGATTATTAAAGAAGACAGTTCCGGCATTGTACGGTTGAGTGATGTAGCCCGTGTAGAAGTAGGCCCGGAAGATTTAGAACAAAACTGGAAATATAACGGGGTGAATGCGGTGGGTCTTGCCATTATTCCGCAGCCAGGGGCCAACAATATTGCCATTGCAGATGAATTTTATAAAAAGCTGGATCAAATTGAGAAAAACAACAAGTCGGATATTCAGTTCAGTGTTTTAATTGATAACACTATCAATATCCGGCAATCACTTCATGAAGTGGAAGACACATTGGCTATTGCATTTGCACTGGTGATATTGGTTATTTTCTTTTTCTTCCGGGATTGGCTGATTGCTATCCGCCCTTTAATTGATATCCCCATTTCTCTTATAGCTACTTTTTTTATTATGTATGTCGCCGGCTTTACATTCAATATATTAACCTTGCTGGCTATCGTATTGGCAACAGGCCTTGTAGTGGATGATGGAATTGTGGTAACTGAAAATATTTTCAGGAAAATTGAAAAAGGATTGCCCATACATAAAGCTGCAGTAGAGGGAAGTAAAGAAATATTTTTTGCAGTGATCTCCACTTCTATTACGCTTGCCATAGTTTTTCTGCCTGTAATTTTTTTGGAAGGTTTTGTCGGACGTTTGTTCCGGGAGTTTGGAGTGGTGCTGGCCGCTGCTGTGTTGATATCTGCATTTGTTTCACTGACCATTACCCCGGTGTTGAATGTATTATTGACCCGAAAAAGAGCAGGGCATGGCCGCTTTTATCACAAGACCGAGCCTTTTTTCAGAGGAATAGAAAACGGGTATGAAAAACTTTTAAAAGGATTTTTTAATATCCGGTGGTTCAGTTGGGTGATCATTGCCATTTGCGGATTCCTGATCTGGCTTTCATTTACCAATCTTAAAAGTGAATTGGCTCCGTTGGAAGATAAAAGCAGCGTACGTTTTAGCATGACGGCTCCGCAAGGAACGAGTTATGGCGCTATGGTAAAAATTGTGGATCCTTTTATTGATTACCTGTATGATTCTATTCCTGAAAGAGATTTTGTATTTGCCCGTACTCCAGCCGGCGGTGCAAATAATTCTTCAATGCCCCGCCTCGGATTAGTACCTCCAGAGGATAGAAAGCGAACTCAAAACGAAATTGCAAATGATATTCAAAGTAAACTCTCAAGATTCAATGGCGCCAGGATATTTGCCATTCAGGAGCAAACCATCGCTGTCGGGCTTGGATCCAGGGGCAGCCTGCCGGTACAATTTATTTTACAAAACCAGGATTTAAATAAGCTGCATGATATGATTCCGAAATTTTTGGATGCAGCAAGAAAAGACAAAACATTTGCGAATGTGGATGTGAATCTGAAATTTAATACACCGGAGCTGCAGCTAACAGTGGACCGGATGAAAATAAAAGATCTTGGTTTATCTACGCAGGATGTTATAGCAGCATTGCAGTCTGCATTCAGCGGAGGCCGGTTAGCATATTATATCCAGGGCGGTTATCAATATTCTGTGATTGCACAAGTGGACCGGGCAGACCGGAACAAACCGCAGGATATCAGTGATCTTTTTGTAAGAAATAATGCAGGTCAACTTATTCCATTGAATGCTGTTGTAAGAATGCAGGAAAGTACCAGCCCTGCAACTTTATACCATTTCAACAGGTACAAAGCTGCAACCATTTCAGCATCACTCGCCGAAGGTTATACTATTGGCGATGGCATTCAGGCAATGCATAATATTGCAAATAAATTATTAGATGAAAGCTATCAAACAGCACTTTCAGGTCCTTCCAGGGATTATGCAGAAAGTTCTTCCAATATTGTTTTTGCTTTTGTGTTGGCTCTGGTATTGATTTACCTGATTCTTTCTGCGCAGTTTGAAAGCTTCAGGGATCCGCTCACTATTATGGTTACGGTACCGTTAGCTTTAAGCGGGGCCTTATTAAGCCTATGGATTTTCGGACAAACATTGAATATATTTTCTGAAATCGGAATGATCATGCTTATTGGGTTAGTAACCAAGAATGGAATCCTGATTGTTGAATTTGCCAACCAGAAACGGGCTAAAGGAATGTCCAAAAAAGATGCAGTTTTTGAAGCCGCTTCACAAAGGCTCCGCCCTATTTTAATGACGAGCCTGGCCACATCCCTGGGAGCACTTCCCATTGCATTAAGCCTTGGCGCTTCCTCCACCAGCCGGATTCCTTTGGGTATCGTGGTAGTTTGCGGAATTTTATTTTCATTGATATTGACTTTGTTTGTTATACCGGCAGTTTATACCTATGTTTCCGGTAAACATAAAACCACCGAGGAAATAGATAAACAAATGCGGGGAGAAATTGACTAATGATTTTTTCAATAAGAACACTTTTATGTTGGCGAAAAAAAAGATAAATTATTTTCCAGGAATAATTGCAGGTATACTTTTTTCTGTTACCGGGTCATCGCAAACGCTCCGCCTGCCTGATGCAATCAGCATTGCACTGAAAAACAGCCTCGATATCCAGGTGTTGAAAAATAATGTTCAGATCACTGAGACCAATAATAATATCGGAGTAGCGGGTGGATTGCCGGTGATTAACAGCACCATTTCCGATAATGAACAGGTTACGGGTGTAAATCAAAAATTAAATACCGGTGTAATCATCAAGCGTTCGGGTGCGGTTGGAAATACACTTAATACCGGCCTTACTGCAAGTATTTTATTATACAACGGATCCAGGGTGATCACTACAAAAAAAAGATTAGAAGAATTACAGGCCCAAAGTGAAGAATACCTCAATGCGCAAATACAGGATGTAGTAGCTGCTGTAATGACGGCATATTACGATATCATCCGCCAGGAAAGCTACCTGAAAACAATTGATCATTCTATTGATGCTTCACAAAAAAGACTGGACATTGTAAAGACACAACAGAATGTAGGCATGGCTAATAATGCAGATCTTTTTCAATCACAGTTAGACCTGAATTCATTACTCCAGGCCAAACAATCACAACAACTGGCTATTGACCAATCCAAAACGGCATTGCTTCAATTGCTTACGTTGAAACCTGATTCATTAATCAATATTACAGATACTATCATAGTGGATAATTCGGTAACACTGGGCGATATTTTAAACAGCCTCAGAAATAATGCCGACATCATTGCTGCAGATAAACAAATCAGGATTAGTCAACTTATCTCCAAAGAAACAGAAGCGCAGCGTTATCCTACATTGAGTGCATCCACTTCATATTCTTATAACCGCTCGCAAATTTCCGCAGGACAATTATTATTAAATCAGTCCAATGGCTTTTCCGGCGGGTTACGACTTAGTATTCCTATTTACAACGGCAGTATTTATAAGAGGCAAAAAAAAGTTGCTGATATAAATATTAAAAATGCAGCGTTGGAAAAAGATATTTTGATCAGGGACTACACAGCCAATGCTGTAAAAACTTTCCAGGCATATAGCAATGGGTTGCAACAGATCGAAACGCAACAACAAAATGTTGTTTTGGCCGGAAAACTTTTAGACCTCGTCCTGATGCGTTTTCAATTGAGGCAGGCAACCATACTTGAAGTGAAACAGGCACAGCAAAGTTTTGAAGATGCATCTTATACTCTCACGAACCTGAGCTTTGCAGCAAAATCATCGGAAGTGGAATTGAAAAGACTGGCAAACCAGATCAAATTTTAAATCAGGAAATTATTTTTATGGAATGTTTCACCTGGTTGGCCTTGTGCAGCAGGTCCTGCTTTTCCCGGCTTATGATGGTTATATGGCCCATTTTTCTTCCGGGCTTTGTTTCTTTTTTACCATAAATGTGGACGAATGCATTTTCCATCTTTAAAACCACATCAAGTCCTTCATAAATTGCCGGGCCTGAATATCCGTTATTACCAATTAGATTGATCATTACTGAATCAAGTACCTGTTTTGTATTTCCCATCGGATATCCCAGCAATATTCTCCACAGCATATCAAATTGCGAACAATAATGCGCTTCAATGGTATGATGTCCGCTGTTGTGCACCCGGGGCGCTGTTTCATTTACAAACACATCTCCATTTTTATCCACAAACATTTCTACTGCAAATAAACCGGGAGAGTTGAAATTTTTTGCTACAGTAAGTGCAATGGCTTCCACTTTGTAAAGTGTGGGAGTAGTGATGCCTGCAGGGCAAAGCTGGTAATCCAATAAATTAAGTACAGGATCAAAATGCATTTCTACGGGAGGGTACAAGGCAGTTTCTTTTTTTTCATTAATAGCGACTAAAACTGCAATCTCTTTTTGAACAGGAATCAGTTTTTCAAGAACGGAAAGCTCATCAAAACCTTTTTCAAATTCTTCCTTACTGCGAATAATCTGCACACCACGGCCGTCATATCCGCCGGTAGCAAGTTTATGCACGGCCGGTAAAAAAGATTCCTGTTTTTTTAAATCTTCAGAATTTTGTGTAATCACAAATGAAGCAGTGGGTATCTGGTGTTGCTGATAATATTGTTTTTGTAAAATTTTATCCCGGATAATTCGAAGCACAGAAGGTTTTGGGAAAATTTTTACGCCCTCTTTTTCTAATTGCTCCAGTGCTTCCACATTTACATTTTCAATTTCGATGGTAAGGGCATCCAGGCCTTTCCCGAATTGAAGAACGTCATCAAAATTTTTAATATCTCCTTTTACAAAATGATGGCAAAGATGGCCTGCCGGACATTCGGGGTCGTTTTCCATTACCCTGGTTTCTACCGGGTAATTGGCCGCAGCCTGCAATAACATTCTTCCTAATTGACCACCACCGAGAATTCCGACCCTAAGCACAGACGAAGGATTTTGCATGGCGCAAAGATAGGGAAGGTGGCATGAGCCTTTAAGAAACAATCTTCAATACTTTTTTTAATTTTGTCTTATGCGACCGGATTATCCACATAAGCTGTTTACTGATCATCGCTCTATCTTTCCATTGCTGATGGAAACGCTGGCTATGGGTCACTGATATGCCATCTGCCTCTCTATTGGAATTATTTTTCTTAATTTTTTTATTCAACAAAAATTGTCCGGCTTTAACGGATTTCAAAATCATGAAAACAACAACGATCCCCGATAAAAAAGCAACAACGCAAAATGACTTTCTTCCCTTACAGGGAACCGATTATGTAGAATTTTATGTTGGCAATGCGAAACAGGCAGCTCATTATTATATGAGTGCTTTTGGATTCCAGGCATTAGCTTATTCTGGACCTGAAACAGGAGAGAAGAATAAAGTGAGTTATGCAGTACGTCAAAATAAACTCACATTTGTCTTAACCACAGCACTACGGGCTGATCATGAAATAGCCCATCATGCAAACAAGCATGGAGACGGTGTAAAAATGCTGGCGCTTCGTGTGGATGATGCAGAAAGTGCCTGGAAGGAAACAACAAAACGAGGCGCTAAAAGTTATATGGTGCCGCAACATCTTAAAGATGATAACGGCGAAGTAGTAATGAGCGGCATCCATACTTATGGAGAAACCATACACCTTTTTATAGAAAGAAAAAATTACGGTGGCGCTTTCATACCGGGTTATCGTGCATGGAGTAATCCGCATTTTCAACCTGCGGATACGGGGCTTCTTTATGTGGATCATTGTGTGGGAAATGTTGGCTGGAACCAGATGGATCTCTGGGTAAAATTTTATGAAGAGGTGATGGGGTTTAAAAATATTCTTTCCTTTGATGATAAAGATATTTCAACAGAATACTCGGCTTTGATGAGTAAGGTGATGAGTAACGGAAATGGATTTGTAAAATTTCCAATTAATGAACCTGCAGAAGGGAAAAAGAAATCGCAGGTAGAAGAATACCTGGAATTTTATGACGGGGAAGGAGTGCAGCATGTGGCAATTGCAACAAATAATATAGTAAAAACGGTAATGGAATTAAGAAACCGGGGGGTGGAATTTTTAAAGGTTCCTGCTACATATTACGATTCATTACCGCAACGTATTGGGAAAATAGATGAAGATCTGGCTCCATTGCAGGAATTAGGAATTCTTGTGGACCGGGATGAGGAAGGCTATTTATTACAGGTATTCAGTAAGGCCGTTCAGGATCGCCCCACTTTGTTTTTCGAGATTATTCAGCGAAAAGGAGCAAAAAGTTTTGGTAAAGGGAATTTCAAAGCTTTATTTGAGGCATTGGAAAGAGAGCAGGAAGCGAGGGGGAATTTGTGAGCCATAAGGCATAAGTCAATTTGCAATGGGTAATTAAGGTTATTTT
This sequence comes from Bacteroidota bacterium, assembly GCA_018266555.1. Taxonomy (GTDB): domain Bacteria; phylum Bacteroidota; class Bacteroidia; order Chitinophagales; family Chitinophagaceae; genus UTBCD1. The sequence goes on along the minus strand of JAFEAF010000006.1, from coordinate 56,749 downwards.
ACATTTACTTCAGAAATTGTAAATAGTAAATCATACATCGTATATCGTAGATTGTACGTCCGGATTCCTGCATCAGCCATCAGTTTGTATCTTTACAAATCATTTGTTTTTTTACGGAAATAAAACTGTATTTTTTTACGTTAGTAACCCAATAAATTAATAATGAAAAACCTCATCTGTGCGCTTTCGGTTTGTTTCGGTGGAATCGTATCTGCTTTTGCCCAGCCTTCCCTGCAGAAAGGCGGAACTACTTCCGCTTCTTTTATAGATTACCAGAAAAGCTTTCCGAATGTCAGTATTGCCTGGAATAAGAAAGAGGATACACTGCAAAAACAATTTGTAGCTAAAAATTTAAAATGGCCGGCAAAATATATTTATATCCGTGCATTCAAGTATGACAGTCAATTGGAAGTTTGGGTGAAGGATAAAATCAGCGATCCGTTCCGTTTGTTTAAAACATATAAAATTTGTGCATTAGCCGGCACCCTGGGGCCGAAAAGAATGGAAGGTGATTACCAGGTACCGGAAGGATTTTATTATATCAATGAATTTAATCCCAGGAGTACTTATTACTTATCCCTGGGCATTAACTATCCCAATGCTTCCGATCAGATACTCAGCGATTCCTTACAGCCCGGCAGCGATATTTACATTCATGGAAGTTGCGTTACCGTGGGCTGCATCCCGATGACTGATCAGCAAATTGATGAGATTTATATTTTAGCAGCACATGCTAAGGACCAGGGACAGGATTTTATCCCGGTGCATATATTCCCGGTACGGTATAATGTTTCCAGGAGTATGAACTACCTTGATAATCTTTCAAAAGATAATCCATCCCTGAAAAAATTTGCAGCCAGGCTGGAAGACGCTTATGATTATTTTGAAAAATATAAACAATTGCCGGTTGTGATGATTGATGATGATGGGCAATATGTAGTAGATAATGTACCTGAAAAGAAATCTCCTGTGATAAAAGAAAATTCCGACAAAAAACGAATTCCGGTACAACGCAGAACCAGGAAAATAACCAACTTACCAGATGCTGTTCTTCAATGGCCACAATACCCCGGTGGCGGCGAGGCGTTCATGACCTATCTTGATAAACTGGGTAAAGAAATGACACCGTATTTACCTGACGGCGTAAACAAGGCTTATGTACAGGTGGAATTTATAATAGATACGGACGGAATGCCGGTGAATTTTAAAGTGCTTCGTGGAATGAATGATGAAGATTTCAATGACGAATTGATTTCCCGTATGGAAAAGATGCCAAACTGGGAACCCGCCATTTTGAATGGCAGGCCGGTACCTAAAAAAATGATTCAGACCGTAACGGTGGAAGCTCCCTAAAAAAAATTATTGTATCACCACCTGGACGGTATCAGGAGTTTGCTGGTGCAAAAGAATATTTTTGCCGGATGTCAGTTTCTCAAACAAAATTTTATTGTAATGCCGCACTGTTAACAGGGATAAATTTTTGGTAACCTGTACATTAAAATTTGCTGCGGATTCTATGGCAAGCGATTCTATTTTATCCAAATGATTATCCAATACAGCGGTAAAACTGATGGCAGCATTTTGTGTCAGGTTGGGTTTTAATTTCAATTTTTCAAATAAGCCATATAATTGCACCAGGTGATGTTCACCAATAAATGAAAAATCTTTTGTACTAAATTTCAGCATGGTTTGTTTATCTTTCAGTACAATTATAGGGGGTAAATTTTTTAAAGTATGTCGATGAATTACGGTGCCGGGTAAGGAGGGATTTAAAAAACATTTTACATACAAGGGGATGTTCTTATTCTGGAGCGGTTTGATGGTTTTAGGGTGAATAACCTGTGCACCGTAATAGGCCATTTCAATAACCTCATTATAATTCAATTCATGAATCGGAACCGCATCCGGGAATTGTTTAGGATCAGCATTCATCACCGCTTCCACATCTTTCCAGATAGTTACTTTTTCTGCATTCAGTATATTAGCAAAGACAGCTGCTGTATAATCGCTGCCTTCTCTGCCTAACGTAGTACTTTCATTTTCATCTGTAGTGCCAATGAATCCCTGTGTTAAAACAATATCAGACTTCTGCAATACCTGTACCATTACAGTTTGAACTTTTGATTGTGCAAAATCCCAGTCAATATTTGCGTCCCTGAAATTATTATCAGTGCGGAGAATATCCCTTACATCAATCCAGTAATTAGGAATACCCATTTCATTCAGGTATGCGCTGATAATGGATGTGGAAAGCAGCTCACCAATACAAACTACCTGGTCGTAATAATAATCATAACTTTTTTCAGGTTTATCATGCAACAGCCATTCGGCCTCCGTAAAAAAATCTCTCAACTTGGCTTCGCAGGCAAGGTAATTTGTTACCAATAAATATTTTGCCGTATTCCAGTGTTGTTTTTTTACTTGCTCCAGCAATTGAAGTGCAGTTGTTTTATCTCCGTTATAAAATGAATCAACGACTTTTTCCAGTGCATTTGTGGTTTTACCCATAGCTGAAACCACTACTATAATTTTTTCTCCGGAAAATTGTTTAAGCAGGGAGCCAAGATTCTGAATCCGTTCTACACTGTTAACAGAAGCCCCACCGAATTTGAAAACTTTCATTTAGTTTATTATTTGTATCGAAACAAGAGCAGTAAAGATAAGTAAGGATGTAATATACTTTTTGTATAAAGAGTGCAGGCCGGTTAACTGATTTTATTTTGAGAATGATAAAAGCAGTTTAGGAATGTGATAAATTTTAAACCGAAAACTCTGGAAATTTTAGCCTGCTATTTGGAGATTTTGTTTTAATTAAAATTTTTCTTCCCGTCATGTTCTTAAAATTTTCTCCATCTTCCTTCCTTTAGCCAATTCATCAATCAGCTTATCCATGTAGCGGATCTTTTGCATGAGTTTGTCCTTTATTTCTTCCACCCGGTATCCGCAAATTACGCCGGTAATTTTTGAAACATTAGGATTGAGCTGCGGGGCTGCTGAAAAAAAAGTTTCCAAATCTACTTTTTTGTCAATTTGCTGCTGCAAGGTTTTGGGTGTGTATCCTGTCAGCCAACACAGAATGGTATCTACCTCTGCTTTGCTGCGCCCTTTTTTCTCCACTTTCTGAATATACATCGGGTAAACGCCGGCAAAAGTCATTTTGAATACTCTTGTATTATCCATTTTGGTTGAGTGGCGGTTAAGCAATTTCAAAAAAAATACAGATCGTTGATATCTGCCTGTCTTGCTCAATAGTAACTATGAATTTATTAGGAGGCGGGTTGTTTCTATTTTTCTTTTTCTTACTGGTTTTGACCTTTATTAAAGCTCACCATCCAATTAATACCAAATTTATCAGTAAACATGCCAAAGTAATCGCCCCAAAAAGTTTTATTCATCGCCATAGTTACCTGCCCTTCGGCAGAAAGACCGGCAAATAGTTTATCAGCATTTTCTTTACTATCCGTAGTAATGGAAATGGAGAAATTGTTACCCTTAGAAAAAGAGGAAGCCCACTCGCCACCGGTGTCGCTGGCCATTAAAACAGTTTCTTTACTAATGGGAAGCGAGACATGCATAACCTTTTCAGCATCTTCAGGGGGAACAGGTTTTCCGCCACCTTCGGGCATATCTTTAAAACGCCCGATAAAAGCGAACTCGCCGCCAAATACGGACTTGTAAAAATTAAATGCCTGTTCGCAATTTCCATTAAATGTCAAATAGACATTTAATGTTGTCATAAAAAAAATTTAAATTGATTTACTTATCAGTTTTTATCTCTCTCTTTCTTATATTAAAAATGTCCTTCAAAATTTGTATCTGAAGTTCTGAAACAAAAACCTTTACGAAGCTCAAATAAATATTTAACAGGAGAAAATTTTTTTTAAAATTATCAGGCTTTCAAAGAAAATACTGAATGAGCTTAAAGCTCCCTCACCCAGATATTTCTAAAACTGAGAGGCTCGCTTTTATCACCATGGGCTTGTAATTTTATTGGAGAAGCACCATGAGCTTTATAACTTGGTTTCCCGATATATAAGGTCGGCCCTTTTAATTCAACATTGTTCTGCACCAACACGCCATTATGAAACACAGTAACATGGGCAGGGCTTTTTAAACTTCCATCTTCATTAAATCTTGGAGCTGTCCATACGATATCATAAGCCTGCCACTTCCCCGGTTTTTTACATGCATTTACCAGAGGAGGATATTGTTTATAAACACTGGCAGCTTGCCCGTTCACATAAGTTTCATTTTTATAGTTATCCAAAACCTGGATCTCATAGCCGGCGTCGCCGGGCCCTGTGGAGGCAAGAAACACACCACTATTTCCTCTTTCTTGCCCTGAGCCGGTAATATCTTTTGGTATCCGGTATTCAAGATGCAACTGGTAATCCATAAATTTTTTCTTCGTTTGAATATTCCCTTTTGTTTTATCAACGGTCAGGATTCCTTTGGTAACTTTCCATCCTGCAGCCTGGGTTGTATCATTAACAGACTCCCATTGATCCAGGTTTTTTCCGTCAAATAAAATGAGAGCGTCAGAAGGAGCCTCGCCACATATTTTTCCGGGCGTCACTATAGTGGGCACCGGGCTCCAGACTTCTGTAGCTTTTGGATCACCCTGGGCGAAAGAATTAATAACTGCTGTTAAAGCAAACAGAAGAATCACATTTCTTTTCATTATCTTTTTTTATAAAGGTAAAGAAGATGGAATAAAAAATGCCAGAAATGAGTTGTAAAATACCGATGATAAATATTTATAAACTGAAGTAAGAATGATTAATCAACTATTCTGTTTTTGGCGGCGAACATGACCAGGCCGGCAGTGTTTCTTACGCCTACTTTTTCGATTAACCGCTGACGGATACCTTCCACACTGCGTGGGCTGAGAAAAATTTCTTTACCAATTTCTGTCGCAGTTTTTTCCTCACAGATGAGTTTTAAAACCTGCATTTCCCTTTCTGTAAGTTCCACATTTTGATTAAAGGAGGGTTTGATATTTCCTTTCAGCACTAATTTTTTTAATAATGCTTTGTTAACAATATCATTGAAGTAATAGCCATTTTCATATACGGCATGTATGGCTTTTCTTATTTCATCCGGCTCTGCATTTTTAAATAAATACCCGTTTGCACCTATTTCCATCAGGTGAATGATAAATTTATCATCGTCATACATAGAAACCACCACCACTTTGATGTCAGGATATTTTTTTCGAAGCAATTGAGTGGCCTCCATGCCGTCCATGACCGGCATTTTAAGATCCATAATCACAACATCTGGTTTATTGGTTTCAATATTTTTCAACAGGTCTTCTCCATTGTCCGCTTCAAAAAGCATATCCAGTTTATCATCCTGGGCAAAGCTTACTTTAAGCCCTTCCCTGTAAATTTTGTAATCATCAGCTATCGCAATTTTTATTTTGGCCATGTTTCTTCAATTATGGGTATATTCAGTATGATGAGGTTATCCGGGTTGTTTTTTTCAAAGGCAATATTTCCTTTCAGTAAGTTAATACGATTCTGAATATTTTTCAAACCAAGCCCTTCTTGTTTGTAACGGAGTTCTTCAAATTCTTCCTGGCTAAGGCCTGCTCCATTGTACTTCAGTTGCAAAGTCATCCATCCACCTTTTAGTTTTGAAGAAAGGAATATGAATTTTGCCTGCGCATGTTTCATACAATTATTTACGAGTTCCTGAATGATCCGGTAAATATTAATATCCATTTGCGGGTTCTGAATCAAATAATTATTGTCCAGATCGGTTGTTACTTCTATTAAAGTTCCTTGCACTGTTTTTTTCAAAAAATGACGAATAGCTTCATTCAGTCCAAATTCTTTCAATAAGCTGGAATGAAGGTTATGGGAAATACTCCTGACTTTTTGAATGGCATCGTCCAGCAATTCTTTGGATTTATCCATCAATTGCCTGTCCTTTTCATCAAGATGTACCGGATTCATATTGGAAAAATGCAGTCGTGCTGAGGAAAGTATAGCTCCTACTTCATCATGCAGCGTTTCTGCAATACGGTGCCGTTCGCTTTCTTCGCTTTTTATTGCGGCTTCTATCAACTGGTTTTGCTGTTGCTCTCTTAGTTTTTCCAACGCTATGCGGTGTTGATTTTTTTTCCGCTGATTGAAAATTACAGCCAGCAGAATACTGACTACCATCAGCAGCATGACTGCAATGCCAATGATTACTAAATATTTCAGATTATCAGTCATAGCTTTTATAAAAGGCTCTCGCCAGGAATAAGCAGAGTATAATGTATGCAATATTATGGATATCCCAAATGCTTATGGCAAACGGTTCATTTAAACTTGTCAGGTAGGAATAAAACAGGAAAATAAAAAAATTAACTGCCATATAGATTGTCAAGCCGGTGACCACCCAAAAACCCGGTTGGTGGGTTAACCTGGTTGTTCGATCTTCCAGCATCAGGAAAATATAATATTGCAGGCAATAAAACAGCAGGAGTGCTGCTTCTGTGGCCAGCAGCCGGCTGCTGAAGATAACATCGAAAAATTTTTCATAGAAAGTAAAATTGATAATAACAAAAATCAGGAATGCAATAGGAAGGATTCGTTTCACCCGATGCATGAATCGTTGATGAAGCAATATAAAAAACCATGAAAAAAGCAATAACCGGATTATTGAATGTGTATTATAAATAAAATTATTGCTCCACAAAAAATCTCCTTCCTGAAATCCCCATTTTACTTTGTATCTCCATATCAGGTCAGCAATGATTCCAAATAATAATGCCAGCCATATATAAATGCGTACTGGCTTTAAATAGGCAGGCTGTTTTTTTTTAAATAACGAAAAGGCCAGAGGTATTAGCAATGCCCATATCTCTGACCAGTTTAGCAAAAAACGGAAAACAGCTTCCATAGTTAATCAGTTAAAACCTGGTTTCGCAGGTGGAGAAGGATTGGCGACTATGCTGTTTGTTCCGTCGGAAACCAGGTACTCTGCATGAGGATTGGTTTTGTATAATTTCGGGATAAATACAAGCTGGGTATTTTGACTGACACTCAGTTTTTTTTTCATCTCGGTAAGAGCCATTTCAAGATTGCCGAGAGTCAATGGCAATTTTAATTCATACATTTTCACCGGCCTTTTTATTTCCAATGGAATCTTTTTCCCAAAGCTGTAGCTACCCCTCGTTTTGTAAGCGGGGTATGCTACCAATTGAAAAGTTTTAGTACCGCTTCTTAAAGCTTTTACCTCAAACTGGAAGAATAATTTCCACAATTTTCCGGAATTTTTTATCCGGCGCCAGTTTAAAGTCTGAGCGGGGAATTTGATGTACGATGCAGTTGCCATAACACATATTTTAAAGGTTATTAAAACTTTTGTTACATGGTCTTATACTTATTGCATCAGCCCATCCGGCTTGGCTGGAGGCGAAGGGTTAGTAATACATTCTCCATTAGTAATATTATTACTCTTAGGCAAAGAAATAACTTTTCCGTCACTTCCAATTGCCTGCACAGAAAAGGCAATCTGACCGGAATTTTCTATAGGAGTAAACCTCAAATACTCAAAGTCTTTGACTTTCCTTATTTCCTTGATGTATTTTTTCAGAATTTTCATTCTTAGGTAATTGTTTCCCAGCACATATTCCTTTTGAGAATCTAAATTAACAGACGCCGTATCTGTTTTTAAAACCACTGTTTTTCTTGATTCCTTTTGTTTTTGGTTTTTTGTCCAGTAGGCATAAACATCCAGGTTGCCATTGACGGCAGACAGCCCGGTCATTGAAAATCTTAAGATCATTTTATGATTCCAGCCGCCCGAAGACAAAAAATCTTCTACGACTGCTTTGTCCATGCGAAGGCACCAAATTTTCATTGGTGCCTTGTCAGATAGAAAGGAATGGTTAAGGGATTTGGTCTGGTTAATGGCTTTCGGGGCCCCCGGATCTTCTTTCCATGCGATTGTAAAAAGAAAGAAGTATGACGAACAAATTACGCTCAATAAAAACGGTAAGCGTAGTTTTTGTATTGATTGAAAAAAAGCTTTTCTTTTCATTCTCATATTTTTTAGTTTCAGTGTATGATCAAAAAAATTTCAATCTCAGGATTTCAAGGGACGGGATAAATCTTTAACTAAAGTATGTAGCTGGTTTGAACTTTCAAGCGGTTGAAGTCCAGATTGCGTAGATACTCCCACAGTTTGCGTAGTTCTACGCAGCCCGGTTTTGAATCCTGCATTCAAGTGGTTTCCGTTTGAGTAGATACTCTTTTCAGAAAGTACTCCTACGGAGTTGAAAAGTGTAAGCATTCTCACTCAGTATTGGAATCGTTTGGCAGGAGCATTCACCTGATATTTTTTATCCGCATTTCCTACCTTGATTCAGGGGTATTCATGAAGCAAGATTTGTGTTATAAAATTATTTTTTATGGCACGTCAATTCTTCTTCAAAGCTATGTTCACTATATTATTTATAGGCGCTGGTTATAATGCAGCTCCGGCCATTAAGGCTTCCCTTTTATCTAAAAGAAAAGTGGAGGCCCATCTGACTAATCCGGCAGCACATCAGCCTGATTCGGGGGAAATTAACCACAATGCATCTGGTGACAGGAAGCATAACTATTCAGGAGAATTGACTATAAAAAAAATAGAAGAACTGGCCGAGATTCACCGCTTTCATAAAGAAAGAGTAAGAAAACACAAAAAACACGGTCATAAATTTTGGATTTTGTCCAAACTTTTATTGATCATCAGTCACGGGGCCATCCTGGCTGGCGCATTCATGCATCTGGTACATTGAAACAGTAAATCAAAACCGGATTATAATAAAATCTTTGAAAACTTTTAATGGGATAACATGTACCTGTACTTCTTTCACAATTGCTTTTGGTGGCCCTTGCCTGCACCAGGAAACAAATTCATCCAGGTCTTTTTTGGTACCGGTGGCCTGAATCTCCACTTTACCATTATCAAGGTTTTTAACTTCACCGGTAATATTCAATCGCAGCGCAGTTTCTTTTGTACTTTGCCGGAAAAAAACGCCCTGCACTTTTCCGCTGACAAGGATGGAAATTGTTTGGTGCATAATTTTTTTAGAAATTAATTAGGCGTAATATCTCTTCGAGGAAGTATTGATCTGTTTTATCAAACTGATTCAATTCGGCGCTGTCTGCATCCAGTACTCCAATCACAACATTATTCCTGAGTATCGGCACTACAATTTCTGATTTGGATAAACTGCTGCAGGCGATATGGCCCGGGAATTTTTCTACATCGGGAACTATCAGCGTTTCAGCCCGCTCCCAACTACTGCCGCAAACACCTCTGCCTTTTTTTATCCGTGTACAGGCCACCGGCCCCTGGAAAGGGCCAAGCACCAATTCATTTTCCTTTACGAGATAAAATCCAATCCAAAACCAGTTGAATTGTTCTTTTAGTGCGCCGGTAATATTTGCAAGATTTGCAATAAGATCCGGTTCGCCATCCAGCAAGCCTTTAATTTGTGGAATCAGCGACTCATATTGTTCTGTTTTATTTCCCTTAATGATAGTGAGATCCTCTGACATGATGCAAAGGTAAGATGAAAATGTGCACCTGGTAATTTTGAAGAAATAGCGGAGATGCAATTACTATTTATGATTATTGACTTCCACCTTGTAAAAAAGTCTGTAAAGCGATTTTGAATTGGTACACTTTTTTTTCATACAATGATGTTCTGTCCTGAGTGTAAAAAGCAAGTTTACAAATAAGTGATAATATCCGGGATTCGTTTCTAAAGCATCAGTCCTTTTTCCTCCGTATCTTTCACTAAATTCTAACCCATGCGGAAAATTGCATTGATAATTTTCTATTTGCTCCATATTCACTTTTCATACACACAGATTTTCGGTGGAAACCCTCCGTCATTGAAATGGAAGCAAATTAAAACGGATACAGCTATAATTATTTTTCCCGAAGGGTTGGATAACCAGGCACAAAGAGTGGCTTCCATTGTGCATTATCTTGCTTTGCATAAACCGGCTTCATTGGGAAATGAATTGCGCCGTATCAATATCGTTTTACAAAATCAAACGACAATCGCAAACGGGTTTGTTGCATTAAGCCCTTTCCGCAGTGAATTTTTCATGACGCCCGATATGAATAATTTTGACCAGGGGAGTTTACCCTGGGATGATCAACTGGCTGTGCATGAATACCGCCATGTGATGCAATACAATAATTTCAGGAATGGGCTGAGTGAATTTATGAATATTCTGTTCGGACAGGATGGATTGGATTTGGCGATCAATGCTTCTGTTCCTAATTGGTTTTTTGAAGGCGATGCCGTTTATAATGAAACAATTCTTACCAACCAGGGCAGGGGAAGGTTGCCGCTTTTTATGAATGCCTTTCCTTCTCTATGGGAGGCGAATAAAAAATACCTGACGGCCGGCAAGGCAGGTTCCTGGATGAAATTACGCAATGGATCTTACAAAGATTATGTACCCAATCATTATTATCTGGGTTACTTATTGGTGAATTATGGCAGGGAAAAATACGGAACGGACTTTTGGACAAAAGTTACTCATGAAGCCAGCGCATTCAAAGGTTTGTTTTATCCGTTTCAACATGCCATAAAAAAATATTCAGGAGTTGATTACAAAACATTTTATGAGCAGGCATTTCATTATTACCAGTCGAATTCCGGCAGGTCCAATAGCGATATGCAGTTGAACGGAGCCCGCCTACCGGACGGGCAGGCGTCGCAAGGGACGATCAATAGCAGCACAGAAGCAGGCCCGGAAACAATTTTTCCGGTGAATGAAAAATATGTTACGAATTATTATTTTCCCTACAGCATTGGTGCGGATTCATTGTTGTACCTGAAATCGGACTATCGGCATCGCCCCGCTTTTTTTATAAAGGATAAAATTGGAGTACATGTTTTGAAAGTAAAAGATATTTCAACTGATCAACAGTTCAGCTATCGAAATGGAAAAATTGTGTATGCAGCTTATGAATCAGATCCCCGCTGGGGATGGCGGGATTATGGAGTGATTAAATTACTGGATGTGAAATCGGGAAAGCAACAGACGATCACTCATAAAACAAAATATTTTACGCCGGATATTTCTCCGGATGGCTCCGGTATTGCAGCCGTGTGGTCCGGGGCAGATGGAGAAAATGAGCTGCATATCCTGGATGCTGTAACAGGTAAAGTGCTGAAGAGAATCCAGTCATCCAAAGTCAGCTTATTTACAGACCCGAAATTTATAAATGAAAATACACTGGTAACTGCTGCCCGGTTGATCAATGGAAAAATGTCGCTGGCAACAGTCAATATTCAAACCGGAAGAACGATACGTCTTACTCCGCCCTCTTATAATGTACTCGGCTACCCCTTTGTTCAGGGTGATACGATATTTTTCACTGCTTCCTATTTTGGAAATGATGATTTGTTTGCATTGCGATTGAGTGATAAAAAAATATTCAGGATCAGTAATGGGCCATTTGGGAATTATTTTGTAAGTGCCGGCAATGGGAAACTTACATGGTCTTCATTTACTGCTGATGGTTATCAATTGAAACAGGTTGAAGAAAAAAATGTTTCATGGAAGCAAATGGATACATCCGCAATTGAAACCATGAAACCACCCTTCCTGGTTAGCCATACTGATGAGTTTCATGATATTTTACAAGACAGTGTTTCATCAAGAGGTTTTTCCGTAATGAAATATAGCAAGGGAACAGGCTTGCTGAATTTTCATAGCTGGCGCCCTTATTACGAAGATCCCGAATTTACATTTTCAATTTACGGGCAAAATGTACTGAACACTTTACAAACAAAAGTTTATTATCTCTATAATAAAAATGATAAAACCAATGCGGTTGGTTTGAATGCTGTTTATGGCGCATGGTTTCCTTATTTAAATATAGGTACACAATATACATTTGATGATCAATCCATGATTGGAAATCGTATTCATCAATGGAAGCAACTAGATTCACGGATGGGGTTGAGCATACCGCTAAGCTGGGCAAAAGGGCAATTTTTCAACAACTTCAATTTGGGAACTGATTTTATATTGCGCAACGAATTTAATAAGGGGTTTTATAAAGATTCATTGGGAACAGTGAGCTTCAGCTACCTGAATCATTATTTTTCATGGAGTCAGCAATTAGAAAAAGCTATACAACATATTTATCCACGGTTTGCTTATGCTGTTTCAGTGAATGACCGGCATGTGATTACAAAATATAACGGGTGTCAATTCCTTGCAGGGGCTTCTTTATATCTGCCCGGCTTATTTTCTACGCATAGCCTGGTATTAAACGGGGCCTATCAGCAAAGGGATACATTGTCCCAAATTGTCTTTTCAAATTTATTTTCATATTCAAGAGGCTACAACGAATTTTATTTTTCAAGAATGTGGCGGGCATCTGTCAATTATCATTTTCCCATTCTGTACCCCGATTGGGGATTTGGGAATATTTTATATCTGGCTAGAGTGAGGGGAAACATATTTTATGATTTCAGCAAAGTGTATTCAAATGATAAAACAAGAACAAGAAATCAGCGAAGTGCCGGCACAGAAGTTTTTGTGGACACCAAATGGTGGAATCAATATCCGCTAACATTTGGTTTCCGGGTAAGCCGGTTATTGGATAATGATTTTGCCACCCGTTCTAAAGGGACTGTTTTTGAATTCGTATTGCCCGTGAGCATTATTCCCAGGTGACCAACGGTAAGCATAAAGATGAAGAATATTAAGCATTTTGCTGTTGTTTTTCTAAAACTAATATGATGAGGGGGATAAAATTTTATAAATGATCAATAGATTGTCGGTATTACCGGCATATTTTTTTTGTGGTAGATCCAATTGTTGAGCTTATAGCTGAGAAAGCCGCTGAGTGTACCTACAACAGCACCAACCCATACATCTGTAGGATAATGCACACCGAGATACATCCGGGAATAAGCAACCGTTCCTGCCCATAAGTATGACGGTATGATTACATACCATTTAGGATAAGCAAATGATAAGGAAGTGGCTGTGGCAAAGGCAAGGGAGGTATGGCCAGATGGAAATGACGGACCACCACCGCTACTTGCTTTTGTAATCAGAGAGTCAACTTCAAAGGGGCGTTTACGGTTAACTGTATATTTCAGAATGAAAGTAATAGCTGTAGAAACAGCCATCGTTTTTACCATATACATTCCTTTTTTAAAGGTTAGTTTATCATTCGAAACTATTCCTTTAATAATTAATACGGTGGGAATTCCAAAGCTGATGGCGCCTGTTGTGCTGGAAACGTTTTGCATAAACCAGGTAAGCCCTTTCGTTCGGTCTTCTGAGAATTCCCGGAGAGTATTATGGTCAAAATTTTTGATAAGCTGTGCATGGGAAAAAGCACATGCAGAAGATAGCAGGACAATCAGTAAAGACTTTTTTACAATCTTTTTCATGAATTCTTTTTGATGTAAATATTCCGGGCTATCGTATGCTACAACCTAATAAAGGGTGATTTATTTGCACAAAATAAAAAACTCCTATAAGGCTGCCAAACTTTCTTCAATAACTTTGATTTTGGCCAGGGCATCCTTTTTTTTCTTTTGTTCCAGTTCAATAACTTCTGGTTTAGCATTTTGAACAAATCGTTCGTTGTTCAACTTTTTTTCTATCGAGAGTAGAAATCCTTTTTGATATTCAAGGTCTTTCTGAAGTTGTTCTTTTTGCAATGATGGGTTTACTTGTCTTTCGGTTTCTATGTAAAAAGTATCTTTTTGGATGACAACTGCAATTGAATTTGGAACCGCTTCATCCGTAAACGAAATATTTTCAGCATTAATTTGCCTCGAACAAATATTCTTTATTCTTTCGTAAGCATCTTTCTTGTTTGTTTGTATGTGCAGTTTGATATGTTCCTTAGGTTTAACCTGATTTTTATTTCTAGCGTCCCGGATGGCTGTGATGGCTTCTTTTAATAAGGAGCCGACTTGCAATTTAGAAACATCGGTGGCTTTAATGCCCGGGAATAATTTGACACAAATATCATCTGATTCGTTCCTTTCTTTTAACTGATGATAAATTTCTTCCGTAACGAATGGCATGAATGGATGTAATAACTGCATTAACTCTTCAAAAAAATCAATTGTTTTTTCATAAACTTTTTTATCAACCGGTTTTTCAAACTCGGGTTTTACCCATTCCAGATACCAACTGCAGAAATCATCCCATATTAATGAATAAATTGTTTTTAAGGCTTCGCTTAAACGAAACTCCCCAAGCATTTTTTCCAGCTCACCTTTTACTTCGTTTAGCCTGTTTTCAAACCAATCCACTGCAAAATTATTTCCCGACTCCCGACTCCCGGCTCTTGGCTCATCACTCCCGATTCTCGACTCCCAACTCCTGACCAACTTCAATGCATTCCAAATCTTATTTACAAAAAAACTTCCCTGCTTCAGGGTACTTTCTTCTTTTACATCAAACAACAGATCATTGCCGGCAGGGGAGGAGATAATGGTTCCGAAGCGAACAGCATCGGCTCCGTATTTATCAATTAATCCGAGTAAGTCAGGTGAATTTCCTAATTGCTTGCTCATTTTTCTTCCTAACTCATCCCGGACAATACCGGTAAAATACACATCGCTGAATGGTTTTTCTTTCATGTATTCATAGCCGGCCATGATCATCCGGGCTACCCAGAAGAAAATAATTTCAGGTGCTGTCACCAATGTTTGAGTGGGGTAATAATATTTCATATCAGCATTGCCGGGATTACTTAATCCATGAAAGACTTCAAACGGCCAGAGCCAGGATGAAAACCAGGTATCCAATACATCTTCATCCTGTTTTAATTGAACATTGATAAATGATCCTTGCCTGCCGGCAGAAGGGTATTGCTTATTGAATATTTCTTTAGCTTCCTCTTCATTTCGGGCTACCACAAATCTTCCCTGTTCATCATACCATGCCGGGATACGATGGCCCCACCATAGCTGGCGGCTGATACACCAGTCTTTTATATTCTCCATCCAATGGCGATAAAGATTTTTAAATTTTGCCGGGTGAAACTTTATCTCGCCGTCCATCACTGCTTTTAATGCCGGTTCAGATATTTTTTTCATATCCACCCACCATTGTAAACTCAGCCGGGGCTCTACAACAGCATCAGTGCGTTCTGAATAACCCACTTCACTTGTATACTCTTCAATCTTTGCAATAAATCCTTTTGATTCGAGTTCTTTTACAATTTTCTTTCTTGCTTCAAAGCGATCTTCTCCAACAAATATCTGTGCTTCATTATTCAAAGTACCATCTTCGTTTAGTATGTCAACAATTTCAAGTTTATGTTTCAATCCTATCTGAAAATCGTTTGCATCATGTGCCGGTGTAATTTTTAAAGCTCCGGTTCCAAAATCCATACTGACATATTCATCGGCGATGATTGGAATTAATTTATCAATAAGAGGAATCAAAGCATATTTACCTTGAAGAGGCTTATACCTTTCATCTTTTGGGTGCACACAAATAGCAACATCGGCCATAATCGTTTCCGGGCGAACCGTTGCGATGGTAATACTGTCATTTATTTTTTTAATATTCCCTTGCTGATCTTTTTGTGCCAATGGATATTTTATATAAACAAGCTTTTGTTTTGTTTCTTTTCTGAACACTTCTTCATCGCTCAACGCTGTTTTTGCTTTTACATCCCAATGGATCATTCGTTTGCCACGGTAGATATAACCTTTATTGTACAAGTCTATAAATACAGCGATCACGGACTGGTAGTAATCAGTATCCATAGTAAATGCCGTGCGGTCCCAATCACAACTGCACCCCAGTTTTTTTAATTGCTGAAGAATAATACCGCCGTATTTTTCTTTCCATTCCCAGGCATATTTCAAAAATTCTTCCCGTGTAAGCGATGATTTGGTGATGCCTTTTTCCCTGAGCATTTGCACCACTTTAGCCTCCGTGGCGATGGATGCATGATCCGTACCGGGAACCCAGCATGTGTTTTTTCCCTGCATACGGGCATACCTTATTAAAATATCCTGTATAGTATTATTGAGGCAATGTCCCATGTGCAAAATTCCGGTTACATTGGGCGGAGGTATTACAATGGTATATCGTTCATTCACCGGGCGGTTGTCCGGTGTGCTGTGAAAATATTTTTTCTCCAGCCAATGCCGGTACCAGTTTTGTTCAGCACTGCAATGATCAAAATTTTTGCTTAATTCCATGGGAGGCAAATTTAAGGTTTTAAGCAACTGATCGTTTATGCATTAGCAGGATTTCACAATGAAATATGAGGACGGTTTATTGCAAAAAAATATGGGGAAAATTCAGTTCATATTTTTCCGGACTTCTTTGCAAACATATTCATGGCCCTGATGCACTTTTACAATGGCCGTTGTCAATTCTTCAAAGGAAGAATCTTTGCATACAAATCCTTTGGCGCCTAATTTCATAATATGACTGGCGTAAGTGGGTTGATTATTTATAGAGATACCAATAATTCTTAAATCCGAATGCGTGTTTAATATTTTTTCAGTGGCTTCAAAACCATTCATAGGCGACATATTTATATCCATCAGAATGATATCAGGAAGTACCCTGGCCGCTTCCCGGATGGCTTCATCACCATTTTCACACTCAGATACTATAGAAAACCGGGTATCGTTTTCTAAAAGTATTTTCCATGATTCTAAAATCAACCGGTGGTCATCTACCAGCATAACCCGGATTTTGTTTTCATTCATCGGAGGCAGTGTTTAATTGAATCTTAAGAATTAAAAATTACTGGGTATGAATAATTTTCCTGCTTTCAACTATCAAGAGTTTTAAATCTTAGTATTCAAATTTTTTATAAGGGAGTTTAGTTAACCAGAGCTGCTATGGCCATTTCATGGGACATTCGTGGGATTAGTAAAAATACGGAAAATCTAAAGTAAAAATACTTAGCTGAATTACCAAATACAAGGTTCTTATTTTTGATAAACGTCAAACATATTTTGTGATTATATTATAAGTAATCTCCTGGTTTAAGCAATTATGGTTATGAACATAAGGAGTTTGCTGTTAATAAAAAATTGTCTCAGAAGCTTAATTCATTACACCAGATACTGATTTAAAATTAAATTCGTATAAATTTCTTATGAGAAAAATCAAAATTTATTTAGCACTCACTCTTTTTGCAATCCCGGCACTATCCCAGCAAATAGTAGATATTGAAGAAAATTCTCCTTACTCATATAATGGATTGGAATATGGTTATTATATCAGCAATGAAAGTTCGAAAGAAGTGAAAGGAGATGAATACAACCGATTCGAATTGAATATATATGTTACCAATAAGAGCGGGTGCTTAAAGCTACTTCCTTTCGTCAGCAAAGGCAATTCAGCCAGCAGCAGTACAGATGAAATGCAAATTGCAGAGTTTAATTGTTTGAATGCCACCGGTAAAAGACTGACTGCAAAAAAAGGAACTGTTTCCGCAAAGACCTGGTACACCAATGTGAAAATTCCTGATGAACAGGTAAAAGAAAAATACCGGTTTGTAAATGCAGAAGCAGGTTATGCAATCCGGAACGGCCAAACCATTACGACAAAAATCATTGTGATTGTGCCCAAAGGGGAAAGGCCGAAAATGAATTGCCGTATTATTTATTTCCCGGAATTGCAATAAATTCAGGTAATCTAAACCAACAAATATGAAGAGAGAGTTAACATCCTGGTACAGCCCATCATTAAATAAAGAAATGCCTGTTTCCGTTTATGGAGATTATGGATTTGCCTTGCTACTTGTGCCTACTGCTGCTGCCGATTACCTGGAGTATGAACGGTTTCAATTGATGGATCATATTGCCCCTTTTATTGATACCGGAAAAGTGAAGGTGTTTTCCATTGATAGTATAAACAATGAAAGTTGGTTAAATAATAACATGGACCCCCGGCATAAGGCTATCCGCCATCAGCAATGGAATGATTATGTTTTTAATGAAGTGGTCCCTTATATCAGGGCAAAAACCAGTTCAGAAACGCCGATCATTACCTGTGGTGCATCCTTTGGTGCTTTGCACAGTATGAATCTTTTTTTAAAGCGACCTGATATTATCAATGGCGTGATAGCCATGAGTGGTGTGTATGATCTATCGGAATACACAAAAGGTTATTTTGATGATGATGTGTATTTCAACAGCCCGGTACATTATATGCCTAACCTCACCGATCATACCATATTGGAACAAATAAGAAACAGTAAACACATTCATATTCTCACCGGCAGCGGCGCTTATGAAGACCCGGCGGCGAGCGGAAAATTTGCAAGAATACTTTATGACAAGGGAATCTGGTACGAACTTTCCGTTTGGGGCCCCGAATGGCCACATGACTGGAATACCTGGCGGGAAATGCTGCCACACTACCTGGGATCAAAATTTTAAAGAGCGGTTTTAATAATCAATAATGGGAAATTAAGAATTTCAGTTTAGTACAAAATTCTTTCCTTGAAATCATCCGGGCGCCAAAACTTTCTAAATAATCAGTATATACCTGGCAGTCTATTAATTCTATTCCTTCTTCGGCTAATAGTTTTATGTAGTTTATGAATGCAACCCGTGAAGCATTACTGATTTTGCTGAACATGCTTTCTCCGAAAAAAACTTTTCCCAGCCTGATGCCATACACTCCTCCAACAAGTTTCCCTTCTTTCCATACCTCTGCACTGTGAGCATAGCCCATTTCGTGCAATCGGATATAGGCGGCTTCCATTTCATCGGTAATCCAGGTACCATCCTGCCCAGGCCGCATTATTTTTTTACAATGATGAATTACTTCATTAAAAGATTTATTAACACTGAATTCTAATTGTTGTTCTGAGGTCTCCATTTTATTTTTTTTCAACAATGAGCGGGTGCTCCTGTTAATTTTTAATTCATTTGGAAAAAGTACAAACCGGGGGTCGGGGCACCACCATAAAATAAATTCTCCTTCATACCAGGGAAAAATGCCATGGCGATAAGCTAGTAGTAATCGTTCCGGAGAAAGGTCTCCACCCATAGCCAGTAACCCATCTGGCTGTGCGGTGTCAACCGGCGGGAATGATAAATCTTTATCCAAAACCCAAAGCGCCATTATCGGGATTTATAAAGAATGAAGCCAGGAAAATATAATCAGGAATTAACTACTCGGTAATTACCTCCACAGTAGCACCAATGCCTCTTTCGGTGATGGCATTACATTGTGGTTTTAATTCCTCATAAACACCTTGTTTTACAGCGTATTTTCCTTTGAAGTGAATAATATAAGAGCATTGTTCTGCCTGTTCATAACTATGGCCGCAGACTTCCATCAATGTTTCAATAACCCACTCAAAAGTATTCACCTCATCATTCCATACTATCAGATGACAAGGTTCTTCTACAAGGGTAAATACTTCTGCACTTTCCTGCTTCCTGGTTTTATTATCGTTTTTAGATGAACTCATTCATGAAACTTCCTGGTACAAAAATATAAATAAAAATTTTCTGTGGTATCGTAATTATACAATACAATTACTTTTTATGAAATAATATAAAAAAATATAAGAACAGGCTGAGTAAATTAAAAAAAGAAAACCCCCGGAAAAACCGGAGGTTTTGTGGGAGTTGACGGGATCGAACCGCCGACCCTCTGCTTGTAAGGCAGATGCTCTNNCTGAACCAGCTGAGCTAAACTCCCATACTTTTGACACAAAGGTGCGATTGTTTTTGGGACGGCAAAGATAGGGGTACATATAATTTTCATCAAATATTTCTGAATTAAATTTTTATATTAATTATGGCAAAATCATATTGCGAATTTGTTTTAAAAGCGGGAAAAGTTTCGGTACATAAACATTATCACGATCATGAATATGGATTCCCGATTCATGATGACAACCTGCTGTTTGCAAGGTTAGTATTGGAAATAAACCAGGCCGGCCTGAGCTGGGAAACTGTTTTGAAAAAGAAAGATAATTTTTTCAATGCGTTTGATGGGTTTAATATTGATAAAATTTCTCGGTACACTGATAAGAAAAAAAATAATTTATTACAGGATGCAGGAATCATCAGGAACCAATTGAAAATAGAAGCAACGATTCACAATGCTAAAGTCATAAAAGCGATTCAGAAAGATTATGGCTCATTTAAAGCATGGCTGGATCATCAACATCCGAAAACTAAAAAAGAATGGGTGACGGTTTTCAAAGAAAATTTTCGATTTACAGGAGGTGAGATCGTTAATGAATTTTTAATGAGTACGGGTTATTTACCCGGAGCCCATGTTGTATCATGTCCTGTTTATAAAAAAGTGGTGAAACAAAAACCCAAATGGGCAGAGAAAAAGTAAAATGTACAGGCAGCACGGTTTGAAATCACCGCACCAGTTATTAATATGTACACCGGAATGTGAATTTCTGAATGCTCCATGTCGCCGGAAGCTTTTTGGGAACGCCCCGGCTGCCGGCATTACCCATATCAAGCAGATCAGATAATGGATTAGATTCGTTTCGTAATCCTCTTGAAGCGATTCCTGAATATACACCTTCCTGGTTTAAGATCATTGATGCATTGGGAATCGGCTCATCACTTGCTAATAAAAAGAAATTATCTGTACCACTGGGTGCAGGTATAGTATATGAAATGATCGGAACTTCTTTAATGATATTGTTGTTCTCAAACTTCGGAAATTTATTTTCTACATTTCCGTCTTCACCCGGATAATACAATTGCATGGTTCCGGATTGGTCCACAGCAAAAATGTAAACAAACTTTGGCATGGTAAGGTCTTTAAAATAATCTTCGTTTACTACCATCTTCAATGAAACATTTTCCCCAATATGATAGTGCCCATCCGTTATGGTTTGCTTTTTATCCTCGTTATACATTTCTAAATGATATGGAAATTCTTTTTTAGTGCCATCAGGGCCTGTAATATTCAGCCATCCTTTTATTTTTGAAAGTTTTAATGCGATTTCAAATAAACTATCTGCAATATTCCGGTTACTTGTTTCTTTGTTGCCGGATATTTCAAAGCAATCTGTTTCAACAGGCATTGACTCCAGGCTATCGCCAGCTGCTACCTGGGTTTTCCTGAATCCGTAAGCAGGAAATCCATTTCGGCCCAACCGGCCGAATAATGTGTAGTTGGAATTATTGATACTCTCGACCAATTGCAGGCTTTTATTTTTTTGTAATCTGTTATAATATTCTGTAGAGTTCTCTTTAGACAAAGGCAGCTCTACATATAAAGTGGAATCTTTCTTACAGAATTTTAAAATACTGGCTGCGGTGATATCATTTAATCTCACTGCTGCAGCGGTATCGGTTTTTAAAAAACAAGTATTGTTGATCCAGAATACTGAGGTGTATGGAGCCTTTTCCCCTTTCCCGATAAATGGGATCCATTTAATCTTTGTGGAATTTTTTAATTCTTTGGTAATAGATGTAAATTTTAAAATCTCTGCATCAGTCAGTTCAGTTTTTGGAATATATATTTTTATTAAAGGCCTTCCGGAGGATACCCAATTAGTAACCCTGAATTGGAAACCCGGTTTAATGTTTTTAATATCTCCTTTGATCAATGATGCCAGCGATTTGGTAACTCCAAGAACTGTATCTATCCGAATTTGGAAAATAGTGTCTTTGTTTTCATTGATCATAGACAGTTCATTGTCTTTGGCAAGTCCTAAAGCAAACCCTGCCTGTAGTTGTACCTGGTTTCTTATTATGCCGGAAACTGCAACAAAAGAAAAATCAGAGAGCTTACCCTTTTTAATTCCGAATAGGGTTTCTTGTTGCCGAACAGCACTACCTCCAATCACTGGTTCCTGGTTTTTACCATTACTTTTTAATATAGCTCTTGCAGAAATAAATATATCCAATGCACTTGCGTCTACGGACTGCTGGTTCAGTGCCTGGGTTAATGCAAGTGTAAATGCCCCGTGATGAATGCCCTGGTCATCAATTTGCTCTGCAGCATTTTCATCAGATTGTGCTGCGGAAAAGATCAGGAAATCATCACCCTTTCTTTTTTCCGGAATGTCATACATGCTGGCATCTTTTGAATCCCAGTTTGCCATAGGCATATAACGCACAGCATCCGGACTGGCATTCGGCCCACGGGAAATGGACCCGCTATGACAGCAATCGAATATAACAGTTAGTTTTATTTTTTTATTAATAAAGTCATTGAATATCCTGGAAAGTTCCTTGTCACGAATATCACGAACACCTTCCTGCCAGGCATTGGCAGGAACGATGGTCTGATCTTTTTTATCTAATTCAAATGACAAACTGTTTTTCACTTCGCTGCCATGGCCTGCATAGTAAATAAATGCAATATCACCGGCGCTGCTGGATGCCAAAAGTTTATTCATGGCACTCAAGATACCATCACGGGTTGCGGAGTTGTCAAATAGTGTATCAATATTCTTTGTTTCGAATCCGAATTTGGAAGTAATGATGGAATAAATAGCCGATGCATCATTCCTGCAGCCCTGTAGGTTTCTGTAATCCATTCTTCCTGCAGAAGTGGAAGGAGTATATCCGGTTGGAGGAGTGTACTGATCAATTCCAATGATCAGAGCTCTCTGTTTCTGGCTAAAAAGCGGTGCGTAAAAAAAAGATAACCAAACAAAAAAACAGATCCACTTCATAAGGTTGTGATTAATTAGAACTTACCTTTTGGGTGTTTGTGGAAGATGATTTACTGTTACCGGTTGATTTGGTGCTATTGGATGTTGTACTGCCATACTTTTTCTGAAGAGATGAATTTCCAAGCGATAGCAGGTCTCCAGAACTAAAAAGGATCAGTTTATCAATGAAACTGTTTTTGGAACATTCTTTAACTGCCACCCGCACCGAATAAATGCCATCACCCCAGCAGGGCTCGATTTTTTTTGTATCCTCATTTTTGAAATAACCAGAAGATCTTGGTATCAAAAAAGATTGCCCGGTACATGCAGGATGTTTTTTGGCAAGTGTTCTGTAAAAATCTGAATATGACGGATCGTCCGGATCCATGGGTGCATTCCTGATTGAATAAATAAATTTACCTACAGGCACATCCTGAAATATCTGGCCGGTATTGCTGATATACGATGTAAAAAAATTTATTTCAAAATCAAGATTCAGTTCTTTTAAATGTTTGGGTAGCCGTACTCTTGAGTTTTTTATTGCAAAAGTGTCCAGCCTGAGTTTAAAAATTCCATTATTCAAAATATCAGTGATTTTGCCGGCACTGGTATCCATACTGAACTTAGCTATAAATACAGTATCGCCATGATTGTTTTGTCCTCTTTGTACTCTGGCTACAGTAAAACCTTTAAACCGGATTCCCGTTGGGTCAAATGGGCCTTCTGTAGAAACCTGGTCATAAAAACTCTCATCTTTTATTGCAAAAAAGTAATCTGCTGAAAATTTCTTTTTCCTGTTATCAATCAGGCTTTGAATACCCTGAACACCTTTGCTGATCAGAAATGAAGAAATAATTCCACGTCCGCCCCTTTCATCCATGGTGTATGCTTTTTGATATTCAATCCTGTCAAAGGATAGGATATTATCGCTGGTATCAATTTTCATTTCTAATTTTTCGGTACTGCCGGTTCTGTTTCCTGCCTGAGGGAAACAAGGGATTGAAATGATTACCATAAATGCGGGGAGCACTGTAATCAGCATAGTATGTTTTCTCAGCATAATTTTAATTATTAAGTGTAAGAGAAGGATAGCTGCAAAATTTAGTTTTGATATATGCAAGCTAATTTACTTCTTTTTTAAATCGTGCTGTTTATGAACTTCCGGCAATAAATAACTTTTTCTTTACAAAACTTTCGGGCAAAGGCGATCGTTAATAGTCAAAATTATCAGAAAGGTGTTCATGGCATAATCGATTAATTTCCCTGGTTCCGGTTTTGGGTATGGATGATTGTAGTAACTTAGTTGTACATTTTTACAGACCCTGACATGAAAAAACTCATCAAATTTTTCAACTCATTTATTATTATTTGCTATTGCTGGCTAGGGGCTGTTGCTGCTCAATCACAAGACGTCAGTACACGGGGAATACCCCGCAAAACAGACAGTATTGTGGTAAAGGGAACTACATATGCAATCATAATCGGGCTAAGTAAATATAAAAATGTTACCCCCCTGCAATATGCCGACAGAGATGCACGGTCTTTTGAAGATTTTCTCCTGAGTGAAGCCGGAGGAAAGATACCTATTACGAATATTGAAACATTTCTGAATGAAAATGCAACCCGTACCAATATTGGTGATGCCATTTCTGAAATTGCACGAAAAGCAAAACCGGGAGACCGTGTGTATTTTTTCTTCGCCGGTCATGGCGATATGGAGGATTTGACGCAGATTGAAAACGGATTGTTATTGTTATATAACAGCCCAAATGGAAATTATTTCGGAATGAATGATGATGTGCTGGAGATAATAAACCTGAAAAGATATCTTTCACCATTATCAGAACGGGGCGTGGAAATGATTTTTATTGTAGATGCCTGCCATGCCGGTAATTTAAAAGGCGGTGTCCAGGGTATTGAACAAACCGCATCTGCTTTAGCCGCATCCTGGGGCAAAGAATATAAAATACTTTCCTGCCAGCCAAATCAGCTTTCATTGGAAAGTGCAGAATGGGGTGGGGGCCGGGGATTGTTTTCTTACGAATTGGAAGACGGAATGAAAGGATTGGCAGATCTGAATAATGATGGGGTAGTAAGCATGTACGAACTGCAAAATTATATTCAGACCAATGTGGCCAAATACAGTGAAGGAAAACAGATTCCTATGATAACCGGTGATCTTAGTAAGCCGTTTATCAAAGTGGTTCCATCCGTGCTGGTTGCTTTAAAAAAAGAAAAAGAAGGTGAGTATCCAATGCTGGCAAAGGCCAATACCAAAGGTAGTGAAGACAGGTATGTTGATTCATTGGATGCTTTCGGGAAAAAACTTTATGCTTCATTTAATAAAAACATTTCCGGGAAAAGGTTGATATGGCCAGCCGATACCAATGCGTTGAAGGACTACAGGGTTTTTGAAAAAAGGTATGCCGGTAACCCATTGATTATTTCCATGCGCCGTAATCTTGCAGCAAGCCTGAATGACCGGTTCAATAAAATTGTAGAACCATTACTGAAAGGCGAAACAAGTTATTCCAACAGGGATGAGTGTTATTATGCTTTCCTGGAGTTGGACAGTTGTATGCAGTTGCTGGGTGAACAACATTATATGTATCAAAACCTGAAAGCCCGGAAACTTTTTATGGATGCGATGTCTTATACATGGGCTATTAATGATCATGAATACAATGTCAGTATGCATCCAACGCTTCTGTATGCCGTAAAACAATTAGAAGAATCAGCTGCTATCGAACCAAATGCTTCTTATACCTGGTCTGCTCTTGGGCAATTGTACACATTCCTGTATGAATATGATAAAGCTGATAGTGCATTTCAGAAATATTTATCATTGCGTCCTAACGACCTTTTTGCAAAATATACTCTTGGGATCATTTATGCTCAGTTGAAACAATATGACAAGGCAGAAAAGGTATTTGAATCATTAACTGAAAAATATCCCGGCAATATCGACATCAAGTTACAGCTTATTGAAGTCTACCGGGAGAATAATAAAATACAACAGGTTCTAAAACTGTCAGATCAACTGATAGCAACAGACAGTACGAAGAAAGAAGGTTTTTTCAGTAAGGGCGTATTATATTCAACAGAGATCAATGTGGATAGTTCGGTGTATTACTATAAATTGACCGAAAAATATTTTCAGGATTATTGTGCTATATGTGATAATAATATCGGGCAAATTTATTTTGTGACCGGCCAAACTGATTCGGCCCGGAAATATTTTAAACAGGTGTTGTCACATGACAGTACCTACCCGTTTGCTCATTTTAACCTGGGCACTATTTATCAGAAGGAAGGCATGCTGGGTTTAGCAATGAAAGAGTTTGAGGCCACTATTAAGAATTCTACTACATCGTTGCAGGGGTTTGTTACCAATATGCAGTTATATTTCGGGAAGGATTATGATACAACAAATGCGGCAGCTTATAAAAAATTTTCCAGGGAAACATTTATTTTCAAAATGCAATACCTGGCGTATCTATCCATGTTGTACACTTATATCCGGGTTCCTGGTTTGATTGACAGCACTGACAATGTAAATTTCCTTTTTGATCAGTTGTTTACTTTTAAAACACACGATGACCAGACCTGGTTTCATTATGCCTGTTATAAGGCACTCAAAAAAGATAGGGCCGGAGCCATTGAAAGCCTTGAGAAATCGCTGAAGCTTGGCTTTGGAAATTATTTCATGCTTACCAATGACAAAGACCTTTCGATCCTTTGGAACGATCCGGCATTCGAAGCTTTAGTAAAGAAATATTTCCCGGATCGAAGCAGAAAATAAAAGTGATTATTTGGTTTTGTGTAATGATAGAAAAATCAGTGTTTAGTGCCTTATAAAGTGTTTAACTATTTATTGAAGCAGGGTTTGCGATAAGGAGAAGCGAAATAGTTACACACAGGAAAATACTACAACAAATTTACACGGTCAAATAATATGGTTATATGCCTTCCTATATGATTAAACATTAACCTGTTCAATATTTAAAATATCTATTCGACATTCGGCAAAGTCCGGCAGGTTAATAAATCCGGAGAAATTTAATAGTTACGGTTTATCAAAGCCTGGCTATATCGTTTAATTCGCCGTATTTCCTGTTAAGTTTCCACAATTCTTTGTTAGCTATTTGTTATTGCACCTATTCTTTTTTGTTTTTAAAGGCCGCAGGTATTTGGTTTGTTAATAATAAGAAAGCAGGAATAAACTTTTTTGAATGAATTCTATCTTATGCCTGTCTTTTCACAATAAAATAAAACAAATGAAAAATATATTTTCTCTTGCCGCCTTTTGCCTGGTGATTGCAGGATGCTCGCCATCCAGGTCTTCGGTTTCGGTTCAATACAGCAACGACAATCCCGAAATCGGGTACGATGTATTTTATAACGATTTATCTCCTTATGGCAGATGGATTGATTACCCTGAATATGGATATGTGTGGGTTCCCACGGTGGAAGTTGGTTTTCGGCCTTATGCCTCTAATGGTCACTGGGCATTTACCAGTTATGGGTGGACATGGGTTTCAAATTACAGTTGGGGGTGGGCAACATTTCACTATGGACGTTGGATGTATGAAGATGGTTATGGTTGGATGTGGATGCCTGGACATCAATGGGCCCCGGCATGGGTAATGTGGGGTAGAAGTGGTGGCTATTATGGATGGGCGCCATTGGCACCCCGGGTGCAGGTTGGAGTTTCAGTTGGATGGACACCGCCTTCCCGTTATTGGAATTTTGTTCCTTCGGAACATATTACACAAACCAATATCAACAATTATGTAATTAACAGAACTACTAATATTACCGAGGTAAATAATATTGAAAAGAATGTTACCATCATTAACAATACCAATATTCACAACATAAAAAACTATAATGTTACCAATAACTATTACGCCGGGCCGCAAAGAGAAGAAGTGGAAAAGGCAACTCACCAGCGGTTATCCATTATGAAAGTAGCCACAACCAATAAACCTGGGCAAACTTCTTCAGGGAAAGACCAACTGGTAATGTACAGGCCTGCAGTAAAAGAAAATAATACGGCTGACAAACCAGCACCCTCTAAGTTTGAAGTATTTAAAAAAAATAAACCATTACCTGAAAATATAAATGAAGAAAGAAGTGTAAATTCTTCTCCCGATATAAGAAGTGACAGGAACTCAAAGATAAATGAAGAAAAAAACAATAATATCATCAATAATAGTGTGCCTGTTACAAAAACAAAACCTGCAGATCAGGGTACACAACCCCCGGCAAACGTCAATAAACCATTAAAAGAAAACAATCATTCAGAAAATTTTTCCCTCAAAAATGATAACCAGAATTTTAAAAGTTTGAAAAAGCAGGATCAGGCTCAAACAGACAAGGGACAAAATAATTACAGGGTTTCAAAACATAGTAAACAGCATTATAGCCTGCATAATGAAAGGCTACTGAGACCTAACAAGGTTTCAAAATATAAGGATAAAAGGAAAGGGGCGTGAGATGAATTTTTCAAAAATCCATCTCACTAGTCATTTTAATATGAAGGATGCTTCATGTGTTGCATCGGAACTGCCGCCAATAAAGATTTTAAAATTGCCGGGCTCAGCAACATATTTCAGGTCGCTGTTATAAAATTTCAATGTATTTACATCTAAGGTGAAATTCACATTTTTACTTTCTCCTTTTTTCAAAAATATTTTCTGAAACCCTTTCAATTCTCTCACGGGGCGGGTAATAGTTCCTGTCATTTCCCTTATATACATTTGAACCACTTCAGCGCCGTCGTAATTTCCGGTATTGGTAACAGTAACGGTCGCTGTGATCTTGCCGGTAGTTGTTAAAATGTTTTTGCTGAGTTTAATATCACTGTAATTAAAATTTGTATAACTCAACCCAAATCCAAATGGAAATAAAGGATCATTAGATACATCAAGATAGCGAGATGTGTATTTGAATAAAATATCTCCTTTGTAGGGGCGGCCGGTGTTTTTATGATTATAATAAATAGGAATTTGCCCGACATTAACAGGAAATGAAACCGTCAATTTACCCGAAGGATTGACATTGCCCCATAAAATATCAGTAATAGCATTCCCGGCTTCAGTGCCTGCAAACCATGTTTCCAGAATAGCGGTTACATTTTTGTTCTCCCAATCAAGTGTAAGTGGCCTTCCATTCATTAATACTAACACAACGGGTTTCCCGGTTGCCACAAGGGCTTTTAATAAGTCTTCCTGGCTTTGCGGCAAGCCGATTTCACTGCGGCTGGCAGCCTCCCCACTCATTCCCTGTGATTCCCCCAATACTGCAACAATTACATCGGCTTTATTTGCAGTATTCACAGCATCTTCAATAAGTTGCTGTGGATTTTTTTTATCTACTGTAATATTCCCGCCATTGGCATTTAATTCTTTCAGGAGCAGCGTATCATCAGTTATATTAGCACCTTTTGCAAAAAGAAAATGTACACCCGCTTGAGTAAATCCCTCCATCACAGATATATTATTTTTTATATTACTGGCAGCACCATGAGGGCCGGTAATATCCTGTTTGTTGTCTGCCAGCGGCCCGATCAATGCAATAGTTTGTGATTTTTTTAATGGCAAAAGATTGTTTTCATTTTTTAACAGCACCATGGATTCTTCTGCTGCTTTCCTGGCGTAGGCCCTGTTTTCCGGAGTAAGAATTTTTTCTTTGTAATCAGGGTCATCAAGATTTTTATAAGGATCATCGAATAGCCCCAACTTAAATTTTGATTCCAGCACCCTGCGGCAGGCTGTATTGATTTCAGTTTGAGTTATTCTCTTTTCATTAATTAATTTTTGTAGATGGTCCACAAAGGCTTCACTTACCATATCCATATCCACTCCCGCTTTTAAAGCCAGTTCAGTCACTTTTGCTGAATCTCCCATGCCATGCTCCATCATTTCATTTATAGCCGTATAATCTGTAACCACAAATCCTTTAAAGCCCCATTGTTTCCGCAAGACATCTGTAAGCAACCATTTATTTCCGGTAGCAGGAATTCCATCTATTTCATTAAATGAAGTCATCACACTGCCTACCCCGGCTTCTATAGCTGCTTTGTAAGGAGGCAGGTAAATGTTATACATTCTCACCTTGCTCATGTCAACAGTATTATAATCTCTTCCGCCTTCTGCAGCACCGTATAACGCAAAATGTTTTACGCATGCCAATATTGAAGTTTTGTCTGCCAGGTTATTCCCCTGGTACCCTTTTACCATGGATTTTGCAATTAAAGATCCTAGATATGGGTCTTCGCCGGCGCCTTCTGCAATTCTTCCCCATCTTGGGTCACGGGCAATATCAACCATCGGACTGTAAGTCCAGTTGATTCCATCCGCTGCTGATTCAATAGCTGCAATCCGGGCTGTATGTTGGATGAGATCAGGATTCCAACTGGATGCCAATCCCAATGGAATCGGGAACATAGTAGTATGCCCATGAATAACATCCAATCCAAAAAGCATAGGAATACCCAATCTTGTATCTTTTACGGCCATCTCCTGTAACTTTCTGACCGCAGCAGGGCCATGAGTATTTAAAATAGCACCAACATAACCCCGTTTAATTTTTTGCTCAACATCTTTGCTAAGAATCGGGCCGGTGACATCAACGCCAATCGTCAATAAATTAAGTTGCCCTATTTTTTCTTCCAACGTCATTTTTTTCATCAGGGCATCTATGAAAGATTTCATCTTTACTTCCTGCGTATTTTGTGCATTTGCCCGGAGCATACACAAAATCAATAAGCCCGGAATTAATTTTTGAACTATTCTCATATCTCTTTTTTTATTTCAATAAATTGGGTTCTATTAATTTTTCCCAGATTGCATAACCTTTAGCGTTCATGTGGAGTTTATCTTCAAGAAAAATTTCCGGAATAGGTTCGCCGTCTTTTCCAAGCATATTTTCCCATACACTGATAAACACAGCTTTCTTTTTTTGCTCCAGGTATTTTTGAATCAATTGGTTTGCTATCAACATCCTGTCTTTCATACTCCATCGGGATGGGGAGGGTTTGAGTGAAATAAAAATGACAGGGATGTGGGGGAATTTTGCTCTGATATCTGTAAATAATTTTTTAAATCTTTTAAAGACTATTCTTCCCGTTACGGTATCTGAGGCGGCCACATCATTTTCTCCGCAATAAATAACCACCTGTTTGGGGCGATAAGGAAAAATAATTTCTTTTTCATAACGAATCAGGTCGGTAAGAGTAGATCCGCCGAAGCCCCGGTTAATGATCGGGTAACCCGGAAAATATTCCTGTACATCTTTCCATTTCGTAAATGAAGAACTACCGATGAAAAGAATTTTTCCTTTACCCGGGAAATCAATGCTGTCCTGTTTTTTAAAAGCCTGGATATCGTTCCAGAATGGAGGGTGTTGTAATTGAGCAAGACCAATAGCCGGTAAGAGAAAAAAAATAAAGATCCATTTATACGTTTTCATATTTATTCCACTTTAATTATTTTATATTTTTCAGAAGTCCCGTTTTCATTGATGGCTTCGATAGTAAAATAATATGTTTTTTTACTGTCCATCGCTTTAAACCAATATTCATTATCGTCATACACCATGATGCAGTTGTACAATTTACCAGGATCGGTACCGTAATAAATATTGTACGCATAGGCATTCTCAACCGGCCTCCAACGGATCCAGGCGCTTCGTTTATCTTTTTCTGTTCTGAGGATCATAAAATCTGTAACAGGATTTGGTTTGGACCCGATACCATGCCCAAAAATTCTCAGTCCACTGATCGCAAATTTCCCTGTGGGCATGTGAATATTCTCCAGCTTTATAAATCTTGCCTGCACAGGAGATGTGAGTTCAATATATTCATGGGGAATATCTGTTTTATTTTCACTTTTATCCATTAAAATTTTCCATTTTTTCCCATCCAACGAATAATAGAGAATGTATTGATGATACACATCCAGAGACTTTCCTAAGAATTCAGCATCCTGGTCTGCATAGTTGATCTGAATGGCATTCACGGTTGAAATAGTTCCAAGATCACTTTCTATCCATTCGCCTTTATGATCTGTGGCAGCGCTCCAGTAGGTTTTTATATTTTCATCTACTGCATTATTTGCGTTGTAATCACTCAGGGTAGATGAAACGGTTACCGGTTTATTATAATTCAATAACATCCATCCCGTGAATCCACTCCCATAAGTATGAGAATAGGAACGGAGTTGCAATTCTGAATTATATGCTGAGGGGAGGTAATGTGGGTAATCACCAAATGCCGTATTACACCACATCACATCGTCTTTATCAAATCCAGCGGGCCAGATACCGATACGCCGTTCAAAATTATTTTTTACAGAAATCCGTATTGTACTTACATGCCACCAGTTTTTATAATGATCCTGGAATGTAGATCCATGACCTGCCCCCCTGGCAAATCCTCCCAGCTTCATACTTAATGGATCAGATTGAGGTATTGTTTCAGCTCCGTCGAATAAAGGTTTGTTGCCGACTACTACGCCATCAGCATACCCACTCATTTCTGTACCTGGTGCGCCATACTGATAATAATATTTCCCATTATGTTTCGTCATCCATGAGCCTTCAATGAAAGGATCCAAAAAAGTATTATCCATATTTTCACCGAAACGCTGCCATCCATATCGCCAGTCTTCCAGTAAATACATCGGGGTTCTTGTGGCGATAGGTTGCAGGGTTTTCCTGTTTAATTCAATTCCATACGTAGGATAACGATTGCTGCTTCCATTGTACATATACAATTTTCCATCGTCATCCGTAAAAAAAGCAGGATCCCATCCGCCGATAGAAAAAGAATCTACCAGTGGTTTCCATTCATTAGTTTTGGGATTAGTGCTCATCCAAATTGTGAAATTACTTGTATACGTGGAGCCGAAAACAATCATGGTATCACCAATAATACCGACTGCCGGTGCACAGAGCTCATCATACGTATTTTTATTCCAGGGCCGCAAAAATTTTCTCGAAATAAAATGCCAGTCAGACATATCGCTGCTCCACCAGTAGCCCCATTGATTCGTACTGAATAAATAGTAATCACCTTTATAATTAACAATTACAGGATCGGCTGTAGCCCGGTGCTTACCCCATTTTGTAAAATCTGGAATAGGAGTGTATCCGTAATCAATATTGATGGGATTGCAATAGGTTTTTTGCTGACCATAACTTTTATTACCGGTTACAGCCAAAAAAAACAATACTAACTGTATGCAGATGGTCTTCATTCTGAAACTTATTCTTTTATTTTAAATATGGGCTTTGAAACCCCAATTTCTTTAATCCCAGTTTTATTTCAGGACAACTCATAAACAAATTCCATAACAGGCCGCTCCGGTAATTCTCAATCATTGCCACAATCGGGCCCTGGTCAATGGCGAGATACCTTTTGGGGAACCAGTCCTCCGTTTCACTAAACGCATCATAAAAACCATAAGGTCCCCAAAGTTTTTTATTCATATCAAAATACCAATGTTTCAATGCGGCCATAGATTGTTCAGGTGTATATGGGAATGCCGACAAGGCGGCCGTCGGCGAAATGACTCCAAGA
Source organism: Bacteroidota bacterium (assembly GCA_018266555.1). Lineage (GTDB taxonomy): Bacteria > Bacteroidota > Bacteroidia > Chitinophagales > Chitinophagaceae > UTBCD1. The sequence goes on along the minus strand of JAFEAF010000006.1, from coordinate 23,538 downwards.
TCCCTGCTGGAATCAGGAGCATGGCCTGCATAACCTTTGAGAGAATAACTTGAAGTCAATCCCCAATTGCCAGTCCCATAACCACTGTAATGTTTTGGATTGTTCACACACCACTGGTAATTCATTAATGTTAGTGTTTTATTTTCTTTCCAATAATCAGCATATTGATCTTTTAATCCTCCCGGGTCCAAACCGAGGTATGAATATTGTGACCAAAATAAAGGGCCGCCATGCGGAGGATTTCCCTGGTAATGCATTTTCAGTTTATAACCATCATAAGCCGGCGGATTATCTTTTATCTTTCCATTTTCTGCCCAGCCTTCATGATATACTTCGGCAGGAACGCCATGTGTGGGAGAGGATGCTGCAAGAATATATAAAATCAAACATTCATTGTACCCATGAACCGGGAAATTCATTTGCCATCCATAATCAGGGCTCCAATGCCAGTATAAAACATTTTTTCCATTGCGGTACCAATCGTATTCCACTTCTTTCCATAGTTTATCAATTCTTGTTGCCAGTTTTCTTTCTTCCTCATTTCCATCTTTGAAAAATTGCCGGGCACAAAGCAGTCCCTGGATCATAAAAGATGTTTCTACCAGGTCTCCTCCATCATCTTTTTTGCTAAAGGGTTTTACTTTTCCTGTTTCACCATTCCACCAATGCGGCCATGCTCCGTGAAAGCGATCGCAGGTTTCCAAAAAGTGAACAATTTTCTCCAATCTTTTTCCCCCTTCTTCTTTTGTAATAAATTTTCTATGAATAGCGGCTAAAATTGCCATGACGCCAAACCCGCTTCCTCCACTGGTGACCACATTTTGATCATGCTGCGGATATATATTATCAACATGGATTCGCTCTCTCGCCATACCACTATTAGGCTCAGCGCCATTCCAGAAATATTCGAATGTTTGTTTTTCTACGATATCTAACAATGCAGAATCGGAAATATTCTTTGAATTACCGGTATCCGGTTGCTGTTTGTAATTATGATAAAAGCCGGTTACAATAAAAGTAAAAATCAATATGGGCGAAAATATTTTTAAATTCATCTTTCAATACTTTATAAATAAGGAGCACTGAAGCCAAGGGATTGCAATCCTGCTTTTACTTCCGGGCAACTGGTAAATAAATTCCACAGCAAACCGCTTCGGTAATTTTCAATCATACAAATAATCGGCCCTTCATCAATGGCCAGGTAGGAACTGGCGAACCAGCCATCTTTTAAACTGAATGCATCCTTAAATCCGTATGGCCCCCACAATTTATCACCGAGGGTGTAATAAAAAAATTTTAATGCCTGCATAGATTCCACAGGCGTGTAGGGAAGAGAAGAAATCGCAGCAGTTGGAGCGATGACGCCTACATCATTGGTAGGAGAACTGGCGGTGTATCCTGTAGGAATATCACTGGCGGTAAGCCCCCAGCATAAATTGCTGTAGCCATAATAACTCATCGGGTTTGCTTTGCAATACTCATAGTTTATTTTAGAATGATTCAGTGTTTGTGTTTGATAATTTGCATAAGCATCTGACAGGCCGGTTGGATTAATACCAAGAAATGAATAGTGCTCAAAAAATAAAGGTCCGCCAAATGCCGGGCCTAATGGCAACTGATAACCATAGTAAGTGTTATTATTCTTCATACTTCCATTTCTTGCAAAGCCACTGTCATATACCGTTTTGGGGATTCCATGCGTTGTGGAAGAAGCAGCGAGTACATACGTAATTAATGTTTCATTCCATCCTTGTACCGGAACATTTACGGCCCATCCGTAATTTGGGCTCCAGTTCCAGTATAAAACATTTTTTCCATTCCGCCTGAACCAGTCCCATTCCACAGCATTCCAAAGGTTATTAATATCATTTCTCAAATTAATTTCTGCAGCATCCGTTCCATTAAAATATTGACGGGCTGTCAATAACCCCATCATCATGTAAGAGGTTTCAACAATATCCGCTCCGTCATCATTTGAGCCGAATGGAACCACAACGCCGGTATTTCCATTCATCCAGTGCGAAAATGCTCCATGAAAACGTTGTGCATTACCACTCAGGAAACTTACAATTTTTTGTACTCTTGCCAGTCCATTAGTTCTTGTAATAAAATTCCTGTTGATAGCAACAGGAATAGCCATGATTCCGAAACCCGTGCCTCCTGTGGTTACTATATCTCCTGATGTATTCCGTTCTCTTGCCATACCGCTTACAGGGTGGCCAAAATCCCAGAAGTATTTGAATGTTTGACTTTGAACCAGGTCCAGTAATGCCGAATCAGTAATCCGGGGAAATTTATCAGTAGAATCTATTTGTGTGTAAAAATCAAGATCTAACCTGTTTGTCAGATATTTTCCTGATACAGATTTTAATAAAGTGGTCAGAGAGAAAATGTATTCGTTTAAAAAACTCAGGTTATTGGCTGGCGTTATTAATAAAGTGCTGTCATTATTTTGGTAAGTGACATTGAAGGTTACATTAGATGATGATTGGCTTCTATTATAGTATGATATGGAAGCCGGCACAGAATTCCTATCCACTTTATCAGAAAATGAAATTTGAATGACGGGGTTAACCGTTATTCCATATAATATTCCGGTGGAATTAAAAGTGACAGTATTAATAGTATGTGTATTTGCCTGAAAGGCTGTTCCCGCAGGCGGAGGTGGTGGCGGTGCTGGTGGGGTAGTTGATTTTTTGCAACTAGTATACAGGAACAAAAAAAATACCAGGGAAGCTGAAGTCAGATTGAATATGCCCACTTTTTTTTGTTCACCAATCATTACTTATTTTGTTTTTACTTACGGATCTTACCCGTGCTTTATTAAAAGGATGCTATTTCATTTTATAGATTCAGAAAAATAAAGGGTGCAAAAAATTATTAGAACATTTATGCACCCTTTGCAACCAGCATTCAAATTTGAAGTTTATATCATTTTCAGAAACCTTGATTTTGCAAAGCGTATAAGGATTGTATATCCGAAAGGCTTAACACTTTATTGAACACTTTAAACTCATCTAAGTTTCCGCTTAATGCATTCATCCATCCATTTGCCGTATTGGCATTGTCATCAGGTCCGCCTAATGTAAAACTATCTGCTGTACCAAAGTTTGCCTGCGGGGCAAACGAAGATGTACTGCTCTGAGATAAAAGTGCGCCATCAATATACACTCGTATCGCTCCGGTAGTACCATCGAATGTAATTACCATTTGATGCCAGTTTCCATCCAGCATTCTTGGCCAAACTTTGCCCTTATCAAACCATTGATCCATCAGGCAAACTTTGCCATAGGAATTTGAAGCATTATCCGCTTCATTGAATAACATGAAAAATTTAGTTTGTTCCCAAGAATACCCGGATTTATTTAACGAAAAAGGCATATAGGTTGTTGGCCCGCTGCTCAGGCTTGCCGGTTGCTGTATCCAGCATGCCATAGTAAAACTGCTTAGGTTGGCAATGGTGTTAGTTACATTTGAATTAACATAACCCGGGCTGGCAATTTGTAAAGCCTGCCCCATTTTACCGGTTACAAAACTTAATGCAGTTGGATGATTCGGTGTACCCACCGTTTTTGATACACTATCAATATAACTACCATTGAAGGCCCAATAGGCTACTAAGTTTGCTGCTCCAACTTGTGAAGAACTGGTATATCCATTCACCGGTACAAAGAAGGATTTTTCTGCGCCATAAGTAATACCTTTTTCATTGATGGCATAAGCCTTATAATAGTATTTGGTAAGCAATGCTAAATTTTTCAGAGTGACTGAAAAATTTCCGCCGATGGAATACACCGGGGTTTTGTTTTTCGATGTATCTACTCCGCTTGCGGTGCCATAGCAAATGCCGGATTCCATTACTATGGAGCCGCCATCACTTGAAATATTACCGCCAACTGTAGCGCCCACACTGCTTACGTTGGTCGCATCATTGGTTGTTATGGTTGGTTGCACAGCGTTTACAGTGATACCGCTGTTGCTGCCTGTTTTTTTGCAACCAGTCATTGCAAACCCCAGCAGCGAAATTGTTAAAATATAAATGCTATTTTTCATAATAATGAGTTGATAAATTAAAAATTATTTTCCTTTTCCCTGCAAAACAATCAATGCCTGTAGTTCTGTTGCACTTAAGGCTTTACTGTAAATTCTCACTTCGTCCATCTGACCGGTCAGGTAACTGGCCCAGCCTTGTGAACCGCCTGCCGTTCCAATACTGGGTGAGCATTGAAATTGTTCGGTACCAAAAATAATTTTCGTTGCAGTAGAAGGGAATACTAAATTTCCTAAACCGGTTGCTGTTTGTGATGCTATGGCAGTTCCGCCCTGGTACAAAGTAAATGTAGAATTAGTGGCATTGTATGTCAAGGCAATATTCTGCCAGCTATTCCAGGGATTGGTAAGGATACCATTCGTAAACCATACTTCACTTTGCCCGTTAAAATGTATTTTCAGATTTGCACTTGTTGCGGTACTTCCATTTTCAAAAAACATATCGAGTGATCCCCAGAATTGATCATCACGGGAGATAACAACAGGCGCTACAATACCATTTGTGTTTTGGGGACTATTGATCCAGTAATCAATAGTAAAACTTTTCAAATTCTTAATGGCATTTGGCAATGCGGAAATGACATAACCATTATTGGCGCCTTGAAATGCCTGGCCTTTAAATCCCGGGGCAAAACTAGTAGCTACACCGGTAGCAGAAGTATTGGAGACACTGTCAATATAGCTTCCATCAAAAGCCCAATATCCAACTAAACTTCCCTGGCCTATTTCTGCTACAGAAGTATATCCGTTAATGGTAAACGGGGGTTGGTAAGATTTTGGGTCAAAGGATTTATAACAAGATGTCAAAAGTGTACCACAGGCCAGTAGCAGCAGTAAACTGTTATTTATAAAAATTTTTTTCATGTGTATATTTTTTATTATTTTATTTGTCACATGGAATTCGCCTTAAAATTATCATCGCCTGTTGGAATAATAGCCGAAATTTTATGGCTCATTTCATATACATGGTCTGAAATTTTAAAAATTAATTATACCCGGGATTTTGTGTCAATATGCCAGCGCTCAAATCAATTTCACTTTGAGGAATGGGCCATACTTCATTTTTATTTGCCTGCCATCCCTTGGGACCGAAAAGAGTTGCCGCTCTTCCCTGGCGAATTACATCAAAATAACGGTCAAATTCCATAGCCATCTCCACTCTTCTTTCATGCCAGATTGCATTTCTTAAGGCAGCTTTATCTGTAGTAGTAACATCGGGTAAAATACCACTATTGCCAGCTCTTGCCCTCTGTCTAACTTTGTTTAAAGATGTCAGTGCTGCTGTAGTATTCCCCAATTCATTATTGGCTTCTGCATTCATCAATAAAACGTCTGCATAGCGGAGCACTCTAATATTTTGCTGGCATCCTTGATTAAAACCGCTTACATACATGCTGAAAGGAACATAAGATTTATAATTATACATCGGGTTGGGAACAGTGGATGGAATAGCATCTCCTTCTGCAGTGGTAGTACCTCTGAAAATAATAGTTGCATTTAAACGGGGATCACCCGGCTCAAAGGCATCCACCAGGTCTTGCGTGGGCACATTGAAACCCCACCCACCGGCTGGAACACCCCTTACACCCTGCACTTGTGAATACTGGGAATTAGATGCAGCCGGATTACCGGGTATTAATGCTGTTTGAATTTCGAAAATGGATTCTGAACAATTTTCATTTTGTACCCGGAACATTTTTTCAAAATCAGGGAATAAAGAATATACTCCCAATCCGATAACCTGGTCTGTGTATGTTTTTACATCATTCCATTTGGCCTGGTACATGGCCACTTTTGCATGTAGGGCTAATGCAGCACCTTTGGTGATACGTCCTACATCTGCTCCTGTGTAGGAAGTGGGTAAACCTGCAGCAGCGTCATTTAAATCCTGTTCGATAGCAGCCCATACCTGAGCTTTAGGTGTCCTCGGAATATTATATTCGCTGGCATCTTTAGGCAGATGCAATCTTAGCGGAACATCGCCAAAAGCACGAACCAGCCTGAAATACGAATAGGCCCGTAAAAATTTTGATTCTAATAAATACCGGGCTTTTAAAGTGGCATCCATGCTGAGGGCAGGAATATTATCCAGGACCTGGTTGCATAAATTAATTTCCTGGTATTGGCCTTTCCAGAAATCACTAAGCTGTCCTTCTGTAGATGTAGCTGTGAAATTGTCAAAGTCATTCATAAACGTAGCATCACCGGGATCACTGCCTTTTTCAGCTCATCTGAACCCAGGCTCTCTACTGCAATGGGTGCAAAGGCCACTTCCGTCCAACTGCGTAAATTAGCATACATGGCATTTACTGCTTTAGTGGCATCATCCTGTGATTGCCAGAATTGTTGTGTAGGTTGTTGTCCCTGCGGTGCCACATCTAAGAAGCTTTTCTTGCATCCTTCCAATATCCCTGTTAAAAACGGAAAACTGAAAAGTATGAAAGCTATTTTTATATCTGCTTTTTTAAATTTTGTTTTCATATAAATATTTTTCAAAGAATTAAAAAGTAAGATTTACTCCGAAATTATATGTGGCATACAGTGGATATACATTGACATCAATGCCAGCTCTTGTTGGCGCTCCGCCCACTTCAGGGCTGAAGCCACGGTATTTAAAAAAGTTAAAAGCATTTTGTGCATTCACATACACTCTTAATCTCGAAATGCCCGTATTCTTTAAACAATGTTGAGGCAAAGTGTAACCCAACTGCATATTCCTGATCCTGAAATAGCTTCCATCTTCCACATAAAATGAATTAGATAAATAATTGGAACTACCGCCAATATTTGCAGATGGATAAAAATTACTGGTACCCTGCCCATGCCAGCGATTCTTATAAAAATCTTCAGTGAAATTCTCTGTTCCATATCTCAAACCGAGGTTGGCATTATATACCTGTACACCGGAAACACCCTGGAAGTCCAGTGTGAGATCAAAATCTTTATAGGAAACATTTGTGTTGATACCGAAGATCAGTTTCGGATTCGGATTGCCTAATACAACTTTATCTTTTGCATCAATGACGCCATCTCCGTTTACATCCTTGTATTTAAAATCACCGGGTTTGGCATTTGGCTGAACAACTACACCACCCGAAGATTTGTAATCTGAAATATCCTGGGCTGATTGGAAAACACCGATAACCTGGTAGCCAAAAAATTCTCCAATAGGTTCTCCAATAATTGTACGGGTATTAAAATTATTGGAACCTGTGGTGCCGACAGCTTGATATATTGGGTTAGCGCCAGTGGATACATCCAAAACTTTGTTCTTGTTTATTCCTGCATTGGCACTGATTGAATAATTCCAGTCTTTGTTTATTCTGTCTTTCCAGGTTACTAAAAATTCAAATCCCTGGTTTTGGAATGTTGCCTGGTTCCCAATAATCGTTCCGCTATTCGTACCTATTGTACCTAATATTGGAATATCAAATATGGCTTTTTCAGTTTTTTTGTTGTACCAATCCAACTCTGCATACAGCCTGCTGTTTAGCATTGAGGCTTCCAATCCTACATCAGTACCTTCTCCTCTTTCCCAATAAGTAGCCGGAGGTACCACCGTATTGATGCTGGCACCTGTAGATGTACTTCCATTGCCGCCTACGTAGATGAAGCCGGCATTTTGTGTAACAGTCAATACTGAAAGATTAGCAGGAACAGACATATTTCCAATCTTACCCCAGCTTCCCCTGAGTTTTAAATTGTCAAATAAGTGCTGGCTTTCCATGAATTTTTCATTAGTAATTATCCACCCTAATCCTACAGAAGGAAAATATCCCCAACGATTCGATTCACTGAATTTTGATGAGCCATCAGCTCTCATGCTTGCAGTCAGTAAATACCTATCCTTATAGGAATAATTCAACCGGCCGAAATAGGAACTTACCCGGCTCAGGCTTCCATTATCCGACAGGTTGGCTGAACTGGCAGTTCCTAAAGAAAGGTATTGGTTGCCGCTTCCGGGAGGTACATTCTGAACGGATGCCGATAATCCGTAAAACTTATATTCCTGTGCACCCTGGCCAATCAAAATTTTAAAAGAATGATCATTGATTTTTCTATCATAAGTCAATGTGTTTTCTACGATCCAATTCCTGTTTTCATTCCGGGAAACATTAAGCTTGCTCACCGTATTTCTCTGAGCTATTGTTGCGGTATAAACAGGGGCATAATTATTTATTTCACTTTGTTCAAAATCGCCGCCGGCACTGGTATGGAAAGTGAAATGTTTTGCAAACTTTAATTCTGCATAAGCATTACCATTTAGCTTGTAGGTACGGGTGTGATTATTGAAAAAGTCAACAGTAACCTGTGGATTAAATTGATTGGAGCTTCCCACTTTGAAATCATTAGGGTCGCCATAGGTCCCATCGGCGTAATAAACAGGGACATTGGGGGCTGCAGAATAGAGTTGGTGAAAAATGGAACCGTCTATATCATTGGAATTACTTAAAGCCCCATTTATTGTTGCTCCCACCTTTAGAAACTTTGCAAGTTCATAGTCATTCTGAAGATGAAAATTATAACGGTTGAATGTATTTGTTTTTACAAGACCGTTTTGATTATAGTAGCCCAATGAAAAATTGTAAGTTGATTTTTGGCTGCCACCTGTCACAGAAACCTGTTGATTGGTTACAAATGCATTTCTCAGTATTTGGTGATACCAGTCTGTATTACCAACAGATGCCGGATCGCTATATTGAGCGGGTTTTCCATTAATCACATTTAGTTCATTAACCATCGTTTCATACTCACTGCCTGTAGCCATTTTAATTTGATTGGTCACTACCTGGTTACCTGCCCAACCGTTGTAGTTAATAGTCGGCTTACCATCATTTCTTTTTCCTTTTTTTGTAGTAATCAATATTACACCGTTGGCTGCCCTGATACCATAAATAGATTCTGAAGAAGCATCTTTTAAAACACTGATGCTTTCGATATCATTACTGTTTAAAAAACTGATATCATCATACCAGACTCCATCTACTACATATAATGGATTTGGATTACCATATACCGTACCTACTCCACGGATCCTGATCTCCGGTGGAGAACCGGGTGCGCCTGTATTATTGATTTGTACCCCTGCTACTTTTCCCTGTAAGGCGCTGATTGGGCTGAAGGTTGATTGCTTTGCGACTTCTTCTCCCTTCACCTGTGCAACGGATCCTGTCAAATCCAGTTTTTTGGAACTTCCATAACCAACTACCACAACCTGGTCCATAATTTTTGTTGATAATTGCAAGGAAACATTTAAAGTGGATTTACCGGAGACTGCTATTTCCTGATCCTCGTATCCAACATAACTGAAAACCAGCACAGCATCATCCGGTACTGTAATGGAATAATTACCATTTTGGTCTGTTATTGTTCCCGTAGTGGTTCCTTTTATAGTTACCGAAACTCCGGCGAGAATTGCTCCGCCGGATCCGCTAACATGTCCACTGACTTTCAGATCCTGCAACTCTGCAAGCCTGCCTTCTTCAGATGGCCTCAGTACGATAAGATTATTTTCAAAAATTTTGAAACTGATGCCGGTATTTTGTAAAATCTGGTTGAGTACCTCTCCCACGGGCATATCTGTAACAGATACATCAACTTTTGGTATTTTTGAAAGTAAATTTTCATTGAATAAAAAGCGGTAATTAGTTTTCTTTTCGATACTGATCAACGCTTTTCTGAGTTCAACTGATTTCAGATTAAGAGTGACATGATCCTGGCTATGGCCTGCTGCGGCTACATGCATACAGGTAATGAGTAAAATGGCAACGGTTAGTTTCATGATCCTCAGGATTTTTTTTAATAAAAGTTCTCGGCTAATAACATAAGCAATTGAAATATTATTCATACTTTTCTTTTGAAAGGTTAGATAAATGGGCTCGCCGAATAGCGAGTCAGTTCTGAATGATTAACCTTGGGGGATTCCGCGGCATCGGAATCCCTTTTTTTTAAGAAGTATTATTATTCTGCATAAGCAATCGTTTTAATTTTAGTTATTGTGTTATGGTAATTTCGTTCCCTTTTATTTTATAATCAAACTTATAAGCTAGTTTCAGATCATCCAGTGCCTGGGTGATCGTTTCCGTAGTAAAACTTACAAAAGGCCTGTATTCATTAGCTGCTTTTTGATTCTCAAAAATGAAATGGACACCATACCAGCGCTCCAGCCTGGGTGCCATTTCGGCAAATGTTTCATTTTGATGAAAAATAAGATGATTATAAACCCAGGAAGTTTCTAATACTGTATTTTCTGTACTGTCGAAAGTGAGCGATTCGGTAGTAATTAAAGGAATGGTGCTTTTAATTTTTTTACTCCGTTTTTCTATGGGCTGATCATTTGCTACAATCATTTTTTCATTGGGCTTCAGGAAATGTTTTTCACCTGGCCGGTTTTTTATTGTTACTTCCACTCGGCCTCTGACCAGACTGGTTTCAGTAAAAGTATCTTCCGGGTAAGCTTTCACATTGAATTCTGTGCCCAGTACTTTAATATTTATATTTTTTGTATGTATAATAAATGGGTGTGACGGATCCTTGACAACATCAAAAAAAGCTTCTCCGGAAAGATTGACTTCCCTCAAATCTTTTCCAAAGTTTTCATCAAAAGTCAAATTACTGCTTGCGTTCAGCCAAACCGATGTTCCATCAGGAAGGTGTAATTGAGTTCTGGAACCAGGGCGGGTTGTTACCTGGCTGACCGGGTTTGAAGGTTGATCTGGAGAATTAAAATTGGATTGATTACTTTTAAATATTCCAAAAATGATTATGAATATAGCCGTAACAAGACTGCTTATTCCAACCAACCATTTTTTACTGAAAAAACCTTTTACAGGTTTTTCTGATGACATAGAACTCAAATCATTTTCATGGGAGTTGCCCAATATGATTCCTTTTTCACCCATCCTGAGTTTGTGAGATTCAAATGCCTCTAAAGCTTTTGTATTATCAACAGGTTGTTCATGATTCCATAATGTTGAAATTGTTTCTGAAAGTGTTTTCAGGCCAGGATCTTTTAGCAATAAATCCATTTCCTGCAGCTCTTCATCGGATGCTTCACCCGATAATTTTTTGGCCAGTAGATCCCAAAATTTGTCATGCATCAAAGAGGGCATAAGCAGAAAGTATAAGTATATGACAACAATTTTCTTATATACCCCTAAGCTGGAAAAATATTTTTTAATTATCTGAGTAAGATGAAACAGGATGATAAAGTAAAAAATGGATGGCAACTCCAATTTTCTTAAAAGCTAAAGTCATCTGGTTTTCTATGGTTTTTACCGAAAGATGGAGTAGTTCTGCTACCTCCTTATAAGTTAATTCATCTTCTTTTACCAGTTTAAAGATTAGTTTGCAACGGGGGGGTAGTTGGTCAACAATCTCATTTAATTGTTTAATCATTTCCGCAGAAATCAGCTGTTGTTCAGGATCCTGGTAAAAACTATTCAACTCTACCGGTGCATCGTCAATACTTAAAGTACTTATCCTTTTTTGCTCATGTATTTTATTTAAAGCCCTGTTTTTTACAGCTGTAAACAGGTAAAACTTCAAATTTTCAACCTTATCTAACGAATGACGTTTTTCCCATATCTTCATAAATACATCAGAAACTATTTCTTCCGATAATTCCCTGGAACGGATAATTGAAAAAGCAAACGCTTCAAGAGAAGGCTGGAAAAATAAAAATAATTCTTTATATGCCTGCGCATCATCAAAACAGGCTATAGCCTGCTGAAGCAATTTTATTTTATCAGTTGTTCTCACGATAGCAATTAAAAGTAACAAATTTTATGTTTCGTAGTATCCGGGTTTGTTATCGGGCGGTTATTGTTAGGCAATTTTCATTTCCTTTCTGCTGCATGTAAAAGAGGTGAGTAATTGGAGTTTATTGAATAAACGACAACCCAAAAATAAATTCAGCCAAAGGATAAATTTTTTTTTTGAGACTTGATTTATGGAATGTACCGGGCTCGAACCTCCCGATGGCTATCGGGAGACCTCAGCTCCGTTAGTCCGGCGAGGTGGCGAGGTTAACAGAGCTGGTATGTACTTATAAAAATAATTTTAAAATTTTTGTGGAACGTACTGGGCTCGAACCAGTGACCTCTGCTCTGTCAAAGCAGCGCTCTGAACCAACTGAGCTAACGTTCCATTATATTTTCCAATCCACAATCGTATTCACCCATTCTTCTTTGTACGGGGCGGTAATTCGGATATAATTGTCCGAATATCCTTCCATCATTTTATTCTTTACATGACCTTCAAACAATACTTTTCTTGTTTGCCCTTCATGCTGTTGTATAAAGTATTGCATTTTCATATAAGAAAGATTTCGAAGCGTTTTATTTTTTTCATGCCGAACGGTAATAGGCACTACCGGTTTTATATTTAATGCGTATGTATTATCTCTTTCAGAATAAGTAAACACATGGAGATAAGAAATTTCCAGAGAATGTAAAAAGTCGAATGTCTCTTTGAAATCAGATTCAGACTCAGAGGGAAAACCGACAATCACATCCACACCGATACAACAATGCGGCATTAGTTTTTTTATAAGCTGTACCCTTTCCGCATACAATTCTTTTTTATATCTCCGGCGCATCAATCCAAGTATGCGATTGCTTCCACTTTGTAAGGGCATATGAAAATGCGGCATGAACTTATCGCTGTTCGCTACAAATTCAATGATCTCATTGGTCAATAAATTAGGTTCTATGGAAGAAATGCGATAACGTTCTATTCCTTCCACTTTTTCCAATTCTTTAATAACAGAAAAGAAATTTTCTTTTCCGGGTGTCCTGAAGTCGCCAAGGTTTACTCCTGTCAAAACAATTTCCTTTACTCCCTGTCCGGCCAAAAGATTTGCATTGCGAATGACATTTTCAACAGAATCGCTTCTGCTTTTTCCTCTTGCCAATGGAATAGTGCAGAAAGAGCAGTTATAATCACAACCATCCTGTACTTTTAAAAAAGTACGGGTGCGGTCATTCAGAGAAAATGAAGAATGAAAACTGTTTACCTCATCAATATCGCAAGAACAAATTTTTGCAGCATCATTTTTGGAAAATTCACGAAGATGCTGAGCGATATTAAATTTTTCCGCTGCTCCTAATACCAAATCCACCCCGGGAATTTCAGCTATTTCTTTTGGTTTCAGTTGCGCATAACATCCTGTTATTACCACCAGGCTTTCAGGAGATTTTTTTTGAATACGACGAACAATTTGTCTGCATTCTTTATCCGCATTTTCCGTTACTGAACAGGTGTTGATAACATACACATCAGCTTTGTCGTCAAACTCTTTCTTTTCGAAGCCTTCCTGTTCCATCAACCTGGAAATAGAAGAAGTTTCTGCAAAGTTGAGTTTGCAACCCAATGTATGAAATGCTATTGTCCTTCCTTCTGTCATGGGCGGCAAATTTACAATTTTGATTGTAGATTGCATTTCAGAAATTTATCCTGATACATCCGGGTTTTAATAAAATAGAACTACGGAGATTCCAGGCTAATAAGATTCAATAAGAATTTCTCTTAAAGTTTCTTAGAACCTTTTTGGTTTCTTGGTTCAAAACTGAATATATTGGAAACGAAAAATTATTTTAGGCTTCAAGCCGGGCTGCTTTATTTGCCCGTATAATAAAAAGAATATGAAAAAGAAATCTATTCCTTTTGCCCTTTTGCTTCTGGCAGCACTTGTGGTTTTGATTATTAAACAGTATTCAAAAACGGATCGCACGACTCAAAGCCCGGCAACACAAAACGATCCATCACAAACAGCAACACGGGATCACGGTTTTAACAGGAGAGTGTCTTACCTTGAATTTACACAACATGCAAAGTGCAGGATGGATTGCCGGCATATTACACAAGCTGAAGTGGAAGAGATTTTACAGAATGGTGTTATCAATAACCGTAAAAGTGATATGAATGCAAGGCCCTGCCCTACATATGCCGTAGAAGGCAACACCTCGGAAAATCAAAGATTAAGAATTGTTTTTGCTCAGTGTGATAATAAAACAAAAGTGGTAACCTGTATTGATTTAGGAAAAGAGTGGGAGTGTCATTGCCCAGGTGACGATCATTAACCCTATAAGTAAAAACTGATGCGCTATTTGTTGAAACCATTTCAATGGATCTATTGCATTTATGCAATGATTGTATTTGTTGCCATCATGCTGATTATTTTCCCATTCACAATTATCGCCAGTTTCTTCGGACGAATTAAAGGAGGTAATGCCATTATTCGTTTGTGCAGGTTCTGGGCAGATGTATGGTTTTTCTTAATATTTATCCGGTTTAAAAAAATATTTATCATACCGCATGATAAATCAAAGCCATACATTTTTGTCAGCAATCATATTTCAAACCTGGATGCTGCTGTGATAGTAAAAGCGTTTCGCCAACCATTTCGGCCTTTAGGAAAAGTGGAAATGAGTAAAGTGCCTGTTTTTGGATTTATATACAAAAATGCAATTGTAACTGTTGACCGGAGCAATGCTGCCGACCGGACAAAAAGTGTAAGAGTTTTAAAATCTGTTATCAGCAAAGGGATATCAGTGATGGTTTTCCCCGAGGGAACTTTCAACATGACTAATCGGCCTGTGAAAGAATTTTATGATGGAGCATTCCGTGTTGCTATTGAGACGCAGACTCCGGTTAAACCTGTTTTGTTTTTAGACTCTTATGATCGTTTGAATTATCATCATGTCTTTACATTGAACCCCGGCCGTTGCCGGGTTGTTTATCTTGAAGAAATTCCTGTTACAGGATTGACTACAAATGATACTTCAATACTGAAAGAAAAAGTCTGGAATATTATGTTTGAAAAATTACACGAATATAAAGTAAGTTGGATCAAGCCGTAAAATGTGAAACGAGAGATGTGAGATGATATTCGCTAAATTGCAAAAAACATTTACGATTCACGACCTGACTACCGGACAGGCAGGCTTTCGATTCACTCATGCTGTACGCTGAAATCATCATACCACTTGCTCTTCCTAAAAACTACACCTGGTTAGTTCCTGATAAATTTGAAGAAGCACTGAAGCCGGGTTGCCGGGTAGAGGTGAATCTTGGAAAAAATAAAAAATATGCCGGTATTATTAAACGCCTTCACCAGGAGAAGCCTGAATTATTTGAACCCAAAGAAATTCTGAATGTTTTAGATGAGGAACCGGTTGTATTTACCGAGCAACTGGAACTTTGGGAGTGGATGGCATCATATTATATGTGTAGTGAAGGGGAAGTGATGGCGGCTGCATTGCCTGCACATTTCAAATTGTCCAGCGAAACGGTTGTTGTTTTTAATGAAGAATATGGAGAAGATTTTTCTGACCTGGATCATGATGAATATCTTGTTGCGGAAGCTTTATTGATAAAAAAAGAATTGAAAGTTTCTGAGATACAGCAGATATTGGATTCGCCGCACATTTATCCGATCATCAATCAACTCATCAAAAAGAAAGTATGTTTTGTCTGGGAATCATTGAAACAAACCTATTCTCCGAAAAAAGAAACATATATATTGCTTAACCCGCAATTTGATAGTGATGAAGCATTATCGTCCCTGCTCAATGAAGATAAAAAGCTCCAGCGGGCGGAAAAACAAATGGAACTTTTACTCAGCTATCTTCATCTGATAAAAACACAGGGAGAAGTAACTAAGACAGATTTGCTGAAAAAATCCGGTGCTTCCGATGCGCAGTTAAAAGGATTGATTGAAAAAAAAATTCTCCGGGCAGAAAAAAGAACAGTGGATCGCCTGCAATATCTCCCGAAAGACATTCAAATTGATTTTGAGCTTACCACCAATCAGCAGGAAGCGTATCTGGAAATACAACGGTCGTTGCAAACAAAACAGGTTTGTTTGCTGCACGGCGTTACCTCCAGTGGCAAAACGCAGATCTATATTAAACTCATGGAGCAAATGATCCGAAGCGGGAAGCAGGTATTATACATGTTGCCCGAAATTGCTTTGACTTCGCAGATCATCCGGCGTCTTCAAAAACATTTTGGCGGATATATCGGAATTTATCATTCTAAATTCTCCCAGAATGAAAGAGTGGAGATCTGGAATAAAGTGAAAAGCGGGGAACTGAAAATTGTGCTTGGTGCCAGGTCATCTGTTTTTTTACCATATTCCAATTTAGGATTAGTGATCTGCGACGAAGAACATGATACTTCATTCAAACAGCAGGATCCTGCCCCAAGATATAATGGCCGGGACGCTGCCATTTATCTTGCATCACTGTTTGAATCCAGAATTGTTCTGGGAAGTGCTACGCCATCGCTTGAAAGTTATTTCAATGCCCGTCCAACAGGCGATCAGGCCGGGCGGTCCACCACAGGAAAGTATGGATTGGTTGAGTTAATGCAGCGATACGGCGATGTGGAGTTGCCGCAAATAGAAATTGTTGATATTAAAAAGTTTCCACAAAAGGATAAAACAAAACTTATTCTATCGCCCCGACTTATTGAATCTATCCGGGATGTTGTTGCAAAGGATCGCCAGGTAATATTATTTCAAAACAGGAGAGGCTATACGCCCTACCAGGTTTGTAATGTATGCGGATGGATCCCGCAATGTAAAAATTGCGATGTGTCACTCACCTTTCATAAGCAAAAAAATAAATTGATTTGTCATTATTGTGGATCCACATACCCGCCGCTACATACCTGTTTAGTATGCGGCAGCCACAATTTTGTACAGCGGAATTTTGGAACAGAAAGAATAGAAGAACAATTGCAGGAAATTTTTCCTGATGCGAAAGTGGCTAGAATGGATGTTGATACAGTCCGGGGAAAAAATGCACATGATGTATTGATCCAGCAATTTGAGCAACGGCGCATAGATATTTTAGTGGGGACTCAGATGGTGGTGAAAGGATTGGATTTTGATCATGTGGATCTTGTTGGAATTTTGGATGCAGATGGTTTATTGCATTTCACCGATTTCAGAGTCAATGAAAGAGCTTTTCAACTGATGGAGCAGGTGAGTGGGAGGGCAGGGAGAAAAAATCACGGAGGAAAAGTGCTGATACAAACTTCCAATCCTGCTCATCCTGTTTTGAAATATGTGCAGGAGCATGATTATAAAAAAATGTTTACAGATGAGCTGGAAAAACGAAAACAATTTTTTTATCCACCTTTCTCCCGGATCATTCATTTAAATTTCAAACACAAATTGAAAGATGTAGTGGAAAAAGCCGCTGTTCATTTTGCAGATTCCTTGAAAAATAAACCGGCTCCTGCGGCAGGTGGGTATGGCCAATATTTAGTTGGACCGGCAGAACCTGTGATCAATCGTATCCGTGGGCAATACCTGATGGAACTATTAGTGAAGTTGCCGAGAGATTCAAAAACAATTGTCCGGTGTAAAAAAGATATTTTAGAACAGGTTGCAATTCTTCACAACGAAAAAAGTTTCCGGAGTGTAACGGTGATACCTGATGTGGATGCAATTTGAGCCCAGTGTTTACTTAAAGCTCAACGCATACAGCGCAAAGCTTGCCAGCCAGTGATCCCCGCCATAGTTACCGCTGGTAACATATTGTAAGGCTTCTTTTAAAAATTTATCTGCGGTGATATTAAAGAGTTTTTTCCAGGGATGGGAAGCCGGCAATACAGAGGCAATACCTTTCATACACCAGGCACGGCTGATTGCTAATCCATCAAGGTGAACGATATACATATCGGTGCGGTCGCTTACTATGGGTAATTCAGTAATCCGTTTGATGCTCCGGGGTTCATAAAATTGATTCAGCCAGTTTGTGAATGGTTTTGTGGGTAATACTCTTCGCATCAGGTCAGCGATCTCGAGGCTGGGGCTTAAAAAATCCGTTCCGTCGGGTTCTAAGTAGGCGGGAGTTGCCCTGTTATCTAAATAAATTTTTTTTGCATGAGCGATAATTGCTTTTTCAAAAGCAGTATCATGCATTGCTCTTGCCCAATCCAGGGCAAATACTAAGCCGAATGCAGTGTTAGGATGCAAACCGGTTCTGTTGGGATATGTTTCTTTGGGTATGTATGCTTTCCATAATGAAACTATCTTCTGAGTCAGCGGTTGTAAAGCATCATACCATTGTTTTGCCATCGGGTCATTCCAGGTGAATAATTCTTCATCAAGTTTCAGCAGCCATGCCCAGCCATAGGTTCGTTCATAGCTGGATGTGGTTTTGTATTTGGTGAAATAAGCGGCTTCTGCTTTCATTTTTTCCAACTGGAAACTATTATTCAATGTTTGAATAATGCTATCCCTGATTGAAATGTTGGGAAATAGTTTCAACACTTTTACCAGAAGCCAATGCCCGTGTACACAACTGTGCCAGTCAAGGCATCCGTGAAAAGCAGGATGCAATTGTTCCGGGAGCAATACGGCATCTTCCGGCCCGTCTGCAGTATGAGAGGTCTTATTCGGAAATTCTGTTGAAATACAGTGCAACGGCAGTCTTGCCAAGCGGATAGCTTCTGCTTCGGTTAATGATTGTGCAAATAGTAATTTTGAAAAAATGAGCAGTACAAAAACAAATAATATCTTTTTCATTTAATAAATATAAGTGAGAAATTTTTTAAAGGTTCTTGTATTTCATCATCGCATTATACTCCCATATAAAAAATCCTTCTGTATTTTGTTTAGAAGAAGCCAGCATGGCCTTCGCTACATCTTCAGCCTGTATCGGTTTATATTTTGAAGGTAATAAAAAGGAAATAGCGTTCATCGCCGGCGTAATAACTTTTTCTCCAAAACGATATTCTTTTCTATTTCCCATCAGCATAGATGGGCGCATCACATAAACAGAGCGTATGCCGGTAGTTTGTATCGCTTCTTCTACCTCGCCTTTTAAATTCAGGTAAAAATTCTTTGACCTGCTGTTAGCTCCTGCTGAAGAAACCAGAATAAAACTTTCACAGCCGGTCATTTTGCAAAACCGGGCCATTTTTACAGGAATATCATAATCAATTTTTCGGTAGACTTCCTTGTCGCCTTTCACTTTTTTCTGTGTAGTGCCAACAGTGCAGAACACAATATCGCTGTTATCCATAGCAACGAGCAATGAATCATTGTCGTTAAAATCTACGATCTTTTGTTCCAGTTTTTGATGATTAGTTTGCAGTTTACGGCGGACAAGAATTTTTACCGTATCAAAATAGGGATCATCGAGGAGTAACTGCAAAAGATGATTGCCGATCAACCCGGAGGCCCCGATCAAAGTTGCAGTTTTTGCCATAGTCATTAAGTGTAGAACTCAATCCCAATACAAAAAACAAATTTTAAATTAAAAATACTTCATAATGCTAAACTCTAAACTCTACACTCTACACTCCATTCATAATTTCCCTACGCCACCGCCTTCTTCACCAACCCCGCCGCTTCACTCAATAAAATCGCTGATAGCACTTTCAGCCCGCTTTCATCAATCAGTTTTTTTGCTTCTACAGCATTAGTACCTTGCAGCCGGACGATGATCGGGATTTTTATATTGCCAAGATTTTTATAAGCGTCTATCACACCCTGTGCCACACGATCGCAGCGAACAATACCTCCAAAAATATTAATGAGTATCGCTTTTACATTCGGGTCTTTCAATATGATTTTAAATCCGGCTTCCACCGTTTGTGCATTGGCAGTGCCGCCTACATCCAGGAAGTTGGCAGGTTCTCCGCCGCTGAGTTTAATCATATCCATTGTGGCCATGGCCAGCCCGGCACCATTCACCATGCAGCCCACATTACCATCTAATTTCACAAAATTCAAATTATATTTTCCGGCTTCCACTTCTGTCGGGTCTTCTTCACTCGTATCTCTCAGCGATGCTAAGTCGGGATGGCGAACCAGGGCATTATCATCCAAATTCATTTTACAATCCACCGCCACTATTTTATCATCAGATGCTTTGAACAGGGGATTTATTTCCAGCATGGAACAATCCAGCCCTACATAAGCATTATATAAATTGATAACAAACTTCACACAGTTTTTAAATGCTTCACCGCTCAAGCCAAGATTAAAAGCAATTTTCCTTGCCTGGAATGGCAGCAATCCACCGGAAGGATGTACCCATTCTTTAAAAATTTTTTCAGGAGTGTTATGCGCTACGTCTTCAATGTTCACACCACCTTCAGTACTGTACATAATTACATTTTGCCCCCTGCTGCGATCCAGAAGAATGGATAAATAAAATTCTTTCCTCTCATGCGGGCCGTCATAATACATATCCTGTGCCACTAAAATTTTGTTCACCACTTTTCCTGTTGCACCCGTTTGCACGGTCACCAACGTTCCGCCTAAAATCTTTTTAGCAATATCTTCAATTTCTTCCAGCGATTTTCCCACTTTCACTCCATTGATTCCATTTTCTTTTATGGTGCCTTTTCCCCGGCCGCCTGCATGTATCTGCGCTTTCACCACAGCAAAACTACTTCCGTACAATGCTTTGATCTGGCGATATGCATCTTCCGCCTCATGCACCGCACTGCATGCAAAACCATCCTGCACCGGTACATTATATTTTTTCAACAATTCTTTCGCCTGGTATTCATGAAGATTCATCTTGTAAAAATTTTTGCGAAGATAAAGATTAGTGAATAGTCAAAAGTGAATAATGTATTTTTTTTTGATATCAGCTTAAGTGCTACTATGATCGTCTGTTGTGTCACTCACTTCATCGTTCCGAATTCTATTCAGCAAAAACCTCACCCCATCATTTCTTTTTTCTTTGAAAACTCTTCTACCTCTCTCCTTAAGAAGAGGGAATAGTACATTCCGATATTAGAAGTGTTGATGGGGCGGGGTATAGATCAATCCAATTTTTTACCTTAGATATATGAGACACCTGTTTTTATTAGCCATTGTTTTTCTTGCATCATGCACTGCAACTAAAAAAATGCATTGGAGGGAAAGATCATCCTCCATGACAGGCAACGAATTTTATCATCAGGCATTTGCCATGAAATGGCAGGCAAGAGATTCATTTGTATTAAAGGAAGTGATGGCAGGTGATATGCCTACCTTTCTCAAAAAATTTATTGCTGTTCATACTTCCATTACAGATTCTGCAACAGGAAAGACAATAAAAGCCACCTATTACGTAGCACCGGATTATTTAAGCATTGGCACCGATGCTGATTGGGCAAGGATCAACATCACGCCCAAGGCTGCGCAGCAGATCGCTGATAGTTTCAATTGTTTTTTGCCTACACGCAAAATGGTGGATGATATTTATAAATCGGCTAAAGTGAAATTAGAGCCGGTGCCCATGTATGCATTTCGTGACAGTACGCCTACCATGTGGCAGCATCATTTGATAATTGAAGGACAACTTAGTG
This sequence comes from Bacteroidota bacterium, assembly GCA_018266555.1. GTDB lineage: Bacteria > Bacteroidota > Bacteroidia > Chitinophagales > Chitinophagaceae > UTBCD1. Next base: position 2,163 of record JAFEAF010000006.1, on the reverse strand, counting down.
GAAAAAAAGCTTGCCCGCCGAGAAGGCGGGGATTGATAGCCGGCATTCAAAAAGATGTGGTCATCAGCGGAAAGATATCCCGTGATTCCAAAGCGGATCGGGTGGCTATTTATGGCTGGCATAAGTTAGATGGAACGCCAATTCAGCCATTATACACCGGGCATATTTTCTGGTGGGTAGATTATAGCCAGGGTATCCGTTTGGTTTATCGTAAAATAAAAGTGGGAAAAAAATGGATGGATTATATTGATTTGTTGAAAGACCCGGTCCTTCAAAAATTATTATGCGATGAAGAATTTTGCGATTTTTACCGGTATAGTTATTGAACATTGCCACAGATTAATTAAATTTTAGCTTAAATGAATTTCATAATCTGTGTTCATCTGTGGCTAATATTTCTCATATTCATTCGTGTACATTAATGTAATTCCTGGCTAACAAAGTTTATATTTGCCGCCCCAAAAATATTTTATGGCTAAAGGAATGAAGCAATTAAAAGAGACAGTAAAGTTTTTAAAGAAACAATATAAGCATACTCCGGAAATTGCAGTGGTGTTGGGCAGTGGGCTTGGAAATTTTATTAATGAAATAGAAATTGAACAGGAGATAGACTATCATGACATTCCCAATTTCCCGGTTTCTACCGTGCCGGGACACAAAGGCAAACTTCTTTTCGGAAAATTATCAGGAAAAAGAATCGTTGCTATGGCCGGACGTTTTCATTTTTACGAAGGATATTGTGCTGCTGAAGTTGTATTCCCTATCCGGGTGATGAAACTATTAGGTACCGGTGTTTTATTGTTATCGAATGCAGCAGGTGGAGTGAACCCGGATTTTAAAATCGGCGACCTCATGATAATTAAAGATCATATTAGTTTAAATACCGTTAATCCCCTGATTGGAAAAAATGTAGATGATTTGGGCCCTCGTTTCCCGGATATGAGCGAACCCTATAAAAAATATTTAATTGCAAAAGCAAAAGAAGTAGCTGCCCGGCTGAATGTTGAAGTAAAAGAAGGAGTGTATTATGCTGTGACAGGCCCGACGTTTGAAACGAAGGCCGAGTATAAAATGATTCATATTCTTGGTGGCGATGTGGTAGGGATGAGTACAGTACAGGAATCTATTGTGGCTAATCACATGGGCATGCATGTATTTGCTATGAGTGTAATTACGGATATGGGTTTGCAGGATGCTGTAATCTCACATGAAGAAGTACTGGAAGCAGCCAAAGCTGCCGAACCTAAATTTGCTGCGATTTTTAAGGGGTTGATAGAAGCTATTTAGCTTTTTAACACTTCTGCAAATAATTTGCCCAGCGAAAGTTTAACGATAAAGGCAAAACTGATGAAAAATCGGGACAGCAATGTAGAGCCGATATGGGAACACTAGAAAATTATTTTGCCATTGTGACCTTTCCAGGGTGTTCAATGAATTTTCAAACTGGTACAAACGCCCATTTGAAAATATGTTATTGAAGTTAAGAACCTGCCTGCCGGCAGGCTAAAGCTGAACATTTAATGTCCAGCCCAAACCGCTGCTGATGCCTGCACATAGCTGATGTTATATTGTCCAGCCCTGCTTTTACAAAGAATACTTTTGTTGGCGGTTCGTTGTTTTGTCATTCGTTATTACAGTTTATAGTATGGTTTGTATTGTCCGTTCGCAAGTTCAACTGTCTCATTAAATAAATGTTTCAGAAGTCTAACATTTTCTGCCAATGATTTTTTGTCGCAACTTAAAATGGTATTTATTTTATTTGTGAAGTTAATAGGTTTGTTTTTTGTTTTCTCTACAATTTCAATCGCTCTTTTGTCGCCCATTGGATAAATTTCATTCAACGCAAAAAGTGTCGAAACAATACTATACATTGCCCTCGTCAAACAGCCAACAGTGTTATACATATCAGTTTTACCAGCAAATTTTTCCGCCTGCCAAATCGTAAATTCTGCCGACCACAACGATTGTTGAACAACTGATTGTTTTAACTTCTGCGGGTATTGTTTTACGCTGTCTTTTAATTTGCTAATTACATTTTCTGGGTCATAGAGAGGAATGCAGCTATGTGTTTCCGCAAGGAAAATGATTGATGAAAAACCATAAGGTGGTTGTTGTTCAAAATTATTTTCCCAAATGCCATTTTTTGCATTGTCAATAGTTTTT
>JAFEAF010000005.1 GCA_018266555.1 Bacteroidota bacterium | reverse complement strand
GAATAATTCAACAACAGTTTGTTCATCTATTCCGCCCACTGGATATGTGACCAATAATTCAGATTGTGATGACAGCAAACTTCTTTATGCTGATCATGACGGGGATGGTTACGGGGCCGGCGTTCCCGTTGCCTGTGGCGTTGCTAATAATACAGACTGCAACGACAACAATGCTTCCGTGCATCCCGGGGCAATAGAAATCTGTGGAAATGGTATAGATGATAATTGCAATGGCCAGATAGATGAAGGTTGCACCACTAATATTGTGGAAGTATCCATATCTGATAATTCCATCACTGAAGGCAATACTGGTACTAAACAAATGCAGTTTACAGTAAAGCTGAATAAGAAATCATCGAAAATTGTACTGATAGGCTATATAACCCAAAATGGCACGGCTACGGCAGGTAGTGATTATATAGCAAAATTCGGCATCATTGTTTTCTCGCCGGGAAAGACAACCGAAACAATAAGTATAACAATAAAAGGCGACAAAACTGTTGAGTCGGATGAAACCTTCAAAGTGGTGTTACTTGGCGCCGTGAATGCAACAATTACAAAAGGAACAGGTATTGGAACTATAATTAATGATGACGGCGCTAACAGAACATCATCTGGATCGGCACAGAGGAAAATTGAAGTTTCATCTCAGCATATAAGATTAGCGCCTAATCCGGCACAGGATAAAGTAAATGTATCGCTTGATGGATACAACGGCAATGTTGTGATACTGCTGAGTGATATAACCGGTAGAAAATTGCAGGAGTTTAAGTTCAATACATCTCCTAAATCTCCGCAGCATCAAATTAATCTCAACAACTATGCACATGGAGTGTATTTAATCACAGCTATAGATGAAAAAGGGAACAAGCAAACAGTTGAATTGATTATTTCCAAATGATATAGCAAGATAAATTTCAGAGACCGTCTTTTTAAGGCGGTCTTTTGTTTATATTTTTTTGAGAATCTAATATTCAAAATACAGGTCGGGAAAAAATGAAAAAAGAATTAAAATTGAAAAGCCGCCTGCGTATCCGGATAATTCAGTTTGTCACTTTTTCGATTTCCGCCGATGATTACATGAATGATTTCTACCTGGTCATCAAACTGATCGTAGAGAATAGAATTGTTTACATCCACTTTTTTCACTGAAGGAATACTATCCGCTTCAAGGTACACTGCCACCGCATCATTATCTATTTCAAAGCCGAGATAAGATAATGAAACCGGTATGCCATCCGCTTTTATCTGCAAATGTTTTACGATATAGTCGCTCACAATCTTATTTGTATTTGCCTTTGCTGCATCCGGCGTATGTGTCAGGTCCACTTTGGTTTTATAATTTTTTTCCAGTATGGCTTCAAAATCATCAGTGAAAATGCGGCAGGTTATTTCCAGTGTATTGTCCTTTGCATTATGATTGATCTCCGTAGTGCTGACGTGAAAAGGGTGAAGCCCCCCTATTCCCTTCAGTTGCAGTAGGCTTGCCGAAGGTGAATGCCAAAGGGGGAATTTGGAAAAGGCTTTATGATATGAAAAATTCATATTTAAAGTTGATATAATAAATGATACACATAGCCATTTATAAATTGATTGTACCATTGGCCAAATATTTTTTTCTTTTACAAAAGTCTGTTTTATTTTGAAGCATAATTACCAGCCGTCAAAAAAACTTTAAAAAAGACGGCACTATCTGTTGAAAAGATGCAGGATTTTATTTTTTATTTCCAGATCGGCTGGCATCATATTATTGAATGGGAAGCTTTGGATCATTTGATGTTCATTGCGGCTTTATCAGCTATTTATTTATTGAAAGACTGGAAGCAGGTGCTGATACTGGTCACCGCTTTCACCATCGGGCACTCGTTGACGCTGGTATTAAGCGTATTTGACATCATACGGTTCAGCAGTAAGTGGGTGGAGTTTTTAATCCCTTGTACCATTGTTATTACAGCTTTCACCAACCTTTTCCAGAAAAATTTTACGGCAAAATCCATCCGTATTAATTATTTTTTAGCTCTTTCCTTCGGATTAATTCATGGGATGGGTTTTGCAAATGCATTACGCATCATGCTGGCACGGGATCAAAGTTTCGGATGGGATTTGCTTGGTTTTAATTTAGGTTTAGAAGCCGGTCAGATTGTAGTTGTCGTAGCTTTGCTTTCGATTGCAGCTGTGATTTTAAAAGGATTTAAAGTAAACAGGAGAGAATGGGTGATATTTTTATCCGCAGCCGTATTCAGTGTAGCATTACAAATGGCGCTTGAAAGGAAACCCTGGTAAAAAAAATTTACTTACAATAAACAATAAACCATACAATGAGAAAAATCCTTTTCGCATTCAGCATGATGCTTTTCGCATTCAGCTTTGTAAATGCACAAGACATTCAAAACAATCCCGGATCGAATCACGGCAATAAGTTTGAACAATTGGGTACTATTTTGCCAACACCTAATGAATACCGTACAGCAAGCGGTGCTCCGGGCACTAAGTATTGGCAGCAGCGTTGTGATTATGATATCAAATGCGATTTAGATGAAAAAAAATTAAAACTTACAGGCAGTGAGACAATCACATATTACAACAACTCTCCTGATGTACTCACCTATCTATGGCTGCAGCTTGATGAAAACCAACACAGCAATATAAATAATGCCGATTATCAAAACAGCAGTACCATGCCCCGCCAGGCAACAGACAAAATGCTGGACCGAATGGCTGAATCATCAGTATCGGATGACAACGGTTATGGTGATAAAATAACCAAGATGACTGATGCGTTGGGCAAACCACTTTCCTACACGATCAATAAAACCATGATGCGTGTAGAATTACCAACTCCATTAAAACCCGGCCAAAAATTTATTTTCAATATTGATTGGTATTATAATATCGCCGATCGCATGAGCCAGGGCGGCCGTGGTGGTTATGAATATTTTCCTGAAGATGGCAATTATCTTTTTACCATGACACAATGGTATCCCCGCCTCTGTGTGTATAGCGATTTCCAGGGATGGCAAAATCACCAGTTCACCGGTCGTGGAGAATTTGCACTGACGTTTGGAAATTTCAAAGTACAAATGACCGTACCGGCAGATCATGTAATCGGAGGTACCGGTCAATGCCAGAATTACCAGCAGGTGCTAACTCCTGCAGAATATGCCCGTTGGCAAAAAGCACAAAATTCGAAAGAACCCATAGAAGTGGTAACGCTTACTGAAGCAAAAGCTAAAGAGTCAAATAAAAATACTACACAAAAGAAAACATGGATATTCAGGGCAGATAATGTACGGGATTTTGCATGGGGTTCCAGCCGGAAATTTGTAATGGATGCGATGCCTGCTAATGTGGATGGAAAAAAAGTAATGTGCATGAGTTACTATGGCAAAGAAGCATATAATTTATACAGCAAACTTTCCACCAAATTGGTAGCACACACTATAAAAACCTATTCTCATTTTACAATACCATATCCTTATCCTGTGGCACAAAGTGTGGAGGCCAGCAACGGAATGGAGTACCCGATGATCTGTTTCAACTATGGACGAACAGAAAAAGACGGGACGTATTCTGAAGCTACCAAGAATGGAATGATCGGCGTAGTGATTCATGAAGTAGGACACAACTTTTTCCCTATGATCATTAACAGTGATGAAAGACAATGGACTTGGATGGATGAAGGGTTGAACACTTTTGTGGAATACCTGACTGAAGAATTATGGGATAATAAATTTCCAAGCCGCCGTGGGCCGGCATGGACCATCGTTGACTACATGAAACTTCCGAAAGATCAGTTAGAACCTATCATGACAAATTCAGAAGACATTGTTCAGTTTGGACCGAACGCTTATTCCAAACCTGCAACCGGGTTGAACATTCTCAGGGAAACTATTATGGGAAGAAAATTATTTGATTATGCCTTTAAAGAATATGCAAGGAGATGGGCATTCAAACATCCTACTCCGGCTGATTTTTTCAGAACCATGGATGATGCCAGCGGCGAAAACCTCGATTGGTTTTGGAGAGGCTGGTTTTATGGTACTGATGCCTGCGATATTTCATTAGACAGTGTAAAGTTTGCCAAAGCAGATGCGGATGTAAAAGCTCCGGGTGAAAGAGAAGTTAAACAAAAATTAGCAAACCCTAATGTGAGTGATTTTGAAGACATATCCAAAATTCGCAACCGGGAAGATAAGAGCATCACCTTTGCAACCGATGCAGATACGGCAACAAGAGATTTTTACTGGAGATATGATCGTGGCATCGAGCCGTATGATACTACCAGCTATTCAGTAAAACTTCCGGGATTTGCAGAAACTCTTGACGCTGCAGACAAAGAGAAATATGCGAATAAATATTTTTATGAGTTGTCTTTTTCTAACAAAGGGGGATTGGTGATGCCAATTATCATTGAGTGGACATATAAGGATGGAACAAAAGAAGTGGATCGTATTCCTGCCCAGGTATGGCGGCTGAATGAAAAGAATGTCACAAAGTTCTTTATGAAAAATAAAGAAGTAGCAAGTATCAAACTGGATCCGATGCGGGAAACAGCTGATATTGATCAAAGCAATAATAGCTGGAACAGTATTCAGCAGCCGAGCAAATTTGCATTGTTCAAACAAAAAACAATTTTAGCTCGTGGCGCTCAGCAAGGAGTACCTAATCCCATGCAGAAAGCTGCAGAAAAGAAAGGGTTTTAATGCTCTTCTATATCTCCTGATAGGGAATCTTTAAGAAGTCATTCCATTTGAGGATGACTTCTTAATTTTAGCAAATGAAAAGATTATATTTTCTCTTTTTTACTTTATTAGTTTCTATCCTTATCGCTAATGCTTCATCTGTTGATACAATCAACATTTACAGCGATGCAATGCATAAAAATATAAAATGTGTTGTGATCCTGCCCGACTCTTATTCAGATAGCAGCAATCATTTTCCCGTCGTTTATCTTTTGCACGGGTACAGTGGCAATTTTTCAAACTGGATCACCAAAGTGCCAAATCTGAAAAATGAAGTGGATCAATGGCAACTGATCATTGTTTGTCCTGATGGTAATTACAGCGGCTGGTACCTCGACAGCCCGATAGATACTTCCATGAGATACGAGACTTATATTACGAAAGAAGTACCGGCTTATATTGATTCACATTACCAGACTATAAAAGACCGGGGTGCAAGAGCCATCACGGGGTTGAGTATGGGAGGGCATGGAGGCTTATTCCTTGGATTTCGTCATGCCGGTTTTTTTGGAGCCTGCGGCAGCATGAGCGGTGTGGTGGATATCAATTTTACCAAAAACAAATATGATTTAATAAAAAGAATCGGCGATACTGTTAAATATGCAGATAACTGGAAAAAATATTCTGTGATGACTATTATTGATCATTATCCTAAAGACTCTTTGGCAATTATTTTTGATTGCGGGAATGATGATCCATTTGCCGGTATCAACAGAAAGCTGCATCAAAAAATGATGAAATTAAATATTCCTCATGACTATATACAAAGGCCGGGAAATCATAACTGGAATTACTGGGGCAATGCCATACAATATCAACTATTATTTTTCAGAAATTATTTTAATAAAATGAAAAAATAAAGCTAACTCATAACACTTAACTTTAAGCTTAAAACTTTAAACTCTTAACTCAACCCTATAATTTACAATTCGAAATTCAACATTCCTTAATCAATAACCAGTCCTTCCATCTCTCACTTTTATTTTTTTCTTACCAGAGTTTTTCTTTTCATACTGCAACACTTCTTTGGGTTTAGCAACCGCTTTGCTCGCCGTAGTATCGTTTTTTGATTTATCGGTAATGCCGATCAGTTTCAGATCATCATCCGTGGCAGCACCATTGCCTGCGGCATTTGCCGGTTTATCTAACCAATATTTTTCGGTTTTAACAATGGTTCCCATTTCAGGATCATAGTATGTCCAGGTGCCGTGTTTTAATGAATAACCTTCCAGCTTCACCACTTTTCGATCTACTACTTTTGTGGGATCATGCAGATCATACACATCTACGGTGTCATAAGGATCATCGGGGTTTACCGCTTTCCAGCTTTCTTCTCTTACTAAACCGCCGGTCATATTATAATAATCACATTTGCCATCTTTATTTCCCCAGCGGTAATGCTCTTCAGCAATCTTATCACCCATGGGTGAAAAACGTTGCCATAAACCTTCCTTACGATTGTCCAGAAAATATCCCTGCTCATCGTACCCCGGTTCACCACGCAATTCATCCTGATGAATTACCCATGGTCCTTGCTTTTTACCATTCATATCTACACGGTTCAGCGTATCTCCTTTTACGCTGATGATATAACTTTTCCACTGGCTAAATCCATTAATAGAAACTAAAAGAAAAACAAAAGTTATGAATCGCATAGTTTAGTAAGTTTGACTTGGGTTTTCAAATTCATTTTTTTTGCCATTAGATACTTTCCAAAAAACGATTCGCCTCATTGATTCTATAACGCCAAAACTGCCCATTTATGTTATCAAAATTAGTTCAATTTCCATTGATGCTCCTCGCCTGCCTGCTCACTTTACCTGTAGCATCACAAGTAGCTCCCACTTCTGCTGAAGATCGTCTCAAAGGTCTGAAACAACGGGAAGTATTGGAAAATAAATCTGTCCTCAACGATATTAAATTCCGCAGCATCGGTCCCAGTATCATGAGTGGCCGGGTAGATGATTTGGATGTAAACCCCGATGATCCCACCGAATTTTATATAGCATATGCTACTGGCGGATTGTGGTACACACATAACAATGGTCAATCTTTCATTCCTGTTTTTGATAGCGCAGATGTTATTGGAATCGGTGATATAGCAGTAAACTGGAAAACAAGAACCATCTGGCTCGGAACTGGTGAAGTTAACAGCAGCCGTTCTTCTTATTCCGGTATCGGAATTTATAAAAGCTCGGACAATGGAAAACATTGGGATTACCTTGGCTTGCCGGAATCGCAGCACATTGGAAAAATTTTACTTAGCCCAACTGATAACAACACAGCATGGGTGGCAGTTCTCGGACATTTATATTCTCCGAATAAAGAAAGAGGTGTTTACAAAACAACGGATGGCGGGAAATCATGGAAGCAAACTTTATATATTGATGATAAAACCGGTTGTGTGGATATGGATATCAACTCTTCCAATCCAAATGAATTGTATGCAGCCATGTGGTACCGTACCAGAAGCGCATGGAATTTTACAGAAAGCGGAAAAACAAGTGGTATTTATAAAAGCAATGACGGCGGTGAAACATGGAAGTTGGTTTCAGGTCCGGGATCCGGGTTTATGGCCGGTGACAAAATCGGACGAATCGGCCTGGCAGTTTTTCCCAAAAATCCGCAAATCGTTTATGCTATCGTAGATAATAATATGCTCAAACCGGCTAAAGAAAAGAAAAATGATTCCTCGTATAAAAAAGAAGATTTTAAAAATATTACCAAAGAATTATTTCAGCAATTGGATGATAAAAAGCTGAACAGCTTTCTGAGACAAAACCGTCTTCCCAGAAAATATACTGCAGAATCTGTAAAACAACTGGTAGCTATGGATAAAGTGAAACCTACAGCCCTATGGGATTACTTAGATACTGATGACGGGTTTACCAGTACAGGTATTTATGGCTGCGAAGTATATCGCAGCGTGGATGGCGGAATGAATTGGAGGAAAGTGAATGAAAAAGATATCAATATTTACAGCACTTATGGTTATTACTTTGGAAAAATTTATGTGTCACCTGTCAATGACAATAAAGTAATTATTACCGGTATTTCCCTGCAAATGTCAACTGACGGAGGAAAATCATTTAAAGATATAGATCAAAGAAATGTACATAGCGATCATCATGCAATCTGGATAGATCCCAACAAAGACAGCCATATAGTAAATGGTAATGATGGAGGCTGTAATATTACATATGATGACGGGGAACATTGGTTTTTCGCAAATACTCCTGCAGTAGGGCAATACTATTCCGTAGTTACTGATGATGATAAACCATATAATGTATATGGAGGATTGCAGGATAACAATGTATGGTATGGTCCATCTACCAATCGTGATAATATCGGTTGGCAAAGTACCGGAGATTATCCATTCAAATCACTGATCGGAGGTGATGGAATGCAGGTACAGGTTGATACCAGAGATAATACTACTACATACGCAGGTTCGCAGTTTGGAGCATATGTAAGATTAAATCGAAAAACAAGAAGTGACAGAAAATCAGTACGGCCCAACTATGAACTTGGAGAAAAACCATTACGATTCAACTGGCAAACACCTATCATGTTAAGTAAACTAAACCAGGATATTTTTTATATAGGTGCTGATCGTTTATATCGTTCATTAAATAAAGGCGATAGCCTGGTTGCGATCAGTAGCGATCTTACTAATGGAAAACGGGAGGGAAATCTTCCATTCGGAACTATTACCACCATTGCAGAATCGCCAACCAGGTTTGGTTTATTATATGTCGGCACTGATGATGGGAATGTTCAGGTATCAAAAGATAATGGGTATAGTTGGGAACTGATCAGTAAACCGGAAGACGTTCCTATCAAAAGTCAAAAAGTAAAAAAATCAAAACATGGTTTCACGTCTGACGATTCACGTTTGACGACTCACGGCTTGTGGGTAACAAGAATAATCGCTTCGCAATACAAAGAAAGCAGAGTATATGTAACACTCAATGGCTATCGCAATGATAATTTTACTCCGTTGCTTTATGTGAGTGATGATTATGGCGCAATATGGAAGCAACTCGGGAAAGATCTGCCGATGGAACCATTGAACGTAGTTCATGAAGATCCGAAAACCGACAGCATCTTATATGTAGGCAGTGATGGCGGCTTGTATGTAAGTTTTGACCTGGGCAATAGCTTTATGAAATGGGATGGCGGATTGCCTAAATCTATTCCTGTTCATGATATTGCTTTTCAGACAAGAGAGAATGAAATTATAATTGGAACCCACGGACGCAGTATATACATTGCTAAATTAGGTGATGTACAAAAATTAAGAGAAGACCCGGATTGGTTAAAGAAAAAACCAAAGGAAAAACCTCAGGAAACAAACAGAAGGTTTTTTGAAGATGATAATAATGAAATGATGCCGGAAAAGGAGTGATTTTTTATTTAATCGCTACTTCCTGAACTGCATGATGAATAATTTCATAAAAGGGAGCAAATTTCTGTTTTGCTCCCTTCTTTTTTCGTCAACTACCGTTAGGTTAAGGGCAATAATAATTCAACGCAGATTGTGCTTCATCGTAAGTCAGCCAATACTCCACTACTTCAGCTGAAAATATTGATCCTTCAGAACGGTTATAAAAGTTCCTGGTGCCATAATTGCTGAAATTACCATAGAGTATATCTCCCTGGTATGGCTTATACCCGTTCCATCCACGTACTATAGCGTATCCATTATAAGTATCCACAACAAAATAAGAACAGGTAGAACTGTACACTACCGTTCCCCGTTCTTTAGATAGCCAATAGTTTTCGTCAATAGTGCTAAACCGGTCTTTAATGCACCCGGTAAATAGAATAACCATTATAATAGGTGTGATTGAATACGTAAATATTTTTTTCATGGCATGGTAGTTTTAATAAATAAAAATTGTTTACACCTGCAGTAAGACAAACGACAGGCTAAAATTTCAATACGGTTTGTTAAAGAAAAAAAATGAAAATTTGTTTTAAGATCATTAACTTTTTATAATTAAACTTCTGAACTTATGAAAAACTATTTGCTTAAATAGGTGTGCACAATATCTTACACTATAAAAAAGTATGTTAACAAAAAAAATTATACGGGTTCAAAATATCTTGAATCGTTCATAGCAAGCTTTCTCCAACCCTTCCCGGTCATCAGGATGTGCAATATTGATAAGAGCTTTGGCTCTTTGCCGGAGATTTTTTCCAAAGAGATATGCAATGCCGTATTCCGTAACGATGTAATGAGCATGTGCCCTAGTCGTAGTTACATCTGCGCCTGGTTTCAAAAATGGAACAATGCGGGGCACCCCTTTCGCTGTTCTTGATGGCAACGCAATGATCGGCTTTCCTCCTTCACTTAATGAAGCCCCACGAATGAAATCCATCTGCCCTCCTACGCCGGAATATTGATAAGTACCAATGGAATCTGCACAGATCTGCCCGGTGATGTCCACTTCTATTGCACTGTTGATGGCCACCATTTTATTATTGCGGCGTATGACACCCGGTTCATTTACATAATCAATATCCAGAAATTGAATAGCGGGATTATCATCCACAAAATCATACAATTTCTTTGTACCTAATGCAAACGCAGTAACTGCCTTGTTGGGGTGAATTTGTTTATATTTATTATTGATGATATCTCTTTCAAAGAGATCAATAATACCATCCGAACACATTTCTGTATGCATTCCAAGATCTTTGTGATTGCTCAATGAATGCAACACGGCGTCCGGAATGGAACCAATGCCCATTTGCAAACAACTGCGGTCTTCGATCAATGATGCGATATACGCTCCTATCTTCATTTCTACAGGCCCTACTTTATCGCCATACCGCACTTCATATAATGGATCATCACATTGAACCATGCTATGAAACCGGCTGCAATGAATCAATCCATCTCCATGTGTGCGGGGAACATTCGGGTTCAGTACGGCGATCACATGCTTTGCCGTGTTCACAGCCGACCGGGCAATATCCACCGACACACCGAGGGAGCAATATCCATGCTTATCAGGCGGAGACACCTGTACTATCGCCACATCAATTCCTAAAATATTTCTCTTAAATAATTCCGGGATCTCACTGAGGAAAACAGGAACATAATCAGCCAATCCTTCTTTCACAGCCAACCGGACACTGGCTGAAACAAACAACGAGTTGATATGAAAGCTTCCCGTATACTCAGGTTTCGCAATTTCGATATCTCCATACACGCTGATAAAAACCAGTTCTACATTTTGCAAACGTTTTGCCTGCTTCGCCAATTCCTGCAATAAACATACGGGTGTTTGAGCGCTGCCATGAACATAAACACGATTACCTGGCTGGATTATGGAAACAGCTTCTTCTGATGTCTTAAAATCAATCGGGATTTTCACTCTGCAAAAATAATTATACGCTTATGAAACAAGCTTGATTATAGTTTTGTGAACAACTGATAAGAATCAAATATCATTTTGAAATAAACCACTCCACCGCCAGTTCATACCCTTTCAATCCCAACCCGAAAATACTGCCTATGGCTTTGCCGGAAACATGAGATAATTTTCTGAAATCTTCTCTAGCATGAACATTGGAAATATGTACTTCAATTACCGGTGTTTTTATGGCCGCAATAGCATCTCCAATAGCAACAGAAGTATGCGTATATCCACCGGGATTAAAAATTATACCATCATGATCGAAACCCACCCGTTGAATTTCATTGATCAATTCGCCTTCTACGTTGCTTTGAAAATAGTTGAAACTTACCTGAGGGAACTTTTTGGCAAGTTTTTCAAAAAACTGTTCAAAAGGCATATTGCCATAAATATCCGTTTCTCTTTTGCCAAGAAGATTGAGATTAGGCCCGTTTAGGATTGCGATTTTCATTACACTAAGATAAGACACGAATTGCACGTACAATACCAAATACCCGAAACAGTAAAATAGGAATCCCTAAACCAGTAATTCGATTTAATTCGAATTAATAAGACTTATAAACTCATCAAATAAATATCTGGAGTCCTGTGGACCCGGAGTGCTTTCGGGATGATATTGTACGGAAAACGCAGGTTTATTTTTTAACTTAATCCCTTCAATAGACTGATCGTTTAGATTAACATGGGTAACTTCAACATTCTTTGCTTTCTTCACTGCTTCGGGATCCACTCCAAATCCGTGATTCTGCGTGGTAATTTCACATTTGCCGGTTGTGAGATTTTTTACCGGGTGATTCAATCCCCTGTGACCATGATGCATTTTAAATGTGGATATACCATTTGCCAACGCCAATAACTGGTGGCCCAAACAAATTCCAAACACAGGTTTTCCTTCGTTTAATATATCTTTTACAGTTTCTACTGCATAGTCCATTGCTGCCGGATCACCAGGCCCATTGGAAATAAAATAACCCGAAGGATTGAATTGTTTTAATTCATCCGCTTTCGTTTTTGCAGGAAATACTTTTATATAAGCGCCTCTATCCACCATACAATGCAGAATATGCTTTTTTACCCCGTAATCCAGCACAGCAATACGTAGCTTTGATTGCGCATTCCCCATTTCATAGGCTTTATCCGTACTCACATGTGAAGCAAGTTCCAATCCAGCCATATCGGGAACTTCTGCCAGTTTCTTTTTCAAAACTTCTACATCAGTGATTTCAGAAGAGATAATACAGTTCATTGCCCCTTTAGTACGGATATGTGAAACCAGGGCACGGGTATCCACTTCTTCTATCGAGACAATATTGTTTGCTTTCAGATAATCGTTCAGCGAGTTTTTTGCTTGAATGCGTGAATATAATTCTTCAAGATTTCTCCCAATCAATCCCCGGATTTTGACATTATCCGATTCCACATCTTCATCTTTCACTCCGTAATTACCAATATGAACGCTATTCATTATAAGTATCTGTCCAAAATAACTGGGATCGGTAAACACTTCCTGGTAACCGGTCATCCCGGTATTAAAACAAATTTCTCCGGAGGTGGTGCCAATAGCTCCGAAAGATTTTCCATAACAAACAGTTCCATCTTGTAGCAGGAGAATAGCAGGTCTTTGTACTGTCATTGTTGATTAATGGGTTAAAAAAAATCGGACAAAAGTAAGCAGGAAATAATTTTTAACCTCAAGAATTTATTTACATCGTTTGCACTTCATTTTATTAACAAACAAAGAATAGTACCGGAAAGCTATTGAAGGTTTATTTCAATATGATTTTATTGATTTGAAACAACATTCAAACATATTGATGATACAGATTTACAAACATTCATTAGCCAATGCCTTTTTGTGGAAAATTTCTAACAAATATTCCGAATACTTTGATGACTATTTCGTAATTTCCGAAAATTGCTTGCTATTGTTCAGTTAACACTGGACAATTTTTATATATTTTAAAAAAAATCGAATGGCAAGCAACCAGGGCTTATATCAATCTTCTTTTGAGCATGACGCATGTGGAATCGGTTTCGTAGCAAACATTAAAGGCAACAAATCGCATCAAACGATTTCAGATGCGTTAACAGTTCTTGAAAACATGGAACACCGCGGCGCCTGCGGTTGTGAAAACAACACCGGCGATGGAGCCGGTATCATGATACAAACACCACACGAATTTTTTTTTGAAGAATGCCTCAGGCTTGGTGTTCATCTTCCATCATTTGGTAAATACGGAGTGGGTGTTATCTTTTTCCCTTCAGAAATAAAATTGCGGGAAGAATGCCGGGATATTTTCAATCGTACCGCAGAGAAACTGGGGCTGGAATTACTTGCCTATCGTAAAGTGCCGGTCAATCCTGAAGGCATTGGAATTACTGCATTGAGTGTGGAGCCTGAAATGGAGCATGTCTTCCTCGCCTGCCCGGATCATATTCATGACCGGGATGAATTTGAAAGAAAATTATTCGTACTGCGGAATCATGCCACACATCTCATCAATAGCACGGTGAAAAAAGATGCGATCGGTTTTTATGTGGCTTCACTTTCTTATAAAACTGTTGTGTACAAAGGACAGCTTACCAGCATGCAATTGAGAAATTATTTTCCTGACCTCAGCAATAAAAGAATTGTAAGCGCATTCGGGTTGGTACATTCCCGTTTTGCCACCAACACTTTCCCATCATGGAAACTGGCACAACCCTTTCGATTTATTGCACACAATGGAGAAATCAACACCTTGCAGGGAAACCTGAACTGGCTTCGATCCAGTGAAAAAGGCTTCACTTCTCCCTATTTTACGAAAGAAGAAATGGAAATGCTGTTGCCCATTGTTGTCGGGGAACAATCTGATTCCGCCTGTCTCGACAATGTGATCGAGTTGTTGTTACACACCGGCCGCTCACTCCCGCATGTAATGATGATGCTGATTCCCGAAGCCTGGGATGGCAACGAACAAATGGATCCGGTGAAAAAAGCATTTTATGAATTTCATTCATCATTCATGGAACCCTGGGATGGACCGGCATCCATTTCATTTACTGATGGAAAAATCATCGGTGCTACATTAGACAGAAATGGATTGCGTCCTTCCCGTTATTGTGTTACTACAGATGACCGGGTGATTATGGCTTCGGAAACCGGAGTATTGCCTGTTGATCCTTCTATCATCAAAGAAAAAGGAAGGCTGCAACCTGGAAAAATGTTTGTCGTGGATATGGAACAAGGCCGGATTATCAGTGATGAAGAGTTGAAACAGGATATTTGCGCCCATAAACCATACGCTGATTGGCTGAATAAATATAAGATTCGCCTGGAAGAATTACCCGACCCGAGAGTGATGTTCACGCACCTGGAACATGATCAGGTATTCAAATATCAAAAAGCGTTTGGGTACTCTACTGAAGACCTTGACCATCTCATTGCTCCTATGGCATTAGATGGAAAAGAACCCATAGGCTCCATGGGAAGTGATGTACCCTTGGCTGTTTTAAGTGATCAGCCGCAGCATCTCAGTTCTTATTTCAAACAATTATTTGCACAAGTGACCAATCCGCCTATTGACCCTATTCGGGAACGATTGGTGATGTCTCTTGCCACTTTTGTTGGAAACAACGGAAACTTATTGGCAGAAGATCCGCTGGCATGTCACAGTGTGGCATTGAAACAACCGGTGCTTACTAATTATGAATTGGAAAAGATAAGAAGTATTGATACCGGAAAATTCCAGGCAAAAACATTGCAATGTTATTTCAGGGCCGATGGAAAACCGGGTTCACTGAAAGCAGGCATAGAAAGATTGTGTCGTTATGCAGTCGATGCTGTGGAAGATGGATTTGAAGTTTTGATTTTGACAGACCGTGCTATTGATTCCGATCATGCGGCCATTCCCTCTTTGCTTTCAGCCTCTGCTGTGCATCACCATTTGATCCGTAAAGGAATGCGGGGACAGGTTGGCATCGTAGTGGAAGCCGGAGATGTTTGGGAAGTACATCATTTTGCCTGTCTTATTGGATTCGGTGCCACAGCTATTAATCCTTACCTCGCCTTGTCTTCTATCCGTGATATGAAAGAAAACGGCAAGCTGTTAACCGGTCTTTCGGAAGATGAATTGAAAAAGAATTATATCAAGGCAGTGAATGACGGTTTGCTGAAAGTATTTTCGAAAATGGGTATCTCTACATTGCAATCATACCAGGGCGCTCAAATATTTGAAATCATTGGCCTAAACCGGGATGTAGTAGAAAAATATTTTACCGGCTCCATTTCACGAATTGAAGGGATGGGACTGGATGAAATTGCAAAAGAAACCTTAGCAAAACATTTTTCCTCTTTTAATCAAAATAATTATGATAATAGTCTCTTACCGACCGGTGGCATTTATCAGTGGAAACGAAAAGGCGAATTTCATTTATTCAACCCGCAAACCATTCATTTGTTGCAGTACTCCACAAGAATGAATGATTTTAGTATTTACAAAAAATATGCGAAGCAGATCAATGAGCCAGGTGAAAATACTTCAACGTTGAGAAGTTTGCTGCAACTGAAAAAAAATCGCCCTTCCATTCCGATTGAAGAAGTAGAACCGGCTGAAAATATTTACAAACGGTTTGCCACCGGTGCCATGAGTTTTGGTTCTATTTCGTGGGAAGCTCATACAACATTAGCCATCGCCATGAATCGAATTGGTGCTAAAAGTAATACCGGTGAAGGAGGTGAAGATGAATCAAGATATAAACCATTGCCCAATGGCGATTCCTTGCGCAGCGCCATTAAGCAGGTGGCTAGTGCAAGATTTGGTGTCACCAGCTTATATCTTACCGAAGCAGATGAACTGCAGATAAAAATGGCTCAGGGTGCTAAGCCAGGTGAAGGTGGACAATTACCGGGACATAAAGTAGATGAATGGATCGGTAAAGTACGTCATTCTATTCCCGGTGTAGGGTTAATATCTCCGCCGCCGCATCATGATATTTATTCGATAGAAGATCTGGCACAATTAATTTTTGATCTGAAAAATGCTAACCGGAAAGCTCGGATCAGTGTAAAATTAGTAAGTAAAGCCGGTGTAGGAACTATTGCTGCGGGTGTTACCAAAGCAAAAGCAGATGTGGTGTTGATTGCAGGTCATGATGGTGGTACCGGTGCTTCGCCTATGTCTTCTATAAAACATGCCGGGCTACCATGGGAATTAGGTTTGGCAGAAACACATCAGACACTGGTAAAAAATAAATTGAGAAGTCGTGTCATCGTCCAGGTAGATGGACAACTGCGAACCGGAAGAGATATTGCGATTGCCGCTTTGCTTGGCGCTGAAGAATGGGGTATTGCTACTGCAGCCTTGGTTGTTGAGGGCTGTATATTAATGCGCAAATGCCATTTGAATACTTGTCCTGTTGGAGTGGCAACACAAGATCCCGAATTGAGAAAAAGATTTTCAGGCAATCCGGATCATGTAGTGAATTATTTCAAATTTATTACACAGGAATTAAGAGAGATCATGGCAGAGATGGGTTTCCATACAGTTAATGAAATGATCGGCCAGGTCAATTATCTTGAAGCAAGAGAAAACATTTCTCATTGGAAATACAAGCAACTGGATCTCTCACCCATATTATATAAAGAACCGGCATCCATTTACACCGGCCTTCATAAATCGGAAGATCAGGAACATGGCATCAGTGGAGTGTTAGACTGGAAACTCCTTGAATTGTCTAAACCGGCACTCGAAACACAAGAAAAAATTTTTGCAGAACTGCCTATTCAAAATACTGACAGAACAGTAGGTTTGATTTTATCGAATGAAATCACAAAAAAATACAGAAGCGAAGGGATGCGGGATGATACGATCCATTTCAAATTCAGCGGAACGGCAGGTCAGAGTTTTGGAGCATTCAATACCAAAGGCATTACATTAGAATTGGAAGGTGATGCGAATGATTATTTTGGTAAAGGATTGAGTGGAGCAAAATTAATTGTTTATCCTTCCAAAGAAGTTCAATATGTGCCTGAAGAAAATATTATCATTGGAAATGTAGCCTTTTACGGGGCTACTTCAGGCCAGGCATTTATTCGTGGCAAAGCAGGAGAACGTTTTTGCGTTCGTAATTCAGGTGTAAATGCCGTAGTAGAAAGTGTGGGGGATCATGGTTGTGAATACATGACGGGCGGAACTGTGGTTGTATTGGGAGATACCGGAAGGAATTTTGCTGCTGGAATGAGCGGAGGCGTTGCATACATATATGATGTCAATGGAAAATTCACTCACAATTGTAATAAGGATATGGTTGATCTGGATCCGCTTGATGAAGAAGATGTATCGCTGTTACATAAAATGATTGCCGAGCACTATCAATATACGGAGAGCAGCATTGCAAAATTTATTTTGACTGACCTTGAAAACCAGCTAAGAAATTTTATCAAAGTTTTTCCAAAGGATTATAAAAAAGTAGTTTCCAAAAAAAGAACGGTGATAGGGGTAGAAAATAAAAAATAAACATTTAAAAGTATATTCATGGGGAAGCCGACAGGATTTTTAGAATTTACAAGAGAATTGCCTGGGAAAAAGCCGGTACACGAACGAATTCAGCATTATAAAGAATTTGTTGATTTTTATGCTGAAGAAAATCTGAACCAACAGGCTGCACGCTGCATGAATTGTGGCGTTCCGTTTTGTCACCAGGGATGCCCGTTAGGTAATATAATCCCGGAATTCAATGATGCAGTATATCGCAAGAACTGGAAAGAAGCTTACGAGATATTAGTCTCCACCAATAATTTCCCTGAATTTACCGGCCGCATTTGCCCGGCTCCCTGCGAAAGTTCCTGTGTGCTGGGCATCAATCAACCGCCGGTTACCATTGAAGAAATAGAAAAACATATTATTGAAATTGCTTTTGAAAAAGGATTTGTAAAACCCCGTAAACCGAATCTGAGGTCAGGGAAAAAAGTAGCCGTTATCGGATCAGGGCCTTCAGGACTTGCTGCCGCAGCACAGTTGAATTATGCCGGGCATTTAGTCACTGTATTTGAAAGAGATGATGCGCCTGGTGGTTTACTGCGGTACGGCATTCCTGATTTCAAATTGGAAAAATGGGTAGTGGATCGCAGGATCAAATTACTGGAAGAAGAAGGAATTATTTTTAAATGTCATTCCAATGTAGGTGTTAATGTCAGCATACGGAATTTATTGAGAGAATTTCATGCAATACTCCTGGCAGGTGGTTCTACAGTTCCCCGTGATCTTAACATTCCGGGGAGAAAATTAAAAGGAGTTCACTTTGCTATGGATTTTTTAAAACAGCAGAATAAACGCAATGCAGGAAAAGACCCGCTGGCACATAATGAGATTGAAAGTAATATTTACAATGAGGAGATTTCAGTTCATAATAAAAATGTTGTGGTAATCGGTGGCGGTGATACCGGAAGCGATTGCGTAGGTACTTCGAACCGGCAAAAAGCCAACACAGTGACACAATTTGAATTATTACCAATGCCACCGAAAGAACGAACAGCATTTATGCCATGGCCCACTTACCCTATGATATTAAAAACTTCCAGCAGTCATGAAGAAGGATGTGAAAGAGAGTTTGCAATTGCTACAAAAGAATTTTTAGGGGATGACAAAGGAAATCTCAGGGCATTAAAGATCGTAAACCTCGAATGGAAGTCATCTGATGATGGCAAACCGGCATCTTTTACTGATATACCGGGCTCTGAAAGAGAAATACTCTGTGAGACCGCATTTCTTGCTATGGGCTTTGTACATCCTCTTCATTCAGGTTTATTAAATGAACTTGGCGTTGACCTTGATGAGCGGGGAAATGTAAAGGCTACTGAAAAGTCATATCAAACTAATATCAATAAGATATTTTCTGCAGGTGATATGCGTCGGGGACAAAGCCTTGTAGTATGGGCAATTAATGAAGGGAGGGAATGCGCTGAACAAATTGATCAGTTTCTTAATAACAGAATTTAGAAATATTCACACTTTTTCATATTAATTATTTATACAATTTAAATAAGCCTTCAGCTTAAAACCAATTATTTATTATTAATATTCAATATATTATAAATAAATATTTACAATAAAAAAATTTTCAATAATATATATTTAAATAAAATATATGTATTATTTTTTTATATTTATATTCATTTTAAATATTTTTAAATAATTAATAAACATATTTTATTTTTTAATGTAAAATAATCAGAATGAAAAAACCAACGCTAAAACAAATTATTCCCTTTTCTGTATTAGCTGTATTTGCACTTACTGCCTCATTTATTCAACCTGTGGCAGATTATGCAAATACAGGTAAATATAACAGTGCTGATATAGCCTGGGTTATTGTTGCAACGGCACTAGTATTCTTAATGACTCCCGGTTTAGCTTTTTTCTATGGCGGTATGGTACACAGAAAAAATGTAATCTCCACAATGATCAAAAGCGTGGTAGCCGCAGGTATCGTTAGTATTTTATGGATTACAGTGGGATATAGCTTATGCTTTGGTACTTCCATTGGAGGCTTTATCGGAAATCCATTCACACATTTATTTTTTAATGGGGTGAATTCAGGAGAACCCTGGGTAGCTGCACCTACAATTCCAAAAACTTTATTTTCTTTATTTCAATTAATGTTCGCCATTATAACTCCCGGACTTGTTGTTGGTGCTGTTGCTGAGCGCATCCGGTTTACATCGTATATCTTATTTACCGTTTTATTCAGTTTGTTTGTCTACGCTCCCCTTGCACACTGGAGCTGGCATCCTGATGGCTTCCTTGCAAAAATGGGGGCATTGGATTTTGCAGGAGGAACTGTAGTACATATTTCAGCCGGATGTGCGGCACTAGCAGGTGCGATGGTTCTTAAACGCAGAAAAGTTCATATTGAACATAAAGAAATTCCTCCGGCAAATGTTCCTTATGTTTTGATAGGTACAGGCCTTCTTTGGTTCGGATGGTTTGGATTTAATGCCGGTTCTGCATTAGCAGCAAATTCTTTATCGGTTTCTGCCTTTGCTACTACAAATACCGCTGCTGCTGCTGCAGGATTAAGCTGGATGTTCTTTGATGTTCTTCGTGGCAAAAAACCATCCGTGATCGGATTCTGTGTGGGTGCAGTAGTTGGCCTTGTTGCCATCACACCAGCTGCAGGCTATGTGGCTATTCCGCAAAGTATTTTTATAGGAATGGTAGCAGCCATTATTTCAAATCTTGCTGTTTATTATAAACAAAAATCCAAACTGGATGATACTCTGGATGTTTTCCCCTGTCATGGCCTTGGCGGCATGGTAGGTATGCTGATGACTGGAATATTTGCATCCAAAGCCATAAATGCTGCGGGAAATGACGGTCTCTTCCTGGGTAATTATTCTTTCTTCCTGACTCAGATCAAAGCAATGGCCATTGCTGCCGTTTATAGTTTCACTATGTCATTTGCTATCTTCAAGTTCATCAACTTCGTTCTGCCATTAAGAGTTAGTGCAAAAGAAGAAGAAGAAGGGTTGGATGCCACTCAGCATAATGAGAAATACCTGCAGGGCACTTTGCTGGTTCATCACAATGGACAAATAATGGAACAAAAGATAGAAGAATCACACGGTTAATTTCCTTTTCTTACGATTGTTATCCTTAAATAAAGTAAAAAAAGGTACAACCTGACTGTGAACTTCTGCGAAAAGTTCACAGGTTGTACCCCTCTTTAATAATTAAAACCAATTGCAATGTTACGAAAATTCTATCTGCTGTCATGGGTATTATTACTAGCAGTAACCTGTTGGTCACAAACAGCATCTCTTAGCCCAACTTTTGTGAATACTTCTTCAAAACCGGAAGATATTTTTTTGAAAGATTCATCACCGGCATTAATCTTCAATGGCTCTGTAGATATGTATTATAAAAATGATTTCGCCAAAACGAAATTGAATTCCTATACCAGCTTTACCAACACTCAAAATATGTTTTCCATGGGAATGGTAAGTTTTAAAATATCACGAAACAGTAGAAATGTTTCTGCTGTGGCAGATCTGGGTTTTGGAAAACGGGCCAGCGATTTTTCTTATACTGATAATGGAATTTTGGCTGCTATAAAACAACTGTATATTTCATATTCTCCAGCCACCTGGATAAAACTTACTGCAGGTACTTGGGCTACACATATCGGTTTTGAAGTTTTAGATCCTCAACTGAATCGTAATTACAGCATGTCGTATATGTTTACTAACGGACCATTCAGCCATACCGGGTTAAAGATGGAAGTATCAAAAGGAAATCATGGCCTGATGATCGGGGTTTCCAATGCCACTGATTTCAGAATGTCCCCGGACAATCAAATCAATAAAAAATTTCTGATTGCCCAATACAGCTATGCGCCGAATGACAAAATCAAAGTTTACCTTAACTATGTAAGTGGTCAAAATCCGGATACATCCAAAACCAGGCAGATTGATCTGGTATTCACTTCAAAAATATCTGAAAAGTTCACTGTAGCTTACAATGGAACAATCAACAAAACAAAACTCTGGGATGGGTTTAAGAATATTGCTTCAAAAAATTGGTGGGGTTCTGCCATTTATATGAATTATGATCCAGTGCATTGGCTGGGATTGACAATAAGGGAAGAGTATTTCAGCGATAAAAATCATTTGAAATTACCGGTGAATGCCAGTGGGGCATCCATATTAGCATCCACTTTTTCGGCAAACTTCAAAGTGGATGGATTTATTTTTATCAGTGAGATAAGGGTAGATCATTCTTCTAAACAAATTTTCTTAAACTCTGAGGGCAACGGTAGCAGATCTGCTGCCAATCTATTATTTGCAGCGATATATTTTTTTTAAATCTTCTATATATGGAATTCGTTAAACCTTCTGGTCAGTTTTTAAAACAACCGGTTATGGCTGATTCTTTATTTAAATTTTCCGGAACAGGCTGACCGGTTAAAATATCAGGCAGAATTTCTTCCGGCATTTATAATTCCAAAGGAACAACGCATTGCAAGTTTTTCATAAATTTTTTTATCGGGTGTTTGCACCATCGCTTCATCTATTTCCCTGATTTTGGTCAATGCATACTGTTGAATCGTAAGTAGCGGTAATACAATTTTTTCCCGCATCTGTATAGATAAATGTTCCACCGGGTAATCAGCCATCAGCTCTGAATGCCCGGTAATTTTATAAAGATATTTTTTTGTTAACTCAAATTCTTCAAAAATCAATTTCCAAATTTCACCAAACTGCTTATGATTTAAAATGTATGCTGTAAGTGGAAAAAATGATTTCATCATAGCCATTTCACAGTTGTCAAATAATGTTTTAAAAAACAGAGATTGCTGATACATCTTTTGTAATTGAGGTAATTTGCCCTGCTTCTCCATTTGTTGTAATGCGGAACCTACTCCAAAATAGCCAGGCACATTTTGTTTTAATTGGCTCCATGAACTGGCAAAAGGAATTGCTCTGAGACTTTTTAGTGTTAAACTACCGGAAGTACCTCTTGCAACAGGACGACTTCCAATATTGGTATCGCTGTAAAAACGCAGTGGGCTTACCTGTAATAAATAATCAGTAAGATAGGGATGATCCCGCAAAACCTGGTAGGCCTGATAGCCGGCTTGTGACAGTTCAGTCATTAATTTTTCTTCGGACTCATCAAATGTTACATTATCGGGAGCAAACAGATCATTTGAAATACCGGCATTCAGCAATTGCTCCATGTTAAACTGTGCTGCATCAATCGTTCCAAAATTGGAACTTACTGTTTGTCCTTGTACTGTAAGTTCAATGTTGATATTGGAAATATTCTTCCCCATTGAAGCATAAAATTTATGTGTTTTTCCACCCCCTCTTGCAGGTGGGCCGCCTCTGCCATCAAAAAATATCGCCCTGATACCATACTTTCTGGAAACTTTTGTCAATTCTTCTTTTGCTCTGTAAATACTCCAGTTACCCATTAGGTAACCACCATCTTTTGTTCCATCGGAAAAACCAAGCATAATAGTTTGCTTATTTCCCAACCGCTTCAAATGTTCTATATAAACCGGGTTTGTAAACAGTTTCTCCATTATACCCGCAGCATTTTGTAAATCTTCAATGGACTCAAACAATGGTACTATATCAATATTAATCGCTTCTTTTTTCCAGCCACCCAGTAAAAACAATGCATAGACTTCCATTATATTTAATGCATTCCTGCAATGGCTGATGATATAACGGTTACACCCAGCTTCACCATTTTGTACCTGGATGAACCGGATGGCCTGAATAGTATTAAGTGTGTCTTTATGCACAGGATCAGTAAATATTTCAGAATTAACAGTACCGGTTAATTTAACCAGCATATTAATTTTTTCATCCTCATTCAACTTGTTGTAATCGGGCAAAAGATTTTTTTGCGATTCAGCTAATGCTTCAAATATTTTTTCATGTACGGTGCTCACTTGCCTGACATCCAGGGATGCAAAATATAAACCGAATATTTCGATCTTATTGACAAGATTATTCACCAAGTGCAAAAAAAGCCCATTATGACGGTGAATGATAATATCTTTTATTTCAAGCAGCGGTTGCAGGACTTCGCTTTTATGAAGGTTAGTTTTGTAGCCGGGTATGAACAGGATCTTATACAACTTTGTTTCCAGTTCAGTTAACAACACATCAACGCCTTCAAACGTCAGCCTGCGTTTTAACTTTCTTACTTCAAGATAATAGCATTTAATAATAGAGCTCCTCAATGCTTCTGCTACCTGCAAAGTTGTCTCACTGGTAACAAATGGATTGCCGTCCCTGTCACCACCGGGCCAAAAGCCCATCTTTATTACAGGATTGTGTTCACTGACAGAATCCGGAAACTGACTTTTTAAGGATGAAACGATTTTTCCTGCAGCAGGATAAAAAACATTTTCAAGATACCAGATCAGGCTCACTGCTTCATCAAATGGTGTCGGCATTTTCTTTTTAAAAAAAGGTGTCTTTCCCAATTGCTGCAAATAAGTGTTGATTTTACTGGTATTGTTTTCCGACAAAGCTTTCGAAAGGTCATTAATAATTCCCAATACAGAGCCTGGGTAAAATTGAGTGGGATGTGCTGTCAATACCAGGCGGATTGCAAAATTTTTTATTTTTTCAGCAAATTCTCGCTCTTTTTTGTTTTCAGAAACTTCAGATTCAAGGTATTTCAAAGTTCCGATACCATTCATGTCATTCACTTTTTTGAAAGCAGCATCTTCCAAAGCATCAAACAGGACTACCTGCCGTTCCACATACTGTACAAAACGAAATAAAAGATCATTCTTTTCATTCTCCTTTTTATAAGCAGTGTGCTTGCTGAAAAATTCTTCAATAATTTCTACGGGGCTTAATTTTTTTATGTACCCTTCATCACAATTATTGAATAGTAATGACAGCAGTATGCCTGTCTTTTCAATACGGTGAAAAGGCAGGGAAGTAAATAAGCTGTTGTAGAGCTGAAATTTGGTGACTACCTCATCACGAAACTGCTGCAGCGGAATATTGTACTTATCATTCATCATCCTGGATTTATCATTTTCAAAAAAAACAGCAAGCAGTCTGAAGTGAATATACTTTATTTTTTTTAAACTGCTGATTGGTTAACAAACAAAAATGCCTCCCGGAAAACGGAAGGCATTTCAGAATTTATGTAATTGCTTATTCGGCAGCTTTTACTTCTTCAGGCTTTTCCGTTTCAGTACCTTCTGCCTTTTTCTTACCACTTCCACGGCGTGTTCTTTTTGAAGTACCTTTAGCTTCTTCTTTGCCTTTACCATAAATTTCGTTGAAATCAACTAATTCGATCAATGCCATTTCGGCATTGTCCCCAGGGCGGATACCCAATTTAATAATACGGGTATATCCACCCGGCCGGCCGGCAATTTTTTCCGCTACAGTACTGAACAATTCTTTAATTGCTGTTTTATCCTGAAGGTAACTGAAAACCACCCTGCGCTGGTGCGTGCTGTTATCTTTACTCTTTGTGATTAAGGGCTCGACATAGACTCTTAAAGCCTTGGCTTTGGCAACTGTAGTTACAATTCTTTTATGTGATATTAATTCACATGCAAGGTTGCTCAGCAAAGCATCTCTATGAGCTTTGGTGCGGCTTAAGTTTTTAATTTTATCTCCGTGACGCATGACATTTATTTTTTTCAGTCAGACCGTGTCAGGAATTCTGACCTACGTTAGCAATTTAAAAGTAAAAGTTTCAGCGGAATTA
This sequence comes from Bacteroidota bacterium, assembly GCA_018266555.1. Classification (GTDB taxonomy): domain Bacteria; phylum Bacteroidota; class Bacteroidia; order Chitinophagales; family Chitinophagaceae; genus UTBCD1. The sequence goes on along the minus strand of JAFEAF010000005.1, from coordinate 18,474 downwards.
GCCGCTTCACTTTTATTTTTAGTTTATGTTTTACAAATCTTCTTTATCCAATCCTAGTTTACCGAGATCCATTCCGAAATGCAAACCTCTTTCTGTAAGTACCTGCTCAATTTCAGCAAGGGATTTTTGTCCAAAGTTTCTGAACTTCATCAGGTCTTCCTGTTCATATTGTACTAATTCGCTTAGAGAATTAATCTTTGCTGCTTTCAAACAGTTGAATGCACGAACGGACAAATCGAGATCTTCCAAAGGTGTTTTCAATACTTTACGCAACTGCAGTGTTTGTTCATCCACCAGGTCTTCTTTCTTTTCTTCTTTATTATCAAAAGTGATGTTTTCATCTGTGATAATCATCAGGTGCTGGATCAATATTCTTGATGCCTGCTTCACTGCTTCTTCCGGGTGAATTGTGCTGTCCGTGGAAACTTCCATGATTAGTTTTTCATAGTCTGTGCGTTGCTCCACACGGGTATTCTCAATAGTATATTTTACATTTTTAATCGGAGTGAAAATAGAATCAATTGGAATATATCCAAGCGGCGCTTCTTTGGGTTTATTCTCTTCTGCAGGAACATAGCCACGTCCTTTTCCAATGGTTAACTCAATATCCATACGGGCCGATGCATCCAATGTACAAATCAACAGATCCGGATTCATGATCTGGAATGAATGAGTAGCCTCGCCGATCATTCCTGCCGTGAATTCAGTTTTGTTTTTCAGAGACAATATAATTTTTTCATTAGCTACTTCATGATCCACAACTTTTTTGAAACGAACCTGCTTCAGGTTCAGGAAAATTTCTACCACATCTTCACTCACCCCTTTCATAGTTGCAAATTCATGATCCACGCCTTCGATCTTTACTCCCACAATGGCATAACCTTCCAGTGAGCTGAGTAATACTCTGCGAAGCGCATTGCCGATAGTTACACCATAACCCGGCTCCAGCGGACGAAACTCGAAAAGAGCTTCGAAATCCGTAGCTTTCTGCAGAATGATTTTATCTGGTTTTTGGAAATTTAAAATGGCCATATTGATAGTTTAATTTTTATTGATTTAATCCTGGCAAAAAAGTTAAAATTTAAAATTCAAAACTTACTGACTGAATTATTTCCTTTTATTTTTCCATTTATTATTTAGAATATAATTCGACAATCAGTTGTTCTTTTATATTTTCCGGAACGCTTTCTCTTTCAGGATAGGTAATGAAAGTTCCTTTCAATTCTGTTTCATTCCAATCCAGCCAGTTGAATTTCGGATTCTTGCCACGAACCAGGCTCGTAATTGAAGTTTTTCCTTTGCTTCCTTCTTTGATAGTAATCACATCGCCTGCCTTTAGTTGAAAAGACGGTACATTCACTACTTCACCATTAACTTCAATATGTTTGTGGCTTACCAATTGGCGTGCTGCCGGACGTGAAGGAGCGATTCCTAATCTGAAAATTGTATTATCCAAACGGGCTTCAAGAAGTTTAATCAGGTTTTCCCCAGTTACTCCTTTACGGCGGGATGCTTCTTCAAAGGTTTTCCGGAATTGACGCTCCAGAACACCATAAGTATATTTTGCTTTTTGTTTTTCACGAAGCTGTAAAGCATATTCACCTAAACTTTTACGTTTGCGTGTTGCTCCATGCTGGCCGGGAGGAAGGCTGTTTTTACCCAACCACTTGCCATTGCCTAATATAGGCTCACCAAAAATGCGGGAAATCTTGGTCTTTGGACCATTGTAACGTGCCATAGTTTTTTATTCATTTCCGCTTTTTATAAACCGGTGCGTTCATCCTTGAAAGCGGTAAAAATTAATGAAGCACCTTTTAAATAAATGAAACCAAACCGGCTCACTATGTTATTTCAACGCTGAACGGCTTTTGCTTTCAGCTAAAACTTTTTAAACTCGTCTCTTTTTCGGAGGGCGGCATCCATTGTGTGGCATCGGAGTGACATCTTTAATCATCACCACTTCAATACCATTTTGGGTAAGTGCACGAATAGCACTTTCTCTTCCGGCGCCCGGTCCTTTCACAAACACATCCACTCTTTTCAGACCAGCATCAAAAGCTGTTTTTGCAGCATCGGCGGATGCCATTTGCGCTGCATACGGAGTATTCTTTTTGGAACCTTTGAAACCCATTTTACCAGCACTGCTCCAGGAAATTACCTGGCCTGTTTTATTAGTCAGGCTTACTATAATATTATTGAAGCTGGCCGTGATATGGGCATCACCATAAGAATCCACTTTCACTATTCTTTTTCTTGCTGCCGCTTTTGGGCCTGGCGTTGTTGCTTGTTGTGTTTGTGCTTTTGACATAATAAATTGTAATATTCAAACTCCAATTAACAAGATACAAGTTTGATCTTTGTATCGTATTATTTTATTTTTTAGGTGCTTTCTTTTTACCTGCTACCGTTTTACGTTTCCCTTTACGGGTACGGCTATTTGTTTTGGTACGCTGACCACGTACCGGCAATCCTTTGCGATGGCGCATTCCCCGATAACATGCAATATCCAATAACCGCTTAATGCTCATCTGTACTTCTGAACGAAGAGCTCCTTCTACTTTGAACTCATCATTGATAGTAGAGCGGATAGCATTCAAATCCTCATCATTCCAATCATTTACCTTTTTATCACGATTAATATTATTCTTATCCAGGATATAACGGGCAGATGACGGACCAATACCATATATATATGTAAGTCCGACTTCTCCTCTTTTGTTTTTTGGCAGATCAACACCAGCAATACGAGCCATAGTTTATTTTTTCATTTTTAATTTATGATTGCTATCCTGAATTAATGAGAGATTATCCCTGTCTTTGTTTAAAACGGGGATTCTTCTTATTAATCACATATAATTTCCCTTTACGACGTACGATTTTGCAATCGGTGCTGCGTTTTTTTATGGATGCTCTTACTTTCATAGTCTTCTTTTTATTTCCGGCCGGGCCGAAGGGTTATTTATACCTGAATATGATTCTTCCCCTTGTCAAATCGTATGGACTCATTTCTACACCTACTTTATCACCGGGTAATATCCGGATATAATGCATTCTCATCTTCCCCGAAATAGTAGCCAGTATTTCATGCCCGTTTTCAAGTTTAACCCTGAACATTGCATTAGATAAAGCTTCTATAATAGTACCATCCTGTTTAATTAGGGGTTGTTTCGACATACAATTTTTGGGAGCGCAAAGATAAGTGGTACAGCCTAAAAAAAGAAAAAAGGAACATATTTTTTAGACAGATATAGCCAAAATAATAATTGATTATCAGAAAACTGGGGAAAACTTTCCTTTCAGGCAGGTTCTAAGGGAACTTTAGTCATACCCAGGTGCAGGTTTTGCAGCTCATGCACACTTAATGGAACATTAAAATGGCGGCGGTCTTCCCTATACCACATTTCAACATTAGAAAAGTCCCCTTTTTTTGGTGTTAAGAGTCTAAATGCCCCCTTCATATACTTTACCGATCCGTCAATTTCCTGTTTTTCAAAACCTAATTTCATCAATTGGTTCTCATCAAGTGGAAGCGGGAACATTTCCCCCGGCTCATACCAAAATTCCTGGATACCATTATCAACATAAGCCTGGTTATCATCATGGCTTACTTTTGAAATAGTTCCTTCTCTCATTACTCCATCATCATTCACCATGATTACATCGCCTTGTTTTAATTCTCCGATTTTTAACATAGCAAACGTTTTATAATTATTCGAATTTAAAAAAAAATATTCATCCGGCGAAACTAATATCAGGACCGCTTTCTGTAACTGACCACAGCCCATCCGTTCAACACAACAGCAAATCCTGTTATTGCAAGTAAATGATACCTGATATCTGTCAGGGAGCTTCCCTTCAATACCACCATACGCATGACTTCAATAAAATATGTAACCGGGTTGAATTTCGTAATCATCTTTGCCCAACCGGGCATACTGTCAATGGAAGTATATAACCCGCTCATCAGGACAAAAATCATCATGATAAAAAAGGATAGCAACATGGCCTGTTGCTGGTTTGCGGAATATGTAGATAATAATAACCCCAGCCCTAACACAGCAAGCAAATACACAGCCGCAAGAACATAAATAGTTCCAAAGTTTCCTGCCGGAATAATCCCATAAACAAATCTTGAAATGCCTAATCCGATGGTTAATACAAAAAGCCCTAATATCCAGAATGGAATCAATTTGCCTAATATAAAATGGAATTTCCTGACTGGTGTTACATTAATCTGTTCAATCGTACCGATCTCTTTTTCCCGGACAATATTTACAGCAGTAAGATTGGTACCGACCATAGTAAGAAGTAAAACCAATATACCCGGGACCATGAAATATTTATAATTCATCAATGGATTAAACCAGTTTGATGAGGTAATTTCTATCTGAGTTTCAGGGCTGAAACGTGGTATTTGTTTCCATTGCAACCGAACCTCCCGGTTATAATCCTGAATAATGTTTTGCAAATAGGCCCCTCCCAGATTTGCTTTTACTCCATTAATTGCATTAATAGCGATAAAAAGTTTTGCCTGGCTTTCTTTTATGAGATCCTTTTCAAAATTTACAGGTATTTGCAAAACCAGATCGGCCTTGTCTTTATCCACATCATCCAAAGCCGAAAGATAAGAACTGCTGTAATCAGTCAAAACAAAATATTCGGAGGAAATAATCTTGTTGATCATCTTCATTGAATACCCGGAGTGATCAAGATCTACTACGGCCAGTTTGATTTCTTTGATTTCATAATCTGCTGCCCAGGGAAGAATAAGCAGCTGAATTACCGGCAGGACCAGGATGATCCTGAGAATGGAAGGGTCCCGGAATATCTGCCTGAATTCTTTTTGTAATAGAAATCTTAAGGTTCTCATGCCAAGCGTATTTTAAATCTTTTAATAGCAATTGCCAGGAACAGGAATGTCATTCCGGCCAGTATCAACGTTTCTTTCCAGACTGCACGTATTCCAATACCTTTAATCATCACAGCTCTTACAATATTGTAATACCATTTGGCCGGGATTATATTGGAAATTAATTGAAGCGTCAGCGGCATATTCTCTATTGGAAACATAAAACCGCTTAACATCACCGTTGGCAAAAACAATGCTACCAGAGAAATAAACATCGCAGACTGTTGTGATTCGGAAGCTGATGAGATCAGTAACCCAAGTGATAATGACATTAAAGTAAATAAAATACTTTCCAGCAGGAGCAAAACCAGGCTGCCATTGACCGGTACTTCAAGTACATTGACACTTAATAATAATATACTAACAATATTTACTATGGATAAAGCAAGATAGGGCACTGCTTTGGCCAACACGACCATTTGCGGACGTAATGGAGATACCAATAAAATTTCCATCGTCCCCATTTCTTTTTCTTTAACTATAGTTATTGCTGTCATCAACGTACAAATCAGTAATAAAACCATAGCCATGACGCCTGGTACAAAATTGAATGCACCATTTAATTGAGGATTATACAGCATTTTAATTTCAGGCGTTATGGTATAAGGCAGGTTGTGATTGTCAGTTATCCTTTTCTGGTAATCTCTGATAATTGCCGAGGCATAGTTAGTTAATGTATTAGCGACATTCGGATCTGATGCATCTGCAATTAATTGCACAGTGGCTTTGTTAAAATGCAAAAGATCTTCATTAAAATTCCGGGGTATCACCATCACCAGCCTGGCGCTTCCTTTGCGGAATTCTTCATCAATCTGCTTATAGGAATACAGGTTTTTTTCCAGTTCAAAATATTTGCTGGCATCTATTTCGGCAATTAATGACTGCGAGCCTGCATCTTTTGAAATATCCAGTACGGCTATTTTTGAGTTCTTAACTTCATTAGTCAGGGCAAATCCGAAAATAATGATTTGCACTACTGGCATGACAAGCAAAATAAACAATGTTCGTTTATCCCTAAAAATGTGATGAAATTCCTTTTTTATAAATACAATAAATTGTTTCATTAAGTTCCAATATTTACATATTGATATATCGTGTGTATAAAAAGCCGTCAACGAATTATTCCACTAAACGAACTACTAGTCATCTACCCTGACCGCCTTTCTTGCTAATTTTAAAAACACGTCATCCATTGATTGGGCATTATAAGTTTTTATCAATTGCCCGGGTGAATCCAGGGCTTCGATCCTGCCATCCACCATAATACAAACCCTGTTGCAATATTCAGCCTCATCCATATAATGAGTAGTTACAAAAATTGTGATACCTGTATCTGCAGCCTCGTAGATCAGCTTCCAAAAGTCTCTCCTTGTTACAGGGTCCACCCCACCGGTAGGCTCATCCAAAAACACGATACCGGGTTCATGAAAAATCGCAACAGAAAAGGCTAATTTTTGTTTCCATCCAAGGGGTATTGATTTGACTAGCTTATTGGCCTCACTATTAAGATGCAACTGATCAAGAATAAAAGATGTTTTCTGTTTAATATAGGCATCACTTTTACCATAAATTCCTCCATAAAATTTCATGTTTTCTTTTACCGTAAGGTCTTCATACAATGAGAATTTCTGGCTCATATAACCAATGTTGCGTTTTATCTTTTCATTTTGCCTGTAAACATCATATCCTGCCACAGTAGCTTTCCCTGATGTCGGTAATAACAATCCGCATAACATTCTCATAGCTGTAGTTTTCCCGGCTCCATTCGCCCCTAAAAAACCAAATATTTCTCCTTTATGCACATCAAAACTGATTTGATCAACCGCAGTGAATTCGCCAAACTTTTTGGTTAATTTTTCAGTTGTAATCATTATTTCATTCATGATCTATCAGTTTTCTTTCATTAAATCAATAAAACAATCTTCAATACCCGGTGTTGCGGCTTTCAATTCAAAATCATTTTTCATCTTTTGGGTTAAAAAAGAATGAAGTTTTTCTTCACTGCTCCCTTTTTTCATTACAACATGATGATATTGTCCGAAAGGATATACGTCATCCACTTCATAAAATTCTTTCAGTGTATTTAACAAAATAAGCATATGAGAAGATCGAACGGCAAAAAGAGATTTCTGAAATTTATGGACAATACCACGTGGAGTATTTATAGAAAGTATTTTACCGTTTTGTATCAAAGCGATTTTGTCGCACAGCCCTGCTTCATCCATATAAGGTGTGGAAACCAGAATGGTGATACCCAGCATTTTCAGGTTTTTCAACATTTCCCAAAATTCTTTCCTTGAAACAGCATCCACACCGGTAGTGGGTTCATCTAAAAATAAAACAGTGGGGCGATGAATAAGAGCACAACTCAAGGCCAGTTTCTGTTTCATGCCACCAGAAAGTTCCCCTGCTTTTCTTTTTTTGAAAGGTTCAATTTGTCCATAAATATCTTTAATTAAATCATAATTCTGCCGGACAGTGGTACTGAATACCGTAGCAAAAAAATTCAGGTTTTCTTCTACTGTTAGATCCGGGTACAGGGAAAATCTACCCGGCATATACCCAACTGTTTTCCGGATCGCTTTATAATCTTTTACCACATCCAACCCTTCCACACTTGCTTTTCCACTGTCCGCTAATAACAATGTGGTGAGAATGCGGAACAGAGAAGTTTTTCCTGCGCCGTCCGAACCAATGATTCCAAATAGTTCTCCCTGCTGTACATCAAAAGAAACATCAGCCAGTGCTTTTATTTCTTTTCTTTTTCCGTATGTTTTGAAAATATTTTCAGCAAGTATGGCACTCATGATTTCTTTTTTGTTGTTTGCATTTAGCCTTTTTAGTTACTGATTTCAAATAACCGTTGTTTGCCCTTCCCGGTTCCGGACTCAATTCATACAATCAAAATCCCACTTCTCCATACATCCCGATCTTCAGGTAGCCGTCATTCTTTACTTTCACTTTGATCGCATAAACAAGGTTTGCCCGTTCTTCTTTTGTCTGAATCGTCTTTGGCGTAAACTCAGCCTTATCCGATATCCAGATGATCGTTCCGGCATATTGCTTGAAGCTCTCTTTACCATCATCAGTAAAAACGCTAACCTGCTGACCCAGTTTTATTTTGGGTAATTGAGTTCCCGTTATATATGCCCTGAGGTTTAAATAAGACAAATCTGCAATCTTATACATTGCTTTGCCCGTTGAAGTGATCTCTCCCGCTTCAGCATATTTGGCAAGAACAGTTCCATTGACGGGATTACGGATATTGGTCTTCATCAGTAAGTCTTCGATCTGAGCCGCTTGCTTCTGCAATGGCTTTCCCTGGCTGAGAATACTGCGGTTCTGGGTGGAGATATTATTTTTTTGAACATTGATTTGTTGCTGCGTTACACTCATCTGCTTTTTTAATACCTCAATCTGGGCATTCATATCATCTAATTGTTTTCCTGTGGCTGCATCCTGCTTTATCAAATTTTCCAGCCTCGCTTTCTCATGCAAAAGACTATTCATTTGGGATTGTTGAACCGCCAGTTGCTGATTCAACAATAATACCTGGGGTTGCACATTGATTGTTTGCTGTTTCAACGCCTGGATGGATGCTTCCACCTGTTGTTTCTGCAAGGACAAGTTGGTAGGATCCACTACCCCAACAATACTGTCTTTCGCCAGCACTGATCCTTCATCAACATTAAAGGATAAAATTTTCCCGTTGGCAGAAGCAGAAACAATCACTTCATCTGCTTCAAAAGTTCCGGAAGCATCGTGGCCATTTTCTTTATTGCTGCATGATGCGAACAATACTGTTACAATAACAAAACCGGTAAACTGAAATTTCATTTTATTTATTTATTTTAAAATATTTGTTGCTATTGCATTCCCGACATTGTCAGGTAATTGATCTTCGCCTGCAATAATTGAATTTGATGAATAATAAGATTCTGCCTTGCCTGATCTTCGGCATTTACATCCTGCAGATAATCCAGTGTGGTTATCACAGCATTTGCCAGCTGTGCATTTGCCGCCTGTTTCACTTTTATTCGCAGGTCAATGATCTGCTTGTCTGTGGCGATCAGTTGCTGATACTTGCTAATCTCTGATACTTGTTGCGCCAGTGCCGCATTGGTATTGAACAAAAATATTTCTTTTTGAATACCTATCATTTTTTTATTAACCTCAATGAGTTGTTTTTCTTTTTTCTGTGTATATAATCCACCGAAATTCCAGTTGAACCGGATACCGGTCATGTAATAGAAGTCAGCCTGATTTTTTAGAAAGTTCAAACCGGGTTTCCCATATCCCCCCTCCACAAAAAAATTAACCTTGGGAAAATTCTTTGTGTCGATCAGTTTTGCTTGACTGCCCAGTAGTTGATTCTGGTACGTAAATAATCTTAGCTCAGGGCGCTGAATATCGCCGGGAATAATGTCGGCCACCAGGGGTTTTTCGAGTTGAACAGTTTCAGGTAATGGCTGGCTGATAAAAAAAGAAAGTATATTAATCAATCCCTGCCGGGATATATTTAATTCAATCTTTTTTTGATCAATAGTTAATAACTGAGCCTGCAATAAATTAAGGTTTGACTTTAATGCCACGCCATTTTCAACCTGTGCTTTTACTTTATTGATACCATCATTCAGATCTGCTTTGACAAGCTCTGTTTGCTTCAATTGCTCATCCAGATATAACACACCAAGAAAAAGCTGGTTGATGCGATCTTTGATAGTGTACAAATCCACAGCAATCTTTTGCTGATTTACTTCTTCGTTTTTTTGCTGAATATTTTTTTGCTGTTTAATCACGCCGCCGTCGTATATCATCTGATTGAGATCGGCCAATATTTTAAACTGATCTTTACCCGGAGGATTGAATTTAAATCCCGGGATAGGCACATCAATTGTGGTCACTTCGGATTGATAAGTAGCCTGTCCGCCTAGAGAAAACTGCGGCAGGTACCCTTTATTCAGATTTTCAATCGTAAGCCCGGCTGTTTGCTTAACGAGTTCTCTTTGTTTGATCAACGGATAATTTTTTTGTGCCAAATCATAAGCTTGCTGCAGGCTAAGTTTTTCCTGTGCAGATACCCTAGAATTAATTAGGAAAAATGAAAAACAAAAAATTACAGGTATGATTCTTTTCATGGTTCAATTATTTCCTGATGGAATCTATAATAAATTTTGGTATCTCTTTACGTCGTTGTTCCATAACTATCCTGAATTGAGATTCTTTCAACCGGATATTGCGAATGATTATGGGCTTGGCGATAAAAGGGAAGATCGTCATGGATAAAAGATTCAATAATAAATGTACCGGGTCCACCCGTTTGATCCTTCCTTTTTTTATTTCATTTTCAATTTGTTCCAGAAATTTTATCGGTTGGGGAAAATGAGTATTCTTCAGCATTTTATTAAGAAACTGATCCGGGTCACGGTTGATTTCATTCATTACGAACCATGGCAGGTAAGGGTTTGCCAGCATTTCATCAATGTACTCATTTACGAAATTTTCTATCTTTTCAAATAATGGATTATCCGATAGAAAAATCATGGCAATCTTGGGAAAGAATTTTTGCGCCTCCTCCAGAAAGATTGTTTCAAAAAGCTTGTCTTTGTCCCTGAAATAATAATGCAGCATGGCTTTATTGATTCCCGCTTCATTGGCTATATCCTGCATCCGGGCACCAGCCATGCCCTTTTTCAAAAAAATTTTTTTAGCTGCCGACAGAACCCGCTGTTCCGTGTTTCCATCTTTTTGCTTTTTCTGTTTCAGGTTTTTATCTTGATTAACCATATAGTTTAACCAATTAGTTAACAAAAATAAAAAATAATTCTTACTGGCCAAATTAATTTTCAGCAAAAATAACAGCTTATTCAAAGCCTGTCCCGGAAGTGAATACTGGTCCATTGCAATTCCTGTTAACAAGTAAGCAGTTATAAAAATTTTCCGGGATCCGGAAAACAAGATCGGGTAATGTAATTAATATCAGTCGGATTGCAGGGCTTTTCGTCCCCGAGCATATTCTATTGCAGTCAGGAAAAAATCATTTGATATACTTCAGCACCGTTTCAAAAATTTCCTTTCGTATTGGATTAGGATTATAATATAATCCTGATTTCAATAATCCCATATTCTGCCGATTGATAAAAAGTATAACAGAAAAATTGTATTCCGGCACCACAGCAATACTGGTGCCTGTAAATCCTGTATGACCAAATGTTCCCGGTGGGCCATCTTTCATAAATGAATTGGTGCTATCCATCATCCAGCCGAGACCGTTATGAAAACGGTCTTCTACAAAAAAAGAATCAATTACTGAAGCAGCAATAAATTGTTTGTTGCTAACCCTGCCTTTGTTCATCAGCATATCCACCAGCTTCTGTACATCATCCATTGTAGAAAATAAACCTGCATGTCCCGATACGCCCTGCATCGCATACCAGGCATTACCATCATTCACTTCACCTTTCACTACATAATGCCGCCAACCATCCCATGAATCAGGATCCATGCCTTTTACAGAAAAGCCTAATGTAGAATCATGAACCATTCTTGTTTCATAGGGATTACCCAATGAGGTAGCAGCAATGTTTGAAGTTCTTCCATTCTTCAACGGGTTGTAAAAAGTATGATTCATACCAAGCGGCATGAAAATATTTTTCTTTTCAAAATCATCCAATGACATACCCGAAACATTTTCAACAATCTCGCCGAGCAACATAAAACCAAGATCACTGTAACTGCGGCGCTGGCCTACCGGATATTTCAAAGGAAGCGAATGAATAAGTTTATAGGTAGATTCTCTGTTTGAAGACTGGTAAAACAAAGGATACCATTCAATCAACCCTGCAGTATGTGTCAGCAGATGGCGGATGGTGATAGTGCTTTTCGGAAAACTGTCGAAGTCATTTATGTATTTGCTAACAGGATCATCAATATGAATTTCTCCCTTGTCCACCAGCAACATAATGGATGTAGTGGTGCCAATCACTTTGGTGAGCGATGCCATGTCAAACAAGGTTTGTACATTCATCTTTGGCGGATCCGGCAGAAGATGATGGTTGATATCAAATCTCTGTGAATAGCCGTAAGCCTGTTTGTAAATGACTTTCCCGTTTTGCTTAATTTCTACTACGGCTCCGGGGACCAGCTCATGAGCCACAGCACCGTTGATAATACTGTCAACGGTTGCAATAAGTTCGGCTTTTAATTTTTTGCTTGTTGCAGGTTGTGCTATACCTGCATTTTGCATCAGTAAAACAGAAAGCAGGATTAAAAGAAATGATTTCATAACCCCGGCAATTTACACCGTATTGCTAAAATGATCTGTAAATTATAAATGGAGAGTATTACAGCGTAAATAGCAAAAGAGTTTTTTAGCCATTAACACATTATGCAGAACTATTTAAAATACTTCATCATAGTACCTGCCACCTTATCTGTATCTCCAGAAAAATGATGGCTGCCCGGAAGAATTTCTGACACAAAATTTTTCAGTCGTACTTTATTCACCGGGAAATATTCCATATCATCTTCTCCCAAAATAATGACAGTCCTGGCTACATTCATTTTATTTATTTCTTCCACCACATCCATGCTTCTTTTGATATGGCCTCCAAAAATATCAGACCAGTGAATTTCAAAATCAGTAGAGGTAGATGGCGCTAATAAGATCACACTTACCAGTTTAATTTGCATGGAAGCGGGTAGTCGGTTTACAATAAAGGACATCACATCTGCACCAAATGAATAACCCACCAATACCAACTGCTGATTTAACCTGTTTTTAAAAACACGGGCGAGGTAAGATTGTATTGCAGTTGCCGTTTCCTCCGGAGTTTTCTTGTCCCAGAAATAGCTTTTTGCATTGATAGCCGTAACTCCGTAACCAGCCTTATTCATATCGGTACACAGATCAGTTGAAAACCTGTTAAACCCACCATCGCCGCTGATATAAAGTACATAAGGATTATAAGCACCGGCATTCCATTCCTTTGTGGGTAAATTATCGGCCTGTGCAAACAGTACCCCGGAAAAAAAAGAAGATGCAAGCAGAATTAAAAAAAATTTCTTCATGGTTTCATTACCTGGTTTATTGCCAGGGGCAATTGTAACAAATCAAAATCATTGTCATATATCAAATATTTGTTTTCCCAAATGGTAGCATATTTCTCCTTGAATTCCCGCAGGCCTTTGTAATGCTGAAAACGTTTTATTTTATCGGCAGCTATTTTGATGATCTGCTCTGCGGCATTATCCGGCTCCGTGATGCCGGTCAGGGGCACCATACCGAGATTAAGGAATAACTTATTTTTTTCTTTAGCATATTCAATAAGTTTTATAATCAATGCATCCATTGCAGCACCGGGTGCATCATTTGTTTTACGGATAAGATCATAAGTACACTCATCTTCTGCAAAATCGGGAATGATATTTAAAAAAGCTTTGACATTTCCATTTTCATCGCAGAGAGAAATAATATCCTGTTCCTTTAATTCAATTGGATCAAACATGCCCTGAGAAAATATAAATTCCTTTTTTCCCAGGCTTTCCAGCCATTCATCGGATACTTTTTTTAAATCTGAAATAAAGGAAGATTCATGCGGAGCCTTTCGCACTGTAATAGTAAACCCATTTTTCTGAAGATAATTTATCCCGTTCCTCAAAGATTTTTTATCTCTTCCTTCCAGGCTAAACTTATCAATCTCCAGGATAGCCTCCTGCCCGATCATCAGTTGTTTTTTCCTTAAATCATTAAACCAGGGCACACTATTTTCATCCACCCGGTAAAAAGCCGGTTTGAGTCCCATCTTCCTGCATTGCATGTCAAATTCTTTTATCACTTCCACTTTGTTTTCTGCAGCACAAACCGGCTCTTCCAGCACAATAGCAAAGCCACCGGAAATTCTATATGCTACAAATGCATCATGCATTTCAGAAAAAAAATAAAGCTTGTCTTTATACAATTTAAAATAGTCAACTGCAGAATTCCCAAATTCACTCAGCAGGAAGGCAGCTCTTTCTTTATAATTTTTTTCCATCTTCTGTTTGCCCAGGTTGGGACGGATCAGCATAAAAATGAAAAATATCCAGGTTATAAACCCAAGAATCCTTATAAATCCTATAAACTCATGTCCAAACCGGGTTACCGGATTCAAGGTAGTATCATTGAACAATAGAAAGCTTTTAATCGTATGCAGTAAGGATTCCTTCCAGGTAAAGTCAACACCGAAATGTTTCTTATCAATAAAATAAAAACTGATAAACCCAAACAGCATAACGGCCACTATACTTATTAGTGCGGTTTTCATACCCGACTGTATCCATTTTTTGCTGCTGTGTATCCGGTATTGCGAAGCGGTACCTATTAAAATGACAGAGGTCACTGCAGCCAAAATAGCTTCTTCGTAGTCGAGTGCTTTTGTCAAATTTCCAATCAGTGAAAGCAGTGAAAAAGTCAATGCCAGTATCCAGGCATTTCGCAATCCCCGGAAAAGAAATGCAGAAGTAACCAGCAAGGCAAGGCCAATAAAAAGTATAGATAAATTAGAAGCATGAATGGCAGATACCGGCAGATATTCACGGAGTAAATGTAACCGGGTTCTTAACGGGGGAGTCACCACGGAAATGATATTGATGATGCCTAATAAAAAAGTAAATAAAACAGGAACAGCCCGCAAAAATAATTTTCTCGTCTTCCAGGCAAAGGCCACCAAACCTGCCAGCAAAGGCAACCAGAATTCAAAGATCCTGTAAAGAATAGTTATAGATAAAGCATCTACAGAAGTATACCCATATTGCTGCAGAACATAAACCATGGAAAGTTCTACTGCTCCTAACCCCCGGAGAAACGGGGAAATGATCATCATCAGGATCGAAATAATATAGGCTCCGGCTGATGCGCCGAACGATGCAGGCAACCCCAACGCCAGCATGGAAATGTAAATATGTATCATGCCGGAAAGCTCCACTCCTATTGAAAAGCCCACGGCCGTGTAAAATTTTTTTTGATTGACATTTGCAGTGGATAACTCATGTAATAAAGAAGCAAAAGATGGAAACCGTTTATGAATCCAGTTATAAAATTTCCCTTTTTTTCTGATGGTACGAACAACCAGCACCAGCGAAGAAATCAACAACAGGACTGCAATCAGCCCGATCCAGGAATCTTTAAAATGATCCGTGGCAAGTATGGTGAAAATAATTACCGGAATGCCTGCCAGGAAAACCGTTATCAGTCCTGCAAAGCCATATAACCCGCTGGCCTGGTGTACCTGTATTTTATTAAAACCTGCCTTTCGTATCTGTGATGGCGAATAAGCCAAAGCACTGACTCCGCCGGCCGGTAAGAACACACTGATAAAATTTCTTTTCAGGAAAAGTACCACCGATTTTCCCCATTGCAATACAAGTCCAATAGCGGCAAAACATTTTTTATAAATCCCTGCCTGCAGGAAAATATAAATAACCGTAACAGCAAACCCCACCGCCAACCTAAACGGATTAGCCTGCTGTATCTGTGGAATAATGGCATCCAACTCCTTCCTTTCACTACGAAAAAATATTATAGCAAGCAGCAGCATCAGCAAAGCCAGTATTTCTCTCCAGGATGGTAAAAGAGAAAATGAACGGGATTTATTTTTCCTTACTGTATTCATACTGACTCCGTACCTGCAAGTTAGAGATTGCCCGAAGATTCAGAAAAGGTTATTGAAAAAAAATATTTCTTCGATAGCGAAACCTGTATGGGATATAAGACATAGTGTAAAGAATTATTTTGTAACCGGCAGCAGTGCTACTATTATCCCCGATAACTATCGGGGTTGCGAAGCTCTGTTCAGTGTCCGGTAATTCTATTAAAGCCCATAAAGCTTACTAAGGAGTCAACGAAATTGAGTATTTGTAGTTTGCAGAGCAGAAAAATTGTGTGATAGTTACTTTATTACATTGAATGTATTCAATTTTTTTAAATCAACAATTGCGTTTCGCTTACAAAGAGTTTCCAAATGACTATATTTAATTCTAAACTAGCTCTTTCGCATAATCAACTTCTTTCTATTCCTTTCAATAGCTAAGCAATTTATTTAAATCCGGTTGATGAATAAAGGTTTAAAGCTACAGAAGTATTTAAATCTTCTTAAGCTATAAAATGTTTGTTATGTATAAAAAGGAAATCTTTAGCCGGTAAAAATTTATGGGGAAGTAATATTTTTTTTCCCTTCATACTTCAAAAAATAATTTTCTACTTCTGTTTCTTTCCTTTTTTTCAACAATGAAGAAATTTTTATAGTATAATCCTCTGCTGATACCGTAATGAGGCCTGATTCAAAAGCTTTGTCATGAAGTGCATTCAGGCATAAACCATTTGCAGGGTTTAGCCGATTATTCTCATACTTGCTCCATAATGTGATATGACTTGCAATTAATAAATCAGTTTGTTGTAAACCTGTAATACAACAAGTGTCTTGAAAATTTGCCAAAACCATTCGTCTGAATCTGTATTGGTTTACTCTTGTATTTACAAGTCGTTTTTTATTTATTCCTTTTTGTTGTATGTCTGTCAAATCAATATCATACATATCCGCTACTGACACATGTTTCACTTTTGCCAGCAATTCTTCGCTCTTTTCAAATGTTGTATCCCAATTCTCATAAAATTGATTCCAGACTTCTTTATCAAGACTGCTGCTATGTGATGCTCCCTTAATTCCTCTTTTTTTCAATCCAGGATCAAGACTTGCGAAATTTACCAGCTTGAAGGCTATTGACCCGGGCGTACGATTCAGAATTTTAGCCAATTGAATGATTTCAGGATTTCTGCTATGCATTTTACCAAATTCAATCTTCGTATAAAGATTGAATGCAAGTATCAATTCATCTCTTGTCCAAAGGCGTCCGGAGTTCATTGGAAGAGTTTGAATATTTAAGATCGGCTTTCTTCAAGCCAGTAATTAGCAGTAAAATAATTATCCTCTTGCTCAATAAAAACAAATCTACAATCTTCATTATTACACCGGCATAAATGCGTAGTATATCCTTTCCAAATAAATTCTTCCAGAGCATCTGTTCGGCTGTAGCACTTTGAACAATAACATGGCTGGTCGGTCATAATAAAAGTTTCAAGATTATTCAACCTGATTCCATATTTAGAAAATATTGCTGATACTATATTCATTTTATTTTTCTAATTGTAAAATAACATCTTTCCCAGTAGGTCTGAAATTGTTTTTCAATCTTTGCGGATTTTTATTGACATTCCCGAATTGCAAAAATCTTCTCACCATCAATTCCGGCTTTGTATTCTTCGCTTTTATCTGCGACATATTGTAGCTGCGGGTCATCTTATCGTGCACATCGGTCATGAAGTAAAGATAAATCAGATACACTGCCTCACCATACAAAACCCGGGCCTGGCAATGATCCTGTTACTTTAGGAAAATAATTACTGCATCAGCGTTCAACATTATAAAGCCCAATACAAAAAGCCTGCCCTCAAATTACGTGGGGGCAGGTACAAAAATTAAAAAAAAGAAAGTAACTTATTTTGCCGGAGGCAATAGCACTTCATCTATCACATGAACTATACCGTTGGAAGCAGGAATAGAAGCGACGATATGCGCTTTACCATTGATAACCGGCTTTCCATTCTCCATAGTGATTTTAATATTATCACCATTCACCATGCCGAGTGATTGTCCTTCCATAAGCTGATCCGCTTTCAGTACGCCTACATACACATGATACTGAAGAATGTTGATCAGGTCATTTTGCTTTGCCGGTTTAAGCAGATCTTCCACGGTGCCTTTGGGTAGTTTGTCAAACGCAGTATTCGTTGGAGCAAATACGGTAAATGGCCCGGCATTGGACAATGACGTAACCAGATTGGCTGCCTTCACAGCTTCTACCAGTGTAGTATGATCTTTGCTCCCCACAGCTACCTGAACGACATTGGGTTTAGACGTGGAATCTACAACTCCCGCCTGGGAATGGGTGTCAAAAGTATTCCCGTTTGATGATGTGGTTTTATTGTCAGTACCGGAATTGCAGGCTGCAAAAATTGCTGCTGTAAATAATAATAAAAGACGTTTCATATGTGAGTGTGTTTTGAGTTGCAAGATTATTTCACGTTCATTCAAAATATCATGACTAAGTCATAACAACAAATGATATTAATCAGCTTTCACCCTTTTTTTAATCCTGACCTGAATGGAAAATTTAAAGACATGCAAGTCTATTATTGGAGTGTGCTGTAAAAAATCCAAGTAAATTCCTTCAAGAGGTTTGTCGGGATAAAAAAACAGAAAAGAAGAAATTAAGATGATGTATGTAATAGATTTTTGATCCCTTCGAAAGCAATGGATGCTGCCTTTCAAAATTCAAAATTTAAATCAAACACTTCAACTGGCCTTTTTTCCTAATAAGAATATTAAAATCCCTTTCTGTAATCAGTCTTTCAGGCACAGAACATAAGTCTCAAAAAAACAGGCTCGTTTATCCCGGACATGCTGAGATCTGCACTTCTATCCAGGTTTTATCATAATCCGGTATCACTCAGCCCAACTTCCCGACTT
>JAFEAF010000004.1 GCA_018266555.1 Bacteroidota bacterium | reverse complement strand
GAACGAACGGAAGTGCCTGCGAGCACCCATGAGGGGGCAGCAGTAAAGTGGCAGCCCCTTTTCAGGCCAATGTAAAGAAGCCAAGCCAAGGGGCTGACAACGATGCTGCCTCCATAGGAAGCCGCCGCAGTAAATTTCCCGTCAGGGTACGAAGGCGGCTGAACTATGCAAGTGAACCTTAGCGATGCTTTGCGAAATGGAGGTACGACATGAGCAATTAGCAGACGCAAGGTGAACGCAGCCGAAATGGGTACGCAAGGCGAGCCAAATAATGGGCAGCGGGTGGACTGAACGCTACTGAAGTGAATGAATGACGTAGTGAAGCGTAATGAAACCCAGTGAGTATTGTAGGGATTGCTTGCGGAAAGGCAGGTGCATACTTTTGTATCAGGCTATGTGTGCTGGCAAGAATGCCCTGCCTTGCAGCAAATGGTCAAGCTACGAACGAGGTGTAATGAAGTGTAACGAAGGAAGTAATGAACGAAGTGGCGTGAAGGACACAGTAGCTGCCGTGACGAATGCCGTATGAGCTGCAAGAAGTGTGACAAACTGCGTAGCGTAGCGAAGCACCCGTAGGGCAATGCAGGTGCAGCAATACCTTAAAAGGCTATAAATAGCCGTTATTGCTGCTGCTGCATTGGTTTGGCACATCTGCTTGCCGAATAGGCATGAGGAACACCTTATTACCTTGCAGCGTGGGCAGTCGGGCAGGTTCTGTGCGTTGGGGAATAAATCAAGATGGTTTAAAAGTAGTCAACGATTTTTTTAAAGAATAAAAGAACATCGCTATAGTTTAGAATAAATGCAGTAACTACAGCCGCAAGCAATACATAATAGGTTATGTACGCTTTTTGTTTTTCGTTTTGTATTTTTAAGACAATCATAAATATCATACTTGATAATGCGATAACCCAATATGATAAAACTAAATCGCCAAAGAATTTATAAAAAATTCCTATTACAGTTAGTATAACAAGTATGATTTGGGATACTATTTCTTTATCAAATCTTCTTTCTCTTGCCTTGTATGATTTGTAAGACAAATACCCCATCGCAAGTCCAGACAAGCACAAACTAATAATTCTTAAAGTATGATACCTAAAACATAAAATAATTACTGTAATTATCGGAATAAAAATAATCATCAAATATTTGGCAGTGCCCTTATCTTCTTCCTTTTCTTTGCCATCAAAATCAGGGATAGTCATTTTAATTTTTTCTTCCATTTTTATAGTTTGTTGTTTTAAAGAAAATGGAAAGCAATAAATATATCCCTACAATGACATCAATAATGTTCCATAAATTTCTACCTAAAGCAATTTTTAGTATTGGTTGAAATAAGATAGCCAATGCGATAAAAATTACTGTCTCAATATTATTTCCATTTTCATTTGAATAGTAAGCTAATAACGCAAAGCCAATAAGTGCCAAAAACCTTACAAGCTGATAGTACCCATAAGGCATATTTGCAAGGCAAATGAAGAATAAAATTGCAAGTGTTATTTTGATAATCTTAGTTATCATAGCTGATATTATTTAAAGCCTATTCTTATCCTGTCGTTTAAATCGTCATTGTTTCTTGCTGATTTTGGCATTAATGAAATTAGCCCCCAGTTTGCTTCTCTTAATTTATCATAGTTCTTGTTTTGAATAGCTAAATTTCCCGCTTCTATCCAAACTTTGGCTTGTTCTTGGTCATTAAATATTTGAGGTTTTTCTATTAACTTCTTAAACCTCGCTTCAAGGAATGCTGGAGTACGCCAAAGTATGTTACTTCCTAAATCAATTAATTCATCAATTGCTTCTGTAATTTTTATTGGATTGATAGAATTAAGAAATACCTGCTCTCTCGCAACAATATCATTGAAAATTTTATGGTCATGGTCATTTCCATTCTCATCAACAATTTCTTTACACCATTCTTTATCCTCATTGTATTTTGCTTTTAACAATGACATTTGTTTATCCTTCGTTATATCAAAGAATTTTTGAGCAAACTTTCGCTTTATATCTTCTGATTGAAATTTTTTATCTGTAACATCATCATCTTGGATTTTTACCACATCATCTTCCAATTCTTGCATCTGTGATTTTAGTGTAGTTAATTCTTCTGCGACTTCATAATCTTCCCTGTCTATTGCTTGGTTAATTTCAGTTTCAATTCGGTCATTCAAAATCCCTACATCTTCTTTTAATTTAGCAACAGAAGTACCTCTGTTTTTAATGGTTACAGGAATATTAAATTCTTGATTAGTCATTACTAAATAAGCAGATGCCTTTAATTCGTTATCTTCTGACATCTCAACTTTTATCTCTATATCAGTGCCTTTTAGAATATCTCTTTCAATCATTCTACCGTTAATTTCTAAATAAGCAACTGTGCTTATTGCTTGAGCAATAGATGTATGAGAACCTTCCAAAATGTGTATTACTATTTTGTCTTCTGTACCTTTTATCAATGATTTTAGTAAAGTGTAAGTTTTCTTCCACTTCAAAGGCAAAACGGAACCTTTTTGAAAAATTAATTCAAGCTTTGTTGATTTATCAACAGCTTCTGTATTGTCTAACTCAATGCAAAAGTCATGAGAAATCGGAGTGCCAGCAAAATCAGCTATACCATGAGCTATCCCGATAATTTCTGTGTCGGTATCGATTATGTTATTTTGTTCATCAAGGATAACAAATTTGAAAAAGTTGTACGATTCTTTAACTAAAGGAAGGTCTTCCGAAATTCTTGCAGCAAGCTTTTTTTTGCCACTATCAAAACCTTTATCTTCTCTTGTTATTTGATAGTATAATCCATCTATATTACCGTCAATTCTAACAGCAAGCATTTCTTCATCTTCCCATGAATTTTTTTGATACGCAAATTTTACTTTAATCCCATGAGTGACTTTTTTAGGTTCTTCTTTTGAAAAGTTTTTCTCTCTTGTACCTGCATAATAGGCTGCTCCGATTGCAATGGCAGTGGTTGGGTCAATATCACAGTTGTTTGGTATTTGTAAAACTTCTTCAACTCTCTTTCTAACATATGGGATATATGTTGAGCCGCCTACCATTAATGTAAATAAAATGTCTGATGGTTTTAGCCCTTTGCGAACAAGTATTTTCTTAATCATTTCAATTGTTCTATCTACTTGCTCTTTTATTAAACTCTCAAATTCAGAACGAGTAATTGTAACAACAGTATCAACTTCTACATCATTGTCGTCTTTAATATCTATTAATTCTATTTCAGTAGAGGTAAAACTTGACAACTGTTTTTTTGCTTCTTCAGCTAATAACAATAAGCGGTAATACAAGGCGTTTCTCTTACTTGCTTCACTTTTAAGTTCTACTTCTAAGTCGTGAAATTTGTAGTTCTTATTTAAGAATGGGATAATAAATTTCTCTACAATCAAATTGTCAAAATCTGCACCGCCTAAAAAATTATCGCCTTCATGGTCGAGTACTTTTATTTCTCCATCCTTTATTTTCATTAGTGCAACGTCAAATGTGCCACCCCCCAAATCATAAACTAACCACTGACCATTCTGAATATCATTTTCCTTTTTCTTATTTGCATAAGCTAAACTTGCCGCAATTGGTTCAGGCAATGTGATTACTTGTTTTAACCCTGCTAAATAGCCAGCTTCTTGGGTAGCTTTTGTTTGAGGTAATTCAAATGAAGCCGGTACTGTTATAACAGCAGCATCAAGTATCTCTCCGGAATGAATAAAACTTTTAAGTTGCTTTATTACTTCAGCAGATAGTTCAACGGGTGTTTTTGATTGGTTTAAATTTTTTACTTTGAAACTTTCAGTAGTACCCATTTTTCTTTTGAAGGTGCTAAAAACATTCTTCGCATCTCGTGTTAAGTAAGTCCTGGCTCTGCTACCAACTATAATGTTATCAGTTTTATAATAAACTACAGAGGGCAACGTCTCTTTGCCAGTATCTAAGGGGTCTTTGAATACTGTAACATCGCCTTTTACAAATTTTGCAATAGCAGAATTAGTCGTACCTAAATCTATTCCAAAGTTTATTCTATTTTCCATAATATGATTATTTTAAATTTTGAGATTGAACTATGACAATTGCTTTCTGAATTATCATTTGCGTATTAGCATATTTGAAATATAATATTGGCTTTAAAACCTCAATGATGACAAGATTTTCATGGTCAGTCCCTGATATTGTTGCTTCACAGTCTGCCCTTGTAACATTATACGGTTCACCAATTGGGTTGTGATAAACTATTCCTTGCCCATCTTGTAAAGCTTCATTTTCAAAATAGTCTTTTATCCTTTCAAGATTTCTTTGAATTGAATTTGCTTCTGTAATGTTTTTTAATTTATTCTCTATCTCGAATACTTGATTGAGAACAACAGGAAAATGTTTGGGTATTTTAATTGCATCCATAATTAGTTATTATTAAAATCAGATTCTGAAATTGAGTTACCTGCGGAGTTGTCATCATAAGTATTGGTTGTATAAGTTCTGTAAAGTTTTAATGTATAGTATGGAACAGATACACGACCGTCATTGTAATAAGTTTTATTGAAATCATAAACACTTAAATCTTTTTTGAATGATGAATGGGTGGCAAAGCGACCTTTACAAACTGGGTCTCCTTCTTTAACTTCCCAGTCATTGCCATAAGCTATTTTTAAATAGTATTTTCCTTCTGGAATATTTTTTATAGCATAGGTACTACCATCGTTAACGAAAACATATCTAATGCATCTGTCAGTTTCATAATCATAAAGTTTAACTGCAACATCTGTAAGCTGTGCTGTAATGATAAGTTTGGTGCTTATGTTTTTATCATATTTGGGTGATATTCCTGAACAATCAGAGATATTTCCGTTCACCATTGTTACCTTGTTATAAACTGGTTCTGTTTGGTAGGTATCTATGCTTTGTGGAGCAATAGCAATATCTGATTTGGCAGTATCAACTGTTGCTGGTGGGGGTGAGTAAGAATTGGTTGAATTATCGTTGTATGATGAACTTGAAGAATTATGAGAATTGTTAGAGTTTGAAATCAAATAGATAATTAAAATGATTATTCCGATTACTATTAATACTCCAAAACTTGACTTTTCTTTCTTAGGATAATTCGTTGTTTGTTGCAGGTTTGCTAATCGTTGTCTTTGAATTTTGGCTTTTAGTTCGTCTAATTGAATTTTGGCTTCGACCAGTACAGCTTTAGTATCTTCATTTACTCTAAGCAAAGTAGCTTTAGCCAAAACACTTATTGCAATATCAATTTCATCGAGGTTATTCCAAACAGCAACAGACAAACTTTTTAAAGAAAGAGCAACTAAATTTCTAACCTGAAATGCGGCACTTGGAAGGTTATTCAATTCAGTAATATTGATGTTGGAATTAACCCAATTATTTACATGTGAAGCAGAGATTTCTTTTTTATTTATTGCGTCTCTTTTATCAACAATCGCATCAATTAGTGAATAACATTTATCAATATGCGGTTCATATTTTTCATTTTCTTTTTGTTGAAGCAAGTCTTCATAGCGACCCTTAATTATGCTGTAACCTTTGGAAACAGTTTGCTTTGTTAATCCATCTGATTCGATTTCATTTGCAATTGAGCTAACTTTAAATGCAGGCTCAATCAAATTGTATGGGTCATTGTTTATATCTCTTGCAAGATTTCTTATACTCATTGCAATTTGATTTCTGATACCTTGAAAGTATGCAGGTAGTAAGTTTATTAGTTCCGGGCTTACTTTAGATTTAATTTCTGTTTCAATGCCACGAAAGGATTTTTGAATGTATGGGCTTTCTTCATCTTTAATCTCATCAATTATCTGATTAATTTCTTTATCTACATCCTTTAAAAAATGATAAGTGCTTTTATAACAGCTTTCATTAAACGATGTTGTTGTTAATGGCTGTACTGAAAGTATTTTCTTAATGTTTTCTTTGTTTCCTGATTTGAAACTCGTACTTAATACTTCATCATAACGAGGCTCAAAATATGGGCTGATAAAATTTATAAATGCTGGTAGCTTATATATGCTTTCTGCTGTGTGTTTATCAAAAAAATAAAGTGTGCCTGAAGTAAGAAAATTGTTGAGTGATGAATTTTGAAAAATAAAAAAGTGAAACTCTCGCTTGTTCTTTTCATCTAATTCGTCCAAAACTCTAATACATTCAGCCCGAGTTATTTCAATTCCATTATAATCAATTGTCCCATGCTCACTTAATTCGATTTGATGTAATAATCTTCTTCTTTCTCTGCTAATTGTCTTTACATCAACATCAGAAAGACTTTCTGCTGAAATATTTAATAGCTGGTATGGGTTAATGTACTGCATGGATTACATAAGGGCATAAAAACAGCGTGGGACTTATGTTACCACCGCCGATGAGGTCCGTCCAAGAACCTGCAAAACAGTAAGCAACGCCCACGCCTTAGGTGAGCGTTTTGCTTGATTCTGTTTTGCATTTGAAAATTTGGACGGTTTCATCAGCAGAAGTGAGCTAAACGCAATATTTTATAGTGCCTATTTTTTTATTTCATTTTTAAAAATTTCTTTTAGCAACAAATATAATCATTGTGAGTATTTAACATAGTGTTATAACAGCCATGAATTGATTTTCCAAATGTCAAGCAAGCTTTTAAAATTAACAGTAATAGGTAGCGGTAAATGTTTATGGTTGAATTGAGCCAACTTTAATAAAGAAATATGCTGCATCAAATGGTAATACATTTTCTATTTCTCTTGTTGTAAAAAGGGGTTTGTTCAACTCACATACACAGCTAAGTACGAATATTGTCGTAATTTGACAACTTTTGCTTGCTTCTCATTTCATCAAATCCTCTCCTTTGTTAATAACTTTATACTGTTCTTTATATTTTTCTTTTGTTTTTTCATTTAGCCTTTCATATTTTTGTTCTCAAATGATAAAATATGTCAAATCAATTATCAGATGGTCAGATTTTAAAAGAACTAAAATCCAGACTTTCTAAACTACTTGAGGAAGAAAAAGCAGCCCTTAAAGAAAAGGAAATAAGAGACGCATCTATTCAAAAAACAAAAATAGCAATTGAGGCTTTTTCTAATGCAGATACAATTGAAATTTTAGAAACTCCACAACTGCAACAAGCAAAAGAAGAAATTGAGTTTGTATATCCAAAAGATAAAACTTGGCAGGAAAGGATTAAAGCATATATGAAGTTCAGGGATAAGGTTCTAACAATTGCTCAAATTGTAGAAGGTGTAAAAGAATATGAAACTGAATACACAGAAGATAAGCTGCACGCAGCAATTTCCAACATTGTTTCAACAATGGTTAAAAATCATCTTGTTAGAACCTACAAACCTGCAATCAGAATGAAAGGATATTACTATGGAAATCCTTTATGGTTTGAGAATGACGAATTGAAAGAAGAATATAAACCAGACTTAAAAGAGAAATTAATGTGGTAAAAAATAAACCATCTACAAAAGTTTGCGACTCTGGCGTAGATGGTTTGTTTACAAGTATAAAATTGGGGCGTTCAGATTTGATTACGGAGGAACTCCCATTCTTAGTAAGTGGGTTTGATTCCCACACGCTCCATTATTTTATACTGTAAAGGTAAGGGCAAAAATTTAAAATTCATAATAGAATGAGTAAGGTTTACAGAATTGCAGGAACGGAACAAACATTAGATGTAGTACTGACTTCTTTTCTCAAAGAAATAGGTGACTATTTTGAATTAGAGGCAAATACACAAAAGCAACTGCACACGCCAATACCTGTATTGACCGATAAAAAGGGATTTCATGCCTGTTGTGGTGAAAAACCAAAGAGTAATGAACCTTTAATAATTAGCCCTTTGCAAATGGTTTGGTGCAACATTGTGATATACTTGCAGGAAACTGGATTTGGCGAAGAGGAAATAGAGAAAATAAGAATGCTGCTAAGTGTTTTAGATGAACAATACAATACTACATTGGCTCTATTAGAGTTCTGCCTGCATTATTGCCTACACAACAGGCAACCGCTTTGCTTAATGGTAACGAAAGCTGGTTGTGGTAAAATTATAGGCTGTGAAAATATGGAAACCTTTTACAACTGTGATGATGAAGATTTTTACATTAACATCCGACTGCACAAGATTTTAAAGAAAGCATTACCACACTTTGATTTAAGCAATGATTTGGGTTATACGGTAACTGTAAGTGCAAAGGAAAGAGAACTCCTTGATGTAATACATACAAACAACTATTTAGCAGAGGTAACTATCAAAACAAAAAACGGTGATATACATTCTGCTGAATTTTGTGAACACTTACCACTTGATGAAAAAAAGTATGTGCAGATAATGAATGAGAAAAGCGACCAGACTGTTACTATCAAGAGACAGAAAGGTAAAGATGCTTTTATTAAACGCATGTATCACAAATTTTTTAACAACAACTAAAATTCAATAGATGAATAAACTTTACGGACGGCTGTACTTACTGGAAGAAACAGGAGAAGGCACTTGTGTAAACAATGCTATCACTTGAAGCATGTAGAAAAATTTTACAGGCAAACGGTACGACATACAGCGATGAAGAAATAAAACAGATTAGACACTTGCTTTATAAGTTAGGTGAACTGGATTATCAGCTTTATAAAGCACCAAAAAATAAAAGCGATGCAAACAGCAATCATTTACACAAGGGTTTCAACGGATGAACAAGCCGAAAAAGGCTATAGTTTAAGAGACCAGGAACAAAGGTTAAGGAAACATTGCGAAAGCAAAGACATTGAAATAATAAAACATTTTCAAGATGACCACTCCGCTAAGACCTTTGAACGACCTGAATTTAAAAATCTCTTGGAGTTCATCAAAAAGAACAAAGGCGTTGTAAAGAAATTGCTTATCGTGAAATGGGATAGGTTTTCCCGAAACATGGAAGCATCGCTAACCATGATTACACAACTTATGAAGCTGGGTGTAACAGTGGAAGCAATAGAACAGCCCTTAGATGAAAGCGTGCCTGAAAACCTTTTGATGAAAGCCTTTTACTTAGCTGCTCCGCAAGTAGAAAATCAAAGGCGTTCATTGAACACAACCAACGGAATGAGAAAAGCCATGAAGGAAGGCAGGTGGGTAAGCACTGCACCTTTTGGGTATAAAAACGTAAGGGATGCAGCAAACAAACCCTGCATTGTACATTCTGAACTTGCACCACTTGTAAAGAAATCGTTTGAATTATTTGCTACTGGTACTTATCAAATTGAAATTCTAAGAAAGGAGATTTACAAACAGGGATTGAAGGTTAGCCGCAATCAATTTTGGCTTTTGCTGCGTAATCCTGTTTATTATGGCATGATTAGAATTAAAGCTCTGAATGATGAACCTGAAGAACTGGTGCAAGGTCTGCATGAGCCAATAATAAGTGAGGAACTTTTTTTTGAAGTACAAAGCGTTTTAAGTGGCAGAAAGAAACTTAAAACCAAACATGCAATGGTAAATGATGAATACCCTTTGCGTGGGTATTTGCAATGCCCAAGATGTGGCAAGCCACTTACTGGCAGTTCTGCATTAGGAAACGGCGGCAAATATTTTTATTATCACTGTACTAAGGGCTGCAATGAAAGGCATAAAAGCAATACACTACATTCTGCATTTGATAATTGGGTTAGCAGCATTTCATTAAAGCCTGAAATTGGCAGCTTGTACATTTCTATTATGGAAGATATTTTTAAGACTAAGGAAGGCGACAGGGATGCGGAAATAAAAAAACTTGAAGCAGAAATAACAAAGAATAATGAACTAATGGATAAGGCTGCAATTAAGCTTATAAACGATGAACTGGATAAGTTTGCTTACAACAGACTGAAAGAAAGAAATGCGAAGGATTGTGCCGCCCTGCGTAGCAGGATAACGGAACTGAAACAAGCAGACAGTGGCTTTACTATTTACTGCAAGTTTGGCTTTTCCTTACTTAGCAATATGGGCTACTATTACAGCACTGCTACACTGGAAAACAAGCAGAAAATGCTTGGTTTGATATTTCCTGAAAAACTGGTATTTGCTAATAATACTTTTCAAACCACACAACCTAATGAGGTGCTAACGCTGCTTTGCAGTGCTGATAAGGGTTTCAGCGATTGCAAAAAAGAAAAGAGCAGCAAAAATGCTGCTCCTTCCTATCTGGTGACCCCGTCAGGATTCAAACCTGAAACCTTCTGATCCGTAGTCAGATGCTCTATTCAGTTGAGCTACGGGGCCGGATTATTGTTCAATAATTTCAATTCCTTCTCAAACCTAAAACCTTCCCGACAGTAACATCGGGATGAGCTACGGGGCCGGATTATTGTTCAATAATTTCAATTCCTTCTCAAACCTAAAACCTTCCCGATAGTAACGTCGGGATGCTCTATTCTCCCGATAATTATCGGGATGAGCTACGTGGCCAATTATAAATGGGTGGCAAAAATAAGTAAAATACCCTTCTGCACAATCTGAAAAGATGACAAATTAAGCTTGCCTGGTATTACGAATATTCAACTTGAAAAAATCCGGGCTCTTCATTTTTTTTATAGTAATCAATAAAAAAATATAAGGAAGAACGAAATCTGGTATCTACATTTAAAAATTACATGCCCAACATCAGCAGCCATTTGGTTCCCATAAAATTCCTTTCATGTATTTTAATTCAATACCTGAACTTATTGATTACTGCAGTCAATCACAGGTGCATCAAACGCTTTTGCATATTGTGCCATTCCATGCTGGTAACCTGCCTCGGCAAACCAGGCGGCGGCATCGTTTGAATTATTTTTTCCGGATAGCGGGATGGTGATCATATTACCATCGCCATTTGTCTGCACATAAGGAGAAATTCCATTGGTGATGCGCAAAAGATTCATGGCTCCCTTCATTAATGAAAAAACATTTGACAGCGGCGTGGTAAGATTTTTATAACCTACAGAAATGGAAGCAGCAGATGGGTCAGGAGAGAAAAGATTGCCAAGCTGATCTATTTTATCAGCAACGGGAAATTTTGGCACCATATCATTGCTGTTTTCTATGCGCAATGAATGGGGAAATGCTTTATCGAAACTTTCAGCGAATCCTTCATTGCCTGATGCAGGCGCCGCAAAAGTGATCACATTCATATTGGCTCTTGTATGCTCGTTTTGTTTCCATTGCCACCATAAATAGGAGGCATACACAGTAGCAAGATTTCCACCCAGACTATGGCCTGTAATTAAAACAGGAGCATCAGCCGGAATGGTTTGTAAAAAATCCCATAATTTTTTTCCATCATTGATGTCCGTGAGCTTATTCATATTTTCCCAACCGAGATAAGAGCCTTCAGAAATGCGGGCATGTGAACCAGAATCAGAATAATTCCAGTCTTTTTGATCAGCCACATTGAGATCATTATATAACCAGTTATTAAAAGCCGCATCGCTGAATTCCAAAAGTGAGCCCCGGATACTGATAGCATAGTCCGTTCCATTGGTAGCTACAAATGCGTAGTTACCTCCTACGGCTGCGGGCCTCCAAACTATTTTCCATCCGGGCAGGTATTGTGATAATTTATTTTCGGGATCAGAACAATAGGAAATTTCAGAAAGAATGCAGGCGGTCTTGATGGAGCTTATTGTTTTTTCTGATTCCTGCTTCAAGGGCTCCATATTGGAATTTCCTTTATTGTTTCCGGGTAAATTACAGCCAAACGCAAGGAACAATAGAACCGAGATTGATTGCCTGAATTTCATATATTCAAAAATACGTATTTGTTGACCTTTTTTTTGATAACCGGTATTTTTATTACATTGATAATTGATATTTTTATTCATAAATCAAATTACACATGAAAAAACTAATGATCTTCTCAGCTCTGTCGGCCCTGGCATTTGTACTTAGTTATTGCGGCACTTCTAAAAAAGCAGTAAAGCAAACAGTGAAAATGAATTATGACCTAAATGTGAAAGCTATTTTAGAAGCTGATTGTGCCCCATGTCATTTTCCCGCCAAAGGCGGAAAAAAACATCCGTTGGATTCTTATGCTGAGGTGTCTAAGAACATTGATGATATTCTACGCCGTGTTCAATTAAACCCTGATGAGCGGGGTTTCATGCCTCGTGACCATTCAAAGCTAAGCGATAGTACCATCAATATTCTGAAACAATGGAAGGACGATGGTATGCCAGAAAATTAATGGGAACTAAATTTCATTTCTGAATTTAATTGTTGTTTTGCACTTGACCGGGTATCTTACTTGTTTTACAGCAGCCTTGTTTTGAAAATCCGGGATTTCATTCCCGCCCGCATTAAATTAACATTTTAATATTTCCCGTTTGGAAATTTGATTTAGTTCTAATTCTAAATTTTTTTTTCGAAACCAATACCTACTTCAGATATCCAGCAATTGTTTTACCATTTATCAGAAAAACGAAAAAAGAAAAACCGGCTTAATTTTTAGAAATAAGACGGCTTTGGTTTAATTTTTTTATTATATTATTTATTCCCCCGTATTTTGTCCACCTGGCGTTTTAATAAGTACACCTGGAACCCGACTCCGAGTTTGAATCCGCCGGAACCATCAAAGTCAGAATACTTGGTATGATCGTATCCCATCAGGATATCCAGAGAAACCTGGTTGCTGATGAATATGGCTGCACCACCGCCAAGAAAATAATGGGAACCATTATTGGTAGAACTGGAAAAATTCGTTTTAACATGCTGGCTGATATACCCTAAACTTCCCTGCACGATGGGGCGAATATTTGCAGTGGTAAAATAATAACGTACAAAAGGTCCAAAACCAAAATTCGTTACTTTATTATTTCCTGTTTTGGAATAGTCCAACAGGAATTCGCCTCCAATCGCAAGGTTATCAATAACAAAACCTCCAAGGGTAGGAGAAAAACTGATTTGTGTGTTATTATCGCTGGTGTTCAGGCTGATATTTCCACCCGCCATCCAATCACCTTTAGTAGTTTGTGCATTTGCCAGCCCGGCGATGCCAGTTAACAGAAACAGGATAAAATATTTTTTCATATTATAGTTTTTTGTGAGCGGCAAATATAATAAATGTATCATAGCTGGCAGAGAATGGCCCCTTTACAAATTTGATTAAACAGTGGGTAAAAAAATTAAAACCGGGATACATTTATTTTATATGAAGTTCATTATCATATTTTACAAATTATCGTTCAGCAGGATATTTTGGAAAGAAAATATATTCCCCGGATACTATTTCCTTATTAGAAAAAATTGACACTTTATATAGATTAATAAAAAGCTGATTAAATAATAACTTTTTTTCCACAATTCAATCCAATAAATAACTATGGCACTTGATTTGCAAATTTAAAACCGCTTTTATACATCCCCTTGCCACTTACTGAAATTGAAGATTAAAAATATTTATATGGGAATTAAGAAAAATTTTCTGAGTGGCGCCTTCCTGTTATTTTCATCTTTGGCAATTTTTTATGCTTGCCAGAAAGATTCTTCGATAGGTGGAGATTCTGGTATTCCTCCCGGTAAAATGAAATTGTCTGTAAGGTTGACAGACGGTCCTTCGGATTTTCAAAAAGTATTTATTGATATTCAAAGTATAGCAGTGAAAGTGGATACCTGTGAACGTAATGGGTACCCAGATCACGACCATCCGGGTTGTGATGATCATCATGATCAAATGGATGGGCATTGTGAATATTGGGATACACTTGATATCCGGCCAGGTATTTATGACCTGATGACTTTGAGAAATGGATTGGATACGTTGATCGCAAGCGGATTTTTAATCAATGGTAAAATTGAAAGAATAAAATTCACTTTGGGCGACAGGGACAGCGTTATGGTGGACAGTGTCATGCATCCGCTCAATCTGATTTTTCATTATCATTCTGTATTTGTCAACATCCGCAGGGAGCATCTTGATTCTCTTTCATCCAATAATTTCCAGCTTTACCTTGACTTCAATCTGTCACGTTCCATATTTTATTTTTATGGAAAATATTGGTTATCTCCTGTGCTGATACCATTCAGCAGTTATAGTTTTGGATCCATAGAAGGAAAAATAAAACCTGACCATTCTTACGGATTTGTAAAAGCATTCAATGCAACTGACACGTCGTATGCATGGCCATGGAATGAAGGATATTTTAAAATAAGGGGATTACGACCTGGCACTTACAGTATGTTGATATCTGGCAGAAATGGTTATAAAGACAGCACCTTAAATAATATTACAGTAGACCGAGGTAGAAATACCAAAGTAGGAACGATACAGCTTCATCAATAAATCCTGATGATAACTATGAAACCCAGGCCGGATAAATTTATCCGGCTTTTTTTTATTTTTTTGCAATTGTTGCCGGTTACCCTAAGACCCCGGTAGGTCATTATTCTATTTCTTAAATACTGCTTTCCATTGGTGTGCTGCTTCTTTTCCTGTAAGGATTGTATCGAGTTCACCAGATAAAGAAATAAATTTCAGCATTGGCAGGAATGAGGCTTTCGAAAGAATATTTTCGCCAGCACTGGCCACGGGATCTGTAAATATGAACCTGTATTTTTTGCCATTAACATGTGTGGTAAAGGACAGCCCCAATTCATAAAAAGGCCATTTTACTTCTTTCAGTTCTGCTACTGGAACATTGAATTGCTCACCTTCTTCCGTCACAAATGAAACATTTCCTTCTTTTAATAGCAAGAGCCCCGGTTTGACTCCTGTTAAAGCAAGCGGATCATTCATTTCCCATATTTTAGAAATTATTTCCTCGCTCATAAATATTGAGTTTTAATGAAATTACTATATCATGCCAATTAAAAATTGCTGGTAACATTCTGATAACTTAAGTTATTGAAAAAGGAATGAATGTAACTTTCGGCTATGACAATTATTTTCTGGTTGTTGGCAACGGCGTTTATAATCTACATGCCGCTATCAAATGATAGCTGAAAAGAAAAGCAGCATGCACGCAGAGAAGAAAGATTTGAAAATCTCTGAAAACAATTTGCAAGTGTGTTTGAGCCTCTGTCGGCAACTTATATTATCTATATTCCTGCAACCTTTTTAATTGCCTTGTAATAATACGAATGCCCCAATCCGGTTAAAATCTTTTGAATTTCAAAAGTGGCTTGTTCATCAAATCGCTTTTTCAATTCTTCCGATCCTTCGCCTTCAACTCCTGCTCCGCCAATCCGTTGGCCTTTGTAGGTTAATTGAAAACCTCTTTCGGTTACTATTTTCCCGAAATCTTCTTTACTTAAAAGTTTATACCAGTTTTTCAAATTGTGTTGGTTTGGTTTAGGAATGCGGTTTTGAAATCAATTAAGCTTTTATGAAAGTATGACATTTTCAATTACTGCCATATCTTATCAGGAGCCCTGACATGAGAACACATTTTATAAATATAATCCCTTTTCCGTGGACAATGTTTGAAGCGGAGAGTTATAGGATTATAGTAAAATCAATTCAGTTTTTATATATCAATTAAAATGTTTCTTGTCTTTCTGCAACATAAAAATTTAAAAGGGGAGGGCATCAAAGGGACAAGGATAGTGTCTCAAAACCCGAAATCAAATGAAATCTACTAATCACAGAAAAAAGCGAATAACCCCTGGACAGTTGTCCGTTGATCATTATCTGTATTCTTTTATAGTTCAACCCTCGTTACTATTGACTACCTTTGCCGCCACAAAATCAAGAGTGTTGAAGAATATCCGGAACTTTTGCATCATTGCACATATTGACCATGGAAAATCCACCTTGGCAGATCGTTTGTTACAGGCAACAAATACCATCAGTGAAAGAGAAATGATGGACCAGGTACTCGATGATATGGATCTGGAAAGAGAAAAAGGAATTACTATCAAAAGCCATGCTATCCAGATCAACTATAGGCATTCAGACGGGCAGGAATATATTTTAAACCTGATTGATACTCCCGGCCATGTTGATTTCAGTTACGAGGTGAGCCGTGCTTTAGCAGCTTGCGAAGGAGCATTGCTTTTAGTAGATGCCACGCAGGGCATACAGGCACAAACTATTTCCAATTTATACTTAGCCATTGATAATAATTTGGAAATTATTCCTGTCATAAATAAGATTGATATGGATGGCGCAATGATTGAAGAAACAAAAGACCAGATCATTGAGCTGACCGGGTGCAAACAGGAAGAAATTTTGCTGGCAAGCGGAAGGACCGGGCAGGGAGTAGAAGAAATTTTAAAAGCTATCGTGGAAAAAATCCCTGCACCAACGGGTGATCCTGATGCTCCTTTGCAAGCTTTGATTTTTGACAGCGTATTTAATTCTTTCCGTGGTATCATAGTGTATTACCGGATCATGAATGGTTCAATAAAAAAGGGAGACCTGGTAAAATTTGTTTCCACTGGAATGGAATATGAAGCGGATGAAGTGGGTGTTTTGAAACTAAGCTTGTCCCCAAAACAAGAAGTAGGATGTGGCGATGTAGGTTATATTATCACTGGCATCAAAGTAGCCAAAGAAGTGAAAGTGGGAGATACAATTACAATAGCTAAAAATGAAAACCCCGTTGCCATCAAAGGATTTGAAGAGGTGAAGCCTATGGTTTTTGCAGGAATTTTCCCGGTGAATACAGATGATTTTGAAGAGCTGAGAGAATGTATGGATAAATTACAACTCAATGATGCTTCACTCACCTTCGAGTTGGAAACTTCACAGGCCTTGGGTTTTGGATTTCGTTGCGGGTTTCTCGGGTTGCTGCACATGGAGATCATCCAGGAAAGATTGGAAAGAGAATTTAATCAAACAGTGATCACTACGGTTCCCAACGTTGGATTTGTTGCCTATACTACAAAAGGGGAAAAGGTTGCTGTGAATAATCCAACTGAAATGCCCGACCCCGTTCAAATAGAAAGAATTGAAGAACCCTATATCAAAGCACAGATCATCAGCAAGCCGGAATATATCGGCAATATCATGACGCTTTGCCTGGGTAAAAGAGGAGTTTTATTGAATCAGCATTATCTCACACAAACAAGGGTGGAACTATTGTTTGAAATGCCTCTTACTGAAATTGTGTTTGACTTTTATGACAAATTAAAATCTCAAACCCGTGGATATGCTTCCTTTGATTATCATTATATCGGGTACCGGGATAGCGATATTGTGAAAATGGATATTTTATTAAATGGCGACAAAGTGGATGCACTCAGTGCTTTGATTCACCGCAGCCGTTCCCAGGATTTCGGAAGAAAGTTGTGCGAAAAATTAAAAGAACTGGTGCCCCGCCAGCAATTCCAGATAGCAATACAAGCTGCCATTGGCGCCAAGATCATTGCAAGGGAAAATATTTCTGCCTTGAGAAAAGATGTTACGGCCAAGTGTTATGGTGGCGATATCAGCCGTAAAAGAAAATTATTGGAAAAACAAAAGGAAGGGAAAAAAAGAATGCGCCAGATCGGAAGTGTAGAAGTGCCGCAGGAAGCATTTCTTGCCGTACTTAAATTGAATGATTGATGTTGATTGTAATTTAAATAGTTACTGCTAAAAATAAACAACCACTGAATAATTACTCAAGTCATTTTGAGAACTTAAATCTAAAATCTTTCTCTAAACAGCGCTATTAACTCTCTCTGTCTTTTATTACCTTTAATTTCCTAAAAAAGAAGTATGGCAAAACTGGATGCCGGAAATACGTTCAAGCGGCTGCGAAACCGATACCGGCTGGTGGTGATGAATGATGATACTTATGAAGAGGTAGTTACCTTTAAATTGTCGAGATTAAGCGTTTATGTAGGATTGAGCACAATATTTGTATTATTAGTGGGTCTTACGGTAGCGCTGATAGTTTTTACGCCATTGAAATATTATATTCCCGGTTACGACGATCTCAAATTAGGCCGTGAATACCGGCAAATGAAATTTAAAGTGGATTCTTTGGAACGGCAGGTGAATTATCAATCGGAGTATATTGAGCAGGTAAAAAAAGTGCTGACCGGAAATACAGCAGTGGCATTGGATACAACCAAATTAGTGCTGCCGAAAACAGAGACATCTAATGATTAAATCAATGACCTATGTTTAATACAAAACAAAAAACCGA
This sequence comes from Bacteroidota bacterium, assembly GCA_018266555.1. Lineage (GTDB taxonomy): Bacteria > Bacteroidota > Bacteroidia > Chitinophagales > Chitinophagaceae > UTBCD1. Next base: position 166,019 of record JAFEAF010000004.1, on the reverse strand, counting down.
TATGCTACCAGAAAAGACAAATGGTGGAAGCAATGGCACCACATTGATTGGCGCCGGCACCACAGTAAAAGGAGACATCAGCAGTAAAAGCGATTTGAGAATTGACGGCACCATTGTAGGAAATATCAATTGTGCTTCAAAGATCGTTATCGGAGCCAGTGGCCTGGTAGAGGGCGATATTTCCGGCAACCAGGCCGATATTGTTGGAAAAGTTTCCGGAAACATCCGTGCAAAAGATCTTTTGCAGCTCCGTGGAGATTGCGTTATCAGCGGCGATATTTATGCCGGCAAGTTGCAGGTAGAACCCACAGCAACTTTCAATGGACAATGCCACATGGGCGCCAACGTAGTAGGTATGAACAATGGTAGCGAACAACAAGTGGCTACTGTTTAAAGCGATTTTCGAACATGAAACAAAATACTTTCCGGCCTTTGTTGCCGGTAATTATGCTTTTTATAGTGTTGAATGGTTTTTTTTTAAGTGGGAAAACTTTACTGGAAAAATGGTCTGTTGATGTTCCGGTACTTGTTTTTGGGAATATTATAATCTTTCTTGTTATGTTTTTTTCTTTCTGGCTTGGCCGGCAGGGCCTTCAATCCGGGAATGTACAGGCATTCATTCGGTCCATCTATTCCAGTTTTATTGTAAAATTTTTTGTCATCGTCATTGCCGCCTTTGTTTATATCATGATTACAAAAAAAAATGTGAATAAGCCTGCGTTGATTACCTGCATGTGTTTGTACATTGTGTATACCTTTTTTGAAGTATCCATTCTAATGAAATTAGCCCGGCAAAAAAAGAATGAGTAAAAAAGAAGCCCCCATCAATCAATTACAGCAATTCTTACCTAATGGCACTTTCGATGCAGTATTGCATTATTTACAGCAATATAAAGTTCATCTTACCATCACCAAAGAAAGAAAGAGCATTTTAGGCGATTACCGGCACCAGACTCATATTCATAATCACCGCATCAGTGTAAATGGCAATCTGAACGTATTTGCATTTTTGATTACATTATTACATGAGTTGGCGCATTTGCTCACTTTTGAACGATACGGGCACCGGGTGCAGGCGCATGGCAGCGAATGGAAAAATATCTATGCTAAATTTTTAGATCAATTTTTAAAGAATAAAATATTCCCTGCAGAAATTGAAAAAGAATTATTGATCTCATTAAAAAATCCAGCTGCCAGCAGTTGTGCTGAAGATGGTTTGATGCGGGCATTAAGAAAATTTAATCAACAGGGAAGCGGCAGCCGCTTGGTGGAAGAATTAGCCAGCCAGGCTATTTTCCGCACTGATGATGGAAAAATTTTTCAGAGAGGGGAGAAATTGCGGAAACGATTCAAATGCACTGAAATGAAAACGGGGAAAGTGTATTTATTCAGCCCTGTACATGAAGTGGAACTAGTTTGAAATTTGAAAAAAATGATTCTTCGATTCTTGATTTCTGTTTTTTCCAATTATAGTTTTTTCAGCATCCAGAGCCCGCAGCCACTATGCCCGCTATCACCCATCGGGCCTTTGATATATTCAAACCCAATATTTTCATATACACTCAATGCTTTTTTTAGCTCTGGCATGGATTCCAGGTAAATATTTTTATATCCCAATTCTTTAGCCTGGCTGATACATTTTTCAATCAGCATTCTACCCAGCCCAATGCCTCTTGCCTGTGGTTTCAGGTACATTTTTACCAGTTCACAGGTATCTCCGGGTAAACCTATAGTAGGATAGATTCCGGCACCTCCTGCTAATTGCCCGTTTATTTCAGCAACATTATATACAGATCTATTTTTTTGGAATTCTTCAAATAAAAAATCTGTACGTGGATCATCAAATACTGTGTTGGGCCGGTTCACGCCGAATTCCGTCATAGTATCCCGGATAAGTACAGCTAACGGTTTATTGTCTGTTATTAAAATATTTCGAATGTTTATTTCTGGTTTCATAAAATTCTACAGGCCTTTAGTTTCATGAAAATAGCACCAATTTATTAAATAAAATAAACCATTGGTGATAGCCTGGCAAGGATGTAAATTGTGTACCGGAAAATCTGAGTCATGGTTATTCAGGAAAATATTTCTCTGAAATCTTTCAATACATTTGGAATAAATGCAAAAGCCCGGTATTTTTCAACATTTTCTGATGTGGATGAATTGGAAGAATTACTTCATGCGTATCCACAATATCCATTATTTATTTTAGGTGGCGGAAGTAATATCCTTTTTACAAAAGATTTCAATGGCCTGGTACTGAAAAATGAAATTAAAGGTGTTGATGAAATGCATGAAGATCAAAATTATGTTTATGTAAAAGCAGGAGCAGGGGAGATCTGGCACCGGTTTGTTTTACATTGTATCAATAACAACTGGGCAGGTTTGGAAAATCTTTCTTTAATCCCCGGAAATGTTGGCGCATCTCCCATGCAGAATATCGGCGCTTATGGGGTAGAATTACAGGATGTATTTTATTGCCTGGAAGCATTTCACAGGCAAGAGAAAAAAATTCTCACTTTCACATCAAGTGATTGCGAGTTTGGCTACAGGGAAAGTGTTTTCAAAAGAAAATATAAAGATCAATTCATTATTCTCAATATAACATTGAAATTAAGAAAACATCCAATTTTTCATATTGAATATGGAACATTGAAACAGGAACTTGAAAGAATGGGGGTAAAAGAATTGAGCATCCGGTCCATTTCGCAGGCTGTTATAAATATTCGCAAATCTAAATTACCCGATCCCAAGGATTTGGGCAGCGCCGGCAGTTTTTTTAAAAACCCTGTGATCACAAAATCAAAATTTGATGCACTTAAAGAAAAATTTCCCGGTATACCTTCATTTTCATCCCGGGAAGACAGAGTGAAAATACCGGCGGGCTGGCTAATCGAACATTGCGGACCTGAGAAAACCGAATCAGGCTGGAAAGGATTTCGAAGGGGGGATGCGGGTTGTTATTCAAAACAGGCACTGGTCCTAGTAAACTATGGGAATGCTGTCGGGCAGGATATTTTTAATCTCAGTGAAGAAATAACCGCTTCTGTGAAATCCAAATTTGGAATTACTTTGGAAAGGGAAGTGAATATTATCTGACCTTACCTGGGAAATTTATTGAGTCCTTGCACCTTTTATAAAAGTAGATTCTACGGAGTTTTTATTATTTATTGTCTTATAAAATTCTTCGAGATATGCCATCATTTCTTTTTTGGATCTTGAACTCAGCGGTTCAAAATTCATAATCAGGTTTTTAATATTTTCTTTCTGATCATTAAAAATTTTTATTGCTGCTTCCAATTCTTCCATGCTTCTTGCGAATCCACGGTATGCTCTTTCGGTGACACTGGTTAGTTGCAACTCCTCAGCCGGCACAGCATAGTACGCATTGACCAGGCCGGCATAGTCAAAATCATAAGGTATCACAATCGGGAGTGAATTCGGCTCTGCTTTCAGGGTTATAAGTTTGATGTTATGATAATTAGGAACAGACCAATCCGTATTCCCGATCATATATTCAAATAAAGCCACCAGCGTCATTTGATCCCGGTTAGTACTTTCCGTGGCAAAAGCAATTTTCTGAGTTTCTTTACACTTATTTCTTTTTGCCAGGGGATCCACATCTTCGATAAGAAATCCATATTGACTGTAGGTTTTCGCTTTTCCTTTGGAATCATTATAGGTTACATGCAACAGCCGGACCCTGAAACTCAAATCCGTAATCAGGTTATAAATTTTATAAGTAAGATATTCTTTTAACGCCAATTGTTCATCACCGGAACCATTGGTGCAGCCACATACCATTTTTAATTTATGCAATGACCTCATGGCATCCGAAGAAGAGTGTTTAAAATTTAACCTGATCGGAGGTACAATACAGCTTTCCTTCCGTGTGATTCCTCTTGCGTTTATGTCCACACTCCCGGTATAATTGCTGCTATCCGGGAATCGTAGTGTTATTGTTGCGGGTTGCACAGCCATTTTCAATTTTTCATTCAGCAGTTTTCTATAATCCGTTGTCAGCGTCATTTCAATGGGCCTGTCATCAGTAAAAAATTTTATGCTGTCTATTCTTGCAACCTGTGAAAATGTTTCCTGGGAGCTGATAACGAAGAAAGCTCCTAAAAGCCAGATAAGTTTTCTCATGATGTGTATTGATTTTCTGAACGGGAAACGTAATGCAGAATCAAATTACATAAAAAAACACAGAGCAGATAAATTATTATTGCACATAAAGCGCATCAGTGATCACATGGCCTATACATCCGTTGGGCATTTGTATATGGAGCAGGGCAGCAACCGTTGCAGCAATATCGGTCATATAGGTTTCTTTATGCAAGCTTCCCTGTTTGATACCCCACCCATACCAAACCAGCGGGATATGAGAATCATAAGGATTCCACATGCCATGGGAAGTGCCTGCGATACTGAATCCTGCGAGCCATTGAGGATCCAGTATAACTTCAATATCTCCACTGCGTTTTGGAAAATACCCGTTGATGATCATTTCTTTTATTCTTGCATTCAGGGGCACTGAAGTGATATTATCCAATGCAAATGCACGGGATACTCCCGGCCGGGCCACCAGGTATTCAATAATTATTTTTTTAATATCTTCTGCATTCATTTTTGCAGAATCAATAGACTGGTGATTCAATGTAATTTGAAATTCATTATACCCACCGGCTACGAGATTATTTTTCCCATATTTATTATTTAATAGTTCATTCAATGCTTTTACAGTGCCTGCCATATTAAATGAACCGGCTGGAATTTTGTGTTGCTCCATGAATCCGGGTACATGAGCTACACCATGATCAGCTGTTAAAAAGACGGTATATTGGTTGACTCCAACTTTTGTATCAAGAAAATCAAGCAGATCACCTAAGTCTTTGTCCAGGCGCAGAAAATCATCTTCCTGTTCTATAGAGTTAGGGCCAAACGTATGCCCGATATAATCCGTTGCTGAAAAACTTATAGTAAGCATATCCGTAATATCATCAGCGCCTAATTGTTCATTGATTATGGCGGCTTTAGCCATTTCTACAGTGAATGTATTCCCTTGAGGTGTCACATCTAACATACCATAATTTTTACCAATAAATTTTTTCAGATCGTATGGAAAAGATTTTCCGAAAGGATGACTTTCAAACGGAACATCATCCGCAGTACTTTGTTTATATGTTTCAATCGGGTAAAGGGTATTCCAGCCCTGTGTAAAATATTGATCCGGTAATTTTTTTGCATTCAGGTCTTTCACCCATTGAGGCAAATCATTCATATAATATGAAGAACTGACCCAGTTGCCACTGGTAGCATCATACCAGTATGCGGCATTGGGGCTGTGCCCTGCGGGTAAAATACTGGCCCGGTCTTTTAATGCGATACCGATTACTTTACTTCTGAAATTGGTGGCAAGCCGGAGTTCATCGCCAATAGTTGTTACTAACAAATTATGCGGACTCATTTTCCCATTATTACTTGTAGTGCCGACAGGCGTTACCGTATTGTCTTCGGTACAATACACCAGGCGGTTTTCCAAATTATCCCACCAGTTATTTTCTGTTATGCCATGGATGGCCGGAACAGAACCGGTGTAAACACAAGTATGACCGCAAGCTGTAATAGTGGGTGAATAGGGAATAAAAGTATTTTCACAGGTGAAACCGTTTCCCAATAATCTTTTGAACCCGCCATTGGGTGCATAACGATCTGTATAACGATACAAATAATCCCAGCGCATCTGGTCTACTACAATTCCGACAACTAATTTTGGTCTTATAATGGTTTGTGAAAAAGAATAAAAAGTAATAAGCAATGCAAGTTCTGTGATGATGACTTTTTTCATGAATATTTTTTATATTGATGTAATAACTGGGTTCAGGAAAATAAAAAAATCTGATACCGAGCCGGCGTAAGGCAAAATACGTATTTTATTTTTTTATATCTCAAACTTTCCAGAAAACTTCTTTGATTTGCTCGTCGGATTGTAATTCATTTGCGAGAGAAGCTAATTGCTGTTTATTTATTTGCTTGAACGTGCAGGAAATAATAAAATCTTCTTCAGCCTTTGTCAATGATATCTCTAAAACCTCTAAACCATTAACAGTAATGATATCATTCAAAACTTTAAGCGATTTACTTTTATCGGGCGTGGTGATCTTTAAAACATATTGTTTATATTTTTCAGATAATAGCCTTTCAAGAGGTTGAAGCAACCATAAAATTATAACTGCAAGAATGGTGGTCAGGAGGGCCGCCATATACATGCCGCCACCCGTGGCAAGCCCAATAGCTGCTACAGTCCAAAGCCCGGAAGCGGTGGTTAACCCCCTTATGGTGCCTTGTCTTAAAAAAATTATTGTTCCTGCTCCAATGAAACCGATCCCGCTTATAACCTGTGCTGCTATACGAGAAGGATCCAGGGTGACATTTTTATTATTCAGAACATCTGCAAATCCATAAGCTGATACAATGATAATTAAACAGGCACCGAGGCAAACCATCATGTGTGTTCTTAATCCTGCTGCCCAATTTTTTCTTTCCCGCTCAAATCCTATTACCGCACCAAAGAACGCAGCCAGGCCAAGCCGTAAGAGAATTTCCTGCCATGAAATCATTATGCGAAATTAGTAATAACTCTACAGAAAATCTTGTAGCTGATATTTGAACAATCAGATATCAGTAGATTAGTTTTCTGAGAGATTTGTAAAAATGGTAGCTGCAATATTTTAAAATGAATTTAATGCACTGCCTTAATATATCCCCATCCTTCTCTTTGTTTTGAAATAATTTCATAAATACCATCGGGAACTATTTCTACTCCGGGAATTAATTGAGTTTTATCAATGCCCTGTGCTTTCATGGCAACAGCACATACTTTAAACGAAACATTCTTGTTTTTTAAAAGTTTAGTGATGGCTTCAGCATATTGTGTCCGGTCTTTCGCTACCAGGTTTACTCCTTTCCCATACATAACTACTTCCACCCGGGCATCTTGTGTAGCATTGGAGACTTCACGGGTCCATCGTAGCAGTGCCTGCTGATCCAATGTGTCTTTGCTGGTAAGATCAAACACTACTTTATAATCTTTTTGTGCATTCAAAAGGCCTGTGCTGAAAAACAGAAGGCCAAGTAGAAAAATAAATTGTTTCATAATCCTGATTTTATTTGTAAAAGTTACAAATTTTCGGGATGCAATAATAAAAAAACTCCGGTTAAAAATAGCCGGAGTCTTTTTGAATATATAATTTCAATTTATCTTCTGCTAAGTTTTGATAACAGGCGAAGTATTTCCAGGTATAACCATACTAACGTTACTAATAAACCAAAAGCGCAATACCATTCCATATATTTTGGAGCCTGCATCTGTACTCCCTTTTCAATCATATCAAAGTCCAACAGCAGGTTTAATGCCGCTAATGCTACAACAAAAATGGAAAACCCGATACCGAGGGGTGTGGCTGCATTAGTAAAAGCACCGATATGGGCGCCAAACAAATAAGCAATCCATTGTACAAAATAAAATACAGCGATACTGACCGTAGCGATGATTATAATCGTTCTGAATTTTTCAGTTACCCGGATAATGTGGAATCTGTAAATAAGAAACATGACCAATGCAACTACCAATGTTAATCCAACAGCCTGCATTACTAATCCCGGATAACTTGATTTGAAAGCATAATCATAGTATGCAGAAATGGATCCTACAAAAAGACCTTCCAGCAGCGCATAGCCCGGAGCCAGGTAGGGGGACCATTGTTTTTTAATCATCATTACAATCGCTACTGCTAATCCCCCAAAAACGCCAATGAGTAAAAGCGGCATGGGGTTACTGCCTTTATAAAATTGCGTCCATGCAAAAAAGCAGGATCCCATCATCATCAGGAACATGAATCCAAAACGGTTCAAAGTACCGTTCACTGTCATTACTTCGGAAGCAGCCATTCCCTGGAATATGGTTCCGTCAAATGCTTTTTCCTGCATGGCCGGATTGCTTGATTTGAAAAGTGCCATAGTTAAAATTTTTTGTGAAGTTAAAGAGTAATCAATAATATATAAAGCAATTTCATGTTAATAAAGCCATCTTACGAAAGCTTCCATAGCAGCATAATGTGTAAGTCCCAGATCTGCATATAGATTTGCCGTGTTTTCATTTCTTGCTTCTGCTCTTTGCCAAAACTCCCTTGAATCACTGCCCTGGAAGGGTACCATATCTTTTTGAGACTGGTGAATGAAAATTCCAAATCGCTTTTTTAAAACCTGGTCGGGGCTCATTGGTATGGCCATTTCAATTTCTTCTATATTCCATTCCTGCCAGGCACCTTTATATAACCATAACCAGCAATCTGCAATCCATTCGTCACCGGCATTTTTAATCCTCCTCAATGCTTCTAAAATAATATCTAGGCAAACTTTGTGCGTGCCGTGCGGATCAGAAAGATCACCTGCGCAAAAAACCTGATGTGGTTTTATTTGTCTCAACAATTCCATCGTGATTTTAATATCTTTTTCTCCCATGGGTTTTTTTTCAATCGTCCCCGTTTCATAAAATGGAAGATTCAGAAAATGGATATTGGTTTCTTTAATTCCTACATAGCGGCATGTGGCTCTTGCTTCGCACCGGCGAATCAAACCTTTAATAGCACGGATTTTTGCAGTGTCCACCTGGTTTGATTTTTTCCGGGCTAAATATTTCTGTGCATCCTGTAATATTTTCCCTGATTTACGGGTGTCTATGCCGGCTATTTCTTCAAAGCCCACTGCAAAATCCAAAAACCTGGTAACAAATTCATCTGTCACCGCAATGTTTCCGGAAGTTTGATAAGCTACATGTACATCGTTACCCTGGTCATGAAGTCTTTGAAATGTTCCGCCCATACTTATAATATCATCATCAGGATGTGGTGAAAAAATAATTACCCTTTTTGGATAAGGAACAGATCTCTCCGGGTGTTCGGGTAACACCACGCCCGGTTTTCCAGCCGGCCAGCCGGTAATGGTATCACGAAGCATATAATAAACCTGGAGGTTGATTTCATAAGCATCACCTTTTTCAACTAACAGGTCACTCAAGCCATATTCATTGTAATCCGTATTGGTTAAACTTAATACAGGCTTCTGTAATTTCAAGGCCATATTCACCACAGCTTTCTTGATCATTTTTGGCGTCCATTCGCAATCGCCGGTAAGCCAGGGAGATTTTTTTCTTGTCAACTGTGATGCTGCAGATTCGTCCACTACAAAAGTTACATCATTGTGATCCTGTAACAGTGAAGCAGGAACATGCTCCGTCACATCGCCTTCCACTGCTTTCTGCAAAACGGGAGCTTTCCCTTCTCCCCATGCCATCAATAAAATTCTTTTTGCTTTAATGATGGTGCCGATACCCATTGTAATGGCAAGGCGAGGCACTTCTGAAATGTTGGCAAATTCGTACGCATTGGCAATCCGGGTGGAATTATCTAATGTAATTAATCTCGTTTTAGAGTAAATTCCTGATCCTGGTTCATTGAAACCGATATGCCCGTTGTTGCCAATACCTAAGATCTGTAAATCTATTCCACCGGCTTCTTCAATCATTTTTTCATAGTGCCGGCAATGCAATTTGATCTCTTCCTTTTTTACTTCGCCGTTGGGGATATGAATATTTTTTGTATTAATATCAATGTGGTCAAATAGATTTAATCTCATGAAGCGATTATAACTTTGCAAAGCATCATTATCAATCGGGTAATATTCATCAAGGTTAAATGTGATGACATTTTTAAAACTTAATTTTTCTTCACGGTGCATGCGTACTAATTCGGCATACATGGATTTTGGAGTAGAGCCGGTGGCTAATCCTAAAACGCATTTTTCATTCTTCTTTTGTTTAGCCCGTATTAATGCTGCTACCTGCTGCGCTGCATATTTTGATCCCTGTTGAAGGTCAGGAAAAATTTTTACAGGAATTTTTTCAAAACTATCTGATAAGTCAATGTTTGGTGCATTATTCGCCATCAATAATTCGTTTAGATGGCCAAAGATAATTAATTGCTTTGAGGGTCTAAGATGTTGGGAAAATTTATTGAATCAGTTTACTTCAATTTCATCTTCAAAGAGCCATGAATCATAACCGGCACCGGGGTTCCCTGCTTGGATCACCCCCTGGTTTTTGGCCAATACTTTTACAAAGCGGGTATTTGTGAGAGGAAAATTGACTGTAATAGTTCCATTCATCCCGTTGGAAGTTTTGAAATCCTCTGATTTTTTTAATGATGTAAAATTTAGCCCGTCAGGGGAACTGAAAACTTCCACGTATTTCGGAGGCCAGATCCAACTGGCTATATCTTTTAATGTGTGCACGGTAACATTGCTGATGGATTCCGGTTTCCCAAGGTCAATTACAGCTTCACAGTCGGTTCCCAAAAAGCCAAGCATCTCAGATGGCCTTGCCATTCCTTTGTCATTCTGAATGCCATTTACTAAAGTAAACGCACCATCCCCATAATAATTTTTATAGGGCTCGTAGGTCAATGTAATTTTTTTCCCCGTTGCCTTATTGAAATGAAAAACCTGGCTTACTTCCACCACCCGGTTATCCAGATTAAAATTCCCAATGGCTACACACGACTTTTGAATCAGTTGTGGTTCTGTATAACCCCAGGAAGAGTCAATGCCGGCAAATTTCATGAACATTCTTTTATTAAACTTGTTTTCGATTTTCCATAAAACACCATTATAATTTTTTGAAGGGAGTACAGATGTTTTGAGTTCGAAATAAGCTCTGCTGTAATTTGCATTCCACAAATCATATCTTTTAAATTGAATCAAAAGCTTTTTTTCAAAATTATCCCAGTTGCGGGTACGTTTTGAGCTCCACAACACTTCGCTTAATGCACTCATACGGGGAAAAATCATGTACTCTACTTTTCTATCATTGCTCATGTATTCAGTCCAAACATTACCCTGGGCACCCAGTATATGTTTTGCCTGGTCCGGTATCAATGAATCAGGCACGGGTTCGTAATTATACACTTTGTTTAAGGGCAGATAACCGCCAATAGTAATTGAATCTTCATGTTCACTCTGAGAATGATCAAAATAGCACCAGTCACCTGGTGTCATGATAACGTCATGATTTTGTCTTGCGGCATCAATACCGCCCTGTTCACCTCGCCAACTCATAACCGTGGCATTAGGAGCCAGGCCTCCTTCCAGAATTTCATCCCAGCCAATGATCATTCTTCCTTTGCTATTTACATATTTTTCAATTCGATGGATAAAATAGCTCTGTAATGCATGTTCGTCTCTTAACTTTTCTGTTCTAATTCTTTTTTGACAAATGGGGCAGGTTTTCCACCTGGTTTTTGGGCATTCATCTCCGCCGATATGAATGTATTTGGACGGAAATAATGCCATCACTTCATCCAGAACATCATCTAAGAATTTATATGTAGAATCATTGCCGGCACAAAAGACATCGTCAAAAACACCCCAGGTTTGCTGCACTTGATATGGCCCTTTAGTACATCCTAAAAAAGGATATGAAGCCAAAGCTGCGGACGCATGCCCCGGCATTTCGATTTCCGGGATTACGGTGATATAACGATCTGCGGCATATTTTACAATCTCTTTAATCTGTTCCTGGGTATAATAACCTCCATAATGAATGCTGTCATTACCGTTGCCGGGATAACGCCCGATGATCGTACCATTTCTCCAGGCGCCTATTTGAGTAAGCCTGGGATATTTTTTTATTTCAATCCGCCAGCCCTGGTCGTCTGTTAAATGCCAATGGAAATAATTCATCTTGTGCAAGGCAATGAAGTCAATATACTTTTTGATAAAATCAACGTTGAAAAAATGACGGCCGCAATCCAGATGCATACCCCGGTAAGGAAAGCGGGGATAATCTATGATTTCACAATAGGCAACCGGTAAACGATAAGCCGCCCCGGGCACAGGGAGCATCTGCAATAAGCTTTGTATTCCATAAAAAACTCCATCTGGGCTATTGCCCGTAATAGTGATACCATCTTCCCGTACTGACATGATATAAGCCCCCGGAACCGTATTAATCATTTGTTTTACATTCAAATGAATTACATTATTTCGTGAAGCTATTGAGGTCGGTGTTAATTTGAAATGATAAAAACGGTATAAATAATCGTTCAGATAGCTGATTGAATTTTCTAGGCCACTGCTTTCAGAGATAATCTGGGTACCAACGTTTAAATAAAAAGATGCATGAATACGGGGTTGCCTAACTGATACAGGTTCCGGAATAATATTAATTTCCTGTGATTGAACAATCAGGGCAGGGATTAACAAACAAGCTAAAAATAATTTTTTCATGATACAGAATTTCAATATGAGTTTTTACAATAATTTATTTTCCAAAGATCATATCTTTTAAATTGACAGGCCATTCTTTTTTTGAAATCGTTCCAATTGCGGTCTTCTTTTTTACTCCATACCACTTCACTTAATGCACTGATTCGGGGAAAAATCATGTATTCAACTTTTCGGGGATTTGTAATGTACTCTGTCCATAAATTTCCCTGCGCCCCTAAAATATATTTCGCCTGTGCAGTATTCAATTCTTTTGAAACAGGGTCGTAGGTATAAACATTTTCAATTGGATTATAGCCCCCGGCAGTCAGCGAATCGTCTTTTTGTAATTGCGAACGGTTAAAATAAAGCGGATTATCCGGCGTCATAATCACATTATGATTTTGTTTGGCAGCTGCTATTCCTCCTTTTTCTCCCCGCCAGCTCATCACAACAGCATTTGGTGCTAATCCACCTTCCAGAATTTCATCCCAGCCGATGATCGTTCTGCCTTTACTGTTTACAAATTTTTCTATTCGCTGAATAAAATAGCTTTGCAATTCATGTTCATCCTTCATTCCTTTTTCCTTCATCAGTTGCAGGCAAAAAGTGCTGTTATGCCACCATATCTTGCTTACTTCATCACCGCCTATATGAATGTATTTTGAAGGAAACAGTTGCATCACTTCATTCAAAACGTCTTCCATAAAATGAATGGCATATTCTGTAGGAGAGAGTACATTATTAAATTTCCCAAAGATGCCCCAGGTCTGTGCTACTTTATAAACACTGTCCGGCCTGGTTCCTAATTGAGGATATGCTGCTAATGCTGCCATATCGTGGCCGGGCATATCAATTTCAGGAACGATAGTGATGTACCGGTCCGCCGCATATTTTACTATTGCCTTGATTTGTTCCTGTGTATAGTATCCGCCATAGCGAATTCCATCATTACCGGTGCCGGGATATTTTCCAATGATAGTTCCATCTCTCCAGGCACCGATCTCCGTCAGTTTCGGATATTTTTTTATTTCAATCCGCCAGCCCTGGTCATCGGTCAAATGCCAGTGGAAATAATTCATTTTATGTAAAGCGAGAAAGTCAATATATTTTTTTATGTAATCAACCGGGAAAAAATGCCGGCTGACATCGAGGTGCATGCCACGATAGGGGAAGCGGGGATAGTCAGTAATGGTTACAAAGGGAATTTTGAGTTGCTGGTTGCCGTTTTCCGGTTGTTGGTTAACGGGTAAAAGTTGAATTAAGGTCTGTACGCCCCTGAATGTACCGGCTTCACTTTGCCCGGTAATGTCAACAGAATTTTTGTTTACTTTAAGCTGGTAGCCTTCCGGATGTTCAGTAGTCCTGTTTTCATTTATATTATTTAACAATATAAAATTTTCTTTAGCATTTGCTACTATCCTCAACTGAATGCCATAGTATTTTTCCAGATAATCGTTGAAGAAATCAGCAGATTGCTTATTGGAGTCATTGTAGAGTAAAATTGAAGTTTTTTCAGACAGAATAAAGTCGCCTTTTCCTGCTTTCACCTCCACCGGTTTTGGAATAATATTTATTTCCTGTGAATGTGCAATACCTGTAATAAGAATGGCAAACAAATAAATTAATCTTTTCATGGGCTTATTTAATAATTGGTAACATAATGTTTGACGGATGTCCCACATCATGATAAATCCGGATGGTTGCTTTTTGAAAATCACTATCATGGGCTTCCGGAATTTTCATGAATTTTTGCGGGTTGCGATCCACGATGGGAAACCAGGAGCTTTGAACCTGTACCATAATACGGTGTCCTTTTTTAAAAACATGTGCTACTTCATTCAGGTCAAATGATACTTTTTCTATTTTACCCGGAATAAACGGCTGTGGTTTTTCATAACTGTTTCTGAACTTTCCACGGAATACTTCGGCCCGTACCATTCTTTCAAAACCGCCCATCTGAAAATTTCTTGGATTGGGATCTGGATTAGGCTCATCATCCGGCAATACATCAATTAATTTTACAATAAAATCAGCATCGGAGCCGGTAGTGGATACAAATAAATTCGCTCTCAGTCTTCCGGTTATATTTACATCATGGTTTAATACATCAGACGTAAAGGTTACAACCTCCGGATATTTTTCAGCAAATCGCTGATCTTCCACTAAATATTCATTATTTCTTCTTCCATACACTCCGTTGGTGTAAGGAACCGGTTTGTTGGGATCGCTTACATATTCATTGAAACTTATTTTTCCTTTGGGCTTTTCATTGGATAGTTTTCCTTTGTCTTGAAAATAAAATGCAGTACTTGGTATGTTGGACGGCGGCCATTCCGGGTATTCTTTCCATTGATTTGTGCCTGTTTCAAAAACAGTTGCTTCAGGCTGTTTGAAATCTCCTTTTCCTTTTAAATAGTAATTAAAAAACCCGGTTTCAATATTTCTGTAATAGTTGTTGAGATTACTACCAAATTTATAGCTGCCGAATTTAGTCCATTCATTGCGGGCCCAAGCGCCATGCGTCCACGGGCCCAAAATAATCCGGTTATTATTTTTCGGGCTTTGCTTTTCAATGGCTTCATAAGTTCTCATTGCGCCAAACATATCTTCTGCATCAAACCAACCGCCCACCACCAATACCGCCGGTTTGATATTTTTTAAATGAGGCCGGATATTTCTTGATTGCCAGAAGTGATCATACGTATCGTGTTGTAATGTTTGTCCCCAGATTCCTTTTCCATTAAAATACGCCGGGCCATTTGCGTTTTTCAAAGTTCCCATTTCTAAAAAAAATTGATATGCGTCTTTATAATTGGTATGGAATAAACTTTTATAATCATCCCCGGTTTGGTTTTTCTCCCCGTCAAAATAATTGTAAAATCCAAAATTGTCTAAGAGGTAAAAGGCCCCGTTATGATTGCAATCATCTCCTATAAACTCATCGGTGACCGGAGCTTGCGGTGAAACAGCTTTGATGGCCGGATGTGCATTGGGTAACGAAGCGGTAGCATAAAACCCGGGATAAGAAATTCCATACAAACCAACGTTTCCATTATTGTGTGTGTTTTTTAATAGCCATTCAATAGCATCATACGTGTCGCTGCTTTCATCTACATCTTTATTTGATTTTTTATTGTCTATTGCCGGGGTCATTTCCTGGAAATCTCCTTCGCTTTTAAAACGGCCCCGTACATCCTGGTAAACAAAAATGTATTTTTCTTTCATCAGGTCTTCATTTGGCCCCAATCTTCCCGGAAATTTATCTTCACCGTAAGGCGAACAGGAATAAGGTGTTCTTTCCATCAAAATAGGATAGGAATGAGAATTATCTTTCGGCTCATATACAGCCGTAAATAATTTTACTCCATCCCGCATTGGGATCATCACTTCTCTTTTTGTGTAGTTTTCTTTTACATACTTATTCTCTTTATCAGGCTGACAAGAAACCCAAACTGACTGAAACAATAACACAGGTACGAATAAAAAAAAATAAATGCTTTTTTTCATTATCAATCCTTTATTACGGGTAAAATGATATTGCTGGCGTTAACAGCATCATGAAACACTTTTATGGTTGATTTGATGAAATCTTTATCATCACATTCATAGATGTTTACAAATTGCTGTGGGTTGCGATCTGCCAGCGGGAACCAACTGCTTTGTACCTGTATCATCAACCGGTGCCCTTTTTTAAAAGTATAGGAAACGTCGGGGAGATTAAATTTCACGGTTTCCACTTTATTGGGTTTGAACGGTTCCGGATTCGAAAAGCTGTTACGGTATCTTCCTCTCATAATTTCACCACGAACCAACATTTGGTATCCTCCCATGGGATACGTACCGCCGACACCACGGTTAGGTTGAGGTACAGCACCTGCATATTTGAAATCATCCGGGAACACATCAATTATTTTTACCACAAAATCAGCATCGGTAGTACTAAGGCTAACTTTCAAATCTGCTGTAATAACGCCGGCCAAACTTAAATCCTGATCCAATACGCCGGTTTGAAAAGTCAATACATCTGTTCTGCGGGAAGCAAAGCGCTGATCGTCGTCCATATATTCCCGGGTTCTGTAAAAATGTATATCCTGAGTATATGGAACAGGATGTGCCGGATCACTGATGTATTCTGAAAAACTATATTTTGCTTTTGGTGCATTCCATGACAGGGAATTATTATCATCAAGATAAATAGCAGTAGGCTGGGTATTTACAGGAGGCCATTGATCATAATGTTTCCATTCGTTTTCTCCTCCCATAAATACAGTGGCTTCAGACAGTTTTGAAATATCGCCCTTGCCTTTTAAGTAATAATTAAAGAAAGGTATTTCAATATTATTCTGATACCAGAAAGATGTGTTGGTACCGAATTGAATATTGCCGAGATGTGTTCCATCGGTAGAAGCCCATTGCCCATGATACCAGGGTCCCATCACTAATTTATTAAAATGTGATGATGGATTTTTTTTCTCAATAGCCTTATACAAATTCCAGGCGCCAAAACAATCTTCGGCATCAAACAGACCACCCACTTCAAGCATAGCGGGTTTTACATCGCTTACAAAATTTCTTGGGTTTCTTGCTTCCCACCAGGCATCCCGGTTGGGATGTGCATATAAATCTTTCCAGAATGATAAACTGTCACCGGTGAGTTTCATAAAATTTTTCATAGCGCCAATCTGCAAATACGTTTGGTAATTATCATTTGTCGGAATTTCCAGATTTGACCGGGATCCAACCATTGTCGGTTTTGGCCTTGGATAACCAAAACCACCTGCATAAAATGAAAATCCATCCATCACAAAAAAAACACCGTTGTGATGAAAATCATCTCCCTGGAACCAATCCGTAACCGGGGCCTGCGGACTTACTGCTTTTAATGCGGGATGGCCACTCAATGCCGCCATGGTGGAATAAAATCCGGGATATGAAATTCCCATCACACCCACATTGCCGTTGTTATATGGAAGATTTTTTACCAGCCAGTCAATGGCATCATAGGTATCGCTGGCTTCGTCAATGTCTTTAATTGTTTTTTTATCAGGATTAAAAGGGCGTACATCCACAAACTCTCCCTCACTCATCCAGCGGCCACGAACATCCTGCGTTACAAAAATGTAATTCTCCCTGGCGTAATAGCGATAATGTGACATCCACAACCGGGCACTAAAATTCTGTTCACCATAAGGAGCGCAGGAGTAGGGAGTCCTTGTCATGAGTATCGGATGTTTTTCCGTAGTATCTTTTGGTATGTAAATGGAAGTAAACAATTTTACTCCGTCACGCATTGTGATATATATTTCTTTCTTGGTATAATTTTCACGGATCCATGCGGAATCCTGGGAATTAACCTGTGCAAAAACCAGTACAGGGAGCAATAAAAAAATGAGCAGGAAAGTTTTTCGTAGCATGATATGATTAGTTTTGGGAATAAATTTAGGCATTCTGTACTATTAACGCTAAGAAAGTTATGGAAGGTAATTCAGCACTTATTGAAAAATTTTATACTGCATTTCAGAAACTCGATTATGCGGTGATGAATAGTTGCTACAGCGATGACATTGTTTTCAGCGACCCGGTATTTATCCTTTTAAAAAATGATGAAGTGAGATCAATGTGGGAAATGCTTTGCAAAAACGCAAAAAACTTTTCATTGAACTACTCTAATATCCAGGCTGTGGATGAGGAATATTATACCTGCAACTGGACAGCCACATATATTTTTTCAAAAACAGGAAGAAAAGTAGTGAACCATATCAAAGCGTTTATGCGGATAAAAAACGGAAAGATCATTGAGCACAGCGATGCATTCCGTCTCAGCACATGGATTTCCCAGGCTTTAGGATGGAAGGGAGTATTATTCGGCTGGACAAATTTTATGAAAAGGAAAGTTCAACGTGCAGCAAGAAAGAGTTTGAACCATTTTATGGAGAGAAAAACAGAGGGTTGAAAATTTTTACCTGTGTTATTACTCATCCGGCTGAATACAATTGCATATTCAGGAAGAAATTGCCAAATATATCCATGCTTCTCTTCCGGATTGAAGCATTGCCTTTATTCTTTTATAATTTACGGGTTCATATTTATCGCAAAAAAACAGTTCCCCTTCGGTGATTTCAAATATCATTCCTTTAACACTATCATTTTCATTTTTTGTATTGACCAGCGTTTTTTGAAATTTTTCCTCACCTCTCAGAAGAAACATTTCATCTTTTATTTCAATGGCAACTACTTTATAGCCTTTCAATTCATCAATTGTCCCTTGTAATTTTCTTCCAAACAATTCCACCTGAGTTTTTTCTTGTTGCAACGTGCCGTATGAAAAAAGAAATTCGTTCATCTAAGCGGATATCAGTGTAATTTACTTGATAATAAATCGCATTTTGAGTAAATACCACCAGAAAAAAATAAGTTGAAAAAGCAGGTAGTTAAAAAACCATCCACTTTCATTATTATTCCAACACTCCGAATTTTCCGGTATTTACATCATGAATCGCCTGTTCAATTTCGTCCCATTTATTCATCAAAAAAGGTCCGTAAGCAGCAATAGGTTCATCAATCGGCTCGCCGGATAAAATTAAAATAGCCGCATCTTCATTGGCTGTTACATGAATGGTACCTTCTTCATTTTTAAATAAAACAAAATGATCTAAGGGAGCAATGGTGTCATTTATAATGGCATTTCCTTCCACAATCAGGAACCCCGTATTGAATGATGCCGGAAAATTAAAATCCAACGAATCGCCTTTCTTTATTCTTGCATTATACATTTGAATCGGTGTAAATGTAAATGCGGGCCCTTTTACTCCATTGTATTCACCTGCAATAATTTCAACAATACTCTTTTTGTCTTTTAATTTATATTTCCCCATCATGTTTTGAGCAATCTCCTGGTATTTGGGTTTTGTCCTTTTGTCTTTTGCAGGAAGGTTCACCCACAGTTGCACCATTTGGAACAAACCGCCGTTTTTGCTGAATTCTTTTTCATGATATTCTTTATGCAACAAACCAGATCCTGCAGTCATCCATTGCACATCGCCCTCTCCAATCACACCGCTGTTTCCTGCACTGTCATGATGCGCTACTTTTCCATGATAAGCAATAGTGACCGTTTCAAACCCTGCATGTGGATGCACTCCTACACCACGGGGTTCTTTGCTCGGCGAAAACTCAATCTTTGATCCATAATCCATTAAAAAGAACGGGCTCATTCTTTTTTTATTGATCTCCTGGTTCGGGAAAAAATTATGCACCCTGAATCCATCGCCAACCATGTGCGGCGCCGGTGGTGCAAATATTTTTTCTATTGATCTGCTTTTCATGTTGAATCTTTTTGGTTATTTAAATATTCAAGCTTCATTTTTTTCATATCATGCGTTCTATTTCATTCTTCTTACTTCCTCTAAACGGGAACTTCCATCAGTAATACTTCTGCATTGCTATCAGCTTTAATTTCCAGTTTCCCTGTGTCAGTAATTCCTAATCCATCCCGGCGATTTAATTTTTCACCGTTAATGGTAACATCACCTTCGATGATGAAAACATAAACGCCGTTTTCTTTTTTCTTTAATGGATAAGATACCGAAAAATCTTTGTCTAATTTTCCCAAACTAAACCATGCATGCTGGTGTATTTGCACTCCGCCATCTTCCATACCAACCGGAGAAACAACAGTCAGTAATTTATTATGCTTATCAGCGTTCGAAAAATTCTTTTGATCATATCTTGGCTCTACATTCTTTTTATCCGGGAAAATCCATATCTGGAAAAAGCGAACTTCTTTGTCATTATTTTTATTTTTTTCAGAGTGTTCAATTCCTGTTCCTGCACTCATCACCTGCACATCACCTTGTTTTATTACTTGTGATGTTCCCATACTGTCTTTGTGTACCAGGTCGCCAAAAGTGGGAATGGAGATGATCTCCATATTATCATGCGGATGCCGGCCGAAACCCATTCCGGGAGCCACCGTATCATCATTCAAAACTCGTAAGGCACCGAAATGGATGCGTTCAGGATTATGATATCCTGCAAAGCTGAATGTATGATACGAATTCAGCCAGCCATGATCAGCATGGCCTCTTGTAGTTGCTTTGTGTAAAATCGTTTTCATTATTACTCCTTTTAGTTAAACTGCTTTTGCCAAATTTTTTTCTTTATAAAGATTTTCTGCCAGCCATAAAAACTCGGTAATAAAATTGTGAATGTTGTTTTGAAAACTTTCACCTAGTAATGTTCCGTCCGTTCCGAATTTTTTATCCACTTGAGGCACTATCAGCATATAAGGTGATGCAATACCAAACAATGCATTCACTAAGAGTTGCATTTGCTGAGATGCCCTGATACCACCCATTGTTCCTGGTGAGGCCGTGACAATTCCGAATGGTTTATGACGTTGTTTCGGGAAATGATCCAACAAGTTTTTCATAGCCGGAGAATAACTGCCATTGTATTCCGGAGATACCAAAATAAAGGCATTGGCATCAAACATCCTTGCACTTAAAGCTTTGAATTCTACCGGCGTCCGTTCTGCCGATTGAAATACCAATTGAACCGGAGGCAAGTTCCAATCATGCAGGCTGATCAGCCCGATTTCATGTTCTGTTGTTTTCTCCAGTATTTTTTTAAGATGCAGGGCTACTCCCCGTGAAGTACTGTTGATCCTGGGGCTGCCTGAAATGATTTCTATTTTCATAATAGCTTTATACGTTTCAAATATTATTCCTTATAAATAACCGGCATTATTTGGCAAGTTTAAGGCTTTATGACAGCCACTCCCTTGATGTGTGTTAATATCCTGGAGGCAAATCTGACAAAAGGAATGTATTGGTGAATGAATTAATTTCGAATAATAAATCTTTAACAATGATCAACCGGAGAAAGTTTATTATGACCTCTGTATTCAGTTCGGCGGCTGTTGCAGTAAATAAAAATTTTTTTGCTAAGCCCGCAGTTATTGGAGTTAAGAATAAACCAATTGTTATTTCCACATGGGACACCGGGCTGGAAGCCAACAAAGCAGCCTGGAAAATTTTAAGCGCTGGCGGAAGAGCGTTGGATGCTGTCGAATCAGGAGTAATGGTGACGGAAGCCTCCCAAAATTGTTGTGTTGGTCTTGGTGCTAACCCGGACCGGGATGGTTTTGTCACATTGGATGCTTCCATTATGGACGAAAATTTTAATTGTGGCAGTGTGGCATTTTTAGAAAGAATCAAACATCCTATTTCAGTTGCAAGGCGGGTGATGGAAAAAACACCGCATGTAATGTTGGTGGGAATCGGGGCACAGGAGTTTGCGGTGGCAGAAGGATTTCCATTAGAACCGCAAAAACTTTCACCCGAAGCGCAAAAAGCATATAATGAATGGTTGAAAAAATCAGAATACAAACCACCGCCTATTAATATTGAGAATACGGGCAATCAGGGGCATGGGCCGTTTGCCCCAACCCGCTATGATGATGGCACATGGAACCATGATACGATTGGTATGGTAGCAATGGATGCACATGGAAATCTCAGTGGTAGTTGTACCACCAGTGGCGCCGGATTCAAAATGAGGGGAAGGGTGGGAGATTCACCCATCATCGGCGCCGGTTTATATGTGGATAATGAAGTAGGTGCCTGCACTTCCACCGGGCAAGGTGAGGATGTGATTCGTGTGGCTGGTTCTCATTCGGTGGTGGAATGTATGCGCCAGGGTTTATCACCTGAAGAAGCCTGTAAAAAAATCATTGAACGGATTGTAAAAATCAAGGGAGAAAAAGCAAAAGAAATACAGGTTGCTTTTCTTGCATTGAGTAATACCGGTGAAGTGGGTGCATTTGCCATTCATAAAGGATTCAGCTATGCATTGCGTGATAATGGAAATGAAAAAATGGTGAATGCGAAAAGTTTTGATTGAGTAAAGTATTAAGTTATTCCTTAAACTTATGGATTGTAGAAAAATAATGATTGGGGAACATTCTTTCAGGCGTATGTTTGAACGGGAGATTTTGCCTGATGATGTATTGGATGTAGTTAGGAATGGAGAAATAATAAAAGAATATCCGGAAGACAAGCCGTATCCATCATTTTTAATTCTTAAATTTGTAAACTACAGACCAATTCATGTAGTAATCGCTAAGAATGCAGTAAATGATCTTTGTTTTGTTGTGACAGTGTATGAACCTGATCCTGAAACGTGGTCAAAAGATTTTAAAACAAAATTGTATGAGTAATACATGCCCGACTTGTAAAAATGGTACATTAAAACCAGGAACTACAACAGTTACAGTTGAAAGGGAAGGGGCATTAATTATTTTTAAAGAAGTCCCGGCTGATGTTTGTGATAATTGCGGCGCCTATTTTTTAAATGAGCAAATCAGCAATGAACTTTATGAGAAAGCTAATCGGGCTATAAAAAACGGTGCACAAGTAGAAATCATGAAACTTACTGCATAATTTCTCAAAATTAATTCTTCTTATTGTTTTTTCATTTATGCAGGAAGAAAAGAAATACATCATCGAAATTGCCACTTCAGATTTTGCAACAACTCAATCTGCCGTAGCCGGCGGGGCTGATCGTATTGAGCTTTGCGCCAATCTTGCTGAAGGAGGAACCACTCCTTCATACGGACACATTAAAAGATGCCGGGAAATGTTTGATGTATTATTGTTCCCGATTATACGGCCAAGAGGCGGTGATTTTTTATATACAAAGGATGAGTATGAAATAATGGTGACTGATGTGAAGTTGTGCAAACAATCCGGCTGTGATGGCATTGTGATTGGTTTATTGAATATGGACGGCACAGTTGATGTGGCAAGAACTTCTGAACTGATAGAAATAGCTTACCCGATGGAAGTAACTTTTCACCGGGCATTTGACCGTTGTAAAGATCCATTTGCTGCAATGGAAGAATTGATAGGCATCGGTTGCCAGAGAATTCTTACGTCAGGTCAGAAGCCAACAGTCAGTGAAGGGCTCGATCTTTTAATTGAATTAAATAAAAAAGCGGACGGCCGTATTATCATTATGCCGGGTAGTGGGTTGAGAAAAGATAATATTAAGCTGATTGCTGAAAAAACAGGCTGTACGGAATTCCATTCTTCGCTGCGAAACAAAACAAAATCAGCGATGCAATTTTTTCATCCGGCATTTGAATATTCTGAAGAAAGCTATATGAATAATTCCATTCCCCCGGAAGAAGTAAAGCAACTGAGAATGTCTTTACCTTAAATGATTTCTATCTGATCCTACTTTTTAACCAGCTTCCTCACAAAAATTTCACCATCTGCTTCTGCTCTCAGAAAATAAACACCGGTGCTTAAATACCGACCGGAAAAATCAATGGTGGAATTTACAGCATTGGATAAAACAGTTCGGTACACCCTGACTCCGGTTGCACTTATTAATTCAATATTTATTTTATTTTTCGGTTGCTTTGCAAATTGAACTCGTATGGATGATTCAAATGGGTTATTGAATACCTGGAGGTTTTGCTCTGAACTGCCCTCTTTGATCAGTATAGTTTTGCTATAAATAAAATGTCCGTCCAGGTCCACCATTTTCAGGCGATAGTAATTGAATTGATTTACCCTCTTATCTGCAAAGGAATAATTATGTTGGAAATTACTGGTACCTGAGGCGTTTACAGTTCCAATGGAATAAAAATTAAATCCATCGTTGGATTTTTGCAGATCAAATAATTTTGAATTGCTTTCTGTACTTGTGCTCCATTCAAGATCAATTTCACTTTTACTTAATTGCCCGTAAAAGTTTAACAGGGTTACAGGTAATACAATAGGTATGGTGGCTGTCCATAATCCACGGCCATGGGTAGCAGCTAAAACAGTATTATCACTGCTACGGTATTTCAGCATATCGGTGCGGACAAAAGGAAAAGTGTTGTCTTGTGTCCAAATTGTTGAGCCTCCGTTAAGCGATGCTGTTTCAAAAATCCCCATCTCTGTTGCTAAAATAACTTTCGTGTTGTCATTAGGATAAAACATCGCCCATCTGACAGGCATATTGGGAAGATTGCCGTCAACGGTTGTCCAGTTGGTTCCTCCGTCCGTGGTCACCCAAACATTCGAAACTCCGTAATTTGAAAAAGTGACAATTAGATTTTGATCATTTGTTCCGGTATTTATACAAGAAACGGTACCTGCAGGAAAAGATGTGCCACTTATGTCCACACCTGCTGATCCGCTGGCAATGGTACTTGCATTGTCCACCTGGATTACTTTTCCGTTATGCGTTCCAAAATAAACACGGTCGGCAGTATAAGGTGAAACTTTTACGGATCTGACAACTCCTGTACCCAAACTTGTAATGGAAACCAATGATACACCTGCGGGAAAACCTGCTCCTCCATTATAATATGTACCTGCAGCTAAAGTTTGCGGATTTGTCCATCGAAAAAACTCAGCAGTATCTGCACCGGCAAATAAAACATTTCCGGCATTGTCATAATCATAGGGATTAATGAATGATCCAAAGTCTGATCGGTTTGCGGGAGTAGATCCTTTATAAAAATTAAAATCAGACCAGGAGGTACCGCCATCAGTACTTCTATGATAGTGATTATATGTATAAGACCCGAATTGAAATGAGGGTTCATTCTGATCAATGGCAACAAATGCACCATCACCTCCGGTAACTTCAGTGCTGGTGCTTAATCCCGGTGTGGTAAAGCGGTGCACACCATTATCCTGTGCGCCTGCTAAAAAATAATCTGTTGAGCTTGGATGAATGGCACAGGAGTAAAATTGTTTTATTCTTAAATTTTTATTTCGGTCTGCGAACGTGGTTCCATTATCAGTAGAATAAAAAATTCCACCATCGCTACCTATCAATACCTGAGTACCATTCCATGCCACGAAATGCTGATCAGCATGTATGTAATTTGAAACAGTTCCGGATATTCCAGAAACCCAAACTGACATTTGGTTCCATGTTTTGCCACTGTCAGCCGTATTATAACAATTTAATCCGCCTACGATCACATGTCCCCTGTTGTTAGGATCAATTCCAATTGCTAAACAATACCAGGCTTGCCCGCTGCTCAGGGCATTATTTCCTGTTGTGGAAATGGAGGTTGTTGCTGTCCAATTATTGCCTCCATCGGTTGAGCGGTAAACAACAGGAGTTTGATCTGCAGAAGTTGAAGGCAATACATAAACAACAGAATCTACTACAGCAATAGCAACATTATACCTGCATGAAAAAGGAACTGTAGCCTGGGTCCATGTTCCCGATGTAACCGTCGCCGGGTTATCAGAATAAAAATATCCGGATTGATTGGCGGTGCTTTGATATCCTTTGGAAACATGAAGCCTTCCGTTACTGCTTAATACTATATCAGCAATGCGTGTGCCTCCTCCTGCTGTGGTTGGTGTGATGTTGCTCCACGTGGCTCCTCCATCAGTTGATCTTTGTAAGCCGGATCCGCTTCCGATGGTAGCGACATAAACATTCTCTGATGAATCCACAATAATTTTTGAAACATTCCAAAACCCCGTAGTATTGTTCAATAAATTCCAGGTAACGCCATGGTCGGTACTTTTCCAAACACCACCGCCACGCACTGCATCTGAATTAAAAGTTTTTTCACCGGTGCCAAAGTACATGATGTTATGGTTGATCGGATCCTGCGAAATACTTGCAATAGCGAGGTTACTGAAAAAATCATTTACAGGAGTCCAATTGGCAGGTGGGGTATTGATACCGGTAGTTTTCCAAAGCCCGCCATCAACGCCACCAACCCAAATCGTTCTGTTAGTCAGATCATCCAAATCAACCCATACCGCCCGCATTCTTCCGCTAGTGACGGGAGCCGGTGATCCCGGCCTTCCGTTTCCATTACTGGGTCCGGCAGAATCTGCATTGGAACCTCTTTCAGTCCAAACTAAATTTTCTGTTCTATTGGCAAAATTTCCCGGGGATAATCTTTCCTGCATAGCCGTATTGACAGCATCCACTAATTGATATTGAGGAACATAACCTAAGGCAGGATCCTTGGTACTATTGAATTCCTGTTCCTGTGCCAGTTTAATTCCATCATCATGCTCAGGTTCATTTTCCTCTTGGTAAGTTCCGGAGTTTTTAGATATGAGAATTGCTGCGGCTGCGATGCCGATTAGAATAATGGGTAAGAAGCGTTTCATTTGGATATTATTAGGATATAAAATTTATTTCAAAGGTTATCGAATCGAAAATACTTGGTCAGTTGCATAAATGGAATATCTCAAATATAAAGGAGAACGGATTGATACATACATTTACGTCGTTGTCAGTGGTAAAGTTATGACTTTTACCTATGGTGTGGATTAATGAATTAAAACTACAAAATGTTTTGCAGGCAAACAATGGGCGCATCCCAAACAATTCAATTATTTTTATTTCTAATGCCGGCAAGACATTTCTATATTCAATTCATGCAAAATGGTTGTTACCGATACAATATCAATTGGTGAATTGAGGAACGGTTTCCATAGGCATTTTTTCAACCTCGTATTCAAATTATTTTTTAAACAGCCATTATTAATTTCTTGTTCCTTATTTCTTCTCTCTTGTTCCTTCTCCCTTTTTCCTTAGTTTGCATTCTTAATGAAGAAATCATTTATCCAACTGCATATTGCTGTTTTCCTGGCAGGATTTACCGGGCCTTTAGGCCGGCTGATTCATTTGAATGAAGGATTACTGGTTTGGTATCGCCTGCTTATTACAGCAAGTACGATGTGGATATTGTTTTTGTTTACAAAAAAGCTGCAATCTATTTCCTGGCAGGATATATTGAAATTGTCCGTAGTGGGTTTATTATCTGCATTGCACTGGGTAACATTTTACGGATCTATCAAACAATCCAATGTTTCCGTAGCGCTGGTTTGTTTTTCATCGGTGGGATTTTTTACTGCTTTGTTTGAACCTTTAATTGTAAGAAAAAAAATAAACCGGACAGAATTGTTGCTTGGCATTCTTGTCATCATAGGTATCTATATCATATTTCATTTTGATCCGAAATACAAAACAGGAATTATACTCGGTGTGCTTTGTGCTATCCTTTTAGCATTTTCTATGATTTTTCTCCGTGGATTTATTCAAAAAATGAATCCTGAAACGGCGCTTACGTACCAGTTGAGCGGCGCTTTTGTTTACTTAACACTCTTAATGCCTTTATACCTGTATTACTTTCCAACTGATTACCTGATTCCGGATATTAAAGATTGGGTATGGCTATTGATTCTTGGCTGGCTTTGTTCTGTTCTGGCATTTCAGCTGACCGGACATTCTTTGAAAAGACTCACTGCGTTTACAGTTAATCTTAATTTCAACCTGGAACCTGTATATGGAATCTTACTGGCCTTTATTTTATTCGGAGAGGGCAAAGAATTGAGTGGATCATTTTTTATAGGGCTTTCATTCATTGCCCTTTCGCTGATACTTCATGTGATAATTTTATTAAAACAAGAAAAGAAACTGGAACATCATGCAGCCCACTGAATATCATCAACGAATTATTGATTATTACAAAGCCAGTGAAAATTCTTATAAAGATGCCTGGGATCTGAAAAACAGCCTGGCTATTCATTACGGGTATTGGGATGACACAGTGCGATCATTCCGTCAATCATTATCAAAGATGAATGAAGTGATGGCGATCACAGCTCAAATTAAACGAACAGATAAAGTTTTGGATGCAGGATGTGGCGTAGGAGGCAGCAGTATTTTTCTTGCTAAATGGATATCATGCCATGTCACTGGCATCAGTTTGAGTGAAGCCCAGGTACAGTAAGCTATTGAAAATGCAAGGAAGAGAAATGTGGAAGCACTTGTTGATTTCAGGGTAATGGATTATTGTGATACCGGTTTTCCTGATGAATGTTTTGATGTGGTATGGGGATGTGAAAGTATTTGCTATGCAGATGACAAAGAGAAATTTATTAAAGAAGCTCATCGCTTGCTCAAACCGGGTGGAAGGCTGGTTGTGGCAGATGGATTTGTTTCAAAGTTTGAAAATAACAATCACCCGATCATTCGTCAATGGTTAGATGGATGGCAGGTAAATTACCTGGAAACGAAGGAACGATTTTGCGGTTTTATGCAACAGTCCGGGTTTTCAAATATATTATTCAGGGATATTTCAACATACACGGCTAATTCTTCAGGCCGCCTGTACCGGTATTATTATCTCGCATCTTTTTATATGTGGTGGAAAAAAATTACATCATCCCGCCGGTTTTCAGAAATGCAAAGAAAAAATATCAGGGCTTGTAAATTTCAACATATTGGCATGAATAAAAAATTATGGCAATATGAATTAATTGTTGGGACGAAATCATAAAAATTATTCATCTTATCTTTAACGATAGACAGGTCAATAAACAACAAAAAATGAAAAAATATTTCCTCTTTATTTTCCTCTTTCTCCCTTTTTTTCTCTTGGCTCAAAAAAAACCACTCGATCATTCTGTGTATGATGGCTGGCAAAGCATTGGAGAAAAAATGATCAGCAATGATGGCAAATGGGTTGTTTATACGGTGTGCCCGCAGGTAGGAGATACCACGTTGGTAATCCAATCTTCTGATGCCGAGTATAAAAAAGAAATAGAGCATAGCAAAGATGCTGTGATCACAGGGGATAGCCGGTTTGTTATTTTTAAAATACATCCCTGGTATAAAGATTTACGGGAAGCATGGATAAAAAAAATGAAGGCTGATGAAATGCCGAAAGATTCTCTTGGAATAATTGAATTAGGGTATGACACTTTTTGGAAATCAGCCAATGTGAAAACTTATAAAACCCCCGAAAAAGCGGGAGGATGGGTGGCATATCAAATGGGAAAAGAGAAGAATAATTCAAAAGAAAACGAAAACAGCGGCGGCTCCGATCTGGTATTGCGGCAGACAACAACGGGGAAAGAAAAAATCTTTGCAAATATCAACGAATATTATTTTAATAAAACAGGAAGAAAGTTATTGTTGCTGACAGCAAAAATTCCGAAAGATTCTTTAAGTAAAATATATGTACTGCTTTATGATCTCAGGTTAGGAGTGATTGATACTTTAAGTCGTGGAGGAAATGAATTCAGGAATTTTACAATGACGGATGATGGTTCACAAATAGCTTATATCGCAGAACGGGATGCTGCGCCTAAGGCATTACAAAAATTTTATAAGCTCTGGTATTACAAAGAGGGAATGGACAGCGCAACTATGCTTGTTGATAAAAATTCTGTGGGGATGATGCTTGGAATGTCCATCAGCGAATTTGGTAAACCGGGTTTCAGTAAAAGCGGGGAACGATTGTTTTTTGGAACAGCGCCGATAGAACCACCGAAAGACACAACACTTATTGATATAGATCTTGTGAAAGTGGATATATGGAATTACAAAGATGATTATTTACAAACGGTACAAACCAACCCGGATCGTTTGCGGAATGATCTGCAACAAAACTACCTGGCTGTTTGCGATCTTTCCACAAATTCAATTCATCAGTTGGGAAGTGAAAAGATTCCGCAGGTAATTCAGACTAATGAAGGTGATGGAGATACTTTTGTCGGTATTACGGATTATGGCAAACGCATCGAAAGCCAATGGACAGGCTATACACTAAAGGATATTTATGCTGTTGATGTAAAATCAGGGAATAAGAAACTGGTTAAAGAAAACCTGAATGGAATTATTTATCCTTCTTCAACCGGGAAATACATTATGTGGTATGACCGGCCGGCGAAAAATTATTTTGTCTGGGATGCCCGCCCGGATGATCCCGGTGGACGAGGAAATACTGTAAGAAATTTAACTGCAAAAATAAAAATACCATTATGGAATACAGATTTTAATAATCCCGATTTTCCTCCACCCTACGGAGTGATGGGATGGCAGGAGGGCGATTCCGCTGTGTATGTATATGATAAATATGATATCTGGAAAATTGATCTGTCTGGAAAGTCAGCAGCAAGAACAATCACGAACGGGAGAAAACAACAAGTGATTCGCAGATATGTTTCTGTTGATCCTGAAGAAAAAGTGATCAGGCCGGAAAATATGATAATTGTCAGGGCTTTTAATGATATAACAAAAAACACAACGCTTGAAACTTTTAATCTTAGAAATTTTAAAAGCGGAGTGCCTTATAATCCCAATGAGCCATTTTCAATCAATAGCATTGTAAAAGCTAAAAAATCAGATGTCCTCATATTTACAAAAGAAAGTTTTGTTGCTTCCCCAAATTTGTATAGTACTACTTTATTTAAAAAAGGAAGTAAACCAGCAACAGCGTCAGAACCTGTTGCTGCAGATGTAACTGTCCAGCATAAACTTTCAGACCTCAATCCCCAGCAAAAAAAATACTACTGGGGTACTGCAGAATTAGTTCGCTGGAAAACATTTAAAGGAAAGCCAGCCATTGGCATTGTGTATAAGCCGGAAAATTTTGATCCTAAGAAAAAATACCCGATGATTTGTTATTTCTATGAAGAGTTGGATAATACATTGCACAATTATATTCCACCGGCCCCCATAAGAAGTGCAGTAAATATTTCATTCTTTGTAAGTCGTGGCTACATCATTTTTGTACCAAGTATTAAATATGATATTGGTCATCCGGGGAAAAGCGCTTATGATTATGTGGTGAGTGGAGTCAAAGCATTAATGACAAAAGGATTTGTTGATTCGAAAAATATTGCGATACAAGGCCACAGTTGGGGCGGTTACCAGGTGGCATATCTTATCACAGCAACTAATATGTTCAAAGCAGCATGGTCAGGCGCCCCGGTTGCCAATATGACCAGCGCTTATGGTGGCATACGATGGGAAAGTGGCGTAAGCCGTGAATTTCAATATGAAAAAAGTCAAAGTAGAATTGGCGGAACATTATGGGATAAATTCAATCTGTATATCGAAAACTCTCCTTTATTTCATTTACAAAATGTTACAACTCCCCTGGTGATCATGGCGAATGATAACGATGGCGCCGTTCCCTGGTACCAGGGTATAGAATTATTTACTGCAATGCGAAGGTTAGGAAAAAAAGTGTGGATGTTTAATTACAATGGAGAAGGGCATGGGTTGACTGTGAGAAAGGATAAGTTAGATTACCAGATCCGGATGCAGCAATTTTTTGACTGGATATTAAAAGGCGAACCTCCTGCACGATGGATCACCGACGGAGTACCCGCTGTTAAAAAAGGAAAAGATTGGGGAATGGAAATAGATAAATAGTTTGATGGATGAATTGTTTTTTAAAAGAGTTAAGTTCATTTTTACTTGTAAGCGATTATATACAGAACCATTCAACAATTAAACCGGGTTGCCTTAAGCGGCCTGGGCACTGATATACTTCACCAGGCTTCTTTTTGCTATCGGCAATAGAGTTTCGTCTATTGGGAAACTCAGGCTTGTTTCAATGGAATACACTGCCGGGTTCGGTAGTTCATTGCGTTTGCGTATCAGTTCAGATTTAATGTGTTCATATGTAGTAGAGATGCTGCGCTGCCATTTATCAATAAAGAAAGTTTTAATGCTCCTGAATTTTTCATCATGTTTTTCAAAAAATGAAAGACGATAATGATACACCATCGTGTTTTTACTTTTGCCTTCACTCAAAAAGAAATAGCCTTCTTTGATATCAAGTGGAATAATACCAACCGGTGTGATGTTGATCTTTTCTTCCACAAATTCATAAATCTCCGCCCCGTTCCTGATGGTGTTTTTTATTTCGGAAGCAGAGTAATTGATAATATCTTCCAGTTCCTGCATCAGTTCGTTATCTTCAATCATTTGTTCATAAAGAAACTGCAATTTTTCTAACTGTACGCCGGTTAACTTTTTGGGGAAATGCTCCTGCAGAAATTTTTTATTTTCTCTGAATGCTACAATGTTGTTGTAGTGAAAGACAATATCTGCTAATTGGGGATACAGCTTGTTTTCATTAAAATACCGGTTGACTTCCTGCAGATAGGATAACAGCGTATATTTTTTTAACTCAAAATCAATATAGCCTTCAGCAAACCAGGTTTCGGATAGTGACTTCATAGTTTCGTGGATTTAGTATTTACCAATTTACAAAAAAGACGGAACAAATACCAGTAAAGTTTAATTTTAGATTGTTAAACAGTAAGAATGAAATATCTTTTTATCATAACTCTGGCGGTTTTTACTTCCTGTAGCCACTATTACTATATTGTTCGCCATGCCGAAAAAGAGCCTGCTGCTTCAAATATGATGAGTACGGATGTGTCATTGTCAGAAAAGGGAAAGGAAAGAGCGGAAGCCCTTAAGGAGATACTGAAAGATAAAAAAATTGGCTATGTGTTTTCCACTAATTTTATCCGTACCAAATCTACCGCATTGCCAACGGCAAACTACTTCCGTCTTCAAATTCAAATCTACAGCCCCTCGCCGGACTCTTTTTTTATCAGGAAGCTGAAGACTTTAAATAGAAACATCTTAATTGTAGGACACAGTAATACGGTGGATGATATTGTCAATATGCTTTGTGGTAAAATAGTAATGGAAGGCGATTTGCCCGAATCGGAATACAACAAACTCTTTATCGTGAAGAAGAAAGGAAAGGATTATGTTTTCAAAGAAGAAAACATATACCGCTGATGCCTGCCGCAAAGAGTTCCTATTATTTGAATTTTATTTCACCGGATATGCAAGCTTTTCCCTAATTATTTTTAGCGGAATTCTTTTCTGCGTCAATATCAATTGAAAATAATAGCAGGAAATAATTTTTACCAAAGCCCGTATTATTCTTATAATCATACTGCCTGAGAAAACCCGGTTGAACACTAAACTGTTTTGATATTTGGTAGCCGATACCGGCAAAAAACCGGTTTCGCTCAAAATAAGGTGTCTCATTATTCAGGAAAATTTCGTCAAACACGGTTACATAAAAAGTTTCAGGTACTATTTTTTTATGATTTAATGGTGCAGTACTGCTCAGGCGATATCGAAAGCGGTTTCTGTAACCGTTCTTAAACCATCGCTGTTCCATTCGATACCTGTGTTCGATATTGACTCTAAGCAAGCTTTGGTTCATAGTTACCTGTTCCCACAACCTGGATTCGTTTGCCGTAACAGGCTGTTCAAAATTTCCCCCATCCGAGTATGTCATATATTTACCGACACCAAGTAAAAAAGAAAAGTTTTTATTAAGAGAATAAGACGCCCCTACCTTTGCTTCATAATAATAGTGATGACGATAAAAAGATAGCGAACGCAACTGAAGCTCATGAAACAAACCCCACTTCGATGACAATTTAAGTTTAGTGGTAATTACATTCCAGGAGCCAAAATCATATTGTTGAGAGAATGATATAAGTGAAGCAACAATCAGCAGAATGAATACTATGATTCTCATGAAAAAAATTAGAATTCCCTTTCGCCATTAAAGTTTTCCAGTTCGTTGGCTACTGCAGTCAGGAATGTAGCACCGAGGCTTCCGTCAATAATACGATGATCGTAGCTCAGGGATAAATACATCATATGCCGGATAGCAATACTGTCACCATGCGGTGTTTCTACAACCACCGGGCGTTTTTTTATTGCGCCTACTGCTAATATGGCCACCTGCGGTTGATTGATTATTGGTGTTCCCATCAGGCTTCCGAATGTTCCTACATTTGTCAGTGTAAAAGTACCGCTCTGCGTATCGTCCGGCCTTAATTTATTGTTGCGGGCATTATCGGCAAGATTATTTACCTGTTTGGCAAGCCCAACCAAATTTAATTGATCAGCATTTTTAATGACCGGTACTATGAGACTTCCTGATGGCATGGCAGTAGCCATCCCAATATTTATATCTTTTTTGATTATAATCTTGTCCACATCTACGGAACTATTGATCAAAGGGAATTTTTTGATGCACTTTACAATTGCTTCAATAAACAATGGAGTGTACGTAATCTTAGTGCCTTCTCTTTTTTCAAAATCTTTTTTCACCCGGTCACGCCACATCACGAGGTTCGTTACATCTGCTTCAGTAAAGCTGGTCACATGCGGGCTGGTATGTTTGCTGCGCACCATGTGTTCGGCAATCAGTTTGCGCATCCTGTCCATTTCAATAATCTCCACATTGCCGCTGTAAGTCGTCAGGGCTATAGATTGTTCAACTCTTGAAATAGGGATCATCATTTCTCCTTTCTGATTTACGGCTTCGGGTTCCGGGCTCCTCGCTATTGAATCCCGGCTCTTCATTCTGCCACTTTTTTTATCACTCACATACTGCAAAATATCTTTCTTCGTCACTCTTCCTTCATTCCCTGTGCCTGGAATATTCTCAAGTTCAGCCATACTCACACCTTCACCGGCAGCAATATTTAATACAAGCGGGGAATAAAAACGATTTGTATTTCCGTTTTCAGATTGGGTGCGGGATACCGCAGGCTGAATATTTTTTATTTCTTCTACGATGGCTGCTGTTTCCTTTATTTTTGACTTGCCCTCTTGTTCAAAATAGGTTTCCTGAACTTTTGGAGAAGCAGTGTATGCAGATTGACTTAACGGCTGATCAGCGTCGGTCTTTATCCTTGCAATTACAGCGCCAACAGGTACCACATCATTTACATTATATAAAATTTCTTCAATCACTCCGCCGGCTGTACTGGGAACTTCGGTATCCACTTTATCTGTGGCAATTTCCAAAACAGTTTCATCCGGTTTTACAGAATCACCGGGTTGTTTATGCCATTTTAAAATGGTAGCTTCCATAATACTCTCACCCATTTTCGGCATAATCAGCTCAACAGTTGCCATCGTTTTTTGATTTTATTTTTTGTTACCGGCTATAGGAACCTTACTCGGTTTCTGTTGCGTCGCACACTTGTACTGCAGAAATTCTATTCAGCAAGGGAGGCAATCGCAATCGGGATCAAAGGTAAAAGTTTTCTACTTAATGTATTAAGCAAACGATTCTGAAGTTAAAATAAATTTTCTAAGCACATTCAATGCCGTAGTTGCCGTTTGTTCAATATTTCTTTCTCGTTCAAAACGGAAATGAAATTGCTTGGCTATTGTTTTGGTTTTATGTCCTACAGCAATCCAAACTGTTCCGACAGGTTTTTCCGTACTGCCTCCGTCGGGCCCCATGATACCTGAAGTGGCAACGGCATAATCTACATTCAATTTTTCAATTACTCCTTTCACCATTTCTAAAACAGTTTCCTTGCTTACAGCGCCAACTGACCGAAGCGTTTCATGATTCACGCCCAAAATATTTTCTTTTACTTCGTTGGCGTAACTCACTACACTGCCTTTATAATATTGTGAAGAGCCGGGAACGGAAGTGATCAGGTGCGCAATATAACCACCGGTGCAACTTTCCGCAGTGGCCATTGTTTTGTTTTTTTCTTTCAAAATTTTTCCAATCACCACTTCCAGGGGAAGGTCTTCCTCAGCAACCAAATAATCCTTAACAAATTCACGTAAGGTATTAATATAGGGTGCCAGTTGATTTTCCAAATCTATTGTATCATCCCCTTTTGCTGTTAGCCGCAGTTTCACCATTCCAAATGCAGGCAGATAAGCAAGTTTGATATTTTCAGGCAAAGATTCCTCCCAATTTTTTATTTTATCTGCAATTACAGATTCGCCCTGCCCGACAGTAAAAAATGTTTTGTGAATGATAGCAGGTAATGTAAGATGTTCTTTCAATACCGGGATCACTTCCTCAATCATCAATCCTTTCATTTCATAAGGAACGCCGGGGAGAGAAAAGAAAATCTTATTGTTTTTTTCAAATTTCATTCCCGGTGCTGTCCCTCTTGGATTGTGCAATACAGTACAGGTGTCCGGCACTTCAGCTTGTTTGATATTCCTTTCAGCCAGGGGCCCGGTTCGATGAAATACTTTTTCAAAAAGATACTTGATATGTTGCAGTACTTGCTCATTCATTACTAATTTCCCGCTAAAATATTTACAGAGCAACGGTTTTGTAATATCATCTGCAGTGGGTCCTAATCCACCTGTTATAATGATTACATCTGATTTCTCGCTTTCTTCATCCAATACATGCCAGATTTCATTCCAGTCATCACCAACTGCTACTCTGTGCCTCACCCATATCCCGATTTTGTTTAATTCCTTGCCAATAAAAGCACTATTGCTGTCAATGGTTTGGCCGATCAAAAGTTCATCTCCAATGGTAATAATAGATGCATTAACATTCTTCATAAGCAACAAAGGTAGGAGATGGTTAACTTTGAATAATAACAATAATATTGAATTTTTAATGTTAAATGACAAATGAAAAAAATAATTTTCCTCTTTGAATTTTGCATTTTGACTCTTGCATTATCAGCCCAAAGCGTAAGCCTGAACCTGAAATCAGCCTTTCAGAAATTCGAAAATGATCCGCAATTGAAACATGCTATCAGTTCGCTTTATGTAATAGATGCAAAAACAGGAAAAGCGGTATTCGATAAAAATTCTTCCACCGGATTAGCTGGGGCGTCCACACAAAAAATATTTACGGCTGCAACCGCTTTTGAATTGCTGGGAAAAGATTTTCAGTTCAAAACCCGGCTGGGCTATTCAGGAAAAATTAATTCGGGTGTTTTAGATGGTGACCTGTATATAATAGGTAGCGGCGATCCGACATTAGGTAGCTGGCGATGGGGGCAAACAAAAGATAGTTTTGTGTTGACTAAATGGGTTGATGAGATTAAAAAACTGAATATCAAAAAAATTAATGGTTCTCTCAAAACAAATACTTCTGCGTTTTCATACCAGGCCATACCTGACGGGTGGATCTGGCAGGACATCGGGAATTATTATGGCGCCGGATCCTACCCGTTGAACTGGAAAGAAAACCAGTATGATCTTCACCTGGCGTCAGGAAATAAGATAAATGAAAAAGTAAAAATCCAGAATGACAGCATACATACATTTGATATGAATGAGTTACGTTCGGCTGCAAAAGGCACCGGTGACAATGCGTACATTTATTATGACCGCTCTGTTTCCGGGACAATACCGGTTAATGAAAAATTATTTTCTATTTCAGGGGCTTCTCTTGATCCTGTAGCAGAATTGTTGATGGATTTTTATGACGCACTTTCAAAAAACACCATTCAATGTACTAAAGATATTGGCCTATATCATCGCTGGTTTTTTCAAAATGATTCATCAGAATTAAAAAATATCCATTTCTTCTATACGCAACTTTCACCAACTCTGGATTCTGTTATATATTGGTTTTTGCAAAAAAGTATAAACTTATATGGCGAAGCATTAGTAAAAGAACTTGCTTTTGTAAAGAAAGGTTTTGGTTCTACGGATGCAGGCATTGACATTGTTAAAGATTTCTGGAAACAAAGAGGTATGGACGAACAAGAACTTCATATCGTTGACGGGTCCGGTTTATCGCCGCAAAACCGGCTTACAACACATGCACAGGTGGAAGTTTTGAAATATGCAAAAACCAGGAATTGGTTCCCTTATTTCTACGATGCTCTGCCGGAATATAATAAGATGAAGATGAAAAGTGGTACTATCAATGGTGTAAAAGGATTTACCGGCTATCAGACCTCAAAAAAAGGTGAAGAGTTTATTTTTTCATTTCTTGTAAATAATTATAATGGATCACCTTCCGCACTGGTTGAAAAAATGTATAAAGTCCTGAACGTCCTAAAATAACCGGATACTGATACCGAGTAATGATGGCGCAACAAAACATCCGATCCAGATCAATATGATGAGTAATTTACCGGTAAGAGAAATATCCTGCACCAATGTTCTTTGCAATAGGTTTTGCATCAGGTTTTTTATATGGTCTTCTTTGTTTGAATACTCATAAGGAGGTGCTTCGGGTAAGTGGCGTAATGAAGGTTGCAGGCGGATCAGCACATTGCGGATTTTCCAGTAATTTTCATCGCTGAGATCTTCATAAGTGGTATTCAAATCAAGCCCTTCGGCTTCAATCTTTTTTGTGAGTTTATCAAATTGCACATCGGCATAAAGCCGTGACAACATGAACAGGGGTAGTATTAACAATGGATAAAAAGGCTGTTGCATACCATACAATGCAAACCAGATCATCAGTCCGGCAGAAATCACAATAAAAATCTGGCTGATGATATTGCTGCCGTCAAGAAACAACCGGTTTAATAATTGTCCGCCATCAAGCGGATAAACCGGTAACAGGTTGAAAAGATTTAAAAAAATTAATATCCACGCAATGCGGCTTAAAAGGTAAGCCTGGGAATAATCATGCACTATAAATGGAGCAACATAATGAAGTGCAATGCCAACTAAAATCCCCGGAACGGGGCCGGCTAACAGAATAATAGCTGATTGCATTTGAGACACTTCATGTTTTTTGCCTGAAGCATAAGCACCAACCAGCGGAATAAAAAAAATACCCAAATCTGTATAATTATAAAATTTCATTGCCAGGAAATGACCCAATTCATGAAAAAGGACAATTCCTGTTAATGCCAATACCAGTAACCAGTTGCTGTTAAAAAAATAATACCCGACTGCTAAGTATAATACAAGGCTTGTTACAGACCGGAGTAAGATGTTTGTACGACTTTTGGGTACTTCTACCGGTGGTTTTGGCGGATAAACAAAAGCACCCTCTGCCGAAGTTGTTGATTCCATAGGATTGGGTTTGTATGGGGGTTGCTGCGCTTCCATATTGATTGGGTGGCAAGATAGAAACTATTTTCCTATCCACCTGTCAATACTCCATTTACCCGGCCCGCAAAATAAAACAGTAAGAAATCCTATTAAATAAAGTATAGGTAATTCAGAATCCAGGAACGGTTTATTCTTACGAATGACAAATACCACGGTAAGCAACAAAATTGCTAGTACAAGTGCAGCCAGACGGGTCAGCAAACCCAGTACCAGTAGGGCAGAACAAAATATTTCAGCAAATATTGCTATCATCAGGCTGCCGGAATGCCCAACATACAATGGATCGGAAAAACTTTCTTTCAATTGCGAATAATTATTCAGTTTCATCATACCATGATTTAGAAATATGATGATTCCGAAACCTAACCTAATTAAAAACATACTGAGGTTAAATGATAATTCGGAATACCGGGTGCTGAATAATTTTTTCATTATACTGATATTTAGCTGTTGCAATGATAAAAAGAAATTTCCTGATTATTATTTTCAAATAAAAATGAATGAAATGTTAAATCATTTCAGAATCAACAGTTATCCACAAGTGTTTGGAATGATGTTTGGTCAACCTTGAAATAATTTGAATCTTCGCAACGTTAATCCCCCAACGGACAAAGGACATACCAATGAAGAATAAAAGTTTTCTTGTAATTGCCTCCCTCATCAGCATTTCAGCTTTTTCACAACAGGCCCGTTTTTATACCGATCCACCACTTGTTGATAAATTTAAAGAAGCAAAAGAATATTTTCAAAAAAATGAATATAGCCTGGCGTATCCATTATTTAAAGAATTGGAACGATCCCTCAGAGAAACCGACAGAGCTGATAATGCCATTGTAGCGCAGGAGATCGATTATTATACGATAGTATGTGGCTTGAAACAAAACGAAGGCCGTGCTGAAGAAAAAGCCATTGAATACATAGATCTTGAAAAAAATGTCGCCAGAGTACAGATGATGAGCTTTCATCTTGGTGAATATTATTTCCGGAAGCAAAACTTTGCTGATGCTGCGCAACAATATGAACAGGCTAATATCAGCAACCTGAGCAACCGGGAAATAGCCGATATGAAATTTCACCAGGGGTATTCTTATTTTACATTACAACGTTTTGGACAGGCAAAACCATTGTTCAATACCATCCGGAGTATTAAAGACGACCCGAATTACTTAGATGCTAATTATTATTATGGATTTCTTGCATTTAAAGACGGGCAGTATAATGATGCACTTGAAAGTTTTAAAATTGTTGAAAATGAAAAAAATTATTCTGCAGTTGTTCCGTATTATATTGCGCAGATTTATTATATACAGGGAAAAAAAGATGAAGCCATTGCGTACGTTCAAAATAAATTGAAAGGAGGGAACACGCAGTATTACGATTTAGAATTAAAGCAACTGATTGGGCATGCTTATTTTGAACGAAAGGAATTTTCTAAAGCATTACCTTACCTCGAAGACTTCGTCAACCGCTCCAAAAAAGTAAGGAGGGAGGATTTATATGAATTATCATATTGTTATTATCAAAATAATCAATTAGCCAAAGCCATTGATGGATTCAAACAATTAAGCGGAAAAGAAGATTCACTGAGCCAGCATGCGATGTATTTGCTGGGGGATGCTTATTTAAAAACAAACCAAAAGACAAATGCAAGGAATGCGTTTCTCTTTTGTTCTACCAACAGCAGTAATAAGGCCCAAAAAGAAATTTCACGATACCAGTTTGCTAAGCTTTCTTACGAACTTGGCTACCAGGATGAAGCTCTGAACGGCCTGAAATCTTTTTTGAATGATTATCCAAATTCATCTTATAATACCGAGGCAAGAGAATTATTAGTTTCTGTTTTGGCAAATACAAATAATTATAAGGATGCCCAGTCATTGATGGAAAGTTTGAAAAACCCATCGCCCGCCGCAAAAAAATTATATCCGCAAATTTTATATGGCCGGGCTACGGAGTTAATCAACGACGGCAGGTTAGCAGATGCAGAAACATTGCTGGATAAAGCGTTGAAAGACCCAAACAATGATGCTGTACTTCCTTTTGTCAATTTCTGGAAAGGTGAGATAGCATACCGGAATAATAAGCTGGATGATGCAATAAAATATTATAATGCTTATGTCAGTGCAGGGGCACCTACTAATGGGGAAGCTAACGGCACGAATGCCCGGTACAACCTTGGCTACTGTTATTTGCGCAAAGAAAATTATCCTGCTGCTTTAAGTTTTTTTGAACCTATTGGAAAAAACCCGGCGCTTAATTCCAACGAGTTAAAACAGGATGCATATATCCGCACAGCAGACTGTTATTTCATGAACAAAGACTATAATAAGGCCAAAGCGATGTATGATAATGTAATCAAATTTTCATGGCCGGGGGAAGATTATGCCACTTTCCAGGATGCCATGATAGCGGGAATAAAAAGCACAACGGGAAAGATCAGCTTACTGGGTACATTAATCCGGAAATTCCCAACATCCTCTTTGGTTACCGATGCGAATATGGAAATTGCACAGGCTTATATTGCCGACGAAAGGTTTAAAGAATCCATCCCTTATTTGAATAACGTTTTAAAAGGGGATGATAATTCAAGCCTGAAACCGCATGCGTATTTAAAATTAGGTGTGGTATATTATAATCTTAATGATAACACGGATGCATTAAAACAATACAAAACACTTATAACTCAATACCCCAATTCCCCCGAAGCAGAAGATGCCATGGATAATATAAAAACAATTTATATAGAAGATGGCAAGCCGAATGAATATGCTGATTTTATGCGACAGGCTGGGCGGCCGATCAGTGTTAGTTCAGAAGATTCATTAACATATTCTGCAGCGGCAAATCAATATCAAAATGGAAACACAACGGCGGCATTGAATAGTTTTAATAATTATTTACAGCGATTTCCCAATGGCGTGTATGCTCTTGATGCCAATTTCAACCGAGGAGAAATTTATAACAGTAAAAAAGATTTTACTAACGCACTATCAGGTTATGAAGCAGTAGCCGCCAATGCGCCCAACATCTTTGCAGAACGGGCCGTACTGAATGCAGCCCGCATTTATTTCTTTGAATTGAAGAATTACGAAAAAGCCGAATCATATTATTCGCAATTAAAACAAATTGCTTCGAACCAGGAAAACAAACTGGAAGCTATGCGTGGTTTGCTGCGCTGCCAGTATCAGTTACAAAAATGGGATGTGGCATTGGACAATGCGAAAGAATTGTCAGAAGCAAAAGGCAGTAGCGCTGATGATAAAGTGCTGGCTCAAATGACGATTGCAAAATCTTACGAAGTAAAACAACAATATGACCAGGCTATTTCAAGTTTTAAATCTGTGGTACAACTGAATAAAGGCACTTTGGCAGCAGAGGCCCGATATGAAATTGCGAGTTGCTGGTTTGCCGTAAACCATTTGAGCGAAGCAGAGAAAGCAGCATTTGAAACCATCAATAAATCCGGATCTTATGATTTCTGGGTTACGAAAGCATATATTTTACTTGGCGATATTTATTTTAAGCAAAAAGATTATTTCAATGCTAAAGCCACCTACCAGAGTATTGTGAATAACAGTATTGACCTGGATCTGAAAAATGAAGCACAATCAAAATTGAATAAGGCTATAGAAGAAGAAAAAAATAACAGCAAGGTGAATAATCAATAAACGAATTGAACATGATGAAAGGGTTTTTATATAAAATATTTTTTGTTGCATCGCTATTAATACTTTTGGGAATCTCAGCTCATGCACAGGATACTACAAAGAAGCGTTCTGTAAATATTACCTCCACTTTCAAACCGGTATTGAGAGAAGCAGCTAAGATCAATTTCAATGCAAATCCTCCTGCTGCTGATACTTCTAAACCCAATTTGAAATATGAAATTCCTGACCAAAATCTTTTATTTGGCTATCAGCCGGGATCATTAAAGCCCCTGGCACTCCAAATTGATTCGGGTGGCCGATGGGATAACAGCAATTACATCAAGGCCGGATTTGGTAGTTTGAAAACACCTTATTTTCAAACCGGCTTTTCTTTTGGTGATGGCAAAACGGGAGGAGTGAATATTTATGCCAAGCATGTTTCTTCCGAGGGCGCAAGAGATTATCAAAAATTCAACAATACTGATATAAAGCTGGATGGCTTTTTTCAGACACAAAAGCATATTGAATGGGATGCCAGCCTGGAAACGAAACAATACGGTACATACAAATACGGCTATATGCCTCAAACACTGAGTTTCCCGAGAGATTCATTAAAGCAAAATTTTCAAACCTACGGAGGGGCATTGGGTTTTCATAATCTCAATGCCACTCCCTATGGACTAAGTTATTCTCCTTTGCTTAAAATAAATGTGTTCAGCGATAATCTGAAAAATACGGAAAGCAATACAGCATTAGATCTTCCTTTGAAAAAAATAATCGGAAAAGTTTTTGAAGTCAACCTTGGGCTCAATTTTGACCTTACAAGACTTTCACCGAAAGGAAAATCAGCTATAAATAATACGATTTACAGTATTTCACCTTCCATTTTATTTAAGACACCGAATCTGAAATTACAGGGTGGCATTCGTCCTTCCTGGGATAACAAAGTATTTAAAATGTTTCCCAACATACTGGGCGATGTGGGAACTGATGATTCCCGTTTCACATTCCAGGCAGGATGGACCGGCTATATCAGAAAAACAACGTATCAATATTTAGCATCTCAGAACCCCTGGCTTTGGCTGCCTTCAACTTATAAAAATACATGGATTGAAGAAAGGTTTGCTGGATTTAAAGGTTCAGCAGGAGATCATTTCTCATACAGTGCAAAAGTTGGATTCAATAAATTAAATAATCAACCCCTGTTTGTAAATGATACTACACCGGGCCTGGGTGGAAAGTCATTTGTAGTGGTAAACGAGCCACGTATCAATGTTTTAACCCTCAGCGGAGAGA
Organism: Bacteroidota bacterium; assembly: GCA_018266555.1. Lineage (GTDB taxonomy): Bacteria > Bacteroidota > Bacteroidia > Chitinophagales > Chitinophagaceae > UTBCD1. Next base: position 122,118 of record JAFEAF010000004.1, on the reverse strand, counting down.
TGGGATTCACATATCAGGAAAAATTTTCGGTGATCTCCAGCCTGAATTTTAATCAATACAGCGGATTAAAGCTGAATAAAGCAGCCTGGGGATTATTGCCGGTTGAATTTAATACTTCATTACGGTTGCAGGCGATGAAAGATTTATGGTTTAAGACAGATTTATATGCATGGACGGGGCCAAAATATATGAAGCAGGATGGCAACCCGGGACAATTGGATGGAGCATTTGATCTGAATGCGGGATTGGAATTCAGGATAACCAAATACATAAATCTTTGGACACAATTCAATAATATTTTCAACAAACAATACCAGCGCTGGAACCAGTATCCGGTTTATGGATTTAATTTTACCGGTGGAGTTGTATTTTCGTTCAACCAAAAGAACTGATTATGTACGATGAGCTGTACCAGCTTTTCATTTTACAAAAAGAATTGAATGTGCCGGGTATTGGAAATTTTGTTTTGAACAGGAAACCAGCCGAAGCTAATTTTTTAGAAAAGCTGATTCACCCGCCCGGGTATTCTATTTCATTAGTAAAAGAATCGGGGACTTCCTCTCCATTTTTTTTAAAAAACCTGGCTTCATTATTAAATATCCCGGAAGGGGAAGCAGCAGATCGTTTTAATAGTTTTGTAATAGATCTGAAAAGTAAAATGACTGAAGGGAAAGAGATGACATGGAGTGGTATCGGCACACTTTCTATGAATAGCAGGGGCAGTATAAAGTTTTTGCCCTTTCCATTGCAGGATACAGATGATACCGTGAGGGCTGAAAAAGTAATTAGAGAACACTCGGAACACACTGTTTTGGTAGGAGAGAGGGAGCGTACTTCAGTTGAAATGACTAAGCTGCTTTCGCAAGCAAACAGAAAAAAAATTAAGTGGTGGATTACAGCTGTTATAGCTGGCCTGGTTCTGGCTATCTTTATTTTTTTACAATTTTCTAAAAACAACTGGAATATTTCAGCTGCTTCCAATAGCCAGGTAATTACTCCGGAGCAAGAAGCATCATCATATTCGCTTCTACAGTAAGATTCCATTTTTTTGCGCAATTTGATTTTATTTTGCCATTCCCTTATGAACGAGAGAATTCATTATACCCAATGCCCGGTTTGCGGTTCTGCAGATATAAAAAATATATTGACTGTAAAAGACTATACTGTAACCGGAGAATTATTTCCCATCGCAGAATGTGGCTCCTGTTCACTAAGATTTACACAGTATGTTCCTGGTGCTGCCTCTATTGCTCCATACTATAAAGCTGAAAATTATATTTCTCATACGGATGAAACCAAAGGTTTAATTGGAATACTTTATAAAAAAGTTCGTAAAAGGACTTTGGCCAATAAACGAAAACTGATAAACCGTGAGACGAAGTTGATTAAAGGGGATCTTTTGGATGTTGGGAGCGGAACCGGTGCTTTTGCAAATGAGATGCTTCAACACGGATGGCAAGTGGCAGGTATTGAACCGGATTATGAAGCAAAAGCAATGGCAAAACAATTATATAGTCTTGTTTTCACTGATGAAAAAGAATTATTTCAATTTCCTGCAGCATCATTTGACGCCATTACGATGTGGCATGTGCTGGAGCATGTGCATGATCTGAAAGGTTATATACAACAAATGAAATCTTTATTGAGAGAAGATGGAAAATTATTTATCGCTGTCCCCAATTATACTTCGCTTGATGCAAGGATTTACAAAGAGTTTTGGGCAGCATATGATGTGCCCAGGCATTTATACCATTTTTCACCATTTTCCATGCAAAAGTTGATGGAGAAAAATGGGTTAAAAATCATTCAATACAAGCCGATGCGGTATGATAGCTTTTATATTTCTCTTTTAAGTAGTAAATATAAAAATGGTAAAAGCCGATGGCTGGCTTCTTTTTGGAATGGCTTTCGTTCCAATTTAAATTCTTTGCGAAAAGTGAAGAAATGCAGCTCTGTAATTTATGTGATTTCAAAATAATTTTATTGAGATATCTGGATCTCATATAAATTTGGCCAGAGTTTCCCGGTAACATAAATTTTTTTTGTTGCAGGATCATAAGCGATTCCATTGGGTACATCAGCATTTGGATCCTTTGCTTTTACACGGTTCCACAGGTCGTTTAAATCTGCTTTGGCAACCACTTTACCGTCAACAGGGTCAATTTTGAGTATATACGGATATTGCCACTGATTGGCATAAACAAAACCATCAATATATTCAAGTTCATTTAAATTATAGGAAAGGCTTCCTCCTTCTGTTATTTCCTGTTTTTTCAATAGTTGGAATGTGGACGGATTATAATAGTAAAGATTGCTGGTGCCATCGCTTACAATTAAATTTTTGCCGTCTGTCGTGATTCCCCAACCTTCGGTATTGACGGGAAATTCTTTTATTTTTTTAAAACCTTTCAGGGTATAAACAAAAACGACTTTTGCTTTCCAGGTCAATTGATACAGGGTATCATTCAGAATGGTGATGCCTTCTCCAAAATATTTTTCTTTATCAATAACCGCCAATTTTTCTGTTTTACCTGTTGTTAAATCCACTTTCATGATCTGGTTCGCATTATTACTTTCGCCACCTGTACTTTCGTATAGTTCCCCTTTATAAAAAATAAGCCCCTGGGTAAAGGATGAGGTATCATGCGGATAGCTATTTACAATTGAATAACTGATATTTTTTGGTTGATCCGGGGGGGGGATTCCATTCCCATTATCTTTATTGTCTTTGTTATTGCAGGATGAAATGGCGATTAAAATGAGGCATGGGATAGCTTTTTTCATTAGTAGTTATGATTTGCACAAAAATAGGCCTTGAAAAGGATGTAACCTGTTAAAGCTTATAAAACTATGTGTTACTAAAATAGGGCGCTATGGATTATGATTCTTCGTTTTTGTGAGTTATATTTGAGCCACTGGACCTCCGTATCCTACCACGAAACATTTTGTTCCTGTATCCTCGAATTACTACTTTAATTCTCCATTATCCTTTTTTGGTTCCAAATCCCTCGAAAACTCATGACTTTATTTTTTAGTCATGCAGAAGAATAATATCTGGAATTATGAAAATATGGTTTGGCTTTGTTTTGTTCATTGCAGTTTTTACCCATCAACTTGCTGCTCAAGTGCGGTGTTCAACTTTTGAATACCAGCAAGAACAGTTATTAACAAATCCTTCTCTTCAGAACAAGATAAATGCGATAGAAGCATTTACAAAAAAAGCAATTAAAAATTTCCAGAATATTCGTTCCCGGCTGGATGGTAATTTTGTAATCCGCATACCTGTTGTAGTTCATATTTTATATCATGATCCTAGCGAAGATATTTCTGACAACCAGGTTATGGAGCAAATTGAGGCTTTGAACCGGGATTACAGGAGATTGAATGCTGATACGGTAAATACTCCCTCGTATTTCAAACCAGTTGCTGCAGATTGTAATATAGAATTTCTACTGGCTACATCTGATCCCATGCAACGTTCCACAACAGGTATTATCAGGAAATATACTCCTATCAGATCATGGGATGAAGATGATAAAATGAAATTCTCAGCTTCTTTAGGTGATGATGCCTGGGATGCTACAAGTTATCTCAATATATGGGTATGCAACATTAAGGGGATACTGGGTTATTCCAGTTTTGTTGGTGGCCCGGCAAATGTAGATGGGGTGGTAATTAATACATCGGTATTTGGCCAATCCAACACTATCTCAACTTATGACAAAGGACGGACTGCTGTGCATGAAGTTGGTCATTGGCTAAACTTAAAACATTTATGGGGCGATACAGATTGCGGTGACGATTCAGTGGCTGATACACCAAAGCAGAGTACTTATACCGTCGGATGTCCATCAGGTATCCGAATTTCCTGCGACAATGCACCTAATGGAAATATGTACATGAATTATATGGATTTTACTTATGATGATTGTATGAATATGTTCACGCAGGGGCAAAAAGAAAGAATGAGAGCACTTTTTGAATCTGAAGGGCCCCGGTATTCAATTCTATTTTCTAGAGGACTGGATACCCCCTTGATTTATCAAACACCCAAGCCCGATGAACCGCCACAATGGCTGCATCCGCAGATTTATCCCAATCCGGCAAGCAACGACTTATACCTCGATGTTGAATATGATGTACGATGGATTGGAAAAACAGTTAACCTGATTAATCTGCAGGGGAAAATTGTAAAGCAGGTCGTAATCTCTTCGGAATATCAAAAAATAGACATTAGCAGCCTTGCCGGTGGCATGTATTTCCTGTTTGCCAAAAAAGAAGATGGTGCAACTATCAGGATGAAGTTTATTAAGCAATAAAGTGCCCGTCTTTTTTTAGAATTCTAAGTTAGCACCTACATCCATTTAACTTTTTCCCAGATAAACTTCTTGGAGAAATTTTCAGGAGTTTTTGTAGTTTAAATATGTATTGCCTCTCCGTAAGCCACTTCAATTGCATCTTTAACGCTTTCGCTGATTGTTGGATGCGGATGAATGCTGTTTAATACTTCCTGATAAGTAGTTTCAAGTTTTCTCGCCGTTACCGTTTCTGCAATTATTTCTGTAACGTTATAGCCAATCATATGAGTACCGAGCCATTCACCGTATTTTGCATCGAAGATCACTTTGATGAATCCTTCATTATGCCCGGCAGCTGAGGCTTTACCACTTGCACTTAAAGGAAATTTACCAACTTTGATTTCATAGCCTGCATCTTTCGCCTGTTTTTCAGTATAACCAACAGAAGCTATTTCAGGATAACAATAAGTACATCCCGGAACATTGTTATAGTCTATTGGTTCAGGTTTATGATTATATTTTTTCTCGTTGTATCCAATATTCTCTACGCAAATAATACCTTCTTTTGAAGCCACATGTGCCAGGGCCTGGCCCGGTGAACAATCGCCAATTGCATAAATACCCGGAACATTGGTTTGATAAAATTTATCAACCTTGATTTTTCCTTTTTCGGTTTTGATACCAAGTTCTTCCAACCCGATTCCTTCGATATTGGCAGAGACACCAACTGCGCTTAATAAAATATCAGCTTCAAGGGTAATTTCTCCTTCCGGCGTTTTTACTTTTGCTTTTACCCCATTTCCAGAACTATCTACAGAAGTCACTTCACTGTTTGTCATGATAGCAATTCCTTGCTTTTTAAAATTCTTGTCTAATTCTTTACTTATTTCCTCATCTTCTACCGGAACCACCCGGGGCATAAATTCCACAATGGTAATTTTTGTACCAAGGCTATTATAAAAATACCCGAACTCAACTCCTATGGCGCCACTGCCAACGATGATCATACTTTTGGGTTGTTTCGGAAGCACTAAAGCTTCACGGTAACCAATTATCTTTTTGCCATCAATTTTCATCGCAGGCAATTCACGGCTTCTTCCTCCGGTTGCAACAATGATATGTTTAGTTTCAATTGTTTTTTTACTTCCGTCAGCACCAGTGACTTCAATTTGTCCTTTGGCTTTTAGTTTGCCAAAGCCGCTCACCACGTCAATTTTATTTTTTCGCATTAAAAATTGTACACCCTTGCTCATTTTGTCTGCAACGCCACGGCTTCTTTTGATAATGGCTTCAAAATTTGGTGTGCCGCTGGCTTCAATGCCGTAATCTTTTGAATGTTTGATGTCTTCATACACCTGAGCGCTTTTCAATAAAGCTTTTGTAGGAATACAACCCCAGTTCAGGCAGATGCCTCCAAGAGTTTCTTTCTCAATAATTGCTGTCTTAAATCCAAGCTGAGAGGCACGGATAGCTGCCACATAGCCGCCTGGTCCGCTACCTATTACTACTACGTCGTATGCCATAAAATTTGTTTAGGGTCAATGAAAAATACTTGCAATTTTGGATTGCGAAGCTACTTGAAAATGAACAATTGGCAAAAGCTGGCAGGGCAATAAAGGATAGAGTCAAATAAAAAGCCTACCTATCGGCAATGCCCCCGACTAACTTAAAATATGAAGGATAATGGCTTTCATAAATATGAAATTTGAATTCAGACCGATTCAGTTCCGTGGAAAAAATCAATTAATTGGGCTTCAATATTTGGTAATTTTCCCCTACCTTTGCGCCCCGTCCTGATTAATTCCGGATGATATTAAAAACTGAACAATCATGGCAAGAGTATGTCAGGTGACAGGTAAAAAACCAATGGGTGGACATAAAGTATCTCACTCAAACATAAAGACCAAGCGGAGATTTCTGCCTAATCTGCAAACCAAACGTTATTACCTGGCCGAAGAAGAAAAGTGGATCACATTGAAACTGTCCGGTGAAGGTATTCGTACTATTAATAAAAGAGGACTGTTTAGTGTGGTAAAAGAATTACGAGCACAAGGTCAACATATTTGATAAAACTGTAAGACAATGGCAAAAAAAGGAAACAGAGTACAGGTAATTTTGGAATGTACCGAGCATAAGAACAGTGGTAAACCCGGCACCAGTCGCTATATCACTACCAAAAATAAAAAGAACGATCCCGAAAGAATGGAGTTGAAAAAATACAACCCTATTCTGAAAAAGATGACAGTTCATAAAGAGATTAAGTAAATGGTTACCGGGTTTAATTATTTACCAGTAATTAAAATAACCCATACAAATAAACTACTCAAACTAATTCAATATGGCAAAAGCAGCTAAAACAGCGATCAAATCCAAAGATGCAAGAGCAGCAGCTGAAGCAAAAAACTGGAGCAAGGTGATCAAAGCTGTTCGCAGTCCTAAAACAGGAGCTTATACTTTTAAAGAACAAATTGTTCATAAGGATAAAGTGAAAGAATTCCTGGCACAGAAATAAAACGATTTTACAACTTTTTCTAAAAGCTATCCGCCGTAAGAGGATAGCTTTTATTATTTAATTCAAAAATCAAAATTTGAAATCGGGACAACAACAAGAATACATTTTTACTTTTGACTTTTTATTTTTGAGTTATCATGGGAATATTTAAAAAACTATTTGGCAAAAAAGAAAAAGAAACCCTGGAACAGGGATTAGAAAAAACCCGCCGGGGATTTTTTTCAAAAATCACTAAGGCTATTGCGGGTAAAAGCACCATTGATGATGAAGTGCTCGATAACCTGGAGGAAGCATTGGTTGGTGCTGATGTAGGAGTAGAAACAACGGTTAAAATTATTGACCAAATCGAAAAACGGGTTGCAAAAGATAAATACCTGAACTCAGGGGAACTTAATACTATACTTCAACAGGAAATTGAGCAAACATTAGTGGATGCGCCGGAAAACAATTCTTACTCATTTGAATCGGAGTTACCGGCAAAACCTTTTGTGATTCTTGTGGTAGGTGTAAATGGCGTTGGAAAAACAACAACTATCGGGAAGCTGGCGTATAATTTCAAAAGTGCAGGTAAATCTGTTTTACTTGGTGCCGCAGATACGTTCCGTGCTGCTGCGGTAGATCAGTTAACGATTTGGAGTGAACGGGTAGGAGTGCCTATAGTAAAACAATCAATGGGTTCCGATCCGGCGGCCGTAGCATTTGATACAGTGCAAAGTGCCGTAAGCAAACATTCAGATGTGGTTTTGATAGATACTGCAGGCAGACTTCACAACAAAGCTCATTTAATGGATGAATTAGCTAAAATAAAAAGAGTGATTCAAAAAGTTATTCCGAATGCGCCACATGAAGTGCTGCTTGTATTAGATGGAAGTACCGGGCAGAATGCATTGGAACAGGCAAAGCATTTTACCGCTGCAACGGAAGTATCTGCTTTAGCCATCACTAAATTAGACGGCACTGCAAAAGGCGGAGTAGTACTTGCTATTGCAGATCAATTCAAAATTCCAGTAAAATTTATCGGGGTAGGCGAGAAAATGGAAGACCTGCTGGTATTTGACAAACATGAATTTGTGGATTCGTTATTTAGTTTAAATGGCTGAAAACTTTAAGGCTTGATAATTTTATGGTTTGATGGTTGTAAGCGAATGTGGATGAGGCATAGCAATAAAACAATAAAATCATCCAACAATACATACTAATTAATGCACAACAAAAAACTATATAAAGACAAAGTAAACATCATAACACTTGGTTGCAGCAAAAACCTGGTGGATAGCGAAGTGCTAAGCGGGCAGTTGCAGGCAAACGAGATTGATGTGATACATGAAAACAAAAAGCTTGATCATAATATTGTTGTTGTAAATACCTGTGGATTTATTGAAAAAGCAAAAGAAGAATCCATTCAAACTATTTTGGACCAGGTGGCTTTAAAACAAAAAGGGAAATTGGATAAGGTATATGTCACCGGTTGCCTGAGCCAGCGTTATCGGGATGATCTTGAAAAAGAGATTCCTGAAGTGGATGCCTGGTTCGGCACTATGGAGCTTCCCCTGATGTTAAAGCAATTCGAAGCAGATTATAAAACTGAATTGATCGGCGAAAGATTGTTGTCCACCCCGAAACATTACGCATTTCTCAAAATTTCAGAAGGATGCAATCGCACCTGTGCGTTTTGTGCCATTCCTTTGATGCGGGGTAGTCATGTCAGTAAGACAATCGAAGAAATCATAAAAGAAGCAGAAACTTTGGTGCAACGTGGCGTAAAAGAAATCATGCTGATTGCTCAGGAACTCACCTACTACGGGCTTGATATTTACAAAAAAAGAATGTTGGCTGATTTGTTGCATCGTTTGGCTGATATAAGAGGCCTGGAATGGATACGGCTTCATTATGCGTACCCTTCCAGATTCCCATTGGAGATCCTGGATGTAATGAAGGAAAGGGAAAATATATGTAATTATTTGGACATTCCCTTACAGCATGCATCCGATAGTATGCTTAAAGCAATGAAGCGACAGATTACCCGGACGGAAATAGAAGAATTATTGGCTGTAATACGGGAAAAAGTTCCGGGCATTTGTCTGCGAACTACATTAATCGCTGGTTTCCCGGGAGAAACAAGCGATGATATAGAAGAGTTGAAAACCTTTTTACAGCAACAGCGCTTTGACCGTGTCGGGGTCTTTACTTATTCACATGAAGAGGGTACTTCTGCTTATGAATTAATGGATACTATTCCACAGAATGAAAAAGAAAAAAGGGCGCAGGAGATTATAGAAGTACAGCAGGATATTTCTTTTGAAAAAAATTTAGAGAAGGTAGGTAAAATATTTAAAGTTCTCATTGATAAAAAAGAAGCCGGCCGATACCTCGGGCGGACTGAATTTGACAGCGTGGAAGTGGATAATGAGGTGGTGATCCATTCTGATCAAAAGCTTCCTATTGGGGAATTTGTACAGGTGAAGATCACAAAAGCTTATGATTATGATCTCGAGGGAAAAGTAGTGTGATCATATTTTTTTAATCGCCAACGATTACAGAATTTTTATCACCACCTTTGCCCAACTCTATATTTTTTGATTTGTCTCTCAATTTTGTACCCGAGACTATTACATCAGACACATTTTCTTTTGTCACTAAAAATTTGTCGGTATCTGGTGGAAGGAAACCATTGGCAATATGAATGTTCCTGGAATTACTTAATGTATATACCGGACCTTTCTTTGGGATGATCTTCACATTTTTAAATTCTAAATCTGCAGCAGCATTTAAAGTTGCTCCGGTATTCGCAGTTATGTTCATGTTTTCAAAAAATATTCTATGTACCGGCATTTCCGGAAGACCATTAATATAAATGGCTGATTTAGCTCCTTCACAATTAATGTTACTGAAATGAAAATCCCGGAAATCGGGAATCTTATTCCTGGCCCGGCCCGAAGTATCCACTGTTACTCCCAACTGCAGGTTTTCATAGTAAGTGTCAAAAGATACAGCAGCATTGATAATGTTCTGCATGTTTATATTTTGCATATAAATATCTTTCACAACGCCACCACGTCCGGCATTGCTTTTTACCCTGATGCCAATATCGCTGCCAATAAAATCACAATCACTGACAAAAATGTTTCTCATGCCGCCATCTGTATTACTGCCAATAACAAAACCGCCGTGGGATTGATAAACGATGCAACCTGCAATAAGCACATTTTCCAATTCAAAGCCATCTGGTTCTTTTCCTCCGCTGGATTTCATGCAAATGCCATCATCACCGGCACTCACGATAGTTTTATAAATGACCACTCCTTTGCAGGCGCTGATATCTATGCCATCACCATTTTGTGCCCAGTATTCATTATGGACTGTTACGTTTCGAATAGTGAGATTAGTGCAATGATTCGGATAAAAAACATACATGGGAGAATTTCTGAAGGTCGGGCCGTCCAATAGCACATTATTACAATTGGTAAAAACAATCATTCTTGGACGCAAAAAATCTCTCGCAGGTAAAAAATCCTTTTCTGTAAGATTTTTTTTGTCTTTCAAGGATTTTAAATAAGCATCGCCATTCATTGCCTCTTCACTGGGCCACCATGTTTTTCCATCCGGTGAAAGCACGCCTCCGGAAGCAAGTAATTTTCCCCATTGTTCATGAGTTAATTTTGATTTTTTAACAGGCCGCCAGCTTTCACCGCTTCCATCAAATACTCCTTCACCAGTGATGGCAATATTCTGAAGGTTATTGCCGGATATGGGTGATTGAACTATAAAATTGCTGCTTTCTTTTGAGGTCCGAACAATTGGATATTGGTTTCGGTCGGGTGTAAATAATACCAGGGTATTTTTTTCCGTATGCAGATTTACATTACTCTTCATTTTAAAAGGGCCGGTAAGCCAAGTGCCAGCCGGTACCAGTACTGTACCGCCACCAGCTTCCGAACAGGCATCAATAGCTTTGGTAAAAGCAGTTGTATTCAAGGTTTCTCCATCGTTAACAGCGCCGTAATCTTTGATGTAAAACATTTTTGACGGGAATATTGGTTCGGTGACCTCCGGCATTGTAAAGGGTGCCTGAGCAAAATAATACCTTAAGTCTTTTTGCTGTCCAAAAGCCATCTTCCCTCCAATGATAAACACCAGAACCGTAAAGGATCGCTTCATGAAAAATGTTTAGGTCTCAAAGCTAATCCATCTCATCAGCTATGCGGATTTTATTTACGAAATCGTTGCCGGCATGTAGCCTGTCATTGACTTTATAAAAATGGAAATGACTGCTAAGGCCGGGTTATAATACCCATTTCCCCTCGTAAAAAGTGGATAAATACCAATAGCACTCATTAGTTTCCCAAGGGAAAACCTATATATTTGTCCCCGACAGGGGGAAACCCATTCAAATTCAAAATTAAAATTCATAACAAATGGCTACTAAAAAAGCAAAAAAACCTGCCAAGAAAAAATCTACACGCAAGCCTTCTGCTGCATTCATGAAAGCTCTTACTCCCAGCGCTGTATTAGCTGAAGTAGTAGGTAGCAAAGCATTGCCTCGCACTGAAGTGGTAAAAAAGATGTGGGTTTACATTAAAAAGAATAAGTTGCAGGACAGCAAAAACAGGCGAATGATTAATGCTGATGCAAAGTTGAAACCCATCTTTGGTGGCAAAAGCCAGGTATCTATGTTTGACATGGCAAAACATCTTGCTAAGAACCTGAAGTAAAAAAATTTGTACAGGTGTAAAAGGCTTTCTCTAATACAGGAAGCCTTTTTTATATAACTTTTATCTTAACCTTAAAATTCAATTCTGTACTCTGAAAATGTTTTATACTTTAGCAAACCAAATCATATAAACTATGCAAGGAAAATATTTTTATACCGCTGCAGTATCTTTCTGTTAATATTATTATTAAATATCAGTTCAGCACTTGACGGCCGCTGGACAGGCATTGTTACGACTCCGGATGGCAATAATCTGGATGTTGTTTACAATTTTCAAACCGATGGTGATAATCTTACCGGTACTGCCGAATCTCCCGTAGGCGTGGTGAGCATTGATCATGGGAAAGTTTCGGGGAATAATTTTTCTTTTGATGTTACAGTGCAAGGCAGCGTTTACCCGCATAAAGGTATTTTATACACTGATTCATGCGGTCTAGATATTGATTTTGGCAGCACCATAGTGCACACCACTATCGTAAGGGATTCTATTAATAAACAGAATAATTTCTTCAGATTATTCAATAAACAATAGATATATCATTGGGTTTACTTATCTGCTACACACCTGAACCCGGTATTTTCTAATCCGGTATCAGGTGACGAACTCATGCGGGAACTGACACGATATCCTTTGCAATAAGAAGCATTACACATAAAAGATCCGCCGCGGATGGTTTTTTTAGGTATGCCTGGTTCCATCGGGTCGTGGCTTGATGAGGGGCCTTTGGGATTATCCGCAACAATATTATTAAATTGTTTATAATATTCTGCATCGTACCAATCTGCTGTCCATTCCCATACATTACCAGCCATATCATACAAACCATAATGATTGGGTATAAATGATGCTACCGGCGCCAGGCTTTGAAAGCCATCCCATCTTGAATTTTGATTGGGAAAATTTCCCTGCCAGGTATTTGCTTTTGGTTTCCCTTTTTCCACATCTTCATTACCCCATGAATAAGCTTTATTTTTCAAACCACCACGGGCAGCATATTCCCATTCAGCTTCGGTCGGTAATCTTTTGCCTGCCCATTTACAATATGCAACGGCATCATACCAACTCACCTGAACCACCGGATAATTTTCTTTTCCTTTGATAGAACTACCCGGCCCCTCAGGATGTTTCCAATCTGCATTTTTTTCCCAACTCCACCATTGTGATGGATCGTTTAACAGAACAGGATGACTGGGCGGACTAAACACCAATGATGATGCTACGAGCAAACTATCCGCCGGCTTTGGTGTACCGGGTGGTAATTGTTTTTTTAATTCATTCCAGTCAGGAGTCTTTTCTGCTGTGGTTACATAGCCTGTTGCATCCACAAATTTTTTGAATTGTGCATTGGTTACTTCGGTAGCATCTATCCAAAAGCCTTTTAAGTTCACTTCATGCTGTGGATATTCATCGGGTCTGCACTGGTCATCGATGGCGCCCATTTCAAATTCGCCGGCTGGTATCCAAACCATTCCTTCATGCGAAGCGATTGAAGAGGTTTGAACGGATGTATCTATTAATGAGGCAAACCTCATTGGTAATTTCTTTGAGCAACTTAACGTATCTCCATTTGCTGCAAGTTTATTGTTTTCATTCTCACCCGATTTGTTTTTACAAGAAAAGAAAACAACAATAAATAATAAGAAATATGAATGTTTGTATTGAGACATTGAATTACTGTGAACTTTTCTGTTTGATGTGTTTCAATAGTGCAGCCAGTTCTTTTACCTTTTCCGGGTATTTTTCTGCAAGGTTATTTTTTTCACCAATATCTTTTAACAAGTCATAAAGCTGGGGAGTTGCAGCATTACCCAGTTCAATATTAGTCTCAGTTTGCAGGGCCGGTCCATTATTTGGCTCAATGTATTTCCAGTTATCTTTTACGACAGATAATGCGCCGCCTTGTTCTATTAAAATTTTTCTTCCTTTACTGGATTTTCCCATGAGTGCATCCAACATACTCTCACTGTCCATTACATCACTATCAGGAGTATTTTGGTGGAGCAATTTAGAAAAGGAAGCCAGCATATCTACCTGGCAAATCATTGCATCAGAAATTTTTGGTTTAATTTTTCCGGGCCAGCTAATGATGAATGGAATTCTTGTGCCTGCTTCAAAAGCGCTGTATTTACCTCCACGAAATGGTCCCCATGGGGTGTGGCCGTTTAATTTTGTTACTGCTCCATCCTGATATCCATCATCCAGCACGGGGCCATTATCGCTTGTAAAAATAATGATAGTGTTTTTTTCAATGCCTGATGCTTTCAATTGGTTTAAAATTTCACCAACGGCCCAATCCAATTGCAAAATAGCATCGCCCCGGAAGCCAAGAATACTTTTTCCTTTGAACATGGTGGATGGCATGCGTGGCACATGTGGCTCGGTAAGTGCATAATAAAGGAAGAAAGGATGCTGTTTGTTATCTTCAATGAATTGTTTTGCCTTTTCCAAAAATGTAAGCGGCATTTCTTCATCCGTCCAGCGGGCTGTTTTTCCGCCGCTCATAAATCCAATGCGGCCAATACCATTCACAATGGTTTGATCATGCCCATGTGATGATTTCATTTTTAATAATTCAGGATGTTCCTTGCCGGTTGGGTCATTACCTACTTTTTTTTCATAGCTCACTTCAATCGGGTCGGCGTTGTCGAGTGCAATCACATGATGATTTTCTACAAACACTGTGGGCACCCGATCGGCAGTGGCAGGAAAAATAAATGAATAATCAAATCCCGTTTCATTCGGGCCTGGTTTGATTTCTCCGTTCCAGTTTTTATTGAGGTGTTCACCTAATCCCAAATGCCATTTGCCAACAATGCCGGTGGCATAGCCCGCATTTTTAAAAACTTTAGGTAATGTTATTTTATCAGTTGGTATAATTAATGCCGCATCCCCAGGTAAAATATGAGTTCCTGCCCTGCGCCAGGGATATTGCCCTGTCATGAATGCATACCTTGATGGGGTGCATGTTGCCGATGTGCTGTGTGCATTGGTGAACCGGATTCCATTTGCGGATAGTTTATCAATATTTGGCGTAGTAATTTTTACTGCACCATAACAACTTAAATCCCCATAGCCCAGGTCATCGGAACAGATATAAATAACGTTAGGCTTTTGTAGCCTGTTTACGGATTGGGTAAAGGCGGCATAAGAAAAAACAAAGAGAGTGGTAAATACTACAAATTTTTTCTTCATGATGTATTCATTTTATCTGCTTCAATATTTTTCCTGCATCAGTATCATCATATTTTTTAATTAAATCATTCAATTGCATTTTTAGTTGTTCTGTGATTTTTTTATATCCTTTTTCCCCGTACAAATTCTTCATTTCCAAAGGATCTTTTTGCAGGTCATATAATTCCCAGTTGTCCACTCTTTGGTAAAACCGAATAAGCTTGTATCGTTTTGTGCGAATACCAAAATGCGGTGACACATCATGTTCGCCGTTCTCGTAATAATGATAATACATGGCATCTCTTCCTGATGCATACCTGGCTTGTAATAAAGGAAGAAATGATTGTCCCTGCATATCTGCCGGAATTTTTACACCTGCAGCGTCAAGCATTGTTGGGGCAATGTCGAGGTTCAGTACAAAATTTTTATTCACAGTTCCCGGTTTGATCAACCCGGGGTAACGCATGACCATCGGTGTTCGAAACGATTCTTCATACATCCATCTTTTGTCAAACCATCCATGCTCGCCTAAATAAAAACCCTGGTCAGAAAGGTAAATGACAATGGTATTGCCGGTAAGGTGATGTTGATCAAGATAATCCAGTATTCTTCCGATATTTCGATCCAAAGAAGCAGCTGTACTCAAATAATCCCGCATATAGTGCTGGTATTTCCATACAGTCAGAGCATGGCCGGTAAGTTTTTGTGAAATAAAATCTTTGTAAATCGGTTTATAATGTGAGTCAAATTTTGCCCTTTGTGCTGCATTCATCCGGTTTATATTGCCATCTTTGTTTTCAGACTCTTCACTATCAAACATTTTTAAGTCATAACCAATAATCAAGGTTTTGGAAATAGTCATATCCTGCATGGATGCAGCTTTCCTGCCTGCATAATCGTCATAAAAATTTTTGGGCAATGGGAAATTGATATTATCATATCTTCCCATATCTGTTAGATCAGGAATCCATGTGCGGTGAGTAGCTTTATGACCAATGATGAGGCAAAATGGTTTTGATGTATCTCTTTTATTTAACCAATCTTCAGCTTTATCTTCGATAATGTTGGTGACATAACCTTCCACCCTTTTTTTGCTGCTGTCCATCATTATAAAATCAGGATTATAATAACTGCCCTGGCCGGGAAGTATTTCCCAATAAGTAAATCCTTGTGGTATGGTTTCTAAATGCCATTTACCAATCCATGCCGTTTGATAACCGCTTTTGGTTAATTCTTTAATGAATGTATTTTGAGATCCGTCAAAGCTTGAATGTTCATTATCTGTAAAGCCGTTTTTATTAGAATATTTTCCTGTAATAATTGTGGCCCGGCTTGGCCCGCAAAGTGAATTAGTAACATAAGCTCTTTTAAATATTGCCCCTTCTTTTGCAATTCGGTCAATGTTTGGCGTTGCGATTATCTTATTTCCATAAGCACTGATGGCCTGGTAAGCATGGTCGTCTGAAATAATGATGAGGATATTCGGCCGGCGTTGTGCCGAAGTTGATAACGTGGAAAAAATCAAATATAAAAAAATAATCAGCCTGGCTATCTTCATGACTTTATTTTTTAATGTATCAGCCCGATACAAATATCAATGAAATGATTTTAAAATTCCTATTGATCTTTTTCTGACCAGCTAAAAGATTTTTGTGATACTATATAGCCCGTTGGCCGCACAATGGTAATAATACGACCGCCATTATCTTCTACTTTTATATTCATTCTTTCGCCGGGTCTTAACACGGGAATATCGTATGCTTTTGTTGATAAATAGTTATCTTCTTTACTGCTTAAATATAATTTGTATCCTTTCACAGTGTGTTGAGGAAGGCCGATGCTTCCGAACAGAAGCACATTTAATTTTCCCTTTTCAAGCTGATTCAAATCCTGTACTTCAACCGGCGAAGACATTTCCCGCAGTACTTTCATGGAAGGTTTGGGATTGCCGTACATATCGTAAATGCCATGCACTCTTCTCCGGTATTTATTATTTTCTGAAGTTCCCGGATAATGTGTTCTGTAATCTGTGAGATCAAAATAAATAGCGCCATCCACGTACGGCTTGCTTTCATAAATGCCCATGTGGTAAATCAAATCTTCCAGCCTTCTTTGATCTCCTCCTTTAAAATTCGGTTCGCACAATCCGAACTCTGAAATAAAAAATGGTTTTGAAGGGTAACTTAAATGTACACTATCCATATAGTCGCCAATTTTTGCAACAGGTAGATCCCACCAGCTGCCTCCATATTCATTCATCATCAGGTAATCCCCGTCAGCAGCGGCGTCGGGAACAAATTTTGGATTATTGAAAAATGATTGTGTCAGTGTATTGCTGACGTAGGCTGTATTTCTTGAAGGATCCAGTTCTCTCGAATGTTTCAATAGGTCTGCAATCATTTGTTTCATGTCTGCATCTCTTGCACGGAGTTCATTGCCTACTCCCCATGAAAAAATGCTGGGATGATTGTATAAATTTCCGATCATCCTTTCCAGTTGTTTCATGGCGATAGAACGGATGGTGTCATTGGCCGGCGTTTCAGGTCCCCACAACGGAACCTCCTGTTGTACTAAAATTCCATTCCGGTCACAAAAATCATAAAAGACATCGCCCTGTTGAAAATGCTGACGGCTGAAAATGCAATTAACATTTTTCATAAGTTTCCCCATAGCGATAATAACAGAATCAGGTTCAGCAAAACCATAATCGGGATTAGAACCCGCTGTCCATTCTACACCCATCAGTTTTATTCTTTCACCATTCAGAAAAGTTTGGCCGTTTGCAAACTCCATTTTCCTGAAACCAACAGTAGTTGAAATTTTATCAACCGGTTTATTATTTTTTAAAACCGTTACTTCAACCCGGTAAAGATTTGGAAAATCAAAATGCCAGGGGTGAATATTGTCAATAGAAAAATTAACAAACGCATTATTATTTTTCCATTCGGGAACAAGCATTTTATGAAATACAATATTTTTTGTCGGTTGGTTTTCTTCGGCTACTGCTATTTCCAATTGTAATTTATCTGGTGCATCAAAGCCAAGATCAATTTGTAACTGGCCTTCATGGCTTGCCAGATTGAGAGAAGGGGTGGTGTGAATAAAATTTGCAGAAGGTTTAACGCTGACAATCAGTTTAACGGGGCGGATGATACCGCCATCATTTGGCCAATCAAATGATGAACCAAAGGGAACTTTATTTCTTCCGAAATCATTGTTCACCGCAACAGTGATTGTATTTTCTTTCCCATATTTCACTGCAGCATTAATCGGTACAAAAAATTTATTAAACCCATCTCCGATATTTTCATAAACTTTCTTTCCATTCACATAGATATAGGAGGTATGATTTACGGCACCAAACTCCAGCATTACATTTTTATCTTTCCAGTTTTTTGGGATAAAAATATTTTTCTGATACCACCCCCATCCGTAATGATTTTGATTTTCTTCCTCCACATTCCAGGTATGAGGCAGATGAACCGCTTTGGCACCCGGTAATTTAATTTCAAACCATTTTTGAGTAAAGCCTTCTGTTTTTTTATCAATAGAAAATTGCCAGCCACTATTAAATGAAATAGTGTCCCTTTGGGCTAATGCAATTTTTCCTGCTGTTAATAAAAAAAATAATAATGGTAATATTCTAAACCCTGTGGAGCTACACATAACTGTTTTCATGCTATTTTCTTTTTACCAAAATAATTTATTTTAATGACATCCTTGCTAAAATATAAACAACAAAATTTCAGCTGGAAGATAGGCTTGTATTATTCCAGATAATTTCAGGCCGGTTTTTCTTTTTAAATAATGGGTTGAATTTATATATTCAATAAGAAAATAAATACTCCAGAATTGCGGAGATTTATTTCAATTGTAATTGTTTTACTTTTCCACGTATTATTGTTAATGAATAAGGCGGAAGGTTAACCTGGCTCGCAGGATTCGCTTTTTTTATCGGAGGAAGGTTTAAAACGGGATGTCCATAATAGCCATTTTCTTTCCATTTATATTGCCGGGGTGAATATTGATAAATTGTAACGGGCGAATTCAGTAAAATTGCAGAATCCATGTTATCGTTGAAAATCTTTATGTGAATATTCATTGGCTTCAAAGGGTCTTTATTGATCAGTAATAGGGACCATGAACTGTCAGCGCAGTAAAGAGCATAAGATGAAATTTTATTATTTATTTTGTTAATTGAAGTAGGATACATCGTGACCGGCTTAGCTGCGGGTGTTGCCCAGTATTGGGTAAGCATTTTTAATCCGTAATAGGCAGCCGTTTTATAAAGTATTTTCCCTTTTTCATTTCTTCCAAAGAGCATATTGTTGCCAAAAGTAAGGCAATCATTATTTGCTTCTAAAAGGTTTGGTTCAAGGCCATACAGAAATGCTTTTGCTCCATGTAATGATAAAAATTTTCCTACAATATCTGCATTCATCAATGCGCCTTCTATACTAACTTCAGACCTTCCTGAAAAAGCCGAGTAACCATACTCGGAAATATACATCGGAATATTTTTCGGCAGGATTGTTTTGTAAAGGTCATTCATGGCGGCATTCAAAAGAGCAGGAGCTTTTTTCAATTGTTCAGCGGCATCGTTACAAATCGCATCAAACGGGTACCATTCAAAGCTTAAGAAATTAAAATTTTCAGATGCATTGTGTATCTCGAGGAATTTATAAAAGCGATTGAGCCATGTTTGAGTTGAAAATAATTCATCCGGATATTTTATGTTTACAGTCTCCAAACTTGGCCCGCCTAATTTCAGTTCCGGGTACGATTGTCTTATTTTTTTGGACCAAAATTCATAAAGTTGAGCGTAATCTTCAGGAGTTACTGATTGACCATCTGCTTCTTCGCCCATTTCAATTCCTTCAGTTATATACTTTCTCTTACTAAGATATTCTGCCAAAGCGAATGCATTTTCGGGTGTATCATATAAAATGCCCACAGGTATCAATGCCGGCAAGTGGTTTGTAAGACCGCATTCATAAAAACGATCAATTCCAATTTGTTCTGTTTGTGTGTTAATGTCAATTGCACGATGCCAGCAATCTGTTGAAGAAACGTAAATCTTACTTTGTTGGTGCTTATTAGAAAAATGTTGAACCAGGTCGGTAAAAAGGCCCCTCTTATTCAGAGTACCAATATAGATTTCCCGTATTGCAAAGCCCAGGCTATCCCTGATATCTGAAGATCCCGGCAATGCAGTGTGAGAGCTTTGTGTCATCCTGATACGAATAAACCGTGCTTTTGTAAAATTCTCTGAAAGACGGATAACTTTATTATCACCATGTTGATTTGTAAAGTATCCATGAAGAAAAGGCATCCACAAACTACTGTCATTAATTTCATAATAACCAAATTGAGTAAAATATTGATAGATTGAAGGCACTGCAAAATCAATGGTGAAAGCGGTGGCGTAGGGCTGCGCCCAATTTATTTTAACAGCATTGATATATTCCTCTTTTCCCAGGTCTATAACAATCCACTGGGGGTGCAATTCCTTTTTTGAATCAGAATAATACTCGTCAAGGTAAGGATTACTTTTCCAAAAAGTGGGTTCCTTGCCATCATCAATTCTTGAATAACCTTCATTATCTCCCTGGTCATAAGTATTACCGCGACGGGGAAGTTTGTAGCTATAGGACAGCGAAATATAATTGTTTGTATCTGCGGATGACGTCCAATATCCTTGTTTATTTTTTTCGTCACTCCATGTCCCGTTTGGATTCCAATGCCAGACTTCATTTGCCAATTCAGTACGTAAACGATAAGTGAGCGGCCCGTAGCCTGAAGATTGCATCGCTTTTATATTTTCAGGGAGAAGTATTTTGTCAATCTCTCCGCTTCCATGACCATCAAAACCTGCTCCTAAAGATTTTAAAGGAATGAAAGTATTTAGAGGTTTCCCGGGAGAATATATAACTCTTATAACTGTTTTTTCGACCGGTTTTTGGGGAAAAACAAATGGAGGATTTAATAATAGTAATAGAAAAAATAATCGGTACATGGCTGCAATGTTTATAGAATAAGGTTTGGCGCAAGACATTAGTCAAACAATAATTTTACCTGAAATATCTGATTTTTTTGAATCAGGAAGGTATACAAAAAGAGGTATTACATATAATTAACGAGTATTTCTTTTTTAAGCAGATCAACAGGTCATTTAATTTCTACAGAATCTAAGCCGGAAATGGCCCCTGTTTTTTTATTTTGTAAAAATGAAGCAATGAAAGCATTTCCTTTGCTAAGGTCTGAAGGGAGGTTGAAACTCTCAATTTGTTCCCCAGCAGAAACCTGCCGGGATGATATTTTTCTTACAATGTTTATATGATACAATGTTCTTCCATTATTTTCACCTCTTTTGACATTGGTAACGGCTGCTCTTTCAATTAAAAGCAAAATGAGTTGATCTTTTGATGAAGCCCGTTCATTGACTGAGAATTTTACATCAACATCGCCTTTGATACTTTCAGATGCCAAGAGGTTAATAATCTTAGAGGGCCTTGATTTTAACTGTTCTTCAACTAAATCAACAATTTTATTTTTATCTGAACCTACAAATTCGTATTGCCCGTTTATTACTGCCTGTGGTGTGTAAATAGATGAGAGATTGAAAATAGAGGAATAATATTTCTGCCTTTCGGTAAATTCAGGTGAGCTGAAGGCGTCTTTCCATCCGAGGTGATCCCAGTAATCAACATGAAAACCCAGGACAAGTACATTTTTGTTTTTGTATTCATTTTGAATTTCACCTAATGCTTCATCAGCCGACGGACAACTCGAGCAACCTTCAGAAGTGAACAGTTCTATAACTGCAAATCCTTTTTGGCCTTTAATAACAGGTATATTTTTTTTAATAAAAGCAGTAGCAAATATTGCCAAAGATGATACAATTAATAAAGCGAGGAATAGCTTTTTCATAAAACGAAACTAACTGTAAAATAAAAAAGCCATTGTCAGGCCCCTGACATGATTTTTTCTTGCCAAAACTTTAACGATCTTAGCACCTTTTAAAATAATGACAAAAAACGAACGGGTTATACTTTTTTTGCTGGCTGCATTGAATTTTACACAGCTACTTGATTTTATAATCATGATGCCGCTCAGTAATTATTTATTGCCATACTTAAAGATAACTGCATTTCAGTTCAGCCTGCTTGTAGCCAGCTATTCAGTAAGTGCTTTTATATCCGGATTAATCATCGCCCTGTTTGTGGATAAATTTGACAGGAAGAAATCGCTTTTGTTCGCTTACATTGGATTTTTGGCAGGAACATTAGCCTGCGGTTTTTCCTTCACATACGAATTTTTATTAGCATCAAGAATCCTGGCCGGTTTGTTTGGTGGCATTATAGGGGCACAGGTATTAGCTATAGTGGCCGATTTGTTTACTTATGAAAGAAGGGGCAGGGCCATGGGAGCGGTCGTAAGCGCTTTTGCCGCTGCTACCATTTTTGGAGTTCCTCTGTCTTTATATCTTACCAACCTTTTCCGATTCAATTGGCATATTCCATTTATTTTAATTGGCGCCATAGGTTTAGTAATTATTCCTTTCGTCATCCGGTACATACCCAAAATGACAAGCCATATAAATTCTGTTAAACATGATAAACCCTTTTCGTCATTGACAATGGTATGTAAGATCCCTGTACAACGTTCAGCATTGTTATTTACCTGCCTGCTGATGATAGGGCATTTTCTTATTATTCCCTTTATCAATCCTTATGTGGAGTTCAACAAGGGGTTTTCAAAACGCATGATTCCTATGATTTATCTTTTTGGTGGTATTGCATCCATGATAGCAGCCATTATATTAGGCCGTATCTCGGACAAAGTAGGCAAGCTTCCCATTTTTCTCTGGTCGGTTTTTTTATCATTGTTTATGATGTTTATCGTTACCAATTTACCGAATGTTCATTTTTCGGTTATAATACTGTTTTTTTCAATTTGGTTTATTTTGGCTACCGGCCGTGCGTTAATGGCACAGGCTATGGTAACCGAAGTAGTTGGTTCAGAACAGCGGGGAAGTTTCATGAGTATTAACGGAAGTATTCAGCAATTAGGAAGCGGCCTGGCTGCCTTGTTAGCAGGTGCAATAGTCATAACAAAAAAATCAGGTGAGGTAATGAATTACAGATACGTTGGCTACCTAAGCATAGGAGTACTTATTATAAGCATGATACAGGCGCAAATCGTTTTCAAAAAAATTGATAAAGAAAGCTCAAAACAAAAAACTCACGATGAACGGGTAGAAGAAATCAGGTGAGTATTATTCAGGAACTCTAAATACCGGGTAGCACATTGCAATTGGTTCGAAGTAGGGCGAATTCTGAAAAACAAAATTCAATTGTGCATAGGCGTTTTTGGCAAATGATGTATCCGTTGCTCTTTTTTCTTCCAGTTTTGTTTTGAGCTCAGTATCTTTTTTCAAATATTCAGCAGCAATGTCTTCAAATGAATAACCAGAAAATCCTTCTTTTTGCCCGAGTATGGCATCAAAAAAATTCCAGGCGAAATAAGAGTCTTCACCCTGGGGCTCCAGGGTTTCTATCAGGAACCGGTTGGCTTCCTGGTTCATAGGAATATAATAATCTCCTTTCCGGAAACTTATTTTTTCAAGCGCTACTGAAATCTTTACATCACTGTTTATATGGTGCTTTTCATATTGCCTCGGAGCAGACTTATAAGTATCTATATGATATACCTGCACTTCAATAACGGTATCTTTTTTCAAAGGGAACATCTGCACTTTATTCTGTTTGAGCAGGTCAGTCACATTCCACCATCCTTGCGGAATTATATAAGCTTTGGGTTTTTGAATGCTGCTGGTTACATTATAATAATTATAAAAAGGGACCTGTTTCTCAAAGGGCTTGCTGCGGTCGTAATATAACCTGGGCAGTCCGGATACTTCGCTGGGTTTTTTCCCTGCAGTATAACCTTTGTAAGTAATAGTGGCAAATTGAGATTTATCAAGCTCCCAGCTTAGAGGAAATTCAGTTTGTGTTTTTTCCTTTTGAATGGTTTGATTGATAAGATCTTTCATTTTTGAACCATTCTTTTCTGTAAAATCAATAAAACATTGCATCAGTGTATATGTTGCTCTGACTCTCTGATCATAAGGTTTCAGCATATGTGTTTCAGGGACGAATGCAAAACAATGCCATAAAGTAGCATAGCCGCTGCTATATCTCGGGCTATCCCAATATTCGGGCCATCCGGTTTCCGGAGTATCGCCAAATGCGTTTACATACGGAATAAGGTCATACCCTTTTTCTTTCATAAGAGAATACAAAGCCGGTTCAAATTCTTTATTCATAAATTCTCCCATTACACCGCCCAGTTTGTTGTGTTGAGAAACGAGCAAAGTCATCACATGCTGGTAATCGGCGCCATCGCTGACATGATTGTCAATAAAAACAACAGGATCGAGTAAATGAAATATTTCTGCAAACGACCTGGCTTCTTTTGAATCAGATTTTATGAAATCACGATTCAGGTCAAGGTTTTCGGAATTACCACGAAACCCTTTTTCTTCCGGGCCATTCTGGTCAATACGGTAATTGGGGCTTCTGTTCAAACATCCGCCAATATTATAAACAGGAATAATAGCCAATACAACGTCGTTGGGTATTTTATATTTATTGATAACAATATCCCGTACCATCAGCATACTTGCATCAATACCATCAGGCTCACCGGGATGAATACCATTATTAATAAAGATGATCTTCTTATTTTTTTTATGAATGCTTTGAAAATTGTAATCCCCATCGTTGGATACCATGATTACATGTAACGGGAAACCTGCATCACTGGGGCCCATGGTAAGCATTTTAACTTTATCAGATTGCTGATCCAGTTTTTTCCACCAGTCAATGATCTCATAGTAAGTGGGAGATTGTTTGCCGCCGGATTGTTCGAATTTTGTCGTTATATTTTGCGAATGTATATGGCTTGTTATAAATATAGCCAGTAAAAAGAAATAGTATTTCATTCCGGCAAGGTAATCGAAAAACTTATATGGAAATGAATATAAATAGTTTTTTTTACGAGCTGAATATTTTCAGAAATTCCTCTTTCTTTCTTCGTGACACATCAATAACGTCTCCATTTTGCATGATAACCTGGCCGCCTTCACCGCGGATATATTTTTTTACATAGGACAAATTGATAAGATGAGAATTGTGAATCCTGAAGAAATTGTACGAATGAAGTATATCTTCAAATTCTTTTAACAGGCGGGTAACCAATATTGATTTACCATCTGTCAGGAATAATTTGGAATAATTGGAGCTGGATTCAATATGAATGATATTTTTTATCTGCATAAATTCCAATCCATCATGAGTAGGTATGGCAATTTTTTCTTCCTGGCTTTTAGCGGGAGAAAATGACTGGCGAAGCACATCTAACTGATCTTTAGTCTTTCCTTTTTTTTGTCTTATTAACCTTTCTACTGCGTTTTGCAGGTCTTTTATGGCAATAGGCTTGGTGAGATAGTCAAAAGCACTGATGCGAATAGCATCAACGGCATAATGATTATATGCCGTAGTGAAAATGATATCAAAATCGTATTCCCCCAATTCGTCAAGCATTCTGAAACCATTCATCCGGGGCATCTCAATATCAAGAAATATGACATCGGGTCTATGTTGCTGTATCAGCAGGATAGCGTCTTCAGGCTTTTGCGCTGTGGCGACTACTTTTACATCAGGACAAAATTCGTTTAGTTTTTGATGCAGGTTTTGAAGACTGCTAAACTCATCATCCACCAAGATTGCTTTTAATGGTTCCATGTGGTCAGATGGCTTTAATTGTTACTTCTACTTTGGTTCCGTCCGGATTTTTATGTTCATCAAACAGGTCAGTAATGGATACGGGATCATATTTTTTATTTCCGTTAAAAATAAAAATACGTTGTTCCGTAATTTTTAATCCTACACTCTCATGATTAGGTTTGTTATGTCTATTATATTGTTTCGATTTATTTCTACCGATGCCGTTATCCTGAATTTTGTATTTTATTTTATCATCCTCAAGAGAAGCAGTAACGGTTAGGTTCAGATCATTTTCATCGCTATGCGCCAATCCATGTACAATCGCATTTTCAATATAAGGCTGAATCAGGAGGGCGGGGACTCTGTAATCACCGCCGGCAAGAGCCGGGTCTATAAACGATTTATAATTGAATTTGTGATTAAAGCGGAGTTGCTCCAGTTCTACATACAGATTCAGTGCTTCCATGTCCTTCGAAAGCGGAACTACTTCATTACGGCTGCTGTCCAATATGCTTCGTATCAGACTTGAAAATTTGTTCAGATAATCAGACGCCTGTCTCTTATCGTTTTGCATTATAAAGTTTTCAATGCTGTTAAGACAGTTGAAAATAAAATGCGGATTCATTTGTGATCGTAATACCTGTGACTGTAACTCTGCCTTTAATTTCCCCATTTTTATTTTATTACGGCGGCTCCGGTTGTAAAAAATGATCCCGGTTAAAGCAAGCAAAATAATAAAACCGGCAATGTAGAATAAAAATGTTTTCCGGCTGTTTTTTAATTCCAGTTTTTTAATGTCATTATCTTTTTTGAGCAGGGCAATCTCCTGCTCTTTTTGTAAAGTATTGTAACTTATTTCAAGGTCATTGAGCTGCGCTTTAGTTTTTTCACCGGCAACAGAGTCTTTAAGTTTAACATATTCGTTGTGGTATAATAAAGAGTTTTTGTAATCTCCTGTACGGGAAAGAAGAGCAGCAAGGTTTTTCAGGGATAAAATTGTAAATATGAGGAATGAATTTTTCCTGGAAATAGTTAGGGCTTCTGTCAAATGTTTTTTTGCGGCATTATAGTCCTGGCGGCTGGAATCTAATACCGCATAATTGATGAGTGCTTTGCTGAGCACCCATTGATTGTCTGTAAGACGTAATTGAGCGATTGATTTATCTAAAAGGCTTTGGGCCGCATCATATTTTTTTTGAGCAATAAAAATTCTTGCCAATATAACCTGGTTGGAGATCTCTGTTTCTGTATTACCAATTTTTACTGCCATGTCCGAAGATCTTTTCAAATACACTAATGCTGAATCATAATTCCCCTGGTCAATATAAAAATCGGCAATATTGCCGGCAGTTTGCATATAGGGCTGATTCACATCCGCCAGGTATTGTAAAGCTTGTTTCGAATATTGTATAGCTTTTTCGTTATCGTCCATTTCATTATACAATTCAGCAAGATTAGCCAATGCAAGACCTAGCCCTCTGAAATTATTGATTTGCCTGTTGCCCCTGATGGCTGCCTGGAAATAATAGATAGCTGTATTAAACATGCCGAAGTATTGGTACACAGTGGCAATGTTTTGAGATAAAGTAATTTTTTTGGGAGAAGAATCCGGCATCGTATCAATCAGAGCTTTTAAAACATTAAGATAGACAAAGGAGGAATCCTTATTTCCAAGGTCGGCATACCGCTCCATGATTTCCCTGACAGAAAATACATTATACTTACGCATTTTATCGGGGAAATAAGGGATCACTTTTTTATAATAAAAAATAGCGGTGTCGTATTGGTTGTATTTATATGTATAGGCTTTGCCCATATCAAATAAAAAAATCCCTTTCAATGAATCTACTTTGTTCTTTTCAGCCATTTTTAACCCGGCCTTTGACCACTCCAATACCGGATTCAAC
Organism: Bacteroidota bacterium; assembly: GCA_018266555.1. Lineage (GTDB taxonomy): Bacteria > Bacteroidota > Bacteroidia > Chitinophagales > Chitinophagaceae > UTBCD1. The sequence continues at coordinate 94,728 of JAFEAF010000004.1, read as the reverse complement.
TGGCCTTCATCCAGGGAATCGCTGATTGCTTTCATTAAAAAAAGCATTTTTTCATTATCAGTCTTCAGCGCATAATATTCCGCTGGCAATGGAGGGCCAGCTTTTTCCTGAGCATGGATAGAGCTATATATAAAAAAAAATATCAGGCAGGTAACACATTTCCGGAAAACCTGTTTTTTTTTGAAACAAATACAAAAGCCGGACATAGTACTTGAATAAGGGTGTTTAAAAATAAGCGCTGATGTTTTTTAAGATAAAAACAATGTCAATTTACAAAACTATCATAAAGCAACAGATCATTATCCGGTATTGAATAATTTGCTATTGTGGTTGTGTCGGTGACGTATATAAGAAAATACACGGCAGATACCGGCACAAAAAACATTCATTAATCAATTGCCACCGGATATTTAGCTATTTCCACCATAGATACAACGCTGCTATGCAAAGCTGATCTCACCCCTTAGTTTCACATCTGTTATTAAATTCGGTTACATCTATTCCAAGGTTCAAATGCATTCTGGAAAATTTATGGATAATTCCCTGGCGGTCCGGCCAGAAAGGCAAGTGGTAAATAAAACAAAAATATATACACATGAAAAAATACATACTTTTTCTGGCATTAGTGCCTGAAATCTGCTCCCTTAGTTTTGGCCAGGTTGGCGATATTATTAAACGCAGTGCTGCAGAAGGTGCAAAACAGGGGGCGGGAAGGGCTACAGAAAAAGCTGCAGATAAAGTAGTGGATAAATCGCTGGATAAAATATTTGGTGGCAAGAAAAATAAAAAGTCGAAAGAAGATAATAATAATCAGGATGATAATAAAGTAAAATCTGTTAGTGATACTATTCCGACAAACAATAAAGCATTAGCAACCCCCGTATCCAATACAACGCTGAAGGCGTATAGCAAATACGATTTTATTCCCGGAGAAAAAATCCTGGGATATGATGATTTTATGCAAGATGCTGTAGGCGATTTTCCCGCTAAATGGACTACCAATGCTTCCGGTGAAATAATGACGGTAGACAATATAGAAGGTAAATGGCTTAACGTTTCAAAAGAAGGATTTTATCTGCCTGATTATATTACATCACTCCCTGAAAGTTTTACCGTTGAGTATGATTTGCTTTTTATTCCACTTTCTTCAAGGCAAGGCCCGAATACAGCAAACTTGGCATTTCAAATAATAAATAAGACAAGTAAATCAGCATTTGAATTCACTCCGGATCGCAGTTATTTTGAAATAAACCCTTACATGAGCAATATTGCTATAGGATGCTATACAAAAAATGGTGAAAAGCTGATGGCTAATGAATTTAATGTAACCGGACTGGATAGGAATAAAGCATTTTCATACCATGTAGCAGTATGGCGGCAAAAAAACAGGTTACGGGTTTACCTTAATGAAACCAAGGTAGTGGATGCACCTTCTTTACTCTCCCCTGAAATAAAATATACCACGTTACGTTTCGCCACTTCATTAAATAATGACGGGAGTACCTGGCTTATCAGTAATTTTAAATATGCAAGCGGCTTGCCGGATACAAGAAATAAATTAGTCACCGAGGGCAAATACAGCACAAACGGGATATTGTTTGATGCTAATTCGGCTGAGATCATGGCATCTTCTTTCGGCACATTGAAAGATATTGCGGTGGTGCTGAAAGAAAACAAAGAATTGAAAGTAAAAATCATCGGCCATACCGACAGTGACGGTGATAATGCTGCCAACCTTGTATTGTCAAAGAAAAGGGCTGAAGCGGTAAAAAAAGCATTATCGAATGAGTTTGGTATTGAAGAAAGCCGTATGCAAACGGAAGGCATGGGCGAAACAAAACCGGTGGCTCCTAATACTACTACCGAAGGGAAGGCTCAAAACCGGCGGGTGGAATTTGTAAAAATATAAATTTTAATTATATGAAGAATACAAAGACAGTTTTACATGTATTACTGATAGCTGGAAGCATGTTGTGTTCCCTGGTTACAACAGCACAATGCACAAAGATAACCGTAAGCGGTGAAGGCGATGTGGTCACACTTCAGTTTGATAAAAATGAAAAGCTTATAGCCATTACAGGGCTTGATGAAGACGAAGGATCCAAAAGTATAAAATTTATTACAGGGCCTTCAGGTCTTCCTTTGCCTGTAAAGCAAAAAGGAGTAAAATGGGATGATAATGGAGATGGCAGTTTTATCATTACCATGAATGAAGGTGATGAAGATGCTGACCGCAACAGTATGTTTAAGATCAGCAAGGAAGGAAAGATTATCAATTGGGATTTAGCAGGTGAGGAAAGCTTTAAAACAACAAAATATGTTTATGATAAAAATGGCGACCTGGCCCTGATGAAATGGGAAGGAACCATGTATGATACCAAAGTGACAGATAAGGGAGAGCTTACTGCTACTTTTAATACCGCCAAACCCGATGTCATCATGAAAGGCGGACCTATGCTATTTTTGGTGACTACAAGGTGGTTGATGCTGCCCATGACCAACAGCCACCTGATTACAGGATTTAGCTATAAACAAACTATTCATGTTCCGGAAAGAAAGATTGAGCTTGACGAAAAAGGTCCTGATAAACAACCTCTCTTCAAAATTGAACCGGAAAAGAACCTTATAAATAATATCACAAGATCCTTTTCTTATACCTGGGATGAATATGGAAGAATTGAATCAGTGACTGTCACAGGTAAAGGAACAAATAAAAAATTCAAGTTCACATATTCTGATTGCAAATGAAGATATTTAAGCGAATCCAATTGAAGTAATTAGAAAAAACAAATAATCCGTACCGTATGGATCGAATACTTTTTTGTATTCTATCTAAACAAAAATAGACCGCCGGTAAGAGCAGTCTATTTTATTAATTAAATCTGAGCCGGTTATTTTGCTGCAACCCGTTTCTTAGTCAGTTTGCTTTTCAGGTTGGCTGCTTTATTCTTATGGATTATGCCTTTGCTTGCCAGTTTATCAATCATGCTCAGTACTACCGGTAATTTTTTGGCTGCATCATCTCCGCTCGCAGCTTTTAGATCCCTGATCGCATTGCGGGTGGTTTTGCCGTAATACTTATTTTTTTCACGACGTTTGGAAGCTTGTCTTACATCTTTTTTTGTAGCGCTGTGATTAGCCATTTAGTTATACTTTTTTAAGGATAGCCCTTCTGACCGGGCGAATCAAATTAGTTTAAAAATTTTCCTCCTTTTGGAGGGAGGCAAAGGTAAGAGAGCAGCACTGAATCCTGAAATTTTAAAGGAAGAATTTGGGAACTAAATTATCCCAATTTCTTTATTTTATTTTTAAAACAGGTTAAAAAAGGACTTTGAGGTTAATCATCAGGGATTAGCACATTTTAAGCGATATTTGTACCCGAAATTCGGTCATTTCCGAGCTTAGATATCAATGAAGGATTTTACTTATATCACTCATTCTTCCCCCGCATTTATTGAAAACTTATACCGGGAATTTGTAAAAAGCCCAGAAAGTGTGGACCCGGAATTACGTAAATTTTTTGAAGGCTTTGATTTTGCTGTCAATGCCGGGGCTACAAATGGCCATCCGGCAACCGGGATTGTGACTCCTGCAGCGGTTGTCATTACAGATTCATCCCAACTTTCAAAGGAATTTGCCGTATATAACCTGATACTTGCGTATAGGAAGAAGGGACATCTGATTACTAAAACAAACCCCATTCGTGAAAGAAAAGACCGGGGAGCCCGTTTGGAGCTAAAATATTTTGGATTGAGTGAAAACGATTTGAATGAAGAGTTTGAATCAGGGAAATTTATAGGATTAGGACGTTCTTCTTTACAAAAAATCCTTAATCACCTTGCTAAATGTTATACAGAACATGTAGGTGTTGAATATAATTCCCTGATAGACCAGGAGAGAATTGATTGGTTAGAAAAAGAAGTAGAAACAACCATTCATAAACCTTTTTCATTGCAACAACGGCAGCGAATACTTGAGAAATTAAACCAGGGGGTCATCTTTGAGAAATTTCTTCACACCAAATTTGTTGGTCAAAAAAGATTTTCTCTTGAAGGCGGCGAAACAACTATTGCCGCATTAGATTCCATTATCAATACGGCTGCAGAACACGATGTACAAGAAGTGGTGATCGGTATGGCGCACCGGGGCCGGTTGAATATTTTGGCCAATATTATGGGCAAAACTTATGAACAAATATTCAGTGAGTTTGAAGCGGCCGTCAAACCCGATCAAACTATGGGAAGCGGTGACGTAAAATATCACATGGGGTTTGGCAGTGAGGTGCAGGCATTGAATGAAAAAACCATTCACCTGAAACTGATGCCTAACCCATCACACCTTGAATCTGTTGATCCGGTAGTTGTTGGTTTTGCAAGAGCCAAGGCAGATGTAATGTATCAAAGCAATTTTGGCAAAATCCTTCCCATACTTATTCATGGGGATTCTTCGATTGCAGGACAGGGTATCGTGTATGAATTACTTCAGATGAGCGGGTTGGATGGTTATTACAGTGGCGGTACAATTCATTTTGTGATTAATAATCAAATTGGTTTTACCACCGATTTTGATGATGCCCGTACTTCTGATTACTGTACATCTTTAGCTGCTACGGTACAAGCCCCGGTTTTGCATGTGAATGGCGATGATCCGGAAGCGGTCGTGCGCTGTGTGGAAATTGCAACCAGATATCGCCAGCAATTTAACTCAGATATTTTTGTGGATATGGTTTGTTATCGCCGTCATGGGCATAACGAAGGGGATGATCCTAAATTTACACAACCTCATTTGTATGAATTAATAGACGAACATCCTAACCCCAGAGAAGTGTATGTAAAATATTTATTGGAAAACGGAGAGTCAGATGCACAAGATCTTGCTAAAGAAATGGAAAAAAAATTCTGGGCTGACCTGCAGGAACGGCTTGATGAAATAAAACAACATCCGTTACCTTATCATTATCAAACCCCTGAAATATGGTGGAAAAGTTTACGCAAAGCCAATTTGCAGGATTTTGATCAGTCACCCGCCACAGCTATCCGTGCAGAAAATTTTAAAACTGTTTTTGATGCCATCGTAAAATGGCCCGATGATTTTAAGCCCATGCGGAAAGTGGAAAAAATTTTGCAGGATAAAATAAAATTGTTTGAAACAGAAAGGAAAATTGATTGGGCTACTGCAGAACTCATGGCTTACGGAAGTTTATTATTGGATGGAAAAGATGTACGCTTGAGCGGACAGGATGTAAAGCGAGGAACATTTTCTCATCGTCATGCCATACTTCGTGATGAAAATACAGATCAACCGTATAATCGTTTGAGCCGGATTCCCGGAGCCAAAGGTGAATTCAGAATATATAATTCACTATTGAGCGAGTATGGCGTACTTGGTTTTGAATACGGATATGCTATGGCCAACCCGAATGCTTTGGTATTATGGGAAGCGCAGTTTGGTGATTTTGCCAATGAAGCACAGGTGATGATTGATCAGTTCATTGCAGCAGGTGAGCAAAAATGGAACCGGATGAATGCAATTGTATTGTTATTGCCTCATGGCTATGAAGGGCAGGGGCCGGAACACAGCAGTGGAAGAATGGAACGCTTTTTACAATTATGTGCCGAGTTGAATATGGTGGTTACGAACATTACTACCGCATCAAATTTATTTCATGGATTGAGAAGACAACTGGCCTGGCCGTTCCGTAAGCCATTGATTAATTTTTCACCCAAGGCAAACCTGCGTCATCATGGCACCTATTCTACTATTGATGAATTTACAACCGGTAGTTTCAAAGAGGTGATTGACGATAGTGTTGTTGATGCAGGCAAAGTGAAAAAAGTTTTGTTTTGCAGCGGTAAAATTTATTTTGATCTTGAAGAGCGCCGGCAAAAAGATAAAAAGACTGATGTGGCATTGATTCGGATGGAACAATTGTATCCTTTGCCATTAACCCAACTGGAGCAATTGTACAGAAAGTACAGCAAGGCAACATGGTTCTGGGTACAGGAAGAACCGCTCAATATGGGTGCGGCATCTTATCTGCAAATGAATTTGAAAAGTATTAATTATGGTGTGATCAGCCGACAGCCATCGGCATCAACCGCTTCAGGATATTCAAAAGTACATGCACAAGAGCAGGAAGAAATAGTGGAAACTGCTTTCAGCATATAAAAGAAGTTTAGGTTATTGTTTCTGCCTCTCTCGCTTCTCTTTCAAAGCGGTTGTTAAAATAACCATGTTTAATCCATTCCATAAAATACAGGAATAAAAATCTGAAAGCACCGTATCGTCTGAATTGCTCAATATGTTTCAATTCATGCTTTACCCAGCGGGTATCGCTCAGAAAGATTTCTTTTGATGTATTATGTAGGTGTATGGTTTTTCCCAAAACCAAGGCGACTTTATCCGACTTCAGTTTCCATGCGGCTATTTTTGCTGCAAAGCTGTTTTCTTTTATTTTAATGCCGGGAGGTAATTGCATGTACCATTGATGCAAATATTATTTCTTAGGTTGCGTTTTACTGAATATGCAATTAATGCGTGTCAGGAAAGAATAAATCTAATGTATTTATCCTGATAAGTGAATGGAAGGCTAAGGTAACCGCAGGTAGGTTAAAACAACAATAATCCTTAGCCCGGCTCAGGATTTTTTCCGAAATTGCAGTACTCAAATTATTTTATGGCAATTGATATAAAAGTTCCAACAGTAGGGGAGTCCATCAGCGAAGTGACATTACTGAAATGGGCAAAAAAAGACGGAGAATATGTAGAGCGGGATGAGGTCATTGCGGAATTGGAAAGTGAAAAAGCAACGTTTGAAGTAAATGCGGAAAAAGCTGGCGTGTTGAAAATAGCAGCAAAGGAAGGCGATACGCTTAAGATTGGTGATTTACTCGCATCCATTGATGACACGGCTGTAAAACCTGCAACCAATGGAGTTCCGGTTGCTGAGAAAAAAGAAGAAAAGAAAAAGAAAGTTGAAAAAGTTTTGGATAAAGAAGAAAAGCCTGAATCAGTTGTTTCAGATGGAACTTTAAAAGCAACTCCTGTTGCTTCCGCAATTATAGCCGATAAGCATGTGGATACAGCAGCGATTGCTCCATCGGGGTTTGGTGGAAAAATTTTGAAAGAAGATGTTCTGGCCGCATTGGCAAACCCGGGAAAAATTACAGCTGGAAAAGAGTTATTCAGTCGTGAAGAACGGAAAGATAAAATGAGTGCTTTGCGAAAAACCATTTCCCGCCGCTTAGTAGATGCAAAGAATTCTACGGCCATGCTTACAACGTTCAATGAAGCAGATATGAGCCGAATCATGGACATCAGGAATAAGTATAAAGAAAAATTTAAAGAAACACATGGTGTAGGTTTAGGCTTCATGAGTTTTTTTGCAAAAGCCTGTTGTATTGCACTGCAAGAGTGGCCGTCTGTAAATGCTTACATTGATGGCGATAATATCATCTATCATGATTATTGTGATATTTCCATTGCCGTTTCCACACCGAGGGGGTTGACTGTACCGGTAATACGCAATGCCGAAAGCCTCAGCATGGCAGAGATAGAAATGAAGGTTATTGAACTTGCTAACAAAGCAAAGGAAAATAAACTAACTATTGATGAATTGCAAGGAGGAACATTTACCATAACCAATGGAGGTGTATTTGGTTCATTGATGAGTACTCCGATAATCAATCTGCCACAAAGCGCTATACTGGGTATGCATAAAATACAGGAGCGACCTGTAGTCATCGGCGGTCAAATTGTAGCCAGGCCAATGATGTACCTCGCATTGAGTTATGATCACCGCATCATTGACGGCAGAGAATCAGTCAGTTTCTTAGTACGGGTCAAAGAATTATTGGAAAACCCCGAACAATTACTAATTGGTAAAGATCCTGTAAAGGTGCTGTTAGATTTCTGATCAGGCATTCCCTTTCAAAAGCCTTTTGTTGATTGTATTATGCTCTTCTTAGTCAAAGGGTTACTTGCAATATATTCCATAAAAAAAATAATTAATATATTTTATTAGCTTTGTTTCTGGCCAGGATATTTTTTAAGTCGGGAGATTCTTTTGTCATTGGGATTTTTAAAGGAAAGTTTATAAAGGGCAGTCTAAAAGCCCTTATGCGGTTGTCTTTAATAATATCAAGCATATTATTCTTAAATGAATTGAATCAATCGCTGGTCAGGCAAAAAATTATTGAAAATAAAGGTTTTTTTAATCAGGCTATTATGGAGAAAACTTCAGTTGAGTTCAGGATTACATAAACTAAATGACTTTTTCCAATGACTATCTGAGGTCTGTTTGGTCAGGTATAAAATAAGAATGTTCAGCCTATTTTTTGAAAAAATATGATAAAGCCAGTTAGTGCCGTAATAATTACATTAAACGAGGAGCATAATCTTCTTAAATCATTACCAAAACTCACATGGTGTGATGAAATTATTATTGTGGACAGCGGAAGCAGCGACAGAACCCTGGATATCTGTAAAGAGTTTGGATGTAAAATTTATTTCAGGAGATTTGACGGGTATGGTACCCAAAAGCAGTATGGAGTATCAAAAACAAAAAATGATTGGGTATTGTTTTTTAGATGCGGATGAAGTTATGAGTGATGGGCTGGTAGAGGAAATTAAAAATGAAATGAAATCGCCGGTGGCAATGGGATATTTTATTCCAATGACATTTGTTTTTTTAGGTAAGCATTTTCGTTATGGAAAGGAGAGCTGGCGCTATTTTATGAGGCTTTTCAACAAAAAATCAGGCAATTTCAACAATTTTAAAGTGCATGAAAAAATTGAACTGAACGGAAACACTCAAAAGTTTACCAACAATATCTACCATTACAGTTACCGCAACTTGTTTCAGTATTTTGAGAAATTTAATCGTTATTCATCCTACGGCGCATTAATGGCGTATCAAAAAGGGAAACGGAAATCACTTTTAGTAATAATTGTAGCAGTGCCTTTGAATTTTATGAAATATTATTTTGTTGAATTGAACTTTCTAAATGGTTTGAGCGGTTTTTATTGGTCTGCCCTAAATGCTTTTTATCATTTTGCAAAGTATATCAAGATTCATGAAATGTTTCAGAGTAAATTGAATGGCGAGGAAACAGAAACAATAATTGATACTGCCTTGAAAAGGCAACAAGAATATCAAGAGCTTACTCAGGGGCTTGTTTGCAAAATTGATTCAAAAAAAATATTTGAGGAAAACAATGTATGAAGCTTCCTGTTTTGATGTATCATAAAGTTTCAGAGCATGAAACTCCCGGCAGATTGAACGTATCTCCCAAACAATTAGAAAAACAATTCAGATATCTTTGGGAAAGTGGATTTAAGCCTATCTCAGTTCAGGAACTTCTGGATCATATTTCTTCCGGAAGGCAATTGCCAGCTAAGCCCGTTATGATAACATTTGATGATGGCTATGAATCCCAATTTTCCAATGTATATCCCCTGTTATTGCGTTACAATATGAAAGCGGTAATTTTTTTAACTGCAGGATTTATACAAAATGCTAACATTAATTCACAATCGGAATATATAACTATTGAAAACATCCTTGCAATGAAACAAGAAAATGTGGAATATGGGTTGCATACGATGGAGCATAAAAGTTATGAGGAACTACCGCTGGAAGAAATAGAGAAAGATATCAAAGATTTAAAACTTTTTTTTTCATTGCACGAAATCCCTTTTGTATCCTGCCTGGCTTATACTTTCGGCGCTTTTCCAAGAAATGACAAAGAGAAAAGGATAATGCTTTTCAAATTATTTGAAAAGGAAGGAATACATCTTGCTTTTCGTATTGGGAACCGGGTCAATGTGTTGCCTTTTAAAAGAAAATTTTTGATACAACGGATTGACATTAGAGGTGATGACCCGTCATGGAAATTCAAATGGATGATACGGTATGGTAGAAAATGGCTGCCTATTTGAATTGTAAAAGTCAACAATGCAGCAGTCATTTGTTTTATCTTGCAGCATGACCCGGTATCAATCATACCTGAATTCTGCTGCCGCAATCCTGTCTATTTATAATGGGGAAGAACCCTTTGCAGCGTTCTTAAAAAAATATTTTGCTCAGTATAAAAAATTTGGTTCTAAAGACAGAAAGCATATCAGTCAACTGTGCTATTGTTTTTTTCGTACTGCTATGCCTCGGGAAGGAGAGAAGAATAGTGCTTTAGAAATTGAAGGCGAAATAATGAGAGGTTTATTTTTATGTTCGAAAGAGGAAAACGAAATTCTTAAGGCACTGAATCCCGAATGGTATGAAAATGCAACTCTGAGTATCCGGGAAAAAATCGCATTGCTCGGTTCTCAATATTCCATTTCAAAACTATTCCCATGGGAAAAAGAATTGAGTAAAGGAATTGATTATGAAAATTTCTGTGAGTCTTTTTTAATTCAGCCTGATTTATTTATTCGCTTACGATCCGGACATGAACAAAAAGTAATAGAGAAGCTTGGAAAGACAGGAATAAACTTTAAAAAAATTTCTGATACTTGCCTGGCTTTGGACAACGCATCAAAAATTGATTCTATAATTGAGCTGGATTACGAAGCGGTAATTCAGGATTACAACTCACAGCAAACCGGAAATATTATCCAATCTGAAATCGCAAATAATAATTTTAAAAACAGGGTATGGGATTGCTGTGCCGGAAGCGGTGGCAAATCTCTAATGCTTCATGATATAAACCCTACTATACAGCTTATTGTAACCGATAAAAGAGAAAACATTCTCGCCAATCTAAAAAAACGGTTTGAAAAAGCTGGAATCAGAAACTATAAAATGTTCCTTACCGATCTGGCATCAGGCAAACCAGGCATCAGAAATCTAAAATCGGAAATTATCCTGGCCGATGTCCCCTGTACAGGCAGCGGAACCTGGAGCCGTACTCCTGAGCAATTGTATTTCTTTGAGCCTGGAAAAACTGATGAATACGCAAACTTGCAGAAAAAAATAATTTCCAGTGTCATTCCTCATCTGCAACCGGAAGGGTATTTGATTTACATTACCTGCTCAGTGTTTAAGAAAGAAAATGAAGAAGCCGTTGCATTTATTCAGGACCATTATAAGCTTGTATTGTTAAGAATGGAATTGTTGAAAGGGTATGAAATAAAAGCAGATTCAATGTTTATCGCAATATTTAAAAAACCATTACAGGGAAAGTAAGCTTGTTGTTCCAATATCTTTTTTACCATTATAGACTTTAATTATGTATTTTCCTTTAGGTAACCTGCTGGCAGGCAGATCAATAATTGTTCTACCAGGAAATTTTGATGAGGTCATTTTTTGCACCAGGCTTCCTTTCATATCATAAATTGTGATAAGCATATTTATTACCTCGTATGTGGTCTCAATCACAAGTTTTGCCTGGCCGTTAGATGTTGGATTGGGTATTGTATAGATTTTATCGCCTGTTACTACAGAACAATTTGAGGTGAACGATGTTGCAGCTGTATCAATATAAACCGCAGTGAAAGTTGCCACACTTGTATCTATGATTTGCCTGATGCGGTAAGATATAATACCATTTGCAATACCATCAAGTGCATCTGAATATTGATAATTGTTATTCGAAAGAATGGATCCGGGAGAAGGAGAAACATCTGCAATCTTAATAAAGGCAGTATCACCCGGGCTTTTTCTTTCGATTTCGTATCTCATTGCACTTACATCTTTACTTGTCCAGCTTAAAGTAGCTGTACAATTATTAATGGTAGCTGATGAAGTGGCAAAATCAACCAGCAAACTTGAAAATGCTGCTTTCAAATTTGGAATACCATAACCAATTCTATCATCCGGGGTAGAAAAAATACTTCCTGCTTTTTGAATGGCTCTGATAATTTTCATGTTATTAAATTCCGGAAAACCCTGCCACAAGCAAGTTCCCATACCTGCCATATTCGGACAGGCAAAGGAAGTTCCATTTCCAGTGCCGATGGAATTGGATGGCAACTGGATCATTGCATTTACACCGACAGATGCAACATCCGGTTTGACTCTGCCATCTGATGAAGGCCCATAACTGGAAAAACTTCCAACAAATCCACTCGTATTTACTGCACCAACAGAAAGAATACTGTCAGCATCAGCAGGCGTACTGAGATAATGCCAGGAATTATTTCCATCGTTTCCATTAGCAGCGAAAATAAGAAGCCCCTTTCGTGCAGCCATAGTTGCGGCCATCGCTGCCATGGTGGTCTTGCCATTCATATCAGCGTAAGTGTGATTCAAAGTAGCATTATCAAATTGCGTGTATCCAAGAGAAGTAGAGATCACATCTACTCCGGCACTATCTGCTCTCTCTGCACCGCAAGCCCAGTTGTGTTCTTCTATCGGATATTCAGTGGCTGCATCTTCTGTACGATATAAGTAAAAACTTGCTTTGGGGGCTTTGCCAATAAATTGCCCGGGTATATTGGCAGAAATAATGGATAAACATTCCATTCCATGATTATGATCATTTACATCTGCATTACCCGAAACAAAATCCCAGGTTCCTAATATTTGCCCATTGGCATTAATACTGTCAAATGATCTCAATGTGGCATAATTGGTAAAACCGGCATCGAGTAATGCGATTTGCATTCCTTGCCCCCGCAAACCTACGTTGTGAAGAAATTGCGCATTGTGTAAATTAACTTCCGCAAAGGAACCGGCGCCATAGTTATAATAGTCGCTTTCTGTTTCTGTCAGCCGATTTGCAACCGGAGGTTCAGAATACAGGTTTTCATTACTGAATTTATCAATAAAGCCGATACTCCTTTGCCCGCCACGGGCTGCAATCCCGCTTATATTTTTTACAAAAGGAAAAGCATTGATTGTGGTGATGGCATTAGCATCCGATGTCTGAATTGTTACGGCATTCAGCCATTTAGAAACATTGAGGATGGAAACGTTGGGTACATTTTTTATTTGTGTGATATAGGAAGGGGTTACCGGCAAATCAAAACTATCAATCGGAATATGATATCGGGTTCTTCTGTCTATTGCCCGTTGCGATAAATAGGCAATAGGATTGGCTAAAGAAAAAGTATTATTGCCTTTATCTTTTAATTTTACGATATACCTGGTAAACTGTGCGGCGGATTCAGTAATTATAAACTGGGCTGAAAGGAATAGAAGCAACAATTGTTTCATTCAGGTATGACTTTTTAAGGAAGCCAAATTTAAAATAATAAAAAGAAAGTTATTTCCCTGCAATGTCAATTATGATCCACCATCCACATTTTTACACCGAAGCCTACCTGGTAACCACCGCCGCCGCCGCCGGTATTCGGTTGGTATTCCCACATTGTAAATTCACGGAATATGAGCCCTATATTTTTGGAATATCGTTCTACGGCTCTTGTATAGGATGCGTAGGCGCCCGGATTGGTGATAGGAACGTTGAATGATTCATTGTCTTCCTCCACGCTGCAGACTTTGTTGTAATTTATTCCACCATAACTGAAAGTTGAGTCTTCTGTATCGTATTGAAAATTCCAATCCATCATATTGTCATCATTACTGAAACTGTACAGGCTATTATAAGGATTAGGAGCAAGGTAAATATTTCCTTTCCATGTAGTATTTTCAGAAATAGGCAAATGCATTTTGATAACACGAAGATTATCTTCAATAGACTCGATTGACCCGTTTAAAGGTGTAATAAAATAACTTCCCGTTGGAATCCACGGGCCGGATGCCGTAGTATCATTGGTGTAACGATACACTCTGAAACTTGGTCTTCCTAAATTATCAGTAATCTGCGCATCTATCACATGCTTCACAAGATAACTATGTGTTTCCTGGTTGCGGCCAAAGTTGGTAAATATTAAAGAGTCCAACCGGTAAGTAATATATTTTCCAGTCTGCACCGGCATATAATCACTCAGGGGTTCATTCTGGAAATTTTCCAGCGTTTGTTTGGTACATGAAAAAAACAGGAAGGGGAGAAGAATCCAAATCAATATCCGGTAAGCTGAAAATGATCTCATAAGTGGTTTTTCCGCATTCATGGATACAAAATTGAAAATCCTAATATTGCTTCATTTAGCATCTTAGTTGCTCTAAACTACAAACAAAAAACGGGGAATCATAACGAAGCCCTGCTTTAGAACGTTTTTTTCATGGGATTATTGTCTGAGTTTGAAATTGTAATTGGTAGTTATGAACCGGTAATTTTAATATGAAAAAGGGCATTGCCTGTTCAAAGGCTCTTTGATTGATGAACCTATTTAAAGGCAAACAAATGAATAAAACTATTACACGGTTAAACAAAATTTCTTCCGCTGATTACTGACTCAACATTCCCGATTGAATTATCCCTCCTCCAATAACATCATCACCTTCATAAAAAACAGCACTTTGTCCAGGTGCAATTCCTTTGACAGTTTCATAAAACTGCACTTTTACTTTCCCGTTTTCAGGATATAAATTCGAAACACTGCCTTTATCTTTATAACGAATTTTAGTGATGGCTTCTATCCCCGGCGTGATCTTTTCGTATTTGACCCAATTCAGTTTTGCAACAATCATTTCATTTTGTTCCAGGTCTGTTTCTTCGCCCAGAGTAACTGTATTGGTATCGGGATCAATTTTTGTGACAAATACCGGCTTGCCCAACGCAATATCCAAACCTTTGCGTTGGCCAATGGTATAAAAAGGGTAGCCTTTATGTTTTCCTAAAATATTTCCATCCTTATCTACAAAGTTTCCGCCATTTACTTTTTCTTCAAGCCCTTCCACCCTGCGTTTCAAAAACCCCCGGTAATCATTGTCGGGAACAAAGCAAATTTCATAGCTCTCACTTTTTTTTGCCAGTTCGGGATAACCATAATCCAGGGCCATCTGCCGGATTTCAGTTTTTTTGTATGGAGCAAGCGGCAATAATGTTCTGCTCAAAAGATCCTGTTGTAATCCCCAAAGCACATAGCTCTGATCTTTGGTCTCATCTATTGCTTTACTCACAACAAAGCGACCATTATCATGCTGGTAAATTTTCCCGTAATGCCCCGTAGCAATAAAATCGCAACCTAATGCATCGGCTCTTTTGAGTAAAGCCCTCCATTTGATATGCGTGTTGCAAAGAACACAAGGGTTCGGTGTTCGGCCTGCCAAATATTCTTCCACAAAATTGTTGATTACAAAACTCCCAAACTCATCCCGTATATCAAGAATATAATGAGGAAAACCATGTTGCACTGCAGCCATTCGGGCATCATTGAAGCTATCTACATTGCAGCAACCTGTTTCTTTTTTACTTCCGCCGCTGCCGGCATAGTCCCATGTTTTCATAGTGATACCTACCACCTCGTATCCCTGGTCATTCAGCATGAGGGCAGTTACGGTACTGTCTATACCACCGCTCATCGCCACCAGTACTTTTCCTTTCTTGCTCATATATTTAAAATAACCTGCAAATATACGAAGGGCAATTGGTAAAGAAGTTTGGGTACGGAACATTCCTCAAGCTTTTCATCGTACAAGATGCTGTTTGTTTAGGTCATATAAATTTATTTCTATACCTTAATTAAAATTGTAATCATTCAATTCAATTGCCAAATTGCGATGCCAAGAATATGAAACGGTTCTGCAAGGGAAATACCGGGCAATCAAAGAAAGAAACCAGGCCGAAATAATACTACAAGTTGCCCGGAGATTTTAATAAAGATCCTTGTACAATCATTTTTTAAATGCGGGATGAAATTGTTCTAAGGTTTTTCTTAAAAAATCACGGTTGATGTGTGTGTAAATCTCTGTAGTCGTAATATTCTCATGTCCCAGCATTTCTTGCACGGCTCTGAGGTCTGCACCGCCTTCGATTAAATGTGTAGCAAAAGAATGACGGAATGTATGAGGTGAAATATTTTTTTTAATACCAGCTTTTTTTGCCAGGTCTTTTATGATCATGAAGATCATCACTCTTGACATTTTAGTGCCTCGCTTGTTTAGAAATAATATGTCTTCATTGCCGGGTTTTACAGCGATGTGAATACGAATATCATTTTTGTAAATATTAATATACTTCGCTGCAATGCTTCCCACGGGTACTAATCGTTCTTTATCTCCTTTACCGATTACCCGGATAAAACCTACATCGAGGTATAACTGTGATATTTTCAGGTTCACCGTTTCGCTTACCCGTAATCCGCAACTGTACAAGGTTTCCAAAATGGCTTTGTTCCTTCCTCCTTCAGGCTTGCTCATGTCAATTTGAGCAATGATGTTTTCAATTTCTTCAAAGCTCAATACGTCTGGCAAAGCTCTTTTTAATTTTGGTGCTTCCAGCAAAACGGTAGGATCTTTCTCAGAGATTTTTTCCACCAGGCAATATTTATAAAAAGCCCGGATCCCGGAAATCATTCTTGCCTGTGAAGTTGCCGTCATACCCAAACCCGCTGCCCATTTAATAAATTGCTGCAGGTCTTTCAATGTAATTTCAGCAGGGTTTTTTAAAATATTCACATCCTGCAGATACCGGACGAATTTTTCAATATCACCCAGGTATGCCTCAACAGAATTTTCTGAAAGAGATTTTTCCAGTTGCAGGTAAGCTTTGAATCCTTTTTTATAAGGCTCCCACATAGTAGGGTTTCAGCAGTTGAAAAGGCCTAAAAAGTTTAAAAAAATCCGGTGTTTCCGGGCAATCAAAAATATTAATTCTTCACTTGTACATTTTGAAACCTATTAAACCCTTTGAGCTATTTAAACAATTATTTCATCGAAATACTTTTCTCCAATTCCTTCCAGCCTTCATTTAGTTTTACTTTGACCCATATTCGGGACGGTGAAATATTTACTGAGTCCAGCGTGTTATGAATTGCATTAAAATCAAACTGAAGCTGTTCGCCCAGAGTCATCATGGCTTTTTTCCCAGTAGCCATTTCTTCCACGAAAATATTTCCCTGGTCAGTATAGGCTACCAAACCTTCAGCTACGGAAAATTTCGGGTCGAGGTTATTGATAGCTCGGGCTGATCTTGAAATGTTTTTAGATTTGGCAAATGGAATTTTTAAATAATAGCCACGGCCATTGCTGCAATCATTGAATAAAAGCCAGGCGTAACTGGTATCCACGATCACACAACGAACATAATGTTTATTTAATCGTACTACATCACCAATCATATCCGGTAAATCCATTTTACGATTGGCGCCCATTCCATTGTAACTCCAGATCAAAGTATCGGCTACACAATCTTTCGGGCTTATATACACATAAGGTTTCAGAGGATGATTTTCATTTACAAATTTCAGCGTATCTCTTAAGCAGGCCGTATCGCAAAAGCTAACCGCTTTCTTTTCGGATTTGCAACCACCGGAAGCAAATGCGATGAAACCAGTAACAATGAAACCCAGAATTATTCGCATACGAAATATTTGAGGTAGGGCAAAAATACTTATTGCTAAGATGAGAAACGAAATTTTTTATCAGTAATAAAAATCCTCGATCAGGAAAAATTCGGGTACCTTGTTTTGAGGATGAGTGATAGAAAGAATATCATATTGAAGAAACCGGTATTCGGGATGCAGGTACAAGAACTCATCGGTTGCCTTTTGGAGGTATTTGAATTTTTTGCGGGTGACACTTTCCTCGGGGTTGCCGTACACATTTGATGTTCTGGCTTTGACTTCCACCACATGCAGCACATTATTTTTGAAAGCGATGATGTCAATTTCATAATGTGAATGCCTCCAGTTGCGAAACAAAATTTCATACCCTTTTTGTTTCAGCCAGTTTTCAGCCAGCAATTCCGCTTCTTTCCCAAATACATTATGTGCGGCCATGTAGTATCTTTACTTCAAGTTACTAAATCAACTTAGATGAAGGAAGCAAAACGACTATTTTATCTTGAAGGCATACTACAAAATTATACCTGGGGTGGACGATCACTGATTCCAAACCTGGTACCAACTTTAAAATCAGGTGATAAACCTTTGGCAGAATATTGGCTGGGTGCTCACCAGACTGCCCCTTCGATAGTAAAAATCGAGAAAGAATATCCTTTAGATCAACTGATATCTTCAGATAAAGAGGGAGTTTTGGGTAAGGCTGTTTCCAAAAAATTTAAACGGCTTCCCTATTTATTAAAATTACTCGATGTTAAAGATATGCTTTCCATCCAGGTGCATCCCTCAAAAAAAGAAGCGGAGATTGAATTTGCAAAAGAAAATGCAGCCGGAATCCCATTGAATGCTGCAAACAGAAATTATAAAGATGATAATCACAAACCTGAATTGATGGTAGCGCTGAACGATTTTTGGTTGCTTCATGGATTTAAACAAAAAGAAAAGTTGATTCAAACACTTTCATCAGTTCCTGAATTGAAATATTTAATATCCATATTTGAAAAATCAGGTTATGAGGGATTATATAAAACGGTGATGGAAATGCCGCAGGTGGAAGTAAACAAATTACTTCAACCGTTGCTTGATCGAATTATTCCATTATATAATGCAGAAAATTTAAATAAATCACAGGAGGATTTTTGGGTAGCCAGGGCAGCAACAACTTTTGGAAAGAAACAAGCAACAAGGAACGAGGAACAAGAAATAATTGACCGGGGAATTTTTTCCATTTATTTTTTTAATCTTTTACATTTAAAAAAAGGGGAGGCCATTTTCCAGGATGCCGGTGTGCCTCATGCGTATTTAGAAGGGCATAATGTGGAAATTATGGCAAATTCGGATAATGTATTGCGGGGCGGATTAACCAATAAACATATTGATGTAAATGAATTAATGAAGCATATTAAGTTTGAAGCGGCAAAAGTGGAAATTCAAACGGGGCGGCCTGCTCACGACAAAGAACTGGTATTTGAAACAAAAGCCCCTGATTTTCAGCTCAGCGTTTTTCAATTGAAGGAAAAAGACCATATTTCTATTACGGCTGTGACTGCAGAAATCTTGTTACTTACTGAAGGATCAATAAAACTTAATGAAGGTTCCAATCAAATTACTTTGGAGAAAGGTCATCCGGCTGCCATAATTTTTGCAGGGGGAAAAATTCAATGTACTGCGCTGCAAAACGCAACGTTGTTCAGAGCTTCAGTGGCTTTGCACATAAGTGAATAAATCGGATTGACATTTACTTCAATTCATTTAAATTTGCAATGAAACATCAGAAATATGAAACAGAATAAAACAAATATCATTGTATTTATCATTCTCATAGTAATCGGCGCTTTATACCGTGTTTGGGACAATCGTCCTTTAGGTTTCGCACCTCAAATTGCCATGGCGTTATTTGCCGGTTCAGTAATAAAAGATAAAAAAATTGCTTTCCTTTTTCCTCTGTTGTCTATGCTTTTTTCGGATGCATTATATCAATTGCTCTATACGCAGGGATTGACAAGCATTGCTGGGTTTTATAAGGGCCAATGGGTAAATTATATTTTATTTGCATGCATTACCATCATTGGTTTCAAAATTAATGCTGCTAAGGCGGGACAAATATTTGCAGGCTCTGTTGCCGGTGTATTGTTCTTTTTTATTGTCTCTAACTTTTTAGATTGGATAGGGGGCGGTTTAGATTTAAACAATCAGCCCTATCCAAAAAATTTTGATGGATTAATGACATGCTATGCAGCAGGACTTCCATTTTTGAAAGGAAGTTTGATTGCAACATTTGTATTCAATGCCGTTTTGTTTGGCGGGTATAATTTTGCGGGAAGATGGGTATTGAAGCCGGTAAAACAATAACACAACAATAAATAAATTGAGACCCGGCATGCACCGGGTTTTTTTATTTCAGGAAAACAGGTCTTCCTTTCCTGATTCATATCCTGAGTCTGTGAGTAAATGTTTCCCATCTGCCGCAGCAGTTGCTAATTCATCACAACGGTTATTGTATGGATTTTCGGCATGACCTTTTACCCAAATAAATTTTATCGAGTGATGTTGTGAAAGACGATGATACTTCATCCACAAATCTTTGTTCTTTTTTCCACCTTTGAAATTGGTAGCAATCCATTTTCGTAACCATCCTTCTTCCACCGCTTTTACCACATACTGGCTATCGGAATAAATAGTGACAGTCTGTTGATCTTTTTTTAATGCTTCCAATCCGGCAATCACCGCCATCAATTCCATCCGGTTATTGGTAGTAAATTTATAACCTTGTGATAGTTCTTTACGATGAGTCCCGCTCATTAGTATAACACCATAACCTCCGGGTCCAGGATTGCCTCTTGAAGAACCGTCAGTATAAATTGTTACCATGTTGCTCATCCTAATTACTAATAAGCAATAATTAAAAATTGTAAATTAAGAAAGGGATAAAGAAATACAACGCATACAAAACAAACTTAAACACACAATTCATAATTCATAATTGTTTATACTTGGAAAACACCCAGTTTCAAATCTCCCATAACCGGATTATGATTTGCTGCGTTGATTCCCTCTGAGATTACTTTTCTTGTTTCTATGGGATCAATAATATCATCCACCCAAAGCCGGGCTGCTGCATAATACGGGGTAGTCTGCTGATCGTATTTTCCTTTGATCTTGCTGAGCATTTTTTGTTCATCTTCTTCACTCAATGTTTTCCCTTTTGCTTTTTGTGAAGCTACTTCAATTTGTAGTAATGTTTTTGCAGCCTGTTCTCCTCCCATCACAGCAATTTTTGCCGAAGGCCATGCATAAATAAATCTTGGGTCGTAGGCTTTGCCACACATTGCATAGTTTCCTGCGCCATAAGAATTTCCAATGATGATTGTAATTTTTGGAACTACAGAATTAGCAACGGCATTTACCATTTTAGCGCCATCTTTTATGATGCCGGCATGTTCGCTGCGGCTGCCAACCATAAAACCTGTAACATCCTGTAAAAAAACTAAGGGAATTTTTTTCTGATTGCAATTTAAAATAAATCTTGCTGCTTTATCAGCGCTATCATTATAAATTACACCGCCTAATTGCAATTCACCCCCGCCTGAATGACTCAGTCGGGCAGGTTTTTTTGTTTTTACTATTATTCTTTGATTGGCAACGATACCAACAGCCCAACCATCAATTCTTGCATAGCCACACACAATTGTTTTTCCATAAGCTTCTTTGAAGTGCTCAAAGACTGAATCATCTACAATACGTTCGATGATGTCCAGCATATCATAGGGCTTTCCTTCGGAAGAAACAATGCCGTACAATTCTTCCGGCTTTTTTTTAGGAAGCACAGCAGCGATACGATCAAATCCTGCATTTTCTTTTTTCCCCAGCAATGACATTATTTTTTTTACATGATCCATGCATTCCTCTTCGGTCTTAAACTTATAATCAGCAATGCCGGAAATTTCAGTGTGTGTGATGGCGCCGCCGAGGGTTTCAATATCTGTTTCTTCACCAATTGCAGCTTTTACAAGATAAGGGCCTGCTAAAAAAATGGAACCATTATTTTCCACCATCAACGTTTCGTCGCTCATGATAGGTAAATAAGCGCCGCCTGCCACACAAGCCCCCATCACTGCTGCAATCTGAGTAATACCCATGGCGCTCATACGGGCATTGTTTCTGAAAATTCTTCCGAAATGTTCTTTGTCAGGGAAAATTTCATCCTGCATAGGGAGAAAAACGCCGGCACTATCCACCAGGTAAATGACAGGTAAATTATTTTCCATAGCAATCTCCTGCATCCGGAGATTTTTCTTGCCTGTAATAGGAAACCATGCTCCGGCTTTTACGGTTTGATCATTAGCAACAATCACACATTGCCTTCCACTGACATAACCTACACCGGCAACAGTACCGCCTGCCGGGCAACCACCCTCTTCTTCATACATTCCATACCCCGCAAAAGCGCCGATTTCGATAAAAGGAGTGTTCTTATCAATTAAATAATTGATTCGCTGACGTGCCGTTAGTTTGTTTCTCTCTTTTTGTTTAGCAATAGATTTTTTCCCTCCGCCTTCATAAATCTTTTCCAACCTCTGCCGCATTTCGCTGAGCGATAATTTCATAACATCCTCATTCCGGTTAAATTCAATATTCATACTGGCAAATAGTTATATAGCAAAGATAAATGATGAATAAGTTGACGGGGAAATAAAAAACCTCACCAAGTCTTTGATGAGGTTAGTGCCCGGGATCGGAATCGAACCGATACAGTATTGCTACCGCTGGATTTTGAGTCCAGTGCGTCTACCAGTTCCGCCACCCGGGCTAATATTTTAATAAAGATCTTAAAAACTCTTTCCCAACTCCGCTTTTGAAATATTTTTCTTTTTTCCTGGCCTCAATTCTATTTTCACATTGTTCAGAAAATATTAATTTAAAAGGCTTATAGGTTTTGGTTGTTTTATTCATTCCTGTATTATGTTCTTTAAATCTCCGCTCTAAATTATTCGTTATCCCAACGTAAATATAGTTCCTTAACATACTGCTGATGGCATAGACATAAAACATTTAAAGTGGTTTTTAATTCAAAACTACTTTTTAGTAGTACCTAACCTTTCTTTTTATAGGGTCTTGAGTCTAGCGCATCTACCAGCCTGCCTGCCGGTAGGCAGGTTCCGCCACCCGGGCAGGCCTGCCCCGAATATTCCGGGAGGCTGCAAATGTAAATTCTAATGCGTAAAACAGGAAATTTAAAATAGCTTACTGAAAGCTATACCGAAAGTTGTTTTTTGATACGCAGCAGGTATTTTTTCTTGTAATAATATTCTTTTACCTGCAACAACTCTTTTTCGGAAGTAGCACCTTCCTGATAGTACTCCACAATTTTTTTAACAGGTTCATAAATTTCTGATTGAAGATTGTCCACCTGATGTCGAAGCCGGTTTTTTAATTCCGGATCATCTCCGGCATCCATGATCTGCTCGTTGATATCCAGCACTTCCATTAAAAAATCCGGAGGCAACTCATATTTTTCTTCCTCCTCCAACAGACCTTTTAATTGTAAAACATATTTGATTGTTTCATCAGGGTTTTGAAATGTTCTGTATGCTTTGTTTAATAATGCTGATTTTTCCAAGGCCTCTGTTTGCTCCATTTCCTCCTTCCCCACAAAATAATCAGGATGAAACTTCCTGCTCAATTGAAAGAATTTTTCACCCAAAGATTTACTTTCCAATTTTAATTGTACCGGAATTTCAAACAACTCGAAATAGTTCATGTGATGCCTTAATTTTGCAGCGATTTCTATTGCCTCTGCAAAATTACAATTATGATCAGGATTGGACTTATTAAAGAAGGAAAAATACCGGCTGATAACCGGGTGGCCCTCACTCCGGCGCAATGTAAATGGATTCATAAAAATTCAGATTCAGTGAAGGTTCTTGCACAAAGTTCACCGCAACGCTGCTTTACAGACAAAGAATACCAGATGGCAGGTGTGGAAATAACGGACAATTTGAATGATTGTAATATCATTTTAGGAATAAAAGAAGTGCCGGTTGAGCAATTGATCTCAGGGAAAACATATTTATTTTTTTCACATACACGGAAAAAACAACCCCGAAACAGGCAAATGCTTCAGACTATTTTGGAACGAAGGATTACTTTGATAGATTATGAGTGCCTGGAACATGAAGATGGGGAACGGATTATCGGGTTCGGTTTTTTTGCGGGTGTTGTTGGCGCACATAATGGTATGATGGCTTATGGAATACGAACCGGAACTTTTAATTTGGAAAGAGTTTACAAACAAAGAAGTTTCAGGGAATTAATTCATACATATTTTGGTTTGAAGCTTCCAAGGATGAAGATTGTTATGACCGGTTCAGGAAGAGTGGCGCATGGTATTTTAGAAATTATGAATCTAATGGGTATTCATGAAATTGAACCCGATGAGTTTTTATCAAGAGATTTTTCTTATCCTGTTTATACCCAAATAAAAGGCGCTGATCTGTATGAGCATAAAAAAACGAAACGCTATAGCCGGGAGCATTTTCATACTCACCCGGAGGAGTATGATTGTAAATATCTCCCGTATGCATATAGCAGCGATATGTTGATGAATGGTGTTTTTTGGGATCAAAATATTCCCAGGTTGTTTGATAAAGAAGTAATACAGGATCCAAATTTTCGGCTTCAAACAATAGCTGATATAACAGATGATAGCGGAGGATCAGTTCCCATTAATCTGGGAGACCAAAGTATTGAAGATCCGGTGTATGGGGTGGACAAAAAAACATTTCAGAAAACAGACCCTTATCTAAACGGATCAGTGGATATAATGGCTGTAGGTAACCTGCCTAATGAACTGCCGAGGGATGCCTCACGATATTTTGGTGAACAGTTGATTAAGCAGGTATTTGAAGATTTGTTGGGAAATGGCTCACCAAAGCTAGATAAAGCCACTATTGTGAAAAACGGGAAGCTTACCAATTATTTTGAATACCTGAAAGATTATGTTGATGGCAATTCTGAGTGAGCAGATTTATAAATACAAATAATAATCTCTCAATAAATTTTTAAAGTCTTCCGTGTATTGCCGTTTTTCATCCCAAATTGAAATTTCATCAAAAAAGAACTCTGAATGTTTCTGTGTTTTAATTTTTCCCTTCAGCATAAGGCGAAAATAATCATGTGTAACGGATTGGCGGACCATTGTGATATGCAGCAGGCTTAAATCATGTTGTTTAAGAAGAGGTCTGATTTCATTTTTTCGTTTATAGGGGAGTAACAAAAAGAAAATTCCTTCAGGCGATAAATTGTACTGGATCAATCTCATCATATCATCAAAAGACAATTCATTTCCATGTAAGGCAATATTTCGTTTTGGGTCATCCGATTTCAAATCATCTTCATAAAAAGGGGGGTTACTGAAAATTATATCGTATTGGCTTTTAAACTCAAAATTCCGGGCATCGCCGTGAAATGATACGATCCGTTCAATCCAGGGAGTTGCAGCAATATTATTTTTCACTTGTTCAAAAGCAGCATCATCTATTTCAATGGTGTCAATATTTAATTCACTTTTTTGCGCAACCATTAAGGGGAGCAATCCGGTGCCTGTCCCTACTTCAAGCGCTTTGCAAAACACCCTCTCTTCCTTTTTAATTTGATGAGCAATCCAGGCACCGAACAAACAAGCATCCGTAGTTACTTTCATTGCACATTTATCCTGGTGAATCGTAAATTGTTTTAGTTGAAAATAACTGTTGGGCATAGTGCTCAAAATTGTGTTTCCGAAGTTCGAGGTTTGCTACAAAATAACCAATATCAAATTTTTACCTTTATTACCAGCTTGCTCTTGCTGAAGCACTGACAGAAAAATCTGAAAACTCGCCTGACAAATATTTGTAATATCCTGTTATGGCTATCATTGCTGCATTATCGGTACAGTACTCGAATGCAGGAATAAATGTATTCCATCTATTTTTATCACCCAGTTCTTTAAATGCTTTCCGTAACCCACTATTTGCTGAAACGCCGCCTGCTATGCAAATGTCTTTTATACCGGTAATCAGTGAAGCTCTATGTAGTTTATGTAACAATATGCTTATAATGCGATGCTGAACTGAAGCACAGATATCATTCAAATGTTTTGCAACGAATTTGGTGTCTTCTTTTGTTTTTTCCTGCAGAAAATACAAAATAGAAGTTTTCAATCCACTAAAACTAAAATTTAACCCCGGCACCTGTGGTTCGGGAAAATGAAACGCATTTGGATCACCCTGGCCTGCATATTTATCTATCAAAG
Source organism: Bacteroidota bacterium (assembly GCA_018266555.1). GTDB lineage: Bacteria > Bacteroidota > Bacteroidia > Chitinophagales > Chitinophagaceae > UTBCD1. Next base: position 69,089 of record JAFEAF010000004.1, on the reverse strand, counting down.
GGCCCCCGGGGTAGGGGAGCCCCAGGAGCTTGGCAGATTTGTCAAATGCTTCTCCGGCTGCATCATCCATCGTTTCTCCTAATATTTTTAATTTGTCTGGAGATTCACATAATACAATTTGAGTATGCCCTCCGCTAACGGTCAAACATAAAAAAGGAAACGATGGCTTTGGTGATGCAATCAGGTTTGCCAATACATGTGCTTGCATATGATGAACGGCAATCAAAGGTTTGTTTAAAGCCAGAGCCAATGATTTTGTAAATTGTGTTCCTACTAACAATGCGCCTATTAAGCCCGGTGATTGAGTAAATGCAAAAGCATCAATATTTTGTAATTGAATTCTGGCTCTTTGTAAAGCAGTATCAACTACCGGAACAATATTCTGCATGTGAGCACGGGATGCCAATTCAGGAACTACGCCTCCATATTGAGCATGAATTTTTTGACTTGCGATAATATTGGAAAGAATTTTTTCATCGCAGCAAACGGCAGCACCGGTTTCATCACAGGAAGATTCTATTGCAAGAATTGTTGGCATGATTGCAAATAAAGAAAACCATTTTTCAGGATTGCAAACTTACTGACTTATTTTCCTACTTAGTTATTTACTTCGTATCGCCACCACAGGGTCCATTTTGGCAGCCTGCGAAGCGGGGATAAAACCGGCCATAATGCCGACAATAATGCAAATGGATATTGCCATAATCATATTGCCAATGGAAATATAAACGGGGAAATGTAAGGCACCAGATAGTATTTGAGTAAGCACAAACACAAGTAATAAGCCAATTAGGCCGCCTACTATGCAGAGAAATGCAGATTCCAAGAGAAACTCACCCAATATAACTCTTTTCTTTGCGCCTATTGCTTTTTTTAATCCGATCTGTCCGGTTCTTTCTCTTACGGTAACAAACATAATATTGGCCACACCAAACATACCTACAATTAATGATAAAGCAGCAATGGCCCATCCTCCGATATTAAGACTGCTAAAGGCCTGGCTGACAGCTGCGCTGAAATCGTTAATATCATTTAATGTAAAATCATTTTCCTGGGTAGGATTTAATTTATGAATGGCACGAACCACACCTGTTAAATCATCTTTCAGCGCCTTACTGTTTAGATTCGCTTGCCCCTGGATCATGATGAGTGGATCGGATCTTTTTTCATCCATAATTGTGAGCGCAAATTTGTAGGGTATAACAATACTTGCATCAAAATCCCAACCTCCGATCATTGATTTTCCCTGTTTTTTAAAAACGCCAACCACAATGCCTTTTTTTCCGCGGATAGAAATTGGTTTGCCTACTGCAGTTTCTCCATTTCCCAATAGTTTTTCTGCGATTTCATTCCCAATAACCACGGTATTATTTCCATATTCAAAATCTGCATCGGAAATATAACGGCCGTAAGAAATATCCACAGGTTGAATATACTGGAACTCGTTACTTACTCCATAAATTTTTACACCGGACAAGACAGTATTTTCGAAACTGATATTGTCCTGTGCCTCTATTTTAAATGCGACATATTTTGCACTCGGAGCTCTTTCTTTAATTTGTTTTAGTTCATCAAATTTCGGGGATGGGCGTTTAACATATTTCCACCAGGGAAAATCGGGTCCGCCGCCGGCACTATAATCCCATTTGTCCAGATATATAGTATTTGTGCCAAGCCCTTTTATTTCGTTTTGAATATTTTGTTCCAGGCTATTTACTGTAGCCAGTACACCGATAATACAAAATATGCCGATAGTAATACCGAATAATGAAAGAAAAGTGCGGAGTTTATTCTTCCACAATTCCTGTAATGCCATATTAAAACCGCTGGCAATAATTCCTAAAGTTCGTCGAAGCATATTGCAAAATTAATTGAAGAAGCTGGTGCAAAGAAAGATTTTATTTGGATGGTAGCCAGCTTCAAGTTACTAATATCGAATATGTAGCTTTTTCCCTTTTAATGATCCTGTATACTTCAAAGTTTGGTAAAGCTTCTTGCAAAAAAAAAGTGCCACAGTTTTATTCCGTGGCACACCTTTAGAGTTTAGTTTATTTTTCTTACCATTACACTTACAGGTTCTGCTTATGTAAGTTGGAAGAGAGTACGCTCACTTTCCGGTAGTTTTTAAAATAAAATCTTTCACATTATCATGCAGTTTTTTCAGTGATTCCTGGTGCAGGTACACCATGTGGCCTGATAAATATTTATGAAATTCAATATTCTTCTGTAAAGAATTTGGCATAGGTAAATGTTGCATTTCATAAACGCCTTCAAAATATGGTGTGCCTAAATCAAAATATCCCATGTTCAGCATTACTTTCATGCCGGGATCATAAATCATAGCCTGAGCCAGGTCATTCATAACATTTGGAAAACCTACATAACCTTTTCTTTTAAAATCCCATGGTTCAACATTTCCGCTTGTTTTGTATTGTAAGTTATCGCCAAAATGCAATTGATCTCTTACATAACTGTTAAACGCAGATGTGAAAGCGGGCGAAATGTAGGAATCCATCGGATCGTATTCGGGATATCCGCTCAGCGGATTGTATGATTCTCCCTTGAAACGGCTGTCTAAGCGCCAGGTAATTTCTGAACTGTCACCTAACAGATTCTTTTCAAATACAGGGCCTGAAATTCTTAAATTCCCTTTTTCTATGAGTGGTTGATCCAGCCCGGTATATTCATGTAATTTTTTTGCGATGTTGTGAAAAGTTATTTCATCAAGTGTAGCACCTTTGGCAAGAGCTAATGTATAATCGGTGAGAGCAAAATTTTCCACTTCCTTCAGCAAGCTTTCCATATCTTTTGGCTGGTTGGGTAATTTGTGATGATACCAGGCCGTAGCCGTAAAAGAGGGGAGTAGCAACACATATGGAAGATCCGATCCCACATTTGCAGATGCAAGCTCCGACATATTACTGTATGATAATAATTGAGAAAGAAGTATTACACCATTTAGTGCAATGCCTCTTTCCTGAAGCATTCGAGAAACAACAGCGGAGCGGAAAGTTCCATAACTTTCACCGAATACATATTTTGGAGAATTCCATCGGTTATTTTCTGTAATAAATTTTTCAATAAAATTGGTAAAAGCTTCAGCATCCTGGTCTATTCCAAAAAAATCTTTGCCTTCACCTGCACCACCTCTTGCTTTGGTCACCACCTCACCAAACCCAGTGCCCGGCGCATCAATAAATACCAGATCGCTGGCATCGAGCAGGCTATAATCATTATTTACAGTTTTAAATGGGGCTTTGGTTCTTCCGTTTTCATCAAGAAACACTTTTTGTGGTCCAAAGCATCCCATGTGCAGCCAGATGGTAGCGCTGCCCGGCCCACCATTATAAAGGAATGTGATAGGCCGGGTATTTTTATCTTCATTTGTTTTAAAATAGGCAACATAAGACATGCTGAGTACGGGAGTGTCTGTAGAATTTATCAAAACAAGAGTCCCGGTTTTTGCATCATAATTGATGAGTTGCCCTTCAAGAGTAACGGTTCCGTGTGTGACTGATGTGAAAGATTTTTTATAACTGAATGGTTCCGTTGCTTGTTGACTTACGGTTGGCTGTTCTGTTGATATTTGTTTTTCTTTCCGTTGTGCATTAGCTGATATGCTGATACCTAGAATCATCAGGTAACATACCCAAGAATGTTTACTCATTTTGTTGGTTTTATTGATTACTATAAGCTTGTTGATTTACACCGGTAAAATTAAACTGTTTAGTTAAAACAGACAGTTTTTTTACGAATTGCTGGGAGTTAATTTATATTTTTTTAAATACCCGGAAATAGTATTTGTCAGCTATTTGGTATTTTGCCGATTACCATTAGAGGTGTAATCCTATACGCTCTTTTGCAAAGAATAAAGCTGGTGATTCATGCTTTATTTCTTTATAATCCGAAGGCAGTTTAAAAATGTTTTTCCATTTATTTTTTTAAAACTAATGCTGATGTAATTACCATTATTGATGTATTCTATTTTTTTTATAATAGCGCAATTACTCCCGCTGATGAGAAATGGAGAGAATTGGTGCAAACACAGCGAGTCGTTTATATACAAATCAAACATATTTTGTTCACGGGCAGAGATGTTTTTATCGGTTGCTTCATTCATAAGTTTTGATGGAGGATTATTTAAATCAGCGAAACCAAGTTCTATATCATATTTTCCCGGAGGAGCATCTATTCTGTAAGTAGTGAGATCTTCTCTTGCTGTCTGGAATAGTGGCGTTTGGATGGTGCCCATAATTTCAGCAGTAGTTCCAATCCTGTCCGGTGATTTCCTGAAAATAGTTCCATCTACATATCCCCAACTGCCTGCGGTGTACTGTTTGTCTGCATTCCAGGTTGTATTGTTTGTTTTATCAAAATAATCGCAATTGCTTCCAACATTTATTGCAATATCCCATTTATTTAAAGATGTATGTAATGATTCAAAAGGTGTAAAATTTATTTCAATACTACACGTGTCTTTTGCCACTTTGCCCAAACCTCCTGAAGTGATTGCTTCTATTTTATTTTCACCTTTATGTACAATAGCATTCCATTCTGCAAAAAAATTATTTGTATTTTTCTTTTCTAACCATTTGCCATTTATATTTATTTGTATTTGAGGCTGGTTGCTATAAACTTTTATCGGGAAAAAGGTACTATCATTATCACTAACAGCATTCTTTAACTCTCCATCACGGGTGGTTATTCTTACCATTGAGGTATCCTTTCTTAAAAAGGATTGAAAATAATAGTATATATCTTTTGTTGTCCGGTTATTGTAGGTTAAGCCTTTATTGTTCGTACGTGGCATAGACTCCTGCCTGCTTGCCACGTTAAAGTCAATAAAATTCCATTCAGCTGCACCGATAATGTAAGGCCGCTCAATAATTTGAGGTAAATAATGCTCAAGAAATTTTTGCTGATATTCAATGGAGAAATCGAACATTTCAGAAAAGTGCGAATGCAATCGTATATCCGAACCTGCACCAAATTCACTTATGATGATAGGTTTGTCGGGGTATCGCTTATGTTGTTCATCTGCAAATTTTTCAAAATCCTGTAAAGCACCACCATACCATCCCTGGTAAAGATTCCATCCTACTACATCGGTAATATTGCTAAGGCCAATATCATTATACAGGGTAGAACCGGCACAAGCCATTGTACTTAATCGGCTATTGTCTTCCTTTTTTAATAATATTTCCAACTCATTTGCCAAGGCTACAGTTTTTTTATAAAAGGCCGATTGTTGATCTTTAGCAATCCGGGCTGGCACTTGAAGAATTGCTTCATTCATAAATCCCCAAAACATAACTGACGGATGATTATAATGCTGGCGGATCATTTCGGTCAGCATATTTTTGGCATTTCCTGAAAATATTTTGTTATCGCCAATAATATCTACAACAGGAATTTCCTCCCAAACAATTAAGCCCAAGCGATCACAGGCCTTCAGGACTTCATCATCCTGCTGGTAATGTGCCAACCTGACAAAGTTGGCCCCCATATTTTTGATTAGTTGCATATCTTCCCAATGTACACTCACCGGTACAGCTATACCATAAGGGGCTTTATCCTGATGGCGATTTGTGCCCATTAGTTTTAACGGTTTCCCATTAAGCATAAACCCGTTTTTGGTATCAGCGCTGAACCATCGAAGGCCAAAAGAGATATTTATTTGATCAACAATCTTTTTTTTTCTTAAAAGTAAAAATTGAGCTTCATATAAATGTGGTGATTCGGGCGACCATAATTCCGGGTTTTGGATTAGGAGATTGCCGATTTGAAAATCCTGAGATTGAAGCCTGATATATTTTGATAAAATATTTTTGCTATTATTTTTTATCTGCAATTGAATTGTAAGAGGTATTTTTTGTTTATTAGTGACTGAACCTTTTATGTGTAATGTTGCTGTTTGGTTGTTTACCACCGTAGAGGAAATAAAAATACCTGGTGAACCGTAATTGTCCAGCGTGAAATGTTGATTTTCCAGTATGATCATCCATGTATTACGGTATATTCCGCCAAAAATTGTAAAGTCTCCCGATAGTGGCGGTATATTAATATTGCGGTTATCAACCAAAATCATAATGGTGTTGTGGTCTTTCAGTTGGCCGGATGGCAATAAAATATTAAAGGCGGAATAACCCCCGCTATGATTTCCGATCAACATTCCGTTAAGATATATTTCGGCATAAGAATTAATTGCATCAAAGCGCAGGTATATCGTTTTATTTCGAAATGACCTGGGAATAGTAAATGACTTACGATACCAGCACCGCCCCCGTTTATAATTTTTGGTAACGTAGGCGTCAAGATTCCATGTATGTGGTATATGAATATTTTGCCAATCCCCTGGTTGAGCAAACTGCATACTGTCATTCGGTAAAAACTGCCATCCGTCATTGAATGACATGATGTGCCGCTGCGCATGAATCTGCACGGATAATAAAATACCTGTTATAAAAAACAACAACAACTTATTCATGGTACTTCTCTAGTTACAAAATTATGATTAAGAAAACTGAGGATACTCTGATAGTATAAGAACAAATACAATTGCCAACCAGGTTTTTAAAGAAATAAACGATTAATCTTTTAATACCTTTATACCAATTGTTGACCATTTAATAAAAATATGAATAAACTACTATATCAATTTTTTACAAACGATCATCGGCGTATTGAACTGCTCTTAGACAAAGCAACAGAAAACATAAATGATATTCAAATGGAGTCATATCATTTATTTCGCACGGGCCTTTTGAAGCATATCAAAATGGAGGAAAAAATACTTTTCCCTGCTGCTCAAAAGGCTAATAGGGGAGTGCCTTTACCTCTTGCTGCAAAGCTCCGTCTTGATCATGGAGCATTAACAGCTTTAATGGTTGTGCCACCGAGTGAAGGAGTAATTAAAGTTATTCGCCATGTACTGGAAAAGCATGATATTTTGGAAGAACAGCCCGGTGGTATGTATGAAGTTTGTGAAAAATTAACTGAAGATGAAACCCAATCTCTCTTAACGCAATTAGAGTTGGTAACTGAAGTTCCTGTACATCCGCATAATGAAGCTGTATATGCTTTACAGTCCGCTAAAAATGCACTGCTAAGGGCCGGGTTTAATTTTGATGAGCTGATAAAATAATATTTCTGGAACGATCCCTGATACACTTCCCATGGCTATTGCGAATTCATCCTTCTTTTCTATAACTCGAATTAATAGTTAAGCTGCACCGCTATTCCGTTTTATTAGCAGATTAGGTATTTAAAATGTGAGTTCGGGAGGGGGGAATAAATCATGGTATTTGTGGTAATACAAAAAGCAAACATAAATCAGCCTTGTGGCTAATTAAAATCATATAACATTCAAATAATATTAACGGACTTTATAATCGTTAATGCCAAAGATGTAAAATAATATTAATGGTCAAATATGGCAATACCAAGATGTGATTGTATAACCTGTAAAGTCAGAAGTTGTTCCATATTGAATGCTTGTGATACCGAAACTCTCACTGCTATCAGCACATATAAACATCCCAGATCGCTTCAAAAAGGGGAAAGACTATTTTCAGAAGGGGATCCCATATTGGGAGTTTGCTTTATTAAAAAGGGTTTTTTAAAAGTGGAATTAAATGGCAAACAGGGCAGGCCATTGATTCTTCGGATAGCAGGAATGGGAACTGTATTTGGCCACAGAACTAATTCCAGTCATTCTTGTCATTCCTGCTCAGTAACTGCGGTGTCCGAAGTGCTGTATTGCTTTATTCCGAATAATTTGTTTACTGAAATTGCCGGTAAAAGTCATTCGCTCAAACAACAAATTATTAATCAGGTTTTAGATGAACTGGAACTTGTAGAAAAGAAAGCAATTGTCCTTGCTCACAAATCGGTACGGGAAAAAGTTGCTGAAGCGCTTTTGTCGTTAGCCGCTGCTTACAGATATGAAGTAAAAAAGCAAAGCTTCAGAATCAGTTTTTGCAGGCAGGATATTGCCGATCTGGCTGGTACAACTAAAGAACAAATTTCAAAAATATTAAAAGACTTCGAAAATGAGGAGTTGATCAGGTACTCAGCAAAGAAGTTCAGTTTTCTTAATACTGCAAAACTTCGGGAAATTAGTGATCCTTCTTTAGTCCCTGGGAAAAAAACCTAATACAATTTTTTTTAAAAAAAATACGAAAACGTAATAATCGCCACATTATTCTGATCTCTTGTATTCCATTGTATTTCATCGCACTTAGCTTTATGGTATAAAGTTTTTTACATTTTTAAAACAAATCAAAATGGAAAACGATCAGCTACCTGAAAGCAAAAAAACTCCATTTTCAAGAATGATCATGGATGATTTTATGTTACTGCTTTTCCTGGGAGTAACAATCTACGCCATTTTTTACCTGCTGTGGGGAGTAATGGAGCTATCCAATTTGCCCACTATACCGGAAGAGATCAAGCAATCCCTGGTCAAATAAATTTTTTATCTAAAATCTGAAGTATGAGTTTATTAAGCCCGGCCGAAGGTTGGTTCGATAAAAAAGTATCCAAAGATGAAAAATCGTGGATGATCATCGCCCTTCTGCTTTGCATCAGTATGTTTATTTGGATGATTATGTGGCATGTGTACGGAAAACAAAACCCTTCCAGCATTACTTACCGTACTAGTACTGCAGAGTTTTCAAAACTCAGCGAAGCATATCAGAAACAAAACATTGTAGGTACGGATGCCGGCATACCTGTTGTGCGCCCCCAACCAAACAGTGATGTTATTGTAATGGCTGAAATGTGGAGATGGAGCCCTGTAATGATTTTACAAAAAGACCAGGCTTATAAGTTTCATATTTCATCCCGTGATGTATTACATGGTTTTTCCATTCAACCCGTAAATATGAATTTCCAGGTATATCCGTCCTACGATTATGTGCTGGAATTCAAACCAACAGAATCCGGCGAATACAAAGTGATCTGTAATGAATTTTGTGGTATCGGGCATCATACGATGATTGGGAAAATCGTAGTAATTGAAAAAGAAGAAGATCTGAAATTGTACGGGTATGAAAATTTTAAAAAAGCACCTGCGCCGCTGGCTGAAAAAAAGAATGAGCCTTTGACTGAAACCGAAATGGTATTGTTGGGTGAACAAATATATACACTTAAAGGATGCGCAGCTTGTCACAAGACCGATGGAAGCAGCCAGATTGCACCGTCATGGAAAGGATTATATGGAAAGGAGGAACATGTAATTGAGGATGGAAAAAAGATGACTGTAAAAGTTGACGATGCTTATATAGATGAATCCATTAAAACTCCTCAAAAAAAGATAACAGTTGGATTTGAAAATACCCCCATGCCTGTATTTCCACTTACCGACGAGGAAATAAAGCAAGTGATTGCCTATATCAAATCATTAAAAGACTAACCGTAAAATCTGAAATTATGTTTCGTACATGCGATATAACTGGATTTAAAATTGACCTGAAAGCAGAAAAACTTATCAGGGCCAATGCAGTGTTTGCAGTTATTTCCCTGCTGCTTGCAGTAATAGCTGCTATATTATTGGTATTTACAAGATATCAACCGGTACATCTTCTTAGTGCTGAATGGTATTACAGGCTGGTTACTTTTCATGGGCTTAATGCACTAATTTACTGGATCATCTTTTTTGAAATTGCAGGGTTGTACTTTGGGTCTACTGTAGTTTTGAATACCCGTTTTTGTGCGCCTAAATTAGGATGGTTTGCATTTGCATTAATGGTTGCAGGCCTGGTACTTTCCGATATAATTATACTGATGGGAAAGGCCGATGTTATGCTCACTTCCTATACCCCGTTAAAAGCAGATCCTCTTTATTATTTAGGAATCATTCTTTTTGCAGTCGGAGCTTTACTGGCAGTTATATTATTTTTTGGCAACCTGATGATAGCCCGGCGTGAAAAATCTTATGGAGATACTTTGCCCCTTTTTACTTACGGGTTAATGACGGCTGCAATCATTGCAGTTATAACGTTAGCATCAGGAGCACTCATTTATATTCCAACTTTTTTATGGTCCATGGGACTTATTCAAAATGTGGATCCGGCCATGTACAAGCTGATCTGGTGGGGGCTGGGTCATTCTTCCCAACAGATCAATGTAGCCGCTATGGTATCCATCTGGTACCTGGTTTCATTTTTATCTGTAGGTGGAACTTCCATTAATGAGAAAGTATCCCGAACTGCATTTGTACTTTATATATTGTTTATATGCCTGGCATCGGCTCACCATTTATTGACTGATCCGGGAGTAAGCAGTGCCTGGAAAGTATGGAATACCAGCTATGCAATGTACCTTGCCGTATTGGCATCTATGATACATGCTTTTGCTGTTCCATCTTCTTTTGAGTCTGCACAACGCAGATGGGGATATAATAAAGGATTATTTCAATGGTTATCTAAAGCTCCCTGGGGCAATCCTGCTTTCTCGGCTATTATTTTAGCTGTTATTGGCTTTGGATTTATCGGGGGCACTACAGGAGTTATTTTCGGAATGGAACAAACGAATATTATTGTACATAATACGATTGCTATTCCGGGGCATTTTAAAGGGACAGTTGTTATAGGGACCACTCTCACTTTCATGGGTATTACTTATTACCTTATTCCCCTAATTTTCAGAAGAAAGATCGTAGGATTCAAATGGGCAAAAGCACAACCCTGGTTATTTTTTATTGGTATTGCTTTACTTTCCATTTCAATGATTGTACTTGGTCAAATGGGTGTACCCCGCCGTCATTGGGATTCTACTTTCTCCGGCGGGCCGTTTACATATAATTTTAATCCTGCTGTCGATTTTTTCTGGGCTTTAATGATGCTGGGTGGTACATTAGCATTCATTGCAACAATTATATGGATATTGATTGTAGTAATTTCTGTTTTCTTCGGGCCGAAAGTAAATGGGCCTGCTGATATGCAATTAAAAATATCACCACTGGCACCACAGCCAAAAGCTCATAAAGGATTTGAGGCACCCGGTACCCTCGTACTTACTATAGTTTTTTTGTTGGTTTTTATCGCACTCTTTTTTCTGAATTGGAAATGGCTGGCTGCAACATGGTATGTGCATTAAAACCATTTGCTTCAATTAATCCAAAATTAATACCGGTTTGGGATACTTAGTGCCGGTTAGACTAAAATAGCTTTATGAAGTATATATGTTTATGGATAGTGCCGGTATGGATATTATTAAGCGGGTTTAATTTTCCTGACGAAAAAAAATTTCTTTCACAAAAAATCGCTAACATACCTGTATTTGACGACAGGGGCAACACTTATGAGTTGTTCACTTTATTAGGAAATAAACCACTCATCATATCACCTGTTTATACCAAATGCCCTTCCATCTGCGGGGTAGTCAGCAATGGGATACAAACAGCCATTAATGGAATGGATGGTTTCGGAAAAGATTTTATTTTAGTCAGTTTTTCTTTCGACAGTAGCGATAAACCGGATGATCTTGCTAATTACGAAAGACGTTGGAATATGGATGGTGTTAACTGGAGAACAATATCAGCATCACCTGAAAATATTCAAAAGCTGATGTCTTCTATGGACTTTCAATATGAATATGATTCTGCAACTAATGAATTTAATCATCCTTCTATACTCATCGTACTTACACCTGCCGGAAGGATTTCAAGATATGTTTACGGTATTAATCCATCTAAAAAAGATATACGGCTTGCGGTGATAGAAGCTATGGCCGAAAAATCAAGGCCCGGTTTTTTAAAGGGGTTTTACCTTAGGTGTTTTGGCTATGATCCTGTTTTAAAAACTTACAAACTGGACTGGAGGTTTATTATATCAACCTCGGCAGGCTTACTGATGATAAGTATCATTAGTTTTCTTTTTATAAAATCATTCATTGTTACAAAAGGCAATAATGTTTAAGCATTCCAATACACCGGTGAAAATAAAAGAACGTACCTACGGACATCAGTTGTTTCAGAAATTTTCTTCTTTCTTTGGAAAGGTGTATTCCACGGACCTAAATCCGTTGTATAATCTGGGCGGAATTGCCATTCTTCTTTTTGTTGTTGCCTGTATTTCGGGGATTTACGTTTTTATTTTTTACAATATCAATCCACGCCATGCATGGGACTCTGTAGAATCTATGTCTTCCAACATCTTTAACGGTTGGATGAGAAGTATTCACAGGTATTCATCAGACCTGCTGGTTATTTTTATCCTCCTGCACCTGTTGCAGACTTTATTTACATCAAAATTCAAACGGTTAGTTTCCTGGATCAGCGGCATTATTTCTTTTTTGATTGTTATCCTGATTGGTGTTACGGGTTTTATATTAGTATGGGATCAGAAAGCAAAACTTACAGGGTATCTGACGGCAAAACTATTTTCGAGCCTTCCTATTTTTGACCCTTCAATAGCCGGAGCTTTTTTACTGAATGATTTGACTACTATCGGAGGTTTTTTTAAAGTTGCCTTATTTGGACATATCATTTTTTCTTTGATTACGGTGATTGTAATATGGATACATGTTCTCCGTATATCAAAACCCAAAATTCTTCCACCAAAAAAATTAATACTTTATGTAGTTATTGCAGTAGGTATCATTGCTGTATTATTTCCTGTTAAAAGTGATCCGCCGGCACAGGCATCTAACCTGCCTGTGCAAACTACTTTTGACTGGTATTACTATTTCGGTTATTACCTGATGAAGCTGTTCACGGTAAACCAAAACTGGATGATTTTTATTGGCTCAGGAATTTTTTTATGTATTATTCCGTATATCTTAAAAAGAAAAAATAATCCACCGGTTTATATTGACCTGGATAAATGCGATGCCTGTAACCTTTGCTCGTATGATTGTCCTTATGAAGCAATTGATATGCTTGATAGAAATGGCGAAAAAAAAGCAATACTATCTCCCGATAAATGTGTAGGTTGTGGCATCTGTATTGGATCATGCGGGGAACATGCGATCAGCCATCCCGGATTTCCAAAACTTGCACTTCCCACTGATCAAAAAGTGGAAATGACTCTGTTCAGCTGCAGTTATTTCCCAGACCCCGGACTTCCTGAAGGTTTAAACATAGTGCATTACCGGGTGCCCTGTTCCGGCAGTATTATGCCAAAAGATGTACAACAAATTCTGGAAAATAACAGTAAAAAAGTAGCTATACTGAGCTGTGAAGATTGCTATTATCGCTTAGGAAAAAAATGGACGTTGAAGCGTTTTACCAGAAACAGGGCACCTGTGTTTTCGAAAAAATATAATGCATCAAATGTAAGATTATTTACCCTGACACAATACCAAAAGGAAAAACTATATGCATTTTCAAAAGAACATAATGAGAAAGACTCAGAACCGGGACAATTCACTTATGCCGACAATAAAAAGACACATCCGGTTTTATCTATTTTAATCTTGGTCGCATTTTTCTCATTAATGATACCTCTAAGCAGTACAGTGGTGCATTTCTTTAATCGTTCCGAAAAAACTCTGTTTGTAAACTTCAAATACATTTCTTCACCAACAGAGTATGATAAAAGTACCTCAGCAGAAAAGCACATGCAGGCTAAAATGCCCGTTGTTAAAAAAAGAAGCCCCGTAGTTTTAAAAATATTTTCATCCGGGGAACATAAACTGATTTATGAAAAGGAGTTCAAACCAAGAGGATTGCGGCAAGATATTGCCATGTTTATTTATGCTCAGATAAATGTGAAAGAGGATACTGTGGATGTAGAAGTGGCAGAAACTGCTGTCCCCGATAAGCGACTCCTGCTAAATAACATTCCTCTTAAAATGGGAGATGGAACTTTTGTGATTTTCAAAGATGGAAAATTAGAAGTAGCAGGAGGGAGCTAAATAATAACATGTACAGGATCGTGTTTTCATCAGCCGAACCGGAGCCAATATAGCATTGGCTTATTCTTTCTGAATTACAAATGTCACCGGTTGTTCTATATAAGCGGCTACTTTATGACCGTTTTGCATTGCCGGCAACCATTTAGGCCCGCTTTTTAACATTGCAATGACCTTATTTTCCATTCCATGACCGAAATGGGTTAAAGTCTTTATTTCATTTAAATTTCCTTTTTTATCAACGATAAATTGCGCTATGACTTTATAGGTTCCTTCTGCTGCGCCGCTATCAGCAGGATTGTAACCACTGAGTGTGCGTATCAGGTATTTCCTCCAGGCAAGATCTCCACCCGGAAATGAAGGAGATACTTCTGTTTTTTCAAAAATTTTAGTGTTGCCTGGAATCTTTTTTGAAGTCACCGCATTTTTCTCATTTACTCCAGTTGATTTTTTTTCTTCACTCACAACAAATGTGATCGGTTGCTTCCTGTATGCTTTTACTTCATGTCCATTCTGCATTGCGGGAATCCATCTTGGGCATTTTTTTATTAAGTTCACTGCTACATCTTCCATTCCATAACCATAACGGGTTAATGGTTTCACATCACTAATATATCCCTCTTTATCCACAACAAATTGAATATACACAGTATAAGTTCCGTTTGGCGCTCCTTTATCTGCCGGGTTAAAGTTTGAAATATTTCTCTCTAAGTATTTTCTCCATGCTTGTTCACCCCCGGGAAAAGATGCTTCAATTTCGACTTTTTCGACGACTTTATTGTCGGGCTTTAGTGTATCCGGAATAGCTTTATCAGGATTATAAAAATTTTTAAATTTAGCATCTTCAAAAATTAAAACACCATTTTTGGCAGCGGGGCCAAATTTGCTGATAGCCTGTGGATCGTTTTCCGGGTATACGGTTAACATTTTGGCAATTACAGTTTTGTTGAAAATAGTTTCCGGGTCAATCTTTTTCCCGTTCAAAATAATTAAGGCATCTTTCAGATCCGGATTATTTATATCAGATTTAAAAATTAATGAATCCGAGTATATGGAATAGCGGTTTTCATTCTTTCCTCCAAAAATAACTGCATCCTGGGTTCTAAGGCCCTGCTTTCGGGCTACTTGAGAAAAAATCGGGATAGTATCAAGTACATCTTTTTTTCTTTCTTCCCAATCATTACTTTCTTTTTGCAAAAAATATTGATCTATTGATTGCAAAATAGTTTTAGCAATTTCGGCCTGGTTGGCTGGCTGTTTGATAAACTGCAAGTCATCATTATTGTTCATGTAGCCCAATTCAATCATCGCCGATGGGCATTGAGTGTTTTCCAAAACCCATATTTTTTTGTTTCGGTGCTGTATCGAATTATTGACAGGATGCAACTGTGAAAAATAGTTCAATAAAATGGAGGCAAGAATCCTGTTCTCGCTGTAAAAAGTTTTATTGGAAGAAGGAATATATACTTCTATGCCCGATTTTTTAGTAGCTGGCTCATTTGTTATCGCTTGGGCGTTTACATGCAGCGATATAAAAAGATCAGCCGCCTTGTTGTTACTCAAACCTGTTCTGTCCTGGAGAGGAACTGTTACATCATCATCTCGTGTAAGGAAAATTTTCAGATTATCA
Organism: Bacteroidota bacterium; assembly: GCA_018266555.1. Taxonomy (GTDB): domain Bacteria; phylum Bacteroidota; class Bacteroidia; order Chitinophagales; family Chitinophagaceae; genus UTBCD1. Next base: position 53,602 of record JAFEAF010000004.1, on the reverse strand, counting down.
TCATTATTCAGTGACTTTACTTTGTGAGCAATTGACAGAACTATATCTTTTTCAAAAACACCATAACTACCTTCTGTTCCGGGCTCTGTGCCTCCATGTCCGGCATCAATAACTACTGTATATGTTTGACCGGGAGGGAGCTGGCTTTGTAACGATTCTTTTTCTTTATATTTAAAAGCAAACAGGGCCAGCACAATGGCAGCAAGGGGAAGCACCAATACCTTTCGCAGATATTGGTGTCCTGTTTTTGTGGATGTAGTTAACATGGCTATACGTCTTTTGATTTGGTTATGAAAAAATGGATTGATTAAATGGTTTTGTGTATTCAATGCCTGCATCAAAAGGAGTTCGGCATATTCCCATTTCCTGTTTTCAGTAACGGCAAACCGGTCGGCTAAAAATTCGTGAATGGCCTTTATTTCTTTTTTCACTAAATAAAAGAATGGGTTTATCCAAAACAGTACCGTGAGTATTTCCATGAATATAATATCCCAACTGTGCTTTTGCTCGATATGAAAAAGTTCATGACGGAAAATTTGTTCGCCTTTCGAGGACTGCAATTCAATTTTCCGGTTCCAGAACAGCCATCGGAAAAAAGAGAAGGGAGTGCCCGGTTCTTCAGTATTTACAAAGCGGATTTTTTTAATTTTTTCTACGGTGTTTTGTTTAATGATACGTCTTATGTTTATTAATGATAAAACCACTTTTAGAAATACTATTGAGGCAATAAGAATGTATGCAAAGAATAATACATTTTGCCAGGTAAACCAGTTCTGTGCAGGAGTTGTAATCAGTAAAGGGTTTATTTCATACGAAGGAGCTGAAATATTTGACAGCGTATATAAAACAAAGGATGAATGAGCCTGTGTATGTGTAAAGTAAACAGGAATATTTAGAAAAGGAATGAAAATACTGAGCATAGCTGCTGCCAGAATATAAAAACGGTTATAATGATGGAATTTTTTATTCCTTAAGAAAAGATGAAAATACGCATACAAAATTCCTGAAACGATGATGACCTGGAGCAGGTAATAAAACAGGGATTTCATTTTTTCTGGTTTTGTTGTTTTTTGATTTGTTGCAGCAGGCTTTCCAATTCTTCTACGGAGATATTATTTTCTTTTACTAAAAAAGAAACCACATTACTGGATGAGCCTTCAAAATAATTTTTTGCAAGCTGCTTGATGCTCCTTTTGGAATATTCCTCTTTTGTGATAAGCGGGTAATACTGGTGGTGCCGCCCGATATTATGAATGCCGACAAATTCTTTTTCAATCAGAATCTTCAATAGCGTGGCTACTGTATTCTGGTGTGGTTTCGGGTTGGGCATTGCTTCCACAATCTCACGGAGAAATGCAGAATTTAATTTCCAAACAGCCTGCATGATCTGTTCTTCAGCCTTGGTCAATGTTTTCATGATGTCAAATTATAATCCGAAGCTATAACTAAATTATTAGTTTAACAACTAAGAATTTAGTTAAAGAAAAAAAATGAACCATTCTATGCTTAGTTTCCTTTATTTTGCAGCAAACGGATAAAGGATGGCAGAATCTATCATCGAATTAAAACATGCCAGTATTTACCAGGGCAATAACCTGATTCTGCAGGATGTAAATCTTGCAGTTAATAAAGGAGAATTTGTGTATTTGGTAGGTAAAACGGGTACCGGAAAATCAAGCCTGCTCAAAACATTATATGGCGAGTTACCACTTCGCGATGGCGAAGGGACTGTAGCAGGATTTAATTTAAAAACATTGGACTGGAAAAAACTGCCTTACCTGCGCCGAAATCTCGGGGTGGTGTTCCAGGATTTTCAACTACTGACTGATCGCAATGTAAATAACAATTTAAAATTTGTATTGAAAGCTACCGGTTGGACGGATGAAAAGATGATGGATGAAAAAATAGGAGATGTACTTGATAAAGTGGGTTTAAAAGCCAAAGGGTTCAAAATGCCTTATGAGTTGAGTGGCGGAGAACAGCAAAGGGTGGATATTGCAAGAGCTTTATTGAATTCTCCGAAAGTGATTTTAGCGGATGAACCCACGGGCAATCTGGATCCTGAAACTTCTGATGAAATCATGCACTTATTGATTAATATATCGAAAGATTATGCAACGACGGTGATCATGGCATCTCATGACTATATTGTAGTACAGAAATTCCCGGCCCGAATGATAAGAACCGAAAAGGGAAGAGTCCTTGACAATGCTACCATAAGTATGGAATAAGCTTTTTGGTATTTTTTTCATTGTCATACACATCTCCCAGCAATCGCTTTCTCAAGTTAATTTCTTCTGATGTAAAAGGCTGATGATAAAGTTGGATCACTATAGAGGCAAAAGCATTTGCATTGGTACCAATGTGACAGGCCGCTTCCAGCCCTGTTCCTTGCACCATAGGATCATTCACGATACAATGTCTGCCTTCAAACAAGGCATGAAGTAATTTAAGCCTTATACCCGTAATGGTTTTATTAAAACAGGGAAGAACATGGATATGTGCCTTGCGAATAAGATCATTCATTTCTGCCTTGGATGGATTTGATACCAGGCATGTATGTTGACAAAGCTGAGCCTGTTTTACCAGGCTTTTTGAAGGGTTTTTACCTGCAATAACGAGAGGGGTTTTTATTTTAGTAAAAACTTTTTGTAATAACCATTTGGCGGCTTCTTCATTTTCGGGAACTGAAAGATTCCCATGGAATAAACAAAAATTTCCAATACCTTCTTCTATGGACACCTGTTGCCAATCAGGAAATGTGGGAATATATTCAACAAGACTGAGATGAAAATGTTCTTTCAACAGTCTGGTATCTTCGTTTGAAACGCAGGCATACATGCAACTGTCGGGCAAATGGTGATTGTATTTTTTGAGAAGCCGGCTTTCATTCCTGAAATATAGTTTTTTAAAAAAATTTCTTTCCGACCTTGCCAGCTCTTTATAGTAAATGCTTTCTTCATTATGCATCCGGATGATGATCCTGCGTTTTTTTACATCAATAAAAGGAAGGATGCCGGTACAATGAATCCCTTCCAGTAAAATAGGGTAATCATCTTTATTTAAAACGGTTATAAGTTCTTCATTAATCCTGGAAGCAATAATGTATGGAAGTTTGAAAGAAATACCTTTAATACCTGTTTTTCTTTTATAAATGTGAATCGTTTCACAAAACTGGTTCAGTTCGTTGGGTGTCCCTCTTTCATTGTAGCTGAAATAGTGAAGATGCAGGGAAACTCCAAGCTCTTTAAACATCCTGATCCGGTTCATCATATCCATAGCGCCACCATAATCAGGCGGCCAGGGTACATCCAGGCAAACTATATGCAGATGCTTTTCAGTCAAAATAAATGGATTGTGAGTTACAATAATTTACTTCTAGCGGATAACACTTTTGCCCGTAAAAAGTTCTGAGAAATATTTTAAAATATATTTTATTGAGCAGCAAGGTTAAAATTAAACTACTTTAAATATCTCTTTTAAAGCTAATTGTTCTTTCTGCCAGCATAGATCCTCGGTGGCTTTTGTTGTGTTTTGTTTCCATCTTTCATATAATTGTTGATTTTTAAAAACTGATAGCACCGCAGCAGCAATAGTTTGTGGTGTCACATCAGGAATAGCAGTGCCGACCTGGTATGTTTCCAATATCTTTTTTACTTCGGTGATCTCAGATGCTACTATAGGAACCCCGGCATGAATATAATCAAATATTTTATTTGGTAAACTCAACCGGTAATTCAGGTTAGTAGGCTTATCCAATGAAAATCCCAGGTAAGCCTGTGACGTATATTTTTTTAATTCTTCAAATGGAACTTTTTCAATAAACATTACTTTATCTTTCAAATTCAGTTTAAGAGTAAGTGATTTTAAACCTTCCCAGCATTCTCCGCCCCCAATCAAAACTAACAGAAAGTTGTCCGGGAGTAGCGTCATGCTTTCTATTAATTCTTCAGCCCCACGGTCTTTATTTATTCCCGAGCCCTGCAACAGTAATATTGTTTTTCCTTTTGGTAAAATATCATCTTCCCGGTTTTGTAATGAGCTATTGAGTATGGGTGTATTACGAATTACTTGCAGTTTTACCCCATAATCTTTTTCATACTGATTCGCAACAGACTCACTGACTGTATATACTTTTTTTATACGGGGCAGTATAATTTTTTCAATGGTTTTCCAGATTCTTCTTCTTATGGGTTTGTTTTGAAGTTCCGGCATTCCGGTAAAATATTCATGAGTATCATAAACCAACTTTTTACGGCGAAGCTTAGAAATGATAAAATTAGGAACCAAGGTATCAAGATCATTAGAAAGGAGCATATCCGTTTTTTTGAATAATAGTTTAATGAATAGCTTCCAGTTAAATTCAGCATATTTCATTACTCCCTTATTGAAATAGCACCGAATACGGTGAATGGAATAGTTTCTTTGATCCGGTAAAAGGCTTTTATTATTTCTTCTTCCAATCAGGGCAATCTCAAATCCGTTCTCCTGTAAGAAAGTGCAAACCCTGTGTACCCGCTGGTCGGAAACCAAATCGCTGATTACAGAAACAGTCACTCTTCTTTTTTCCAATGTCACTCTTTTATTTTTTCAATCATTTGTTCAAATGTCTTTTTCCACCCTTTCCAAAAAAACCAGTCGTTCACCGAATGATTATGCCAGATGCAAAGTAATGTTCCGTTATACTTTTTTACCAAATCAATGTAATCTTCCATTAGTTTTAAGCCTTGCGTGGGTGTCAATTTCATATCCTCTCCCAATGTTCCCTCCATAAAAGTAACGGGATACACTTTTAATTTGGTTTCTTCATTTTTAGAAAGATCAAACCAATAAAACGGTGTGCAGGTGCCTGCCCTAAATCCTGGCCGGGTACTATACCCCATACTATAATCTTCTTCGATTCCAGCATTTAAAAGGTGATGGTATGTATCAGGCATCATTATTTTTAAATAATGCTGCCTGCTTTTTGTAACAGGTTCACCCAACATGATTTCCAATGCTTTTTTTTCAGAGTCAAATTTTGAAGGAATATCGTTGGAATAAAATGAAGGATGAATACCAACCGGAGCATAGCTATGGATGCCGGCAAGCAACTTTTTCAATGAATGGTTTTTTGTATCCAGGTTTTTATCAAACTTAGAATAATCGCCCAGGTTTACAAAATATAGAAATTGCAATTTTGATTCTGACTGAATTTGGTTCAAATACGTATATGTGTCATAAGGGTCTTGTCCTTTAAAGAGAATTGTTTTTATTTGAGCCGACAGCAATTTACCATTCAGAAAAAAGATATTCCGGAAAAAGGATAGAAAGTTTCTAAGACGCCCCCTGTTTTGAAATGCGAATGCCTGGTCAATGTCAATTGAAACAATGGCTGAAAAATTTTGTGGACAAAAAGGAGTGGAGGGAAACATTTCAATTAGCTGCCTTTTTAATTTTTCCGCCCACTCATTAACTAAGGGCTTGTTTAAAATTCCATGCAGAAAGCTGATTGAAACATGAGCTTCATAGCTGTTATATTTGCCAGGTGAATAAGGAAAATATTCTTCGTATCGGCTAAGCAGAAAAAATGAGGCAGCAACTGGATCTTTCACCCAAAGTTCAGAATGAAGCGCAGGAAAATAGAAATCAATTTCGTTATCTCTTTTCTCTATTCGGGGATTAGCTGGATTCAATGAATTTTCAAATAAAAAGGAAGCAGGAGCAATCTGAATTTCCTTTTTATTAAACAAGCGGTTACTGTAATTTAAAGAAGGCCCCTCAAACGATATGTATTCAGAATGATCGGAGGTTATTTTAATTTCAAAACCACAAATCTCTTCCAGGATATAACGGCTTATATATTTAAACCTTGGGGTAATATTTTCACAATAAATAAGCAGCATTACAATTCTCCCGGACAAAATAATCAGAATATTCTATTTAATCAAAAGCCCCGCATTTTCATGCAGGGCCTTTGGAATATTTTTCAGCCTTATTATTGATTGCCCATTCCTCCCATATTCATATTGTCCATCCCGTTTTCCTGGTTCTTCATGTTTTTACGTTTGAACAAGGAGGCATCAAATTTTCCAAATCTCCAGTTAAAGTTCAATCGGAAAATTTGTGCGTCACGGCGACGAAATGCATCCTGCACAAAATAGGCAGATTCAGAATGAATATCCTGGGTACGGGTTCTGAAGATATCATTTACATTAAGTGAAATGGAAGCCCTTTTTTCTTTAAGAAACTCAAACTTTACAGCGGCATCAACGCCATAGGTTGCCCTTACATATCCCTGCGATGCAGTAGGAGCGCCAAACATTCCACCAAAGCCACGATTGTTATTGCTGTTACTTCCACCCGGAGGTAAAATAGTTTTAGATTGGTAATCACCGGAAATTTGTAATGTAAAGTTTTTAGGGAGCTTAAAAGTATTGTTCAGTTTTCCAAACCAACTTACAAATTGATCCTGCTTGGGTTGATTCGGATCATTGATATTTATTTTTGAAGTATAAAGATTTAGGTTCGACGTTAGATCCCACCACTTGTTTATTTTATTCTTGCTTATTAATTCCAACCCGGTTACATAACTTGAATTGGCATTAATATAAGAGTTTACCAGCATCTCTTTGTTGTTTATAACATCATTTTCTGTAACCTGGTAACGGGTGATCAGGTCATTGGTGTTTTTATAATAAATAGAGGCAAGAAAATTATCCCTGTTCCTGAAAGTTTTATTATACGTCAATTCAACGGAATTTGTAAACTCTGGTTTTAGATTAGGATTACCACGACTGATATTCAAAGAATCAGAATAATCGGTAAAAGGATTCAATTGCCAGGGGTTTGGCCTGTTGATTCTCCTGGTATAGTTAATCTGAAATTCCTGGTCGTTTTTCAGCTTTTGGCTCAGGAAAAAGCTGGGGAATAAGCTGACTGGAAAATTAATTTTGAAATCCTGGTTTTTGTCTGGTAAATGCCCTTCATAGTTAGAACTTTCCACCCGTAAACCAACCTGGTAACCGAAATTTTTAATTTGATTGGAAAAAGTAGAATAAGCAGCATATACCTGTTCTTTACTGATATAATTGGTAGATAAAAGCGCATTGTAAACAGGATTGTTGTTCGCATCAAAAAAGTAAAAGTCATTCTTGCTGTCTGAATTTCTTACAGATGCCCGAAGGCCCGCTTCAAATTTTGAATTCTCTGTCAGTGGGTTTGTATAGTCGGACTGGATAACCCAATTACTGTTATTGCCATAGATATTTTGTTTCTGGCTGAAAGTTCCGGTCATTTGTTTTTGAGGGTATGTGTAGTAATCGGTTTCAATAAGGTTGCTATTATCGTTTTTGCTGGCATTATAATTTATATCGGCTGTTATATTATGCCCGGATTTCGGAAAATTATGTTTGAAACTGAATTGCCCCCCTTTAAAATGAAAATTCCCTTCCGTGTTTGAGGAACGATCATTGAAGGATGAAGTAACCGTAGGTGCATACAAAGAATCAATCAGTATCTGGCTGAGTGTATAAGGTTGGAAATGTCCGCCACCGATATTGCCAGCAAGAGAAATCGTATTTCGGTTATCAACAAAATAATCAAGGCCAGACCGGAAAAATTTAAAATTTCCAATGGAGGTGCTATTGTCCGTTTGTTGTAATTCTGTATTCGGATTCCCGATCAATGTTAGTCGGTCTGTGGTACCGTTACTGATAGATTTTCTGGGAAAATAATTTCCACTGGCAGAAAAATTTATCTTTCCCTGACGGAGATTTATATCCCCACCGCCACCCACACGACCTCTTGAATCAGCGTTCACTCTGATATTTCCGTTATATCCCACTTTCCTGTTTTTCTTCAATACAATATTCAGGATTCCTGAAGTACCCCCGGATGCATCATATTTTGCAGAGGGGTTGGTTATTATTTCTACGCTTTCTATAGCATCTGCAGGTATTTGATCTAAGGTTAAGGTGGTGGGCCGTCCATCCACTAATATTTGCGGAGCATTATTGCGAAGCGTTACATTACCATCTATATCCACATTCAAAGAAGGAACATTACGCATGACATCCACCGCAGTACCGCCAATGGAAGAAATATTTTTTTCAACATTAAAAACTTTTTTATCAATTGCTAATTCCAACCCTGGTTTGGAAGAAGTGATTGTAACATTGCTTAAAACTTTTTCATCTACATCCATTTTAATATTTCCCAGGTCTTTGGACAATGCACCTAACATGGCAGTTGGATCTGAAGTACTGTTATTATTATTCATACTTCCATTACCCATTTTAAAATCAAAGGAAATGACTTTTGTAAATTCTTTAAACCCGATGGCGGTTACATGAAGTTTATACTGACCAAACAACGGAATATTTTCTATGTTAAAATCGCCATTTGCTTTAGTCAACATGCCAGCTATTACAACATCTTTTCTTTTTTTAGTGATTGTGTCAAATTTATTTTGAATCAATTCTACAGATGCAAATTCAACCGGTTTGTTGTTTTGTGAATTTACCAGTTTGCCATAAAAGCTGCCGGTTATTTGCTGGGCTCCATTATTCCTGTTTCCACCAGTGTTTCCAGGCATTTGGGCTTTCATAAAAAATGAACTACAAACTATAAGAATTAAAAGAGTTAATCTTCTCATTTTCAATTTTTTTAATTTTAGACGTGCAAAGGTGTTTGAACTTGCTTGTGATGACTTTTTTTTGGGATAAATGGTCTAATGAATGGTTGAAGGGTAATTTTAAATCTATTATTACTGCTTAATAATTTAAAAGTATGAACGGTTGTTCCAGTTTATGGAGAAACTTCGTATCAAAATCTTTTTTCATAATAAAAACAATAAACCCCGAAACTTATTCGATTCCTTGTAATCGCTAAGTGTTCGGAGCTTTGGGTGGCTGATGGGGTTCGAACCCACGACCCTCAGAACCACAATCTGATGCTCTAACCAGCTGAGCTACAGCCACCATTTTATCGGAATGCAAAAATATGTAAAAACAAATGCAGTTCGAAAATTTACGTGAATCTTTGGTTTAAAAAATGTGAAATCAATGTGTATTCAGCTTTTCTTCAAAACCATTCATCAAAAACGCTTGTTAAAAGCTCCTATGAGTAAGAAAAGCAACGTTTTTGCGTTATTTTTGAATCTTGTCAAAAGCAATAAAATATATATTCAACATGAAGCGACTTCCAATTGTAATTACAATGGTTGTAGCAGGGTCATTCCTTGCATTCCAAACCCTGGGAAAATCAAACAATAATCCACCGTCCAAGTATGAGGAAATACTGAAACTGGTCGGCCAAAAGCTGACTGAGTATCATTACAGCCCTCAGAATATTGATGACGCATTTTCTCAAAAAGTATTTAAAAAATACCTGAACCAGATTGACCCTGATAAATCATTTTTTCTACAAAGTGATTACGATTTGTTGAAACAGAAATACGAAAACCGCATTGATGATGAAATCAAAGGAGCACCAGTAGAATTTTTCCTGGAAGCCGGCAAAATTTTCAATACACGGATGGAAGAAAACGCAAAGATGTGTTCTGAAATTTTATCCAGGCCATTTGATTTTAATGTAGAAGAAGAAGTAAACCTTGATGGGGATAAGTTAAACTACACTAACAACGAAGCTGAAAGAAAAGATCGCCTGAAAAAGAAGCTGAAATACCTGGCACTGCAACGATATTCAGATTTGCTGGATATACGTGAAAAAAATAAAGGTAAAGATAGCTTTGTGGTAAAAACAGATGCCCAATTAGAACTGGAGGCCCGTGATAAAGTAAAAAAATTAATGGACCGCACTTTTGATCGTTATCGTTATAAATTCACCGATGATGACAAGTTCAACATGTTTGTGAATGCCATTACAACGACAATGGATCCGCATACAGAATTTTTTCCACCTGTGGATAAACGATATTTTGATGAAGAAATGAGCGGCCGTTTCTTTGGAATAGGTGCTTCGCTCACTTCCAATGAAGATGGGAATATTAAAATCAACAGCGTAATTACCGGAAGCCCAGCCTGGAAATCGGGAGAAGTACAAGTGGGTGATATTGTTTTAAAAGTTGGACAGGGAAACCAGGAACCGACTGATCTGACAGGATATGACATTACAGATGCGGTTAAATTGATTCGTGGTCAAAAAGGAACAGAAGTGCGCCTTACCTTAAAAAAAGCAGATGGAGCTATCAAAGTAGTTTCCATTATACGTGATGAAATTGTACAGGATGAGACGTTTGCAAGGAGCGCTGTGGTGAAAAACGGCGATGAAAAAATTGGATACATTTATCTGCCCGAGTTTTATGCAGACTTTGAACATCCAAACGGGAATCGTTGCTCGGTAGACGTTGCCAAAGAAGTAATAAAACTTAAAGAGCAAAATGTGGACGGCATTGTGATAGATCTTCGCAACAATGGCGGCGGATCATTATATGATGTAGTGCAAATGGTGGGGCTTTTTGTTGATGAAGGTCCGGTTGTTCAGGTAAAAGATCGTGATAACAGAGCCAGTGTTCTCCGGGATAAAGAAAAAGGTGTTTTATATTCTGGGCCTTTAGCGGTGATGGTAAATGAGTTCAGTGCTTCCGCATCCGAAATATTTGCAGCCGCAATACAAGATTATAACCGGGGGGTAATTATCGGAAGTACGTCTACTTATGGAAAAGGGACTGTTCAAAGAAATATTGGATTGAATGACGATGGTATTTTTGCATTATCAAGCCCGGATTTAGGAACTATAAAACTAACTATTCAGAAATTTTACCGTATTAACGGCGGCTCTACCCAATTAAGAGGAGTAAAATCAAACATTGTACTTCCAGACAATCTTGAATATCTTAAGGTAAGAGAAAAAGATGACCCGGATGCATTGCCATGGGATGAAATTGCAAAAGCCAGTTATACACCCTGGAACCCGGGGTATGACCTGAAAACAATTGAACAGCTCAGCAATCAACGCCTCGAAAAAAATTCAAGTTTCAAAATGATACAGGAAAGCTCTGAATGGCTGGCAAAAGAAAACGATAAAAAATACTTCCTGGATATAACCAGGTATCGCAAAGAACAGCAAAAAATAAATAACACTATCAAGCAGATGGAATCATTATTGAAGCTGAAAGATTCTTTAAATGTTTCTCCGCTACCCGAAGAAGCTACCCACTGGGCAAAAGATGCAGACAAACAGTTACGCTTTAATCAATGGATAAAGGGGCTGCGTACTGATATCTATCTTGATCAAACCGTAAAAGTGATGGGCGATATGATCAATCAGCAAAACCTGGCTAAAGCAAAACAGGCTGATGGCAAAAAAGCATTTTAAAAATGGAATCGAAATAAGAAATTGTCAGCTTACAAGGCTGACTTTTTTATAGGTATCGTTCCTTAACGACATTTTTATGATGAACACTATGGCCGATTATAATATAGCCCATACCTAATACATAATTTGAGTGTTTGCTTGCAATTCCGGAGCTGTCTAATTGTTCGAAATCAAAAGAATTGAAAAGGATTTCAGCCGATTTTCTCACCGATTTAAATTCTTCCATCAGGTCATTCCATTTTCTTGAAGATGCTTTTGAATTTTTGGCATACAGATCTTCATCAAAACTGGGCAGGGGGGTGTTGTCTTTTCTTGCAAATACAAGTGCCCGGTAAATAAAAACCCGTTCTGCATCTATAATATGTTGCAACACTTCTTTAATCGTCCATTTCCCTTCAGCATACCGATAGTCCTGTTTTGACACCGGAATTGATTCAAAAAATTGAATGAAAGAATTGCTTTCTTTTGTAAACGCTTCCATCAGGTCATTTTCTAAAACCTGGTTAATATAATTGTGGTAAAATTCTGGTACTCGAGTTAAATCTGGGCGGGGCATAAACTGATTGATTTAAATTGTACTTTAAAGGTAACCTGTTTTTTACAAAAAAATCCTCTGCTTTAACAGAGGACTTCATAAAAGTTACAAAGAGGGATTCTACTACATTAAAACGCTTTTTTATTAAGCGGTTGAATTGTTCTCTCACCTTTTAAGGTAGATGCCAGTTTCAATGCTTCGTAGGCATTTACAATTCCACCGCTCACACTCAGATCACTAAGGGGTACCTCTTCACCCGTTTCAGGATTTTTTACCAACTCTGTTGGTTTTGTAGTTGATTTTTCAATCACCATCTTTACTTGCTGAGCACTCAGGGTAGGAAAATATTCAAGAATTAATGCTGCGAGCCCGGTTACCACTGGTGAAGCCATACTGGTGCCTTGCAGATTTTGATAATTATTTCCAGTGGGTACTGTAGAATATATTTTCTTTCCGGGAGCAAAAACATCCACATCTTTTTTTCCATAGTTTGAAAATTCTGCTACCAATCCGCCGGTTAGTGGATCGCCACTGGCGCCAACAGTAATCCAATTATCCGCTGTTTTACCATCTTGCTGAAAAACGGGGGTGGGAAAGTTCCAGGTTGTATCTACATCTTTGGCGTCATTGCCTGCAGCATGAACCAATAACACTCCTTTACTTTCTGCATATTTAACGGCCTCATCCACCCATTTTTTTTCAGGAGAAAAACTTTTTCCAAAACTCATATTGATAACCTGGGCACCATTATCTACGGCATAGCGAATGGCTTCTGCAATATCTTTATCATGCTCATCACCGTCGGGAACAGCTCTTATCATCATGATTTTAACGTTATCGGCTATCCCTTTAATTCCTATTCCATTAGTACGATCAGCGCCGATTATACCGCAAACATGTGTGCCATGTAATGCAGATTTGGCGCTTACCATGACATTATTATTTCCATAGTATTTGTCAGTAATGTCGGAATAATTATCTTTTACTATTTCACCTCTATAATTTTCAGGAGCCGTTTCTACAGCTTCTGATTTTTTTACTTCTCCATTTACATAATCTTCAAATCCATCCATGAAACTCTGGTTGTCGGTATCCATATCATCATTTCCCTGGAACAAGGGGAGCAAAATCATTTTTGCTCTCTTTACCTCAGGATCATTCGACCGGAGACTGTCAAGATCTCTGCCGGTATATTTAGTTTTACCCAGGGCTTTTGAAATAATGCTGTCACTTTTTTGAGCAGCCTTGTAAGCATTTTTCAGAAAAATGAGTTCCAGGCCGTTTGAGTTATTATCGCCCATCAGGCTCTGTTCTGCTTTTTTCCACATAATATATTCAATTTTGTCATCTTTAGAAAGCTGGGTGGTGTCCACATTTTTTCCAGCCCATTTATCTTTAAATTCATGATACACCCTGGCTCCTTCATATGAATCCTGCTCAACATTTTTTCCGTCATTGCCACCAAGAAAATTCCAACCGTAAACGTCATCAACATAACCATTGTGATCGTCATCAATTCCATTTCCGGGAATTTCACCGGGGTTATGCCATAAAACGGATTTCAAATCCTCGTGGGTTGTGTCCACGCCGGAATCAATAACGGCTACAATTACCGTTTTGCTTTTAAGTTTTTTTGATTTGAGAAAATCGTATGCCTTGTCAAGGCTGATACCTGCATACCCGTTCGTGGCTTCGTCCATAAGGTGCCAGCCTTTTGGTACATCTGCTTTGACTGAAGTTTGGGCCTGGGAAAATGTAAAAGAGCCCCATGACAAAACAAGAAGCCAAAAAATCCTTTTGAAAAAATTACTCATGTTAATTTATTTATATTACAAAATATGTGAAAGCTTTAAAAATAGTTATTACCGCTCATACTTTTTAGATTTATGTCAATAATAACATAAGCCTGACGGGAGTACTCGCCGGCCGGTTGTATTTCATGATTAAACCAATGCTTTTTGTATTTTCTTTAATAAAAATGGCTGTAGATGTCAAATATCAAACTTTATTCCTTGAGCCAGGGGAAGCTGGTTGCTGTAATTAATAGTGTTAGTTTGTCTCCTCATATATGCCTTCCAGGAATCGCTACCACTTTCTCTACCAGCCCCGGTTTCTTTTTCACCACCAAATGCACCGCCGATTTCAGCACCGGATGTACCGATATTGACATTGGCGATTCCACAATCACTTCCAGTTGCCGATAGATACTGTTCTGCCTCACGTAAGTTTAAAGTCATGATGGCTGAAGAAAGCCCTTGCGGTACACCGTTCTGAATTGCAATTGCCTCTTCCAGTGTTTTATACTTTAATAAATATAAAATAGGAGCAAAGGTTTCCTGTTGCACAATTTTGGAATCGGATTTCACTTCCGCAATACATGGTTTTACATAGCAACCACTTTCAAATCCTTTTCCTTTTAATACTCCGCCTTCAACAACAAATTTTCCTCCTTCTTTTTTGCAATCTTCTATAGCGGATAAATACATTTTTACGGCATCAGTATCTATTAAAGGGCCTACATGATTTTTTTCTTCCAAAGGGTTTCCAATAGAAAGTTGTTTGTATGCAGTAATTAATTTTTCTTTTACACTATTGTAAACGTCTTGATGAATAATAAGCCTCCGTGTGGTGGTGCAACGCTGTCCTGCTGTTCCTACAGCTCCAAACAATGCGCCACGAATGGCAATATCAATATCTGCATCTTTAGAAATGATGATTGCATTATTACCTCCTAATTCAAGTAATGATCTCCCTAATCTTGCAGCTACCGCAGTCCCGACTGCTTTACCCATTCTTACAGAGCCGGTAGCAGAAACCAGCGGAATCCTTGAATCTCCTGCCATCCATTCTCCTACATTTCTGCCTCCGATAATTAAGTTGCTGACTCCTTCAGGTACTTTATTTATTTCAAACACTTCTGCTATGATGTGTTGGCAAGCAACTGCACACAGGGAAGTTTTTTCTGAAGGTTTCCAGATACAAACATTTCCACACACCCAGGCTATCATGGAATTCCAACTCCATACAGCTGTTGGAAAATTAAAAGCAGAAATGATCCCGACAATCCCCAACGGATGCCATTGCTCATACATCCGATGTCCGGGTCTTTCACTGTGCATCGTAAGGCCATAAAGTTGTCTTGATAATCCCACGGCGAAATCACAGATATCAATCATTTCCTGCACTTCACCATAACCTTCCTGCAGGCTTTTTCCCATTTCATAAGATACTAAACGGCCTAAAGAATCTTTTTTATTTCGCAATGCATCTCCAATTTGCCTGACGATTTCCCCACGTCTCGGTGCCGGCACCATTCTCCATTCTTTGAAGGCATTTGCAGCAGTTGCTACCACATTATCATAGCTTAATCTGTCTGTTGCGTCTATTGATGATATTAATTTGCCGTCAACAGGGGAGAAGGATTCAATACGGTCACTTTTTGATTTAATCCATTTTTTGCCGGTACTTACTCCTGAATTATGGGATTGAATATTTAAGTCTTTGAGAAAATCCATAGCGTATAATTTTTGCAAAGTTAAGCATAGCGCATTTGAGAATTTCTTGGAAGTATTAAAAGAAGTATTAACAGGAGTAACCACTTCAAATCTCAGATGCATTCCTATCGAAATTTTTTAATCTTCACAGTTTTAATACTGTTCATTTTTATTAGGAAAGTCTTTGGACTTGACATCTCTAATATATTGTTGAACCGCCCCGGTAATCTGTTCATTCAAATTCAGGTATTGTCGCAAAAACCGTGGTTTGAATTCGGTATTTATACCCAGCATATCATGCATTACCAGGACCTGGCCGTCACAATCACCACCAGCGCCGATACCAATGGAAGGAATTTTTAATTCCCCGGTTACATCTTTTGCCAATGACGCAGGTATTTTTTCCAGCACCACCGCAAAGCAACCGGCCATTTCGAGAAATTTTGCATCTATTCTCAGCTTGTTTGCTTCAGTTTCATCTTTTGCCCGTACCGTGTAAGTGCCGAACTTGTAAATGGATTGTGGAGTTAAGCCCAGGTGACCCATCACCGGTATACCCGCTGAAACAATTTTTTTTACAGAATCAACCACTTCTTCGCCACCTTCCAGCTTTATGGCATGACATCCCGTTTCTTTCATAATGCGGATAGCGGATGCCAGAGCAATATCAGAATTGGATTGGTATGAACCGAAAGGAAGATCTACAACTACTAAGCACCTGTTGATACCCCGTATCACTGATTGCGCATGATAAATCATTTGATCCAAAGTAATTGGCAATGTGGTTTCATGGCCTGCCATTACATTGGAGGCAGAATCACCCACCAGTATTACATCAATGCCGGCGCTGTCAAAAACTTTTGCAAAGGAATAATCATAAGCAGTGATCATCGAGATTTTTTCTCCTGATGTTTTCATGTTTTGCAATGTATGGGTGGTTACTTTTTTTACTTCTTTGCTTGTTGCCATTACATCAGAATTTACAGGAATAAAAATTGAGTTACTTTTTAAAACCGGTTACTGAAACCCGGTGGAACCGGAATTAATTCCCGCAAATTTAGGCGTTTATTATATGAGGATGATTTTAAGATGTGAGCCGTAATTTAAACTATCAGTCAAAATCAATAAACTGATACTTCTATATTTCTATTTCTTTCATTCTTACTTCTTCATAAAGTGCATGGATCAATCCATCTGCCAGGCCAATTTTCGGGACATAGATTTCTTCGGCATCTGCCCATCTCAAAATATTGATATAAATGAGAAGAGCCGGGACAATCACATCGGCCCGGTCTTCATGAAATTTATACATAACAATCCTGTCCGATACAGTGAGATTGTTGAATTCTTTGTAATAATCACGCAATAATTCGAGGCTGAGTGGTTTTCCCTCTTTGCGCTTTGACAAGGAAAATACTTTATTAATATTCCCGCCGGATCCGATTGCAGTGACATGATGATATCCTTTTGTTTTTTTTCGGATAAAATCTCTCATATTGTTCCATAGCGCTTCCGGCACCTGGTTTTTTAATAAGCGTATTGTACCGATATTAAATGATTCTTTAAAAACCAGTTTACCATCACTGAAAAATGTTAATTCCGTGCTGCCACCTCCCACATCTATATACAAGTAGGATTCTTCCTTGTTCAAGTTTTCAGCAACATGGTTTTCATAAATAAAAGAAGCTTCATCCTGGCCGCTGATGATATTGATTTTTATTCCTGTTTCATCTTTTACTCTTTTTAAAATATCTGTTGCGTTCATTGCATCTCTCATAGCAGAAGTAGCGCAGGCTTTCAGATGTTTTACGTCATATACATCAAGCAGAAGTCGATAGGCTTTTATTGTTTTGAGGATTTTATCTGCTTTTGCTGAAGAAATTTCTCCTTTATCAAAAACATCAAACCCCAGCCGCAGTGGAACCCGGACTAAAACCACTTTAATAAAATCAGGAACCGGCTGTGGCCCCGGAATTACATCGGAGATTAATAGTCTTGCCGCATTACTTCCGATATCAATGGCTGCTAATCTCACTTACAATTAAGGATTTTTTATAGAGGTAATTATATGTTTCCACCTGAGATCGGATTTTCTTTTTTGATGAACTTACATATTCATTGCTTAATACGTTATCCAGCCAGCGGGCTTTTACATTATCATGTAATTGGATATTGAGAATGTCAATCATTTCTTTTTTTATAGTTTCCTCATAAACCGGGCATGTCACTTCCACCCGGTGATCTAAATTTCTTACCATCCAATCGGCGGAAGATATATAAACTTTTTCATGGCCTTTATTGTGAAATACCCACACTCTTGCATGCTCCAGGTATTCATCTACTATGCTGATAGCAAAAACACGGCGTTCGAATTTTGCATTTTGTGTCATCATACAACATATTCCCCGAACGATGAGTTTAATTTCCACCCCAGCTTTGGCCGCTTCATAAAGCTTCAGGATGAGGGTTTCATCAGAAAGCGAATTCATTTTTAAAATGATTCCGGCTTTATTTTTTTTCTTTTTCGCATGTCGAATCTCCACGTCAATTAAGCGTAACAATTCTTTGCGTGCATACCAGGGGCTTGGAATTAAAGTAGTACATTCCTTGAGCAGGTGGCCGTTTTTAGGTTCCGTGATAAATCCAAATACCCTGTTTGCATCGGCCATGATTTTTTGATTCGAAGTCAGCAAAAAGTGGTCTGCATAGAGCTTTGCAGTTTTTTCATTTAAATTTCCTGTGCCCACAAATCCATACAAAAAATTTTGATCTTTTGTTTTTTTCCGGATCACACAAATCTTAGCATGCACTTTCATATTTTGTATGCCGATCAATACTTTTACGCCCTCTTCCTCCAGGCGTTCTTTCCATTCCAGGTTAGCTTCTTCATCAAAACGTGCTGTCAGTTCCAGCATTACCGTAACCTGTTTCCCATTCCGTACTGCATTAATTAAAGCATTGATGATTTTGGATTGCTGTGCCAAACGATAGCAGGTTATTTTTATGGAAGTAATATCGGGATCAATAGCCGCTTCACGAAGCAAATCAATAATAGGATTGAAAGAATGATAAGGTACACTCAGCATGACATCTCTTTTGATAAGCACATCGGTTACTCGTTTGTCTCTAAGCAAAGGATGTTCAAAAGGTTTTTTGCGTTGTTTTTTTAATTTGAAAACTTCTTCAGGGAAATCCATAAAGTGGCGGAAATTGTGGACCCTTCCACCCGGGATCAGGTTATCTTTTTTTGACAGGTTCAATTTGCGAATCAGAAATTCCAGCATTCCCGGATCCATTTCACGATCATAAACAAAGCGTACAGGCTTTCCTTTTTTACGATTCTTGATTCCCTTTTCAATTTTTTGGATCAATGAAGTTGAGATGTCGTTGTCAATATCAATTTCTGCATCCCGGGTTACTTTGAACACATGAGCCTGGTATTGATCATAGCCAAAAAAAGAAAATATTTCAGGAAGATTGAAACGGATCACATCTTCCAGTAACAGGATATGATGTTCACCGGCAGGGGAGGGGAGTTGCAAAAACCGGTTCAGGTCCCGATCCGGTATTTCTATCAATGCATATTTCCTTTTTAAAGCACTTTCTTTTTTCCACATCACTACAGCGAGATAAATGGATTTGTCACGGAGGTTTGGAAGTTCAGGGATACTTTCAATCATCAATGGAATTACATTGGGGCTGACTTCTTCGTCATAATATTTTCTTACAAATTCCTGTTGTTCTGGGTTGAGGTTTTTTTCGGTTTTCAAAAAAATATTTTGCTGATTCAGCTCTTTCAATACTTCTTCCCAAATCCGGTAAAATTCACTTTGCTGATTCAATACTATCATCTGAATTTCATCAATGATAGTTTGGGGGCTTTCTTCCAGGTGCATATTGGCCTTTTCGCCTAATTGGATCATTCGTTTTAATGCTGCTACCCGAACCCTGAAAAACTCGTCGAGATTATTAGAAAAAATTCCAAGAAACCTGACCCGTTCCCGCAATGGGACTGTGGCGTCTGCTGCTTCCTGCAACACTCTTGCATTGAAAGCCAGCCAACTGATATCCCTGCCAATTATTTTTTTCTTATGATGTTCAGACATGAAAAAAGGTGCCTATAATATATAAAATTAACGAACGAAGCGGAACTATATGATTAAGATTTCTGTATAAAACTCAGGACTGATTTATTTTTTTAATAATTGAAGTAGTGGAAAAGCCCTCAATGATTGGATTAATAACAACCCTGCCTCCGGCTGCAATAACTTCTTTGGCACCGGCAATTTGTTCCACTTTGTAATCGCCACCTTTAACCAGTACATCAGGCATTACTGCTTTGATAAGTTCTAATGGAGTATCTTCTTCAAAAACTATTACAGCATCCACCATTATTAAAGAAGCTAAAACCAATGCCCTGGAATGTTGATCATTTACCGGCCTGCTATTCCCTTTCAACCTTTTTACGGATGTATCAGAGTTTATTCCTACAATTAAGTACTCGGCTTCTTTGGCAGCCTGTGATAATGAGAAAATATGCCCCTGGTGCAGGATATCAAATACCCCGTTAGTAAATGCAATTTTCTTTCTAAAAAATTTCCATTGAGTTGATTTATAAAGCAACTCCGGAAGCGAGACGATCTTTTGTTCTATCAGTTCAGCTTTTTTCATCCGGCCTTTTTTTATTTAAATAGGGCATGGCTATAAAGCTTACCAAACCTCCTGCCAGTAACACACCCGTTTGTGCTAACCATAATAACCAGCCGAAGGCTAAAGCAATTCCTTTTTGCAAACCATACAATTGCATGGTTTTTTCCAACATTATAGGGTAAGCACCAATACCGCCGGGAGTTACTATCACCCCGATGCTACCTGCAGATAAAACAGTAAAGGCTTCTTTGATTCCGTAATGTGACGTTTCCTGTAATGCAAAAAAGCCTATATACCCGCACCCGAGATAAAGAGCCCACATCAGCAGGGTGAGTACAAGAAACTGCATTCTCTTTTTAAGATGTTGAATAGCGCTTATACCTTCCCAAACACTTTTGATAATCTTTTTAATGACAACAATGAGGTCTTTAAAATTTCTTTTTTTAATCAACATCCATAACGATATAATTATTGCCCCTAACACTAAAATGGCCAGGGCTACTAATAAAAGAGAACTTTTTTTCTCTTCTGTATTCGCTGAGGTGCGAAAAAAAGTATCAATGATTTGCGTGTAAATGCCTGGTTGCAGAGCTAGCGTAATACCGAAAACAATCAATAAACATAGGGAATCAATAATCCGCTCCAGGATTACTGTCCCGATCAATTTATCCACAGGGGCTTTTTCATAACGGGCCAGGGCAGTACACCTGAGCACTTCACCTAAGCGGGGAAATGCGAGGTTTGTAAGATACCCGATCATCACGGCTAAGAAGGTATTACTTCTTTTGACCGGGTATCCAAGTGGTTCGATCAATAATCTCCATCGTAATCCCCGAATATAATGGCTTAGTAAAAGCATAATGAATACGGGAAAAATGAGATAATAACGGGCATGTTTAAGTGATTGCTTAATCTGTGCAATGTCTTCCTTGCTAAGGTCTTTAATAGACCACCATACTAAAAATATACCTAGCCCGAAGAAGAATATGTATTGAATTATCGTTAAGGTTCTTTTATTCATCAGCATTTAAAAATACTCTGATGTTTCCGAATTGCAAAGAATATTGGTCGTATTAATTAATAGTCATATTGTCGATGAGCCTTACATTATTCATAAAAGCAGCGATCAAGACAACAATTATGGTGTCGCCGTCCCACCGGTTTATAGGTTTTAGTGTATTCGCATCAGCCAATTCTACATAGTCTACCAGAAATCCTTTTTCAGTTAAAATTTTCTCTGCAGCTCTTTTTATCTCAGGGATTTCATTTTTGTGGATTTGATCTTTAATATACAATAATGTATGATAAATAGCTGTTGCATCTTTTCTTTCCTGTTCGTTCAGTCTTAAATTCCGGCTGCTCATTGCCAACCCATCCGGTTCACGGAGTGTGGGGCAGATTATTGTTTTGATCTTTTTATCAAGCTTCAAATCTGTAATTAGTTGTTTAATGACCATGCATTGCTGGTAATCTTTTTGACCCAGGTACAAGTTATCGGGCTCAACAATTCTTAAAAGCCTTTCCATCACTTTGCAAACTCCCATGAAATGCCCGGGACGGAATTTTCCTTCAAGAATGGTTTCAATATATCCCAGGTTGTAATGCTGGCCGGCCTCGGTTTCTTTTGGGTATATTTCCTCAACGGAAGGAAGAAAGAGCAGATTGCAACCGGATGTTTCTACTTGAAATATATCTTGTTCTATTGTTACCGGATATTTGTTGAAATCATTCGGGTCATTAAACTGTGCCGGGTTTATGAAAATGCTGCAAATTGTTATATCGTTTTCAGAAATGGATTTTTTTATAAGCGAAATATGACCAGCATGCAAAGCTCCCATGGTAGGCACAAATCCAACCTTAAGCTTTGTTTTGTGTTGTTCTTCAGTATATTTATGTAAATCACCTGCTTTTTTTTCTAAAATCATTTTTATTATTGCTTTAGTACCAAAATCAGATCAGAACTGATATTTCGCTGCAAAATAATTAACTTTGCGTCCTTTCACAGACTGGATGTAAATTAAATGGAGTACCAATGTCAGCAAAAAAAAGAATTTTATTTATTGCCAATGAAATGTCACCCTACCTGGAGCTGACTGAATTTTCTGAAACTGTAAACAAGTTGGCAATAAAAGCAAATGAAAACGGGCTTGAGGTACGTTGCATTATGCCCCGATTTGGGAGTATTAATGAGCGTCGTCATCGGCTACATGAAGTTGTTCGCTTGTCAGGTATTAATGTTTCGGTGGATAATGAAGATATGCCATTGCAGATAAAAGTGGCATCATTACCTAATGCAAGACTCCAGGTTTATTTTTTGGAAAATGAGGACCTTTTCAAAAGAAAATTCCTTTTTCATGATGAGAACGATAAATGGTTTGACGATAATGGGCTTCGTACAGTTTTCTATTGTAAAGGGGCATTGGAAACCGTAAAAAAATTCGGATGGCCGCCGGATATTATTCATTGCAGCGGCTGGATGACCGGATTGATACCGGCCTATTTAAAAACTGTTTACAAAAGAGAACCGGTGTTTTCACACAGCAAAGTTGTGTTTACTATTGGACAGAATACATTCAAAGAAAAATTAGGCAATGATTTCCTGAAAAAAGCATTGATCCATGCTTCTCTGAAGGAAAAAGACCTTGAAGCTTTTAAGGATGCAAATAATACCGCTATGTTTCGGGGCGGTGCAACATTTGCTGATGCAATTACTTTTGGATCCGATAAGATTGAAAAAAAATTGGTAGAAGAATTTTCGAAAGTAAGAGGCAAAAAGACATTGCTCTTTAATCCTGAATCTGATTTAACAGACTATTTGCAACTGTATAACGATCTTGCGGCAACTGATCAATTGAAATCCGTTTAATCCCATAATAACTTATAACAAATAATTTTGTGTTTTCCAGAACTACTCTTACATCGTGTACTGTATTCGTACTTGCAATTGCTTTGTGGGCCACCGGATGTCAAAAAATAAATGATGCTACCACTTTAGGCGGCGATTTGATTCCGGCCGTAGATAATGTTAGCACATTCGATACCACTATTTCAGTAAATACTTACAACGGGCTTTTTACTAACCTGGAAGATTCTACCGTAATTGGATCCGGCGCTGAACATTTTGCCGGGTCTATTAATAATGACCCGCTTTTCGGGAAGACAAGTGCAACCATGTACCTGCAACTAAAACCTTCCTTCCCATACACATTTGACTTCAAAAAAATTGACAGCCTGATAAGCCTGGATTCTGTGGTACTGGTTCTTGATTATACCCGGACTTACGGAGATAGCCTATCCCCAATGAATTTAAGTGTTAAAGAATTGGATCATGCTAATATTTTCCGGTATGATTCAAACTACCTGATTCGTAACACTAACTTTATCCTTGGCGCTACAATTGGTAGTGTCCATGGAATTATTCCGGCAAACCTGGATGATTCAGTTAAAGTCTTTCGGGATACTACAAAAAACCAATTACGTATCCCCTTAAACAATTCTTTTGGAATGCAATTGTTGAGTTATGATTCCACAGATTATAGTTCTGATTCAGCGTTTCAATCTAAGTTTAAAGGATTTGCCGTAATTCCTGATGCATCAAGCGGCAATGCTTTGCTTGGGTTTGACCTGCTGGGTAAGAATACTAAACTGGCTTTTTATTATCATTATAAAAGCGGCGCCGTCACTGATACGGCTACTGTCACTTATTTCAGTTTTGGCGTTACCTGTGCACATGCAGATGTAATAGAAAGAGATTATACAGGATCGCAATTGGCCTTGTACCAGGGCGGCATCACACCGGACGATTTGGTTTTCATTCAAAATACACCAGGCTCTTTTGCAACAATAAAAATACCTGACTTGAAATTATTTCCCAACCGGGTCATTCACCGGGCAGAATTGATTGCAGAACAAGTCTATGACCCTTCACCTTCATCAGATAATACTTTTGCCATTCCCAAGCTTTTATTCCTTGATGCTTACGATTCGGCAAAACAAAAATACCGTACCGTTCCTTACGACTTTATAGTGGATCCAAGTGCCGGACCTAATTATACACAATTCGGAATGATTGGAAAAAGCACATTGGATGGTAATGGTAAACCCATTTCTGTATGGAAATTCAATGTTACCCGGTATGTACAAAATTATCTGACACGTAAAGAACCCCTTTATGATTTAAGGCTCTCTGCTCCATTTACAACTATTGATTTATATCGCTCTGATGGAGTGAATGATGTCAACCAACTTATTACAGTAAACAGTCTTATTGCTGCGGGGCGTGTACGCTTAGGCGGCGGTAATAATACTACACAACGAATGAGGCTTCATATTATCTATTCTAAACTCTGAACAAATAGGTTATTCAGATATGTTTATAACTATGGGATATGATGAGCAGTTATGCTTTGTTCATTCATCACTGCGGCCTATCTTTGCACTTCGAAAAAAAAATTCATGCCTTATTTATTTACTTCAGAATCCGTGAGCGAAGGACATCCGGATAAAGTCGCCGACCAGATTTCGGACGCATTAATTGATAATTTTCTTGCATTTGATCCTAATTCCAAAGTAGCCTGTGAAACATTGGTTACTACCGGGCAAGTTGTTTTGGCCGGCGAAGTGAAATCAAAAGCATACCTGGATGTTCAGGAAATTGCCCGTAACGTGATCCGTAAGATCGGATACACCCGTAGCGAGTATATGTTTGAAGCAAGTTCATGTGGTGTGTTATCTGCCATTCATGAACAATCTTCAGATATTAACCAGGGCGTTGTTCGTCAAAAAAAGGAAGAGCAGGGCGCTGGCGACCAGGGAATGATGTTTGGATATGCCAGCAATGAAACTGATGATTATATGCCTCTGTCTCTCGATCTGGCACATAAATTACTCATTGAACTGGCAGCCATACGCAGGGAAAAAAATTCCAAAATGCCTTACCTCCGACCCGACGCCAAAAGCCAGGTGACATTGGAATATGATGATAATAACCAGCCCGTTCGTATTGATGCTATTGTTATATCCACGCAGCATGATGACTTTGACACTGAGGCAAACATGCAAAAGAAAATAAAAAGTGATGTCATCAATATTCTGATTCCCCGTGTGAAAGCAAAGTATAAGAAGTATGCACACTTTTTTACCAAAGACATTAAATATCATGTAAACCCGACAGGTAAGTTTGTGATTGGTGGCCCACATGGTGATACTGGTGTAACAGGAAGAAAAATTATTGTTGATACCTACGGAGGCAAAGGCGCTCATGGCGGTGGTGCATTCAGTGGAAAAGATCCAAGTAAAGTTGACCGCAGTGCTGCCTATGCTACCCGGCATATTGCTAAAAACCTGGTGGCAGCCGGTGTTTGTGATGAAATTCTTGTTCAGGTTTCTTATGCGATTGGTGTAGCAGAGCCCACCAGCATCAATGTAAATACTTATGGCACTGCTCATGTTAATTTAAGGGATGAGGAAATAGGTGAAAAGGTTCAGGAAATATTTGATATGCGTCCTTATTTTATTGAAAAACGATTGAAGTTGCGTAATCCTATTTACAGTGAAACAGCAGCGTATGGACACATGGGACGCAAGCCCCAGGTTGTTGAAAAAACATTTGTTTCGCCTGATGGAAAAGCAATAAAAAGGAAAGTAGAATTATTTACCTGGGAGAAATTAGACTATGTCCCAAAAGTGAAAAAAGCTTTTGGGCTATAAATTACTTACTCATCTGACTTGCATTACAGACTATCGGTTAATCACCGATAGATTTTTTTTGTGCTAAACTTTCCAGGTACTTTTTTTGAATATAACTCGCCGTACCGGTTATATCTCCAGGGTGCCATCCTGGCGGCATAAAAAAATATTTTATTTTATTCCCAATTCCATTTGCATTTTTTACATCTTTCTGCAGGCTTCTGAATTCATGTAGCTGGGCCTCCCAAAATCCTATTTCTTCCTTTACGAGGGAAGTGCCATAAACGGGTGCCTCGGTTTGCGATGCATAAGTGCCAAACAGTTTATCATACCATGGGATCACTTCACCGTAATTTTTATCCAAATAAAGTGTATTACTTGCATGATGAATATGATGAATGCCCGGAGTGACCAACACATGTTCTAAAATGGGTATCCGGGATACTATTTTTTCATTGAAGTGAATAAATGTCCCCCATATTTTGTTTAACGAATACAATATAAAATAAACTATGGGATGCACACCAGATAATGGAATCAGAATATAAAGAATATCCAGTGAAACAATATCAAAGATGGAAGTGCGGAGACCCGTAGTGGCATCCATCTTTACAGCAGAATGATGCACTTCATGAAGACACCAGAGCAGTCTTACTTTATGGTATAAATAGTGCGTACCAAATTGAATAAATGTGTACATAAAAAATCCAAGCAAAAAAGTATAACCATTCAGCTCTAAATTCCAAATCCGGTGTTCATATATATATGGATAAAGTCCTGTAAAAAAAAGTGTTTTTATAACGGACTGAATAATGATGGAAGTAATTCCCGTCGTAAGATTTACCCAGGTCTCCTTTGTATAGGCCCGTTTGAACCGGATCACCTGGTAAACAGCTTCGGCAGCCACCATGGCTACCAGGTAATACGGCATCCAATGCTTTAAAACATCCAAGAAACTTTGGTAGGAGGACAAATGGTTCATAAGTTAAAAATATATATTTTAAATAATAAGAAAAAACTTCAATTCCAATAGATTTCAGTTAAAAAATAAATGAAATCAATACTTAATTTTTTTTTGGAATTTCTTTGTTTCTTTGGCAAGTGAAAAATTTCAGGCATAAGCAACGACCTAAAAAAAATACGCTGATAACGGGCCGGGATAAAGTAATTGAAGCTATCCGCTCTGCCGTATTCCTTGACAAAATTTACCTGGATACAACCGCTAAAGGAAAAGAAATCGAAGAAATAAGGAAGCTGGCTGCAGCGAATCAAATTCCAGTAAATTATGTTCCGGTATCTAAACTCAACAATTTTAATGTTACCCATCATGAAGGCGTGATTGCTCAAATTGCACGGGTAAAATATTATGACCTGCAGCAGGTCATTTCATTTATTGTAGAAAAAGGGGAATCACCCTTAATGCTCATCTTAGATGGAATCACCGACATCCGCAACATTGGTGGTATTGCAAGAACCGCATACTGCTGCGGCGTTCATGCCATCATTATCCCTGACAAGGGAGTAGGTGCATTAAATGAAGATGCTATACTTACATCCGCCGGTGCTTTGGAAAAAATTCCGGTTTGCCGGGTCAACAGTTTAATGAAAACAGTGGACGAACTGCATTTAAACGGTATTCAAGTATTTGCCAGCAAAATGACAGCCCCAAAAAATGTTTTCGATTGTGATTTCAAAGAACCATGTGCCATCATCCTGGGTAGTGAGGAGAAAGGTATTCATCCGACGCTTATGAAAATTTGCGACGAACAATTTAAAATTCCCATGAGCGGGGATTTTGAAAGCCTGAATGTCTCTGTGGCAACGGGCATCATTCTTTTTGAAGCTATGAAACAGAGATCATTCTGATCGCACTAAAACAGTTTTATCCTTATAAACAAGCGGATATTTTTTTGACTCTGAAAAACCTTTCTTGAGTTGTGTCGGCTCGTTAAGAATCAAAAAGTCATCTTTTTTAAGCTCTGTGTAATCCAGCTTAATCTTTTTCTGATTTATGAGTTTTATAAATTCATCAGAATCCGGGGATGAAATTTCCAATCTATCTTTTTCTAAAAATGAGATAGAAAAAATAAAATGTTTTGTTATGAGCAAATCATTGTAATCATCTCCTTTAAGTGAAGTAGATCTGTTCATATCAAGTCCGCAATCCAGGAAATACCATTGGTTAACTTTAATAAGCCTGCACAAAAACCATTGGGTATGGGTGATATTATTCTTATCCAGATCTGTAAGCCCGGCAGTATAAAGTTTTCCTCCCGATCCTGCTACCGTATCAATAGTACAATCTCCGGTTGTGTCTTTAGCACCTTCCCATTTTCCGATCAGTTCTTTTTTGAAAATAAAATCATTGTCATTTTCTGATAAAGGGTATAGGGTACTGAATATTTTACATGAACTGAGAAAAATACCGGTAGCTAAAATGAAAAAAAGTGTTTGCTTTTTCATAAATTTTATTTTTAAGGTTCCAAAATAAAAATGATAATAAAATGAATAAAATTTAAATTGTGATAATTGGGTTTGGTAATTCCTGTTCTATGCTATGCACTGGCAAAATTGCTAATTCTTTTAAAGTGTCTTCAATAATCTTTATTCCTTCCTCGACTTCTCTTTCGGAGATATTAAGCGGGGGCATGATAACCAATGCCTGAAAATCCCAGGAAGCACAGATCATAAGACCTTTTCGAAAAGCTGTAATTAAGATTTTCCGCATCAGTTTCTGATCCGGGATCTTTGTAATAATATTTTCTACTAATTCAATTCCTATCATGAGCCCCATGCCCCGAATTTCTCCAGTATTCATCGGCAGGTATTTTTGAAACAATTGGTTTAATTTCCGCAGGAGTGTTTCTCCCATGGCAGAAGCATTATGAGGTAATTCTTCTTTTAAGATTAGTTCAATATTTTTTTTTGCGGCTGTACAGGATAATGGTGTCCACGCAAAAGTAGCTGACACATCTTCAAATTTTTTTAAGGCTTCAGATAACTCAGCATTTAATATGGCAGCACCGATAGCTGTATACCCGCTACTCATTCCTTTGGCAAAACTGATGGCATCGGGGTTAATGCCAAATACCTCGCTAGCCGTAATAGTACCGGTTCTTCCAAAACCAGTAAGGACTTCATCAAATACAAGAAATACGTTATACTGGGTACACAGCTCCCTGATTCTTCGCCAATACTTTTGTGATGGAATAATAACACCGCCGCTTCCTAATACTGGTTCTGCAAAAAAACACCCTATATTTTTATTTTGAAATAATTTTTCAATTGCTGTGGTACATTCCAAATTACAGCTATCAGGACATTTACCAAATGGACAACGGTAACAATAGGGCGGATCAACAAAATGAAATTCTTTACCGGAAGGTAAATCAGGCAGGCGAAAACTCATACTATCACTGATGTTCAGGGTAAAATGGGTGCCGCCATGATAGGATCTGTAAAAGGATACAATTTCTTTTTTCCCTGTCGCTGCAATTACAGCTTTATGTATTATTTCATTGGCGTCAGCACCGCCGATAGCCCGGGCACATTTTACAAGATTGCCGGGTACTATACTCAATAGCAATTCACTCAGCTCAATTGCTTCCCCGGAGGGAAGCCATGGCGGGGCAAAAGCTGATTTTTGTAATTGGTCCTGTATGGCATCAGTAATCTCTTTTCGCAACCATCCTGAATTAGTAACACCATAGCCACTGGTAAAGTCAAGATACTTTTTGCCATCAGCATCATAAATGTATGAGCCCTCAGTATGGCTGAAGCAAACAGGCAATGCTACTTCGCCTGTATTTACAGATTTATATTTTTTAAGCATTGCTCTGGATTCTTTCATATTTAATAATTTGTTTTTTTCAAAAAGGAATTGAGATGGAAATAAAACTCTTCCGGTTTTTCCTGTGTAGCAACATGACCACATTCTTCCAATATGACTAACTCCGAATTTTTGATAAGGCGTTGAAACTCCGGTGCTGCTTCTGCCGGGGTGATCGGATCTTGTTTTCCCCAGATCAAAAGGGTAGGGGTTTGAATCAGTGAAAGCTCATCATGAGTTTTTTGTTGCGTGGCAGATTTTGTAAACCGGATTGAACGTATCACCAACTCGGTTTGCTGAATTGCCTGGAAAATATCTTTTACCATCTCATCAGTGGGAACACTTCTGTTAAAAAAAATATCTTTCGTTGCAGATTTTACAAATTCAAAATCTTTTCTTTTGAAATATCCGTTTGAGATTGGAATATTGGTTAAACCGGAACTCCCGCATAAAATGACTCCTTTTGATATATTACCCGGCATTGAAGCATAATATGTAAGCGCCCCGCCACCCATCGAGTTTCCAATGAATACCGCTTCTTTTAATTGTAATTGCTGAATAAAGCGTTCTATGTAATTCCCTAATTCCTTTACCCGGCAATTTTTCAATGGCAAATCATACATAGGTAAAAAGGGCATGATAAAGCGGTATTGGGATGCCAGCATGGAAGCGAGTTTGTCAATATTGAAAATGCCCCCGAATAAACCATGACAAAAAATAATAGGTTTTCCTGCCCCTAATTCAAGATAAATATGATCTCCGGCTATATGGCTGGATACCGCTGTATGCAACCGTTGCGGAATGCATCTTATAGGTGCCCTGTTATTTAAAAAAGAATGCAATCCGTCTTTTCTTTTTTTCCCGTATAAAAGTGATGTGATGATCATAGTATAGTACTTGAATAATTATTTAAAGTTGTATCTGATATTAAAACATTATTTAACTGTGATATTGACCAATTCATCAATGAAATCATAAAAAGTTTACCGCAACTGGCTGTCACCATCGTTGCCATAGTTGACAAAGAAAATATGGGTAAGCCCCAGCATTGCCCTGTTTGAAATAAAGCCCTCTTTGTTTATGCGATTGTTGAGATAATTTTACTGCTTTGGCTGCGATATCAAGCCCGGTGATTTTCCAGGGGCTCAGGTATCCTTTTAAAAAACTGCAACCAGCTCTTCTTCCGATTCCCACTTCCAAAACATCCAATCCTTCCAGTTTGATCTTTGAGGCGAGATAATGGTATAATTGTAACGGGTATCGGTTGATCTCATCTTTATCCTTTAATCTCAGAAATATTTTATTACCGGAAGGAGCATAACCATAATTCATAAAATACCAATTAAAGATTTTCAGATTTATTGTCATCGCTTCATAGATCGTTTTCCAAACCAATCTTCTGAAGAAAGGATAATCGGTCAGATTAAGAAATGCCTTGGCGATCATATTTTTAGATTATAATAAAAATTATAAACTTATGCGTACACTTAAAGATGGGGCAGGAATTTTTACAAAACTTTTGTTTTGCACTTGCTGAATCATTTCATTTTTAAATGATAAGCTTATCGCTTTCCTTTTGTTTTTTGTAGAAGCACTAAACAAAGGGATGGATGATAAAATTGCAATACCCCCGCTGATTAATAAAATTTTTTCTGTACTATAGCTGTGCTGCTTAGGTGGAGGAACGCCTGCTATGCCACTGATAACGATAGTCCCTACATCTGCTGAAGCATGTGCTGCTAAAATTGTAAGACTAACACTACTTAACACAATTCCACTCCCAAGAAATACAAAGGCAGCCGTTTTCTGTCTTTTACTTTTTTGAAGATAATCTTCTTTTGATAATTCAGTATTTACCCTTGTTTGCTGACAGAAACCAGAACTGGTGGTTATGAAAACCAGTATGATCATAATCAGTTTTTTCATTTTTTAAAATTTAAAGTGAATTAATCAGTTCACGGTTATGTTTACCAATTCATCAATGAAATCATAGAAAGTTTGCCGCAAATGGCTGTCACCATCGGTGCCATAATTAACAAAGAAAATATGGGTAACACCCTTATTGGGGAAGTAGAAAAGGTTTGCCGAATATCCGGCATCTCTTCCTTTATGCCCAATACCTGCATCAATGCCTTTATCCAGGAATGTCTTTTGTATTCCATAACCATAAAGATTGCTTCCGTCCTGTTTTCCCCATGTTTGCATAATGGTAAGAGAGGAAGGTTTTAATAAAGTCTTTTTGATGAAAAGTGCATCAGCAAACCTGAAAAGATCAAATACATTACTGAAAATCCCCCCGTAACCATTACCACTTCCTGTCACATAGTTTGACACGTTTACCATGGTATTATTGTTATAAAGATCAAAATACCCCTGTGCCACATCATTCGGAAGATCATCATGCGGTTGATAATACGTATGTGTCATTCCCAGCGGATTCAGGACAAGTTCTTTTAGTAAATCAGAATGTTTTCTCCCGGTTTGTGCTTCAATGATCATGGAAATAAGAACATAATTCGTATTGGAGTAAACCGCTGTATCCGATGGAGCAAAATCTGCTTTTTTATCATAGATATAGGAAAGCAATTCTTCAGGACCCCATTTTTTATTGGGATTATTAAGTACAGCAAGATAGAAGCTGTTCTGATCAATGAGGTCAGGGATCCCTGTCTCATGTTTCATACATTGTCCTAAAGTGACCTCATTACCATTTGCAATACGATTAGTAATGCGTTGCGGTATCCAATGAGTGATTTTTGTATTCAGGTCTTTATATCCAAGCCTTGTATGTATTGAATCTTCCATCAACTTAAACACCAGGGTGCCTATAAGAAGCTTAGTAATACTTGCCGCTTTGGAAACTGTACCCGGAACAAAATCTATATTGTTTTCGATATCTGATTTTCCTGCAGATCCTACCCATGTTCCGTTTTGATCATTTACTAGTAAGGATATGCCAGGTAATCCTTTCTTATTGTATTTGTCGAGAAGCGCTTTTAATGCTGCATTTCTAGGATTTGAGTTGCTTGTGTCTTTCCAGGGAATTTCCTGTCCAATGCTTCGTGTTTGGCTGATCTGAGCTTTACTGCAAGAGAAAAAGAAAATGATAAGAATGCTATAAATTAACTGTTTCATAAAAGATGTTTTAATGTTGAATTATTTTGATTTAAATGGAACTTTTACTCCGATTATCAGTATGTTGGAAGGCAACAACGGAACATAAGATTTTATAAAAGGGAATTGCAGCTGTTGCTGGTAGTCTAAAAACAGGGATGTTCCTGACACGGTAATTTTTTTAGAAAGCCCAATGCTGAAACTTGCCATTGCCTGGGGCCTGCCCAGGTTGGTTTTCTTTTTATACGTCCCATCATTTTGCAATTTGAATACACTCACGGCAGGTATAGCATGCAGATAACCTGCGCCAACGGAGGCCTCCAAATTAACGGTTTTTAAAAACTTGTACCGGTAGCCAAACTTGCTGTACAGGGATATACTATGCTGTACAAATCTCTGGTAAGAATACCCAAATTGAAAACCCTGGAACCAGTCATGTTTTGCTTTTGATTTCCAGTTAAATCCGGTTCCCACTTCAAATCCCGGATGGAATTCTTTAGTAAAAAGATTGCTAAAACTACCGAATGGGAAATCGGTGTGTAGGGTTGAAAAGGCAATGCTGTAATGATTCAGCTTGTGCTTTTGGCAATATCCATTTAACCCTATGAAAAAGCAAATGGAAATAAAAATAATTGTACGTTTCATAGCTTTTAGTTTTAATTAAGATAACAGTAGTATTTGGATTTTGAGAATTCAGAAAAAGATGCATCAGATGGCACCGGAAATTTTAGTATCCGGCTGCAATTGAAAAAAGTATTGGAAAACGAAGAGAGGTAAACAGGTTTCATAATCGTTGTTTTCGGTTTCGTTATCAAACCTATCCTCTAACTGCAGCCTTTACTAATTGAAAAATGAGCTGCCCGGAAAAATTTTTTTAATTCCCCGTTATTCAGGAGAAGAGCCGCCATAGACTGTTGGAAAATCAATAAAGACGAGCTGAGTTATCCCTGAATAAATAAATTTCAATAAAATAAATTTTGTATTTACGGAAAATCCGTAATTTCCCTTTATAGATGGAAACCAACGAAATCCAGCAAGAGCTCTTCATTCATTTGAAAAAGGCGCTTCCCCCGCATCTTTCATTGGTGGATGAATTATGTGATTTGCTGGATTTGAGTGCAGACAGTGTTTACCGCCGTATACGTGGGGAGAAACCTATCAGCCTTGCCGAACTAAAAAAGGTATGCGAGCATTTTAATTTTTCTATAGATCAATTGCTGCAATTACAAAATGAATCTGTTCTTTTCCAGGCCCCCGGG
The DNA here is from genome assembly GCA_018266555.1 of Bacteroidota bacterium. Lineage (GTDB taxonomy): Bacteria > Bacteroidota > Bacteroidia > Chitinophagales > Chitinophagaceae > UTBCD1. The sequence continues at coordinate 19,714 of JAFEAF010000004.1, read as the reverse complement.
CTTAACAATGACAGGATAGAATTTATTGATTATATAAAGGGAATGCTGGGGCAGTTTAAATATTTTAACTCGTTTGAACAAAAAGAGATAAAATATTTGTGTAAGGATGTGCCATTCTGGTATTTTTATTTGTTTCCTGAATTAGCTTCATTTAAAACTTTCTTTTGGATTAAAACTATTACAAGTGATCCGGGTTATTCCGGCAAACAATTTTCTTTTAAAGATTTTCCGTTTGATGATTGTTTTATAATCGGGCAACAGATCTTAAAGGAATTTAATAAAATCCCTTCCGTGGAATTATGGAATAAAGAAAGCATTAACAGCACTATTAACCAGATTGCGTATTATAAAGAAGCCGGAATTTTTAAGGGCCTGGAAGATATGATAATGGTGGTTGATTCTTTCCAGCAAATGCTTGATCATTTGCAGCAACAATCAGAAAATGGGGTAAAGTTTATGCCTGGGTCAACGGATGTTTCCCATCAAGCACCTATCCAGTTTTATGTGAACGAACTCATACTCGGAAACAATACAATTCTTTTTGACCTCAACGGGCAACGGGTATCTATGATGACTTATAGCGTATTAAATTATCTTATTACAAGGGATACCCGTTTTGCTGATAAGGCATTTAATAACTTCAATACTTTATTAAGCCGGTCAACATTGGTAAGTAAAACGGGCGAAAAAGATCGCAATCGTTTTTTTAATCGCTTGCGGGAAAAACTAAATAATCTTAAAAAATAATTTTTTGATCAGCATCCTATCTTTGCATCCTCAATGAATACTTCAGGATCATTTGTTAAACTGATTGAATGTCCCCGTGATGCTATGCAGGGCTGGAAAGAATTTATTCCGACAGAAAAAAAGATCCGTTACATCAATTCACTATTAAAGGTAGGCTTTGATACCATTGATTTTGGAAGTTTTGTTTCTCCTAAAGCGATTCCTCAAATGGCAGATACAAAAAAAGTAGCCGGGAGCCTGGAGTTAGGAAATGGAAATACAAAACTGCTTGCAATAATTGCCAATCTTCGTGGTGCAAAAGAGGCGGCTTTCTTTGATGAAATCACTTATCTCGGCTTTCCTTTTTCAGTTTCTGAAACTTTCCAGCAGCGTAATACTAATTCGTCTATTGAAGAATCATTAGTCAGGGTAGAAGAAATTCAAAAATTATGTTTGAAGAAAAAAAAACAGCTTGTCGTTTATATTTCAATGGGATTTGGCAACCCTTATGGTGATTCATACTCAGAAGAAATTGTTTTTAAATGGATAAATAAAATTGTGGATGCAGGGATAAAGATTATTTCATTAGCAGACACCGTTGGGGTTGCCACCCCTGCACAGGTTTATACAATGACAAATTACCTGGTCAAAGCCCTCCCGTTTATTGAAATAGGTGTACACCTGCATTCTACACCAGGAAATTGGAAAGAAAAGTTAGAAGCTGCAATAAAAGCTGGTTGCAAGCGGTTTGATGGTGCTTTAAAAGGTATTGGTGGCTGCCCCATGGCAAAGGATGAACTCGTAGGCAATATGAATATGGAATGGATGATCAGTTATTTTGAAGAAAATAATTTTTCAACAGATATAAAAAAAGAAGCGCTGGCAGGAAGCTTGCAAATTGCCGATGAAATTTTTGTGTAATGGAAATGAGAATCACAAAGAATACAGGAAAGCCTCACATTATTTTATATGAGCGAAATGATAGCTCACAAACCTGGATGCGATCAGATAATTTTTTTGTCATGCATGATTTGAGTCATTACGCACTTGAAACAACATTAAAGTACCGTACCGGATTTATGGGAATGCTGAATAGCGGGATTGATATTAGTGATTTTGAAGTACTTGAAAAAAGGAGACAAATTATAGTGAGCAAGGAAGCTGCTTATGCAGAGAATATGGCCAATCTTTTTCTTATGGAAATTATGCAGGGAAATTTCGAGAACTTTAATGAAGTATCGAAGCTGGCTTTTGAAACTTAATGGAAAAATATTCCGCCGCCGCAACTTACGGATGGTGAAATAAATTCTGTGAGACTTTTTCTCACCAGGCTATTGAAGCAATGGAATGAGTTACCTGCAGGAGAAACAATGACGCTAATTTTTGAAATCTGATACATGCAATTTCAGGTACCCATACAAATCGAACACCCGGATACTCAAATTAATTACCGGGATAAAATTCTTTTAATCGGCTCCTGCTTTACTGAGCATATTGGCAATACATTGGAAGAATTAAAATTCTCTTTATTGCAAAATCCGAATGGGATTTTGTTTGACCCGATCAGTGTTTGCAAAAGTTTGGTTTCTTACATTGAGAACAAGCAATATTCTGAATCGGACTTATTCCATCTCAATGAAGTATGGCATAGCTGGCAACACCATTCCCGGTTTTCAAATACTGACAAGAAGCAATGTTTGCATAAGATCAATACATCTCAAACAAAAGCTCATGAATTCCTTAAAGCAGCAGATTGGGTAATTATTACCTTTGGCTCATCTTTTTCTTATCGCCTTAAAAAATTTGAAGAATCTTCAAAAATCCATTCTTCAGAAGAATTAAAGGAAGTTGCAAATTGCCACAGGGCGCCGGCACAATGGTTTCAAAAACATCTATTGGAAATTGATGAAATTATTTCAGCCCTTGAAGAATGCTTTAAGAAGCTATTGCAATTCAACAAAAAATTAAAATTCATTTTTACGCTCAGCCCGGTTCGTCATATCCGAGATGGAGTGATTGAGAACAATCGGAGCAAGGCAAGACTGATAGAATCCGTTCATCATCTTGTAAATAAGTATGAGCAGGCTTATTATTTTCCTGCTTATGAATTAGTGATAGATGTCTTAAGGGATTATCGGTTTTATGATGCTGACCTGGTGCATCCGAATTATATGGCTACTGAGTTTGTACTGGAAAAATTCTCAGAAACCTGTTTAGATGAAGAAGCAAGGATATTAATGGATAAAATAAAGCAAATTGTGATTGCCCGGAAACACAAAGCTCTTCAGCCAAAAACAAAAGCGCATCGTTCATTCCTGGAAGCACACTATGCAAAAGCTAAAGCACTGCAAAATCAATTTCCATTTTTGAATCTCAGTGAAGAACTCTTTTATTTTTCTCAGCATTCATAAATTTTATAAACCGTTTCCTCCCGATATATTTCTCCAGGATGTAAAATCGTATTCGGGAAGTGCGGTACATTGATAGCATTAGGGTGTTTTTGTGTTTCAAAACAAAAACCGGAGTAGGAACTGTATTCAATCCCGTTTTTTCCTTTTATACGGGGTATTCCTTTCCCGCTGTAAAAATGTAATACCGGTTCCGTGGTGAATACCTGTAAGCCGGTTCCGTATTCTTTACAAATGGCTTCCGCAGCCAGCGACAACTCATTTCCTTTTTTGTCCAAAACAAAGCTTTTATCATAGCCGTTTTCCATATTCGCCTGATTACCGATTTTTCGTGATCGCCTGAAATCATATTCCGTATCAGCAACCGGGGATAAATTTCCTGTTGCTACCAGGTTAAGGTCTTGTTCTAATGTATGTGAAGCATTAATCCATACATGGTAATCATAGTTATTCCCTTTCCCATTATTCAAATTGAAATATCCATGATGTGTAAGATTAACTATTGTTGTCTGGTCTGTCACCGCCTCATAGTTATAAGAAAATTCATCATCATGCAATTTGAATTTCACTTTGACATTTAAATTACCCGGGAAACCTTCCTCGCCGTCGGGGCTTTTATACTGTAATACCAATTCATTTTTTTCTGTATCAAACAGTACAGGTCCCCATACTTTTTTGTCAAAACCGGAAAAGCCGCCATGCAGCTGGTCATTCCCCTTATTTATTGTCAATTTAATTTTTTTCTCATCTATAATACAGGCTGCATCTTTTATCCGGTTTGCGTATCGTCCAACCACACTACCCATATAGAAATAGTGTTTCAGATAATTTTCCGACACATAATCCTCGGGGTTGTCAAATCCCAAAACAATATCATTAACTGTACCGTTTTTTTTCCGGAGCTTCATGGAAGTGATGATGCCCCCATAGTTCGTTATCATTACTTCAAGTTTAGCATTGCGCAATGCAAACAAATAAATATCTTCACCGGAAGAATGTTTAAAACAAAATTGTGGATTTGATTTCATTGGTTTAAAAGTATTACAATTTGCTGATGAAAACGGAATTAGTAAAAAATTTCAAAGAGCATTTTAACCGGGAAGCAACAGGTTTATTTTTTTGCCCGGGCCGGGTGAACCTTATTGGGGAACATATAGACTACAATGGAGGCAAAGTAATGCCTTGCGCCATTTCAAAAGGTACTTATCTTGCTATTGCGAAAACAACGGAAAAGAAATTTCGCTTTGCATGCCTTGACTTTCCAGAAACAGCTGAACTGCACATTCAATCCTCCTATTCAAAAGCAGGAAAGCAATGGTTTAATTATCCGTTAGGGATTTTAGATCATCTGATTCAAAATGGCTATGAATTATCCGGATTGGATATGTTATTTTCAGGTGACCTGCCAGTTGGAGCCGGACTTTCTTCTTCCGCATCAATTGAAGTACTGACCATTTTTGCAATGAGTAAACTTTTTGATATAAATATTTCAAGGGTCGAAATGGCTCTGGCCGCCAAAAAGGTAGAGAATGAATTTATCGGGGTAAGCTGTGGTATCATGGATCAATTTGCCGTAGCAATGGGGAAAAGTAACGAAGCTATTTTACTGGATTGTGAAACCTTGCAACACGAGTATATCCCTTTTGAATGCGGGGAATATTCATTAACCATTATCAATACCAATAAACAGCGGGCATTGGCGGAATCAAAATATAATGAACGATTTGCTGAATGCGGAGCTGCTTTGAAAGCTTTGAAAAAAGAATTAGCTATTGAAAAACTTTGTGATCTTGATCTGAAAACATTGGAAGCGCATCAGCATTTGATAGAAAATGAAATACTGTTTAAAAGGGCCCGTCATGTTATAAGTGAAAATGAACGAGTGAAAAAAGCAGCCACCGCATTGAAAACAGGAGCTTTTACAGATTTTGGCTCTCTGATGCTGGCATCACATCACTCGCTCAAAGAATTATATGAAGTAAGCGGAATTGAATTAGATACTATTATTGAATTTGCTGCAAAATTTAAAAGTTGTATCGGGGCCAGGATGACCGGTGCGGGATTCGGGGGTTGTGCCATTGCACTGATTAAAAAAGATTCAATTAATGATTTTACAGCGAAACTCGTCCCTTTTTATAAAAATAATATCGGGTATGAACCTTCTGTTTTTGTCTCTAACGCAGAGGAAGGAGTAAGAGAAATCAAACTTTGAAATCATATTCGGTTTTCAAAAATTCTTCCAGCCTTTTCAGCAAAGTGAGTTGATTCAAAGCCCGGTCAAAATTCTGACCGGTATATTCCACTTTGTAATAGATACCGCCATTCATAAAATCTGTGAGAAATCGTATAGCCTGCATGTAAATCATCATCAAACCGGCATAATGAATATATTTTTTTTCGGAATCAGTTAAATATTTTTCCATTACAAAAAGATAACCGCTGATGATAGCCTCATAAAAATTTTTCCGAATCCGGATTTTTTCAAAATGCAGATAGTTTTCATCAAAATTCCCTGCAGTGGATCGAATCATATCTCCCAGATCAGAAAAAAAATATCCGGGCATCACCGTATCAAAATCAACCGGGCATATCACTCTGCCGCTTGTTTTACTGAAAAGGATATTTGAAATTTTAGCATCATGATGCATCACCCTCAATGGAAATTCAGGCGAGCTTGTCAGGATATCATAAAAATGACGGTACCGCTCCCTTGCCTTCAGTTCCCGCAGGAGTGGTTGTGCTTTGGCAATTTGTTCGTATAATTCTCCCTTTTCCGCCAGCTCCATTTCTTCATACCGAAATGTAAGGTTATGAAAATCCGGAATGATGGTATTCAGTTGATCCACATTAAAATTGCTAAATGCTGACGTGAATTTTGCAAATGTCTTAGCCATTGCTTTTGCCTGTGACGGTTTTTGAGCAATTGTCAGGGTAACAGAGTCAGGTATGTATTCAAATGCCCTCCAGTAGTTGTGATTGTGGTCAATAAATAATGTTTCCTGCTTATCCCAATATTTCGGGGAAGGAAGTTTCAACCCGGTGAGTTCAAATTCGGCATATTGCCAGATATTTAAATAATTTTCCTGAACATCCTTCGGATTTGTAAAAACTTTTTTATTGATTTGTTGCAGCAAAAATGGCGATTGGGATTCGCACACTACTTTGTAAGTATGATTGATGAGCCCGTGACCAACAGGATAAATGGTGATCTTTTCTGAATCATTTTTATGTTGCTCTGAATTGCTGTCCGCAAAGGCAACCGCAGCTTCCTGGTAATCTTCCGTCTTCATAAATGATATTTAAGATAAAGTTTTAGAAAATTATTGAATATACCATTGATGGCCTCAGTTTATTTAATGTATCAATGTATGCGATCGCCACGGGGGCTGAGTTGTTTTATGATATCAGCCTCCCGGTTTAGCCATTCCTGCCAGCGATGTCTCACTTTTTTCTTATCAATATATGTTTCTGCCAGCTCAATAAACAAGGTATAATGCCCCGCTTCGCTCTCCATGAATTTTCTGTAAAAATTTTTCAGGTATATATCGTCAAGACCTTCGCTAAGTCGTTTAAATCGTTCACAACTCCGGGCTTCAATGAGGGCACACAAAAGAAGCTTATCCAACAACCGGTTTTCTTCACTGCCGCCTTTAATTTCAAATTGGATTAATTGATTTACATATTCGTCTTTTCTCTGTTTGCCTAGTTTCAGTTTTCTTTTTTGAATTTCAGCAAGCACAGATCTGAAATGTCCCCATTCTTCAGTAACAATAGGAGAAAGTTCCTGAACTAATTTTTCTTTATCATTATACCGTTGGATGAGGGAGATGCAGGAAATAGCAGCCTTTTGTTCGCAATAGGCATGATCAGTCAAAATTTCTTCCAATGATTTTTGGGTAAGGTCCACCCAGCGGGGATCCGTAGGCAGTTTAAGCCCCAAAATATTCCTAGTATCCGGAGAAAGCTCCATAGCCTGCAAATGTAAAAGGTAAACTGTATTTCAGGCTTTAGAATAAGTAAAAACAGAGGAATAGGAGGGTATCCGGGATTAAAAAATTAAAGAGTCATTGTTTTTTGCGATAAGGCAGTTCTGCCTTACCTTTGCAGCCGAAAATAAGGGATGCAAAATCGGATGAAAAAATAAAAAAAATCAAGATGCCTCTAACAAAAGAAAAAAACAAGGAAATTTTCGCAGAATTTGGTGGTAAAACTTCCAACTCTGGATCCACCGAAGGACAGATTGCCCAGCTGACACAACGTATCAGCCAGATCAGCGGCCATCTGCAAGAAAACAAAAAAGATTTCTCCACTCACCGCGGCCTGATGCAACTGGTAGGTAAGCGCAAACGCTTATTGAACTATTTGCAAAAAAATGATCTGACAGGCTACCGCCAACTGATCGAGAAACTTGGAATCCGGAAATAAGGTATTCAGCAACTAAATCCTCCATACAGGGGGACTTTTTGTTTTCAAACTTTCACTTTTTGTTGATCGGTTTATCATAATTAAAATTTTGATAGCTAACAGAACAATGAAGGGTGTGATTCCGAAAAGCAGAAACATGCTACAATGAAAACAAAAATCGGAACTGAAACAGGTTTACCAATTCCATTTCAGCATTTAAATTAAATATCTAATTATACATTTTATGTTACAACAACCAATTCGTAAAACTTTTGATATTGGCGATGGTCGTATGGTTACTATTGAAACCGGACGCCTGGCCCGTCAGGCTGATGGAGCTGTTACGGTTTCCATGGGCAATTGTATGCTCCTGGCAACCGTAGTAGCAAATAAAGAAGCCAAAGAAGGCCAGTCTTTTTTCCCATTGACGGTGGATTATCAGGAAAAATTTGCATCCGCAGGCCGCATACCCGGATCATTTTTTAAAAGAGAAGCAAAGCTTAATGATTATGAAGTATTGACATCAAGGCTTATTGACAGGGCTCTTCGTCCTTTGTTTCCTGAAGATTATTTCTGCGAGGTGCAGGTGTTAGTTACCCTGATCTCCAGTGATTCGGAAATTTTGCCTGATGCTTTGGCCTGCCTTGCTGCTTCTTCTGCATTAGCCGTTTCGGATATTCCAATCAAGGAAATTATTTCAGAAGTAAGGGTAGGAAGAGTGGATGGGCAATTTAAGATCAATCCAGGCCGTACTGAAATGGAAAAATCTGATATCGAGTTCATCGTAGCTGCTACGGATAAAAACCTGATGATGGTAGAAGGAGAAGCACAGGAGTGCAGTGAAGCGGATCTTTGTAAAGTTTTGGAATTAGCACATGATGCAATCCGTATCCAGGTAAAAGCTCAGGAAGAACTAAGAGAATTGGTAGGAGTAAAAGGGAAAAGAGAATATGAAAAACCGGCCCAGGATGAAGCTCTTCGGGAAAAAGTAAATGCTTTTGCCAGACAAAAAGTTTATGAAGTGGCAAAGGGTAAATTGGGAAAATCAGATCGTTCTGAAAAATTCAAAGCGATTAAAGATGAGTTGCTGGAATTTCTCAAAAAAGATTTGAATATAGCTGAAGGGGAAGAGTTGCCAGATGAAACAAAAAAACTTGCCGGAAATTATTATAACGATTTGCAATACTATGTTGTTCGTGATATGATTCTGGATGAAAAAGTACGCCTTGATGGCCGTGGGCTGGAAGATATTCGGCAATTAGATATGGAAGTGGATGTTCTACCATCTCCCCATGGAGCAGCATTATTTACTAGAGGTGAGACTCAGTCGCTTACAACCGTTACTTTAGGAACGCCATTAGATGAATTATTGGTTGAAAGTGCTGCTAAATCTGATTATACAAGATTTATTCTTCATTATAATTTCCCTCCATTCTCTACTGGTGAAGTAAAAATGATGAGGGCGCCCGGCAGAAGAGAGGTAGGGCACGGAAACCTGGCTATGCGTTCATTGAAACAAATGATGCCAGCAGAGGATTTTGCATATACAGTTAGAGTAGTTAGTGATATTTTAGAATCCAATGGCTCATCATCTATGGCTACCGTATGTGCCGGATCTTTAGCATTAATGGATGCTGGTGTGCCTATACCAAAACATGTTTCGGGTGTGGCAATGGGATTAATTACAAAAGGAGATAAATATTCAATTCTAAGTGATATTCTTGGCGATGAAGATCACCTTGGTGATATGGATTTTAAAGTCACAGGAACAAGAGATGGTATTTGCGGAGTGCAAATGGATATAAAAGTAGATGGTTTGAAAATGGAGGTGATGGCACAGGCATTAGAGCAGGCCCGCAAAGGTAGATTACACATTTTGAATGCCATGTATAAGTGCATTCCCGAAGCAAGGGCAGAAGTGAAACCACATGCTCCAAGAATGGTGAAGATGTTTATTGAACGTGAATTTATCGGTGCTGTAATCGGGCCTGGTGGAAAAGTAATTCAGGAAATCCAACGTGAAACAGGAACTACGATCAACATTGAAGAAATAAATAATATGGGCGAAGTCAGCATTTTCGGAACGAACAAAGAAGGTGTAGAGAAAGCCCACAATTGGGTAAAAGGAATTGTCGCGGTGCCTACGGTAGGTGATGTATATGAGGCTACCGTAAAATCAATTATGCAATTTGGTGCTTTTGTTGAGTTTCTCCCGGGAAAACAAGGATTGGTTCATATATCAGAAGTGAGTTGGAAACGATTGGAGACACTTGACGGAATTTTAAATGAGGGTGATAAAGTAAAAGTAAAACTGATTGGAACAGATCCGAAGTCAGGTAAATTCAAATTGAGCAGGAAGATATTGTTGCCAAAGCCTGAAAGACAGGACAAACCAACAGCTTAGTTCATATTATACATTATTACGGATTTAATACATAGCTCTATGAGGTTTTTATTGGTTTGATTCGGGTTTAGGATTAGGGCAACTTGGATATTTAATGTATTTTTGCAGTTCACTTTCAACCCAAATTTTATGAACGAACTAATATTGATCGTTCTTGCTTATTTGATCGGAAGTATTCCCACAGCTGTTTGGGTCAGCCGGTATTTTTTTGGAATTGATATACGTGAATATGGTAGCGGCAATTCTGGAGCAACCAATACCTACCGGGTGCTCGGTGTAAAATGGGGCACTATTGTAATGGCTGTTGATATGCTTAAGGGCATCATAGCCGTAAAACTTGCATTATTATTACCTAATTATATTGATAACGAAGTTCAGTTCATGAATCTTCAAATTGGTTTAGGACTGGCTGCTGTATTAGGGCACATTTTTCCTATCTGGGCAGAATTCAGGGGGGGGAAAGGTGTCGCCACTCTATTTGGGTTAGTACTCGGTATATCACCATGGACAGCATTGTGTTGTTCAGGTGTTTTCTTACTCGTTTTATATCTTACAAGATTTGTATCACTAAGTTCCATTTTAGCAAGCATTGCTTTCCCTGTTTTTATTTTAGTGGTTTTTAATGAACGAGAACATTTGTACCGGATATTTGCCATTGCAGTTGCACTGATGGTATTATTGACTCATCAAAAAAATATAGGACGGATTTTCAGAGGCAATGAAAATAAAGTTCCTATTCTCAAGTACAGGGATCGCCGTCGCCAGCGAAAAAAAGAATCCATCTTACACGAAGAAGAATAAATTGCAAATGATTTAAATTTGCATTGATTATTAGTTGTACTGCTTTTATTCGAGTTACAATTTCCAAACAAAAATTCAACAACAATGATAAGGGCGTTTATTTTTTCTGTTCTGTTATTTTTATTTTTCTCTGCATGTACCCGCAATGCTGTTACAGGGCGTCAACAATTCAAATTACTTCCTGAATCACAGGTTCAGGCAATGGCTCTTCAGCAATACACAGAATTCTTAACTACAAATAAAGTTGTTACAGCTACTAACACAAATGCAGAAATGGTGAAACGGGTTGGTCAACGTATTACTAAAGCGGTAGAAAATTATTATGCATCAAAAGGGCTTTCCAAAGAATTGGAAGGCTATAAGTGGGAATATAATTTAGTGGACAGCAAGGATGTTAATGCATGGTGTATGCCAGGTGGTAAAATTGTGGTTTATACCGGTTTGCTTCCTGTTACACAAAATGAAGCAGCATTGGCCGTAGTAATGGGGCATGAAGTATCACATGCCATTTTCAACCACGGTAATGAAAGAATGAGCCAACAATTAGGGGCTGCTGCTGTACAGGAAGGATTAAGTGTAGCATTGGCTAATAAACCTGCTGAGACAAGAAATATTTTCTTAACCTCTTTTGGAATTGGTGCCCAGGTGGGCGTGCTGTTGCCTTTTTCCCGTAAACATGAATCAGAGGCCGATCATTACGGATTACTTTGGGCGGCCATGGCCGGTTATGATCCGAGAGAAGCAATACCCTTGTGGCAGCGTATGGAAAAAATGTCTAACGGTCAAAAACCACCTGAATTTTTAAGTACACACCCATCTGAAGGCCATCGGATTGAAGACTTGCAAAAGTATATGCCAGAGGCTTTGAAATATTATAATAAAGCAACAGGCAAATAACTGAGGTGAAATTTATTGATTTCATTCAATTTTTTATCTCACTTAAATTGAATTTTTATTAAAATAAATCTTCTGAATGCCGGCAAATTTGTATATTTTTGCACTCCCTACTTTGAGAACTCTGTTAAAAACCTTTAAGGTCTTTAACAGGAAACCCCAAAAATAGCTTCTATATATGTTACAAACGCTGTTTGAAAAACTGCAATTTGCAGACGAAAAGAATCTTTTGATCCAGGGACTACCTTCTTCCATTGAGAAACAATTTCACAAACTATCTTTCGCAAAAAATGTTACACCGCTTTTAAAAAGCAGGAAAATTGATTTTGCATTAGTATTTGCTGTGAATGAAAATCAGCTTAATGGTATATTAAACGATGTTATGCCTGCTTTGAAAGACAACTCAAAGTTTTGGGTAGCTTATCCAAAAGTAGCTTCCAAAATTGTCACGGACCTTAATAGGGAAAGAAGCTGGAACCGGCTTACTAATGCCGGGTATGAGAGTATTCACCAGGTGGAATTGGATCATGTTTGGAGTGCTATGCGTTTCGAAAAAACAGAAAATCAAAATATGAGGGAAGTAGAAGTGGCTTCTACCCGTAAAAGAGTTGCAGCTTCCCTGGCTGATTAACTTTTTGATTAAAGGAATGAATTAGGTTTGCCACATCACCGCAAACCTTTTTTTATGCCCTTTATTAATGTTGAAATAAAAGCCCGTTGCCGGAATGCTAATGTTATACGCAACTATTTACAATTACATCATGCAGAGTATAAAGGCACCGATAATCAAACGGACACCTATTTTAATGTTATAAAAGGAAGATTAAAATTGCGGGAAGGAAATATAGAAAATAATCTTATTTATTACCAGCGGGAAAACAAAACCGGGCCGAAAGATTCTAAGTTTCAATTAATGAAAATAACTGATCCGGTTTCACTGAAAGAAATTTTAATACATGCTATCGGTATTAAAACCATTGTACAAAAGAACAGGGAGATATATTTTATTAAAAATGTGAAATTCCATATTGACATAGTTCCCGGGCTTGGAAATTTTGTAGAAATTGAAGCGGGAAATATTTTAGCTGATCTGTCCAAAGAACAATTGCAGGAGCAATGCGATTATTACCTTAATGAGTTCGGTATTCAACAAGAGGATCTGATTGCTGAATCATATAGTGATTTGTTATTAAGAAAAGGGCTGACTACCTTATAATTACCGTTCCCATTTTTTGTGTCAGTGTTTTCTCCATTTCCTTGAGGTGAAGATGTGTTTTTTGCAGCATTTCATATTCCTGGTTGGAATGAGGCTTTTCAAGGTCGGCCTGGTTTTCAATAAGCATCCGTTTAACCTTGCGGAGTTTTAAATAGCCTAGAGCAGATTCGATCTCTTCATTTGTTTTGTCTTCTTCTGTCTTCAGAAACTGCGTCAACGTATTTTCTTTTTCTTTTGTTATCGTTTTAATGAAGCTTTCATAATCCTGCTCAAATAATTTGTCCTGGTATCCGGTAGCCTGGCTGAATTCATTACGCCAGCGTTCACTCTCTTCATAAGGGAAATTCAGAAGAGCTACAGTCAGGCTGCTTAATGCTGTATCGGGATGATAAATGAAATAATTCTTTGTAATGTTACTTTTGTCTTTTAACAGTAATTCTTTGTATGCGTTTATCAGTTTCATTATATCCTGGTTATCCAGCAGGCCTTCTTCGGGTATTTCAGAAATTATATATTCAGCAATAAGTTGGAATTCATTCCATTTCTTTGTTCCATGCTCCAATAAAACCCGTGCCACTTCCCGTTCCTGTAATTCGTCTTTAAATAAAAGAATAAATGTTGAATCATCATAATCAGCAGCCGCATCCCGGCGTGCATTTTCTTCATGAGCTTTTGCTTCTTCGAAAGGTAATTTTTTCTCAAGAGTGGAAACCCGGTTGCGGATAAATTTATTTACCAAAGTATGTAAGCCGCTTTCATCAATTTTCAGAATTTCGGCACATTGTTTAATGTAATCCTGCTGCCTGGTAAAATCTTCCGCTTTATTAATTTTTGAAATGGTTTCAGCTATTTGATTTACCACTTCAGATTTTTTGCTGGAATCTTTACCGGCATTTTTCAATGCCACGTCAAGCTGGAAGAGAATAAAATCCCTTTTATTTTTTTGAATAAACTCTTTAAACGCAAAGGCGCCGACGTTATTGACATAACTATCAGGGTCTTCATTATCGGGAATCAGCACCAGTTTTACATTCAACCCTTCTTCCAATGCCATTTCCAATCCCCGAAGCGCTGCTTTCACCCCGGCCGAATCTCCATCATAAATAATAGTGAGGTTATTGGTATATTTTTTTATCAGCCGTAGCTGATCCTGTGTAAGCGAGGTGCCACCGGAGGCTACTACATTTTCAATTCCTGCCTGGTGCAATGAAATTACATCAGTGTAACCTTCTACCAGCAGGCATTCGTCCGCCTTATCAATGGCCTGGCGGGCAAAATGAGATCCGTACAAAATTTTACTTTTTACATAAATTTCATTTTCCGGAGTATTGATATACTTAGGCGCTTTATCATTCTTTTTTAAAACCCGGGCACCAAACCCTAATACTTTCCCGCTGTGATTGTGAACCGGGAAAATAATCCGCTCCCGGTAATTATCTGTCAGATGTTCATTCCTCAAAACAACCAAACCTGTCTTCAATAATACATCCCTGTTGAATTGTTTTTCCAGGGCTTCTTTGGTAAAGGCATCCCTTTGTTCAGGAGAATAGCCCAACTGGAATTTCCGGATGATTTCTTCCCGAAACCCTCTTTCTTTGAGATAACTTAACCCAATATCTTTTCCTTCTTCCGATTCAAAAAGCATTTTAGAAAAGAACTGCTGAGCAAAACTGTTGATGATATATAAACTATCTGCAGCCAGAAGTTGTTGCCGGTCTTCATCAGAGGTAAAGGTTTCTTCAATGTCAATGCCATATTTATTGGCCAGCCATCTCAGGGATTCAACGTAGCTGTATTTTTCATGCTCCATTAAAAAGCTGATGGTATTGCCGCTTCGCCCGCAACCAAAGCACTTATAAATTTCTTTGGAAGGCGAGACAGTAAAAGAAGGCGTCTTTTCATTATGAAAAGGGCAGAGGCCTAAATAATTAGTACCTCTTTTTTTCAATTTTACAAATCCCCCGATGACATCAACGATATCAAGCCTTCCGAGTATTTGCTGTATGGTATTCTGACTGATCATGCGAGCCGGCAAGGTATTGAATTTATAGGTTTTTCAGCAGGGCAAAATTGGGGCTTTCGGTAGCCTAAGCAAATAACAGGGTTTGCTTTTTTTAGGATATTTTTTTGACAAAATGATGATCTATCGTCATGTCACATCGGGGACAAGGCAGGGACAAAGAATTTCATTATAGCTCTGATTCTTTTGCTGGAGAAAAACACCGGACAAGGACTGCGCTGTGCTGAAAGCCAATGACTGCAAAATAAGATAGACCGGCAGATCGGATTGTCCTAACGACAATACGAAATGTATACCATTAATATTTTGATTTTCAATAGTTACACTTTTTTGAATATAGCGTCTTATATCATAAATTTACGTGTTAGGGGCAAGTGTAGCGACAACCCGCAAGACAACGACACCAAGACGGAAAACTATGAATGAAGCAAAAAACGAAACAGAAAACATAGACAATAAAATTACAACAGACACAGTTTTATTTTTTGATATGGACGGAACATTAATTGATACAAATTTGGCTAACTTTCTTTCTTACAAGAAAGCAATACAATCTGTAACAAAGTATGACCACGACTTAACCAATAATCCAAACAAACGCTTTAATCGTAGTAATCTTAAAAATGCTGTTCCAAACTTGACTGAAACCGAGTACGAAAGAATAATCCAAGAAAAGGAAAAATATTACAACGACTTCCTGCACGAAACTAAACTTAACACAAAAATCGCAGACATACTTTTTAAGTATTCAAAAACAAACAAGACTGTTTTAGTTACAAATTGCCGTAAAGACAGAGCTATGACAACTTTAAAACACTTCGGACTTACAGACAAGTTTAGCGACATTTTTTGTAGAGAGTTTGGCGACAATGAGAACAAAATAAACAAATTTCAAAGTGCAATTTCAAAATTGGGCGTACCGCCCAATTTGATTGTTGCTTTTGAAAATGAAGAAGTAGAAATTTCCGATGCAATAAAATCAGGAATTGAAATTGATAACATTTTAATTGTATAAAATATGACACCTTTTACAATGCTACAAAACCCTTATTTGACAAGAAATATTCAGGGATTTTATCATACTGATTTTGGTGGTGTTGACTTGCCAAATAACCCAAACTTTCTGTACAAATTAAAAAATGACCCACATCATAATTGGACAGACTTTAGAATACAAGAAGCCCAACAAGAATTATTGCGAATACTTTTAAATGACCTTCCAAATGTATTGTCTCAAATAAATGTAAACTCACTAACTGTTTGCGTTGTTCCAAGAGCCAAAGCCGACAATACATATCGCCCAAATCAATTACTTTTCAAAGCAACAGTAAGAAATGCGGTAAATAGGTTAGGTAATAATTTTATTGATGGAACAAATTTTATTGAGCGACATACAAACACAAAGACAACACATCTCAGGAGACCTATGGAAGGTTTTGTAAATGACGGTTCAGAACCTTATCCGGGAATTAGTATTGATACTTGTAACTTTGTAAACATTAATGGTCGGGATATTTTGTTAATTGACGATATTTATACTAAAACTGTAAACATTGATGAAGATATGGTACAAGCATTATTGAGTTGTGGGGCAAATTCAGTTGCTTTTTATGCAATTGGAAACACAATTTCTAATCATTAAAATGAATTAAAATGAAATACACAGATAACGCACTTAATATCATAACAACCAAATCCTATAAAGGAATTGGCAGAGCTTGGATTATTAAAAATCTCAAAGGAAATGAAAGTGTTGAGCGAATTGTTTCATTATTAAACACTAATTCTAAACAAGACGAATTAGTTACAATAGATGATTTTGAGTTCAACAAAAAACAAATTGAAAAGCAAATTGAAAAATTTGAAGAAAGTTGTGATGGAGTTGTGGCAATTGGAGATAACGATTTTCCAAAATATAGAGGAACAGTTAAAGATAGTGAACGCCCCATATTCCTTTTTTACAAAGGAGATTTAAGTCTATTAGACATTGAAAACGGTAACATCACAGTTATTGGACTTTTGAACCCAGACGAAACAATAGAAATTAGAGAGCAAAAAATAGTTTCAGAAATTGTTAGAAATGGGATTACAATTATCAGCGGTTTGGCTTTTGGTTGCGACAGTATCGCTCATAAACAAGCACTTAATGGTGGTAAAACTATTGCGATATTACCAAGTCCACTAAATAATATTATGCCTGCAAAAAATAAAGGATTAGCCTTTGAAATAGTTGAAGATGGCGGACTTTTAATAACTGAATATTATAATGAACATAAATCTGCAATGGATTTAAGTAGTCGTTACAAAGACCGTGATAGATTACAAGCATTGTTTTGTGATGCTATAATTTTGGCGGCAAGTTATGCTCAAAATTCGGCTGAAAAATGGAAAATTTTTGACCAGAAATTAGATAGTGGTGCAAGGTTAGCAATGGGTTTCGCAAAAGACTATAATATTCCCAGAGCAGTTATGTACGACCAAAACATTGACATAAATAATCCAATGTTTGACTTAAACCGCCAATTAATTGCAGAACAAAGAGACATCACAATTTTGACACAAAAAAGTTTGGAGTTTATCATTAACAAAGTAAAATATAATAACAATAACAAAACTGAACATCAGACAACTTTGTTTGGATAGCGACTAAATGAAAAGCAAAGTGAGTGAACGAAAAACACCTGCCCCTAACAAGGTATTGCCGCAATGGGGGCTGACGTGCTTCTATGAAACTTTTGTGGGTAAACGAGCGGCAGTGCTTCTATTGAACATTAGTGCTAATAATCCCCCACTGCGGCAATACCCGAACCGTTGGTGGCAATAAAAATGAAGACCCTACTATTATTAATAACTGTTTTCTTTTTTTCCTCAACTTCTTTTGCACAGAAACTCAAGAACTACATGGTTGTTCAGTACGACACAACCAATCAGCAGAGGTACGGCTATGTTTTCACTAACCCAAAGGGTGACACAGTTACAAGGCTTGACACTGCCAAATACTATATTTGTTTCAGTGACACGATTCAATACTTTGCAATCGTTGGCATAAGAAACAAAACAGGTTGGTGGGCAATTGACAAAAATGAGAAGCCATTGTTTCAGGTTTTCAATACTAGCAGCGGAGAGCCGTCACCCGACGAATTGAGAGAGGGCATGATAAGGATAGTTGACGACAATGGCAGAGTTGGGTTTGCAAACTATAAAGGAGAAATTGTGATAAAACCTCAATTTGAAGCTGCATCAAGTTTTTACAAAGGCAAAGCCATTATTGGCAGACAATGCCACCGGGTTCTATGGTGTTGTGAAGGAGAAAATGAAGACAAACATTATATCATTGACTGCAAACAAGCTGGATACATAAACACTAAGGGAGAAATTCGAAAGATTGGTGACTATACTTTTGAGCAAATACAAAAAGAAATCGGCTGGAAATCTGACTTTGACGATTAAGATTTACTGCCACCAACAAACGCATTTGTGCTATTGGGGCTGACGAATAGCGTCTTTCATCGTTCGGTTCGCTACTCAGCTTTTTGTCCGGGCTTAACAATTACTATTTAGCTTTTGAATAAAATCTCTACTTTAGTTCTTCGTTCGGCATCCGTCGCCGGGGGCGACGAATAGATGAAGCCCCCAACAGCACAAATGCCTAACGTTGGCTGCAAGCTTATTATGATACTCACTTTCAAAGTTGACATACCAAAACATTTTAATTCCAACGAAAAGAGCTCCTTCTTAGCCCTCCTAATTGAACAGGGACAAGTTGAAAACCCTAATCTTGGTAAGATTAATTCATGCTCCCTGCTCTGTATAGTTCAACTTGACAATAATCCAGTTGCAATTGGTGCAATCAAACACGTTTATAAGACACCTTTTACAAAAGCCGAAGTTCCAGAACTTCAAAACGAGTACAATGACGAGTTAGGCTACATCTATGTAACACACAATAAAAGTTTAAATGTTCGAGGACTTGGCATTGCAACAACAATTTGCAGGCTGCTTTTAAAAAAGCTTGATAAAACAAAAGTCTTTGCAACTACAGAGGAAAACGAAGACAATCATATGCAACGAGTGTTGTCAAAGCTTAGTTTCAAAAAAGTTGGCATTACATACCAAGGCAATAAGACGAAAAAAAATATTTCACTGTTTGTAAAAGATTAATAATGTCTTCATCGTTAGACAAATTAAATCAACACATAGACCAACTTGTAATTTGGTTGCGACAAAATCAAAATGTAAAACTTTTGTCTGCTCAAAAAGATAGGCTGACAAATGTTTTAAATAAAATCATAAATACAGAGATACTAAGTGAAGAAGAAATAAAACAACTTGACGAACAATTAAAGAAACAAAAGCAACCCTCAATCGAGAACGGCTATACATTCTGTCCACATTGCGGTGATAAGCTGAACAGAAAGAACATTGAACGACATAAACAAAAATGTCGTGGACAAAAACAAACTGCTAAAGCAGCTAAGAAAAGTACACAGAAGAAAAAGGCTACTTCAAAAAGAACTGCAAAGAGAAAAAGGTCATCACAACCAAGAGCTCATATTGTTCGTGGAGGATTGCCAAGTTTAGGCAAAAGACGATAGGCAGTTTCTTTATTTGAGTGACGAAAGCCAGCAGCCAACAAATGTATTGCCAAAAGGTGGGCTTGACGGAAGCCGTATTTCAACTTTTGTTTTTCAATTTAGCTGCAGTTCGGGCTCGACGTTATAAATTTGGCTAATGAATAAATCATCAACAAAAAATCATTAATCAGCTTCGGTCGCCGGGCGTGACGGAATTCTATTCCCCACCCTTCGGCAATACCGAGCCGATGGACAGAAATGGCAGCC
>JAFEAF010000003.1 GCA_018266555.1 Bacteroidota bacterium | reverse complement strand
TTCTATCCGCAAAACATTAAAGCGTACAGGCACTCGTAAATTACTTTTTATGATGCAAGATTTTATGCAGCGCCATCATATACCCTGCCTTGATTTCTATGATTAAAACAAATCTATTTTAAGCTGTTTTTCTCACATATTCCCTATCGTTTTTCACAACAGATACTACCCTTGCTAACAATTTAAACCGAACAGCATTAATGACACTCATTTTAGGTTTTCCTTCCAATACTTTTCGATCATAGTATGCTTTTATTTCAAGGTCATATCTGATAGCGGTCAATGCAGCCAGGTGAAGATTGGTTTTAAGTTTTTTATTGGCCATGTGACTAATTTTTGTCCGGCCTTTGATACTAATTCCAGATTGGAATGGGAACGGAGCCGCGCCACAATAACAGGCAAGTTTTCTGCTATCAAACATTACATTAAATCCCTGTGTGTGGATTATAAGATTAATTGCTGTTACAAAGCCAATACCAACCACAGATGTAAGCAAAGAAAATAAATGATTCAGGCTGGCATCTTCTTTAAGACATTCCATGATTTTTGCTTCAATATTTTTCAAATCAGCATCTATGGCATTAATAGATTTTTTGATTAATTTATAAAGTAAGTCAGCCATTTTTACTTGCCCGGTATCTTTCAATTCTTCAATAGGCGTTAATAATCTTTTTTGAGTCACCACTATTCTTTCTCTAAGTGTTGCAAGGTGTTTTATTTTTTCAAGTACAGCGCCAGTCGGCTTCCAAAGCCTTACCAGTTCTGCGTTCTTGAAAGCATACTTTGCAATGTTTATTGAATCTACTTTGTCTGTTTTACCACGTTTAATACCCATTGAACGTTTTATTTGCAGAGCATTCTCGACCCAGACATTTGCCTGTTGACTTTCAAAAAACTGAAGAAGGGTATTACAATACAAACCGGTAGCTTCCATACAAAACAATGTTCTTGCAATATCAAAATCAGGAATTGTTTCCTTTATAAACTTCATCATTTCATTAAAGCCTTTTGCATCGCTGTTGAAAGCATTGTGAAAAATATCCTTCGGACTGTCTGCCGGAAGAATTGCCAGGTCGAAACTGTGTTTGGGAATATCCATTCCAATTACAAATTGACAATCCATACAAACTGTTTTTATAACAATCATTTTACAGGCTATTCATTGAAACCTTAATAGTAAGCCTTTATGCTTGAATTTCTATTTGATGCGACCTGTAAAAACTGTAAGGGTCTTTATCAAGGCATAGCTCTTGAAAGCTGCGTTGTGTCATAGTTCCCCCAAACAGTTTTTGATTGTTGGTTATTAACATTTTTACATTGTCCACAAAGAAAAAGTAGCAAAAAGAAAGGTAGTAATAATAGTAATTATCAATATCAACTATCTTCAAAGCAAACCTAAAGGGTTCGTGTCGACACGAACCCAAGACTAAACTCACAACTTCATATCCCCAATCACTGCTTTTATCTTTTCTTCCAACTGCTCATTCACTTTTTCAAAATCAGCAGCCTTATTCAGTTTGGTGTTAACGCTGAAATAAAATTTAATCTTCGGCTCTGTGCCGCTGGGTCGGGCAGAAATACTGGTGCCATCCTTCAAAATAAACTGCAATACATTGGATTTGGGCAAGTCAATGTTCCACTCTTCTCCCGTTTCCGGGTTTTTTCCTTTTTGCATTTCATAATCCAGCAGTTTCAATACCGGCGAGCCATTGATTGATGCCGGAGGATTTTTTCGGTACGCTTCCATCATGGCAGCAATCTGCTGTTGTCCGTCCATACCTTTTTTAGTAATGGAAATCAATTTCTCTTTGTAAAACCCATACTGCACGTAGAGGTCAATCATTTTTTCAAACAGGCTTCTCCCCTTTTCTTTTTCATACGCTGCCATTTCGCAAAGCAATGCCACAGCGCTGATGCCGTCTTTATCCCGTATTTTATCGCCGATCATCAATCCAAAACTTTCTTCTCCCCCGATGATATAATTTTCCTTCCCTTCCTTCTGCCTTATCAGGTCGGCTATCCATTTAAAACCGGTGAGCACATGATAACAAGCCACTTTGTTTTTAGTTGCAATCTCGTTGATCATGGGTGTAGTCACAATGGTTGTAATCACCATGTCATTAGGCTTTGCAATTCCTTTTGTCTTCCGGGCTTCTATCAGGTAATTAAATGCAAGCACAGCAGTCTGGTTTCCGTTCATCAACACCCATTTTCCATGCAGGTCTTTTACCCCGATTGCGATACGGTCTGCATCCGGATCGGTGCCGCACAAAATATCAGCATCTAATTTTTCCGCCAGCTTCAAACCAAGGCTCATGGCTTCGCTTTCTTCGGGATTGGGATATACCACCGTCGGAAAATTTCCATCAGGCACACTTTGTTCCTCTACGATATGAAGATTATCAAAACCAAACTTTTCAAGCACAGCCGGCATTAATTTTATTCCGGTGCCATGAATAGGTGTATAAACGATCCGCAGGCTATGATGTTTTGCAATGATTTCCGGGTACACACTCAACCCCTTCACCATTTCCATATATGCCTTATCTAATTCTTTGCCGATGATGGTGATATTCTTTTCTTCCCCACTCCATTTCACATCATCCACCGATGCAATTTTCTGTACTTCTTTAATCACATTTTTATCATGCGGCGGCACCAATTGCGAGCCATCATCCCAATACGCTTTGTAGCCATTATATTCTTTTGGATTATGCGAAGCCGTGCATACCACGCCACCCTGGCATTTTAAATGCCGGATGGCAAAGGATAATTCCGGTGTGGGGCGCAGGTCTTCAAACAAAAAAACTTTAATCCCATTTGCAGCAAAAACATGAGCCGCTGTTTCTGCAAAAAAACGGCTGTTGTTGCGGCTGTCGTGTGCAATCGCCACTTTGACTCCACCGGGAAAACATAGTTTCAGGTAATTCGCATAACCCTGCGTGGCCATGCCCACCGTGTATTTATTCATGCGGTTCGTGCCTACACCCATGATGCCCCGAAGCCCGCCGGTGCCAAACTCGAGATCTTTATAAAATGCATCAGCCAGTTCATCAGGAGATTTTTTTTGTAACTGTCTGATCTCTTCTTTAGTGTCAGCATCAAAATTTCCATTCAGCCATGCATTGATTTTCGATTGAATTGCTGTGTCCATAATTTTATTTAACTATTTTAAAGTTACTATTGTTACGCTAATTTAGGTTGCGAAACAGCAAAGATTTTTAGTAATTTAGCAACAAATATATTTAATATGACAACTCTGCGACTAAAAAATAATCTCCATAAAGCCATAGATAAAATCGAGGATGAAAATTTATTAAAAGCTGTTTACACTATTCTTGAAAAGCAAATGGAGACAAATAACGAATATGATCTTACTCCTGCCCAGCAAAAAGAATTAGAAAGAAGGCTGGCCAATCACCAATCAGGGAAAAGCAAAACCTATTCGTGGAAAGAAGTCAAAGCCAGTCTTTTAAACCGTAAGAAATGAATTTTTCTATTGAACTTTCTGAAGAAGCAAGAGAAGATGTGACGCTTGCAGTAAAATGGTATGATCAACAAAAAGAAAATTTAGGCGATTTTTTTATTACTCATTTGAATAGTACGCTTGAAAAAATCAGGAATAATCCTGCATCGCATAAAAAGATTTATCGCCAGGTAAGACAAGCTGCAATGCAAAAATTTCCTTATGTTATTTTGTATAAAGTTAAGGGGAATAGTATAACAGTTTATGCGGTTTTTCATACAAAAAGAAATCCAAAAACAAAAATTCGTCGTTTAAAAAAATAAATGTGGTGCGGTCTTGTTCAGATGTAAAAAAAGTTGTTTGCATTTTCTTCGCATTATTGTTATGCTATATTTCTTTTTCTCAAGATTCAACTAAAAACCTTGTTGAACTAAAAGGAAGCTTTCGTGATCCTGTCTGGACTCCCTACACTTCATTGACAAAAAAAGAAAAGAAAAATAGACAATGGCTCATCGGCAGCGCCAATGTGGCTGGCTACGGCAGTTCATTGATCATTCTCAGCAATACCTGGTATAAAAAATATCCGCATAGTTCTTTTCATACGTTCAATGATGACAATGAATGGCTGCAGGTAGATAAGTTTGGCCATGGATGGACTTCCTACAACACTGGAAGGCTGTCAGCCGGGATGTGGAAATGGGCAGGCTTATCAGACAAAAAAGCAACATGGATCGGCGGCCTCAGTGGTGCAGCTTATCTCACCGTCATTGAATTTCTTGATGGGCATTCTGCCGAATGGGGCTGGAGTTGGGGCGATATGACGGCAAATATTTTTGGTTCGGGTTTATTTATAAGCCAGCAATTGGGCTGGCATGAGCAGCGCATTCAATATAAATTTTCTTTTCGTAGGAAAGATTATGGCGAAGCACAATTAGAAAAACGAAGTGATAATCTCTTTGGCAGCAGTTGGTACGAGCGGATGCTGAAAGATTACAATGCACAAACCTATTGGTTCAGCGCCAACCTGAAATCCTTTTTTCCAAAAAGTAATTTGCCGGCATGGCTCAATGTTGCCGTAGGTTACGGAGCCGATGGTATGTTTGGCGGATTTGAAAATATCTGGATAGATGGCGATCCGGGATTTCCGGTTAACCGAACAGATATTCCCAGAAAAAGACAGTTTTACTTAGCGCCTGATATTGATTTTACCAAAATAAAAACCAATAGCAAGTTTTTAAAAACAGTATTTACTGCATTAAATGCATTCAAGTGTCCGGCACCGGCATTGATGATTGACTCAAAAGGAAAATTCAAAATTTATGCGATTTATTTCTGATCGCTGCAGCCTTCTTTCTATTCCACTTTCCATTCGCTGACTTTTATAAGTGCATCCATTCGCTCAGGGCGGTTTGCATTCATCCAAAGCTGCACCAACTGTCCGCCATTTTTATAATTTTTTGCGAAAGCAGATACCAATCCATTTTCATTTTCTCCGAGAATAACATCCACTTGTTTTTTATCAATGCCAAAAGTGGAAACCCAGAAATCAGGCAATCCAAAATATTTTCCTTTATCATTCGGGAAACACGGGAACAAACCGCCAAACGAACGGGTGTCCGGCGGGCCGTAATGAATATCCAAAACAGAATCAATTTTATTTTTTGCCAGTCCCATAATTCCTTTCGGTTCATCAATCTCAAAAAATAAAGAATTAGTTCCTGCTAAAACAACCTTTCCTCCTTTATCAAGATATTTCCGGACAAGAGACTGCGCATTGCCCGAATAAATTGACTTAGGAAAATAGTCCGTTGCAAAAACAATAACCGAACCTGCGGCATCATCCTGCATGATTTTTTCCAATGTATCTGCATTCACCACTTTGAACCCGTCAGACGCTAAGTAATTTTTAATTGCAATATCACCGCCGGAAGAAAAATATGTTTTCGGCATTGAAGCATCATAAAAAACATAGCGACGGGTAGCTGATACATCTTTGGGCGGATGCCCTTTTAGTGCATATAGATTTCCATCATCAGAACCGAAATATAAAAGTCCATTGCTCAATACCGGCGAAGAAAGTATCATACCACCGGTTGAAAATTCAGAAATCCGGCGACCGGTTTTAAGATCAAGGCAAAATAGTTGCCCGTCGAAACAACCATCATATACTTTATCATTATTGATCAATGGGGAAGCCCAAACTGCCATCGGCGTGTTGTATTTCCATATCTCTTTTCCCGAATTCAGATTTACCGCCTGGATAAATCTTCCATCGGAAGTACCTGTTATTACAAAACTATCTTTAACGGCAACAGTTGAAATCACCCAGGAAATAACATGATCCATTTTCCATACCAATTTTCCATCATCACCATTCAAAGCATACAATATTCCGTCTCTTGCACCGAAAATTATTTTGTTGTCAACAATCACGGGAGCAGACAACATTGCTTTCCTGTCAAACCCATAGGTTGCAGGATCGTCCGGTTCCCCAACAACCTTAAACTTCCATTGCAAATTTCCTATCGTTGCATCCAATGCGTAAAACGTTCCTTCAGTATCGCCGAACAACACTAAATTTTTGTAAATCGCAGGAGTGCTTCTTACCAATCCTTTTGTTTTGAAACTCCATTTCTTTTTACCGTCGCTGATATTAAAAACATACAGGTTGCCATCATCGCTGCCGATATAAATATTATTTTGAAAAATAACCGGGGATGAATAATAATAATCAAACCTCCATGAGTAATCCAGCTTGTTTCCCATCCCGGTTTTCCAGATTAAGTGCCCGTCGGTTCGTCGCAGACAGTACAATGTTTGGCCGTTGTCAGAAAAAAACAGTTTATCATTAACACCTGCGGCAGAGGAATGAATTGCTTTTCCTGTTTTGTAATTCCATTTCAGCCCGCCATTCTTATCTACTGCATAAAAAACACCACCGGCTGTTCCGAAATATGCTACGCCATCAATCACTAAAACAGTGGACCGCACCGGGGAACCGGCATTAAATTGCCATGCTTTGGTGTCATAAACCAAATTATCAGGCGTAGAAACAAAGCCAGGATGCTGAGGGTTATCTCTAAACATCCCGGTGTTTTGCGATTGCTGAGCACAACCCTGGATCGAAATCCAGGTTAATAAAAACAAAAAAATGTTTTTCATGGCTAATAGTTTTTTGAATACTTCCTGTTGAAAATTTTACCGTTTTCAAAATTAGCGGGAGTCGTCCAAAAGCATTTGTCATAAATTGCTCAATTCACGAACGGCTGATTCAGCGTATTCCATTGAGAAGGCGCCACATGAAATTTATTTTTGAAAGCTTTACTGAAAGTAAATATATCGGCGAAGTTGCAGTGTGCGGCAATAGTGGTGATTGTCCCTGTACCTTCTTCTATCATTTTCTTTGCCAGCATCAATCGTTTTTCCAAAAGATAATGGTACGGTGTCAATCCAAATGCCTGTTTGAAGGAACGGGAAAAATGAAATTCAGACATATTACAAGCCTGAGCCGCTTCTTTTATTTCGTTGATAAAAAGAAATTGTTCATCCATGAATTGTTTTGCCAAATGCAATCTCCGGAGAATTTCTTTTTTGGTTTCCAGCCTGATTGAATGAAGATTGTTCAATGCAAGGTAATTGCCGTATTCCTGTAAAATGATATTTTCCGCCAGGTTAAAAAACCATTCCCTGGTTACGAGATACTGAACAGTGTTATTGTTGATGGCAAGTGTTAGTTCATTAAGTGCATTTCCGAAAAGAGTTGCGCTGACAGGATAAACAGCTTCAAAAAATTCCGGCATTTTAAAATAGCCATTACAGTAATTATCAAAATCAGGATCATTTTTTTCTGTTAACACAGTAAAAACTTCTGCTACAGTGGCGGGGCTAATGTCAATACAGATACTTTTTACAGTTTGAGCAGAATCAAAATATGCTTTTACAAAAGGTTCTTTGCAGGCCAGCAACAGGCTTCCTGCATTTACTTTGTATTCCTTTTTGTTTAAACGATAATAAATGTATTTATCCACCACAAACTTCAGGCTGAAACTGCGGAAAGCATTGCCGGTAAACCATTCATTCAACTCAGAATAATAAACGGCGTCCCGATTGCCTCCTTTGTTGAGAGATAATTTATTTTGTTCTGTTATTAAACTGAAATACCCTGCCATTGTATATTGAATGAGATTAAATTTAACATGTTGTGCTATTGTCCTGTTACTACTCCTGTCTTTGCGAGGCGACAAAAAAAGCTTGATCTATGTTCGGGACTTTAAAGTCGCCGAAGCAATCTTTTTCATATTGCAGATTGCTTCGGAAATAATAACGTAAACCACACAATGAAGCCAAAATAAAATTTCCTTACAAAGACAAATACTCTGCTCTAACAAAAGCCATTTTTGAATCCCGACGACTTTCAACCGATAGCTGTCGGGTAGTACAACACGTTAAACTTACTCTAAAAAAAGAAAAGTTCCCGGCAGGGAAAATGGATTTTATTTGAGCGGTCAATTGCTATTTCAAATAGGCGCCTGACACTTTTTCTTTATCCACTTCCACAACAATATGCTCCTGTAATGTGGTAGATACAGATAAGCCTACATAGTCTGGCCTCACCGGGAAAGAATTATGGCTTCGCTCTACCAGCACCAATGTTTGAATTTTTTTTGGATAGAACTCAAGAAATGGTTTTAATGAATACAACAATGTTCTGCCGCTGTCCGCTACATCATCAATTACAATCAAAATTTTGTTGGTAAAATCGATTTGCTTGCTGACCGTGACTGTACCCGGTTTCCGCTTATCCAGTTTAATGAAAATTAGATCGGTTTTTATATCAGAAAATTCTGCGAGCATTGTCTGGATACTTTTCGCTACCACCGCCCCGCTTTCCCGGATACCGGCCAGTATCAATTGCTTTTCTTTGTAATTATTTTCAATAATTTCTAATGCCATGCGGCGGAGTTTTTTCTCAGCTGCTACTTTGGAAAGAATATAGTTTCTTTTTTGGCTCATACACTTTTATCCTTTTATTAAACAAGCTGTAAATTAGCAAATCCAATTCAGCGTTATGCAAATCATCCAACAAATTTTATTTATTCTTCTCAGCACCGTTGCTATCTGGCTTTTTACAAAAAAAGTAAGAGCTATCCGCCGGAATATCCTATTAGGAAGAGATGAAACGATCAACGACCACACATCACAACGCTGGAAAAATGTATTGCTGCTTGCATTCGGGCAAAAGAAAATGTTCCGCAATCCGCTGGTGGCAATACTGCATTTTTTTGTATATGCCGGTTTTGTCATCATTAATATCGAGATTCTGGAAATCATCCTCGATGGCATATCAGGAAAGCACCGGATGTTTGCCCCGGCAATTGGAAATTTATATGGAGTATTGATCGGTTGTTTTGAGATTTTAGCAGTATTGGTACTCGTTGGCTGCGCCATATTTTTAATCCGCAGAAATATCATAAAACTAAAAAGGTTTGTAAGCAAAGACCTTGACGGATGGCCCCGCAGCGATGCCAATTATATCCTGATCACTGAAATCATTTTGATGACACTATTTCTTACTATGAATACCGCAGACCAGGTATTGCAATCAAGAGGAGCCGAACATTACCATGTAACCGGTAATTTCTGGATCACAGGTTCTTTCACATCTGTATTTGATAGCCTCTCCACTTCATCACTTATTTTTATTGAACGCTCCTGCTGGTGGCTGCATATTCTTGGTGTATTTGCTTTTTTAAATTACCTACCTTATTCAAAGCACCTGCATATTCTTCTTGCATTTCCTAATTCTTATTATGCAAGATTAGAACCAATGGGAGAAATGGAAAATATGCCGGAGATACAAAAAGAAGTTTTGTATGCGATGCAACCGGAACTGGCTCCCCTATCAGGTGGTGATGCTCAAGCGGCAAAAAGATTCGGGGCTAAAGATATTTTTGATTTGAGTTGGAAAAATTTACTGGATGCGTACACATGCACAGAATGCGGAAGATGTTCTGCTGCCTGCCCTGCAAATCAAACAGGAAAATTATTATCTCCCCGAAAGATCATGATGGATACCCGTGACCGGATGGAAACCGTTGGAAAAAATATTGACAAAAACGGAACATTCAAAGATGATGGTAAATCATTATTGCACGATTTTATTTCTGTTGAAGAACTGCGGGCCTGCACTACCTGCAATGCCTGTGTACAGGAATGCCCCGTCAGCATCAGCCCGCTGGATATTATTTTGCAATTGCGCCGTTACCTGGTGATGGAAGAAAGTAATTCGCCGCAGGAATGGACAACAATGTTCAGTAATATAGAAAACAATTTTGCCCCCTGGAAATTTTCTCCTGAAGAAAGAGATAAATGGGCTGAGTGAATTTAAAATTTTTATAAATATCCCAATGAGTGCAATCCATTTTCAAACAATTGACTGGAATGCTGTAATCCCAACCAAGCATAAAGGTGAAACAGGCACCGCAACTTGGAGAACGTTGCAATTGGATGGTTTAAGAATCCGGGAAGTTGAATATTCCAAAGGATATCTTGCGGACCATTGGTGCCGGAAAGGACATTTCGTTCATTGCCTTGAAGGAGAATTTGTAAGTGAGCTGGCTGACGGGCAAAAATTTATTTTAAAGAAAGGAATGAGTTATATAGTTTCTGACGAACTGAGCAGCCACCGCTCTTATACGGAAACCGGTGTCAAATTATTAATTATTGATGGTGATTTTCTAAAGTTATCTTAATGATATTTAATTTAGAATAATGACAGGCACCCAACCCTGAAAAATTCCCGCTGCCAAACAGGTAATATTTTCAAATATTTTATTACATTCAGAAAATTATTTTTTTATGAAAAAACTCACTTGCTTTCTGACATGCATTATTCTATTTAATGCAATCAGTTTTTCACAAAGTATTTGGGAATTAGGCGCAGAAGCCCAGCATGCATTCGGTAAAGGAGCTAATGATAATATGATTGGTGGCCGGTATGAAGGTTTCAGCAATAAAAACAGTTGGAGCTTCGGCCTTACCTATAATTTTTCATCTAAAAAATCTTATTCGGAATACTCAGGATTCGGATTTTATGTTGGTTATCGCCGGGGATTTAGTTATAGCAACAGTGGAAATGGCAATGCCTTCTTAGGTTTCCGGGCAACATTTCTCTTCAATAATTTTGCGGGCAAAGAAAAAGCAAACAGTTCTTCTATTATGCCAACTTTTGAAGGTGGTTACCAGTTTATTTTCGGCACTCATGTGTACACTTCCCCCACTATTGGTTATGGATATGAAATAAAATTGTCTAAAGATAATAATTCACTGAACGAAGATGAAGGCAGCCGGTTCATACCCGGCATTTCTATGGGCTACCGGTTTTAAGTAGAATTAAAATGGAATCATAAAGGCTATTAAATTTTTATTTTAGTAAAAAAAAATATTAAATCTGTAGTGTAGCAATCTACTTTTCAGTTTTGTAGAGCTAACTTCGGGGCAGAAATATATCTATCTTAAAATAAAATTATGGAACCCAAAAAAAAGCTTGAGGAACTGAATAAGGAATCTCTTCAAAAACTGGAAGATTATGTACAGTCCAAAAAGAATGCATTGAAAGAAGAAGATCATGAGAAACTACACCATGCCAAAGAAGAATGGCAAAAAGCCTGGAACAAACTGTTGGAAGCTTTAATAGTATTGGAGCGGCTGGAAATATAATTGACTTACAGGGGCAAAAAAATGAGAATCCAATGAAGAAATTTATAAGACTTAATCCACACTTCAGGATTTGGTTAACCGGCATTTTGTTTTTCAGTTTGTTTTCCTGTAAAGCAATCAAAGATCCGGTATTCAAAGGTATTGACGATCTTCAGGTGAGCGGAATAGGGCTAAAGGAATCCATAATATCAATTCATTTGAATTATTTTAATCCTAACCGTTCAGGTCTTCAGTTAAAAAATGCGGAAGGTGATGCCTGGATGGATGAACAAATGCTAGGCCATTTTACGATGGATACTTCCATAAAAATTCCGGGTCACTCTGATTTTACCGTTCCGGTAAAATTAAATGTAAATATGAAAAATGCAATGAAGAATGTTACGACTTTACTTTTTAAACCTGAAGTAAATTTTAAAATTGAGGGCAAAGCAAGGATCGGAAAGGGAGGAGTCTTTATTCATTATCCAATCCGGTATGAAGGAAAGCAGGATGTGTCGAAACTATTTCACTAAGCATTTTTCATTGAGATGGGTCTGATGTTTTCTTAATAGGAACACCACCATCTTCGGGTTTCTTGCAGCATTTCGGTAGCAACTTATAAAAATCAGGGTTGGCAGGCACATCATCTGCATCAAAGCCCACATTGGCAATGGCCGTCTTTATTTCCTCAATATTTGTGCGATCGGTGATAAATTTCACGGTCGTTTCTCCCTTATGAGTATTTACATTTACGGAGATGACCCCATCATACCTTTTCAGGTAGGTTTCAATTTTTGTTTTACACTCTTCACAACGGGCATTCGGTGTTTTGATCTTTGCTGTTAATACGGGTTTTACCTGGGCCATAGCAGCAAAAGAAAAAATAGAAATAGCAAGTATGGCAAATAATATTTTCATAGTTACAATTTTTTTAGCCACGGTAAATTACAAAACTCCTTTCCAATGAGCCGGGTCATCCCGCCACTTTAACAAAATTTCCTGTTGACTGGTTGATACAATCCCTTTTTCAATCGCCAATTCAATAAATGAAGGATAGTTTGTGAGAGAATAATATTCAAGATTTGTTTTTGAGATCACTTCTGCAGCTACAGAAAATCCATAGTTGAAAATAGAAACCATGCCCATCACATTTAACCCTTCTTTTTTTAACACATCCACCACCTGCAGGCTGCTTTTTCCTGTTGATACCAGGTCTTCGATCACAACTGTTTTTTGTTCTTTTTGATAAAAGCCTTCAATCTGGTTTCCGAGTCCGTGTTCTTTTGGTTTTGGACGCACATAGATATATGGAAGTTTCAACTGGTCGGCAACCATAGCGCCCCAGGCAATACCCGCTGTGGCTACACCGGCCAGTAAATCAGCATCAGGAAATTTTTCAAAAACCATATTACACAGCTCCGATTTGATAAAATCACGGACAAAAGGGAAAGACAGCACCCTGCGGTTGTCACAGTAAATGGGACTTTTCCAGCCGCTGGCCCATAAAAAAGGATGTTCAGGGTTTAACTGAACTGCATTAACTTGAAGTAGCTTTTCAGCTACGATTTTGGCATCTGTCATTCGGCGAAATTGAAACATAAAATTTAAACCCGGAAATTATTTATGCACATAAAAATTTTTTTCAACGACCGGCCTCTTTTTCTCTGTGATGCTATGGATGAAACAATGCAACCAATGATACATCATGACGACATTGTTTTTATTGATGAATTGAATGCGCATACTATCAAAACAATCATTCATGAAATGCAGCAACCCCGTGTACATGCCGGTGTTTTTTATCATAAAGATCTTCCGGAGCTTAAAAAAGCTTTTTTCAAAAAATTTACTTTGGTAACTGCGGCCGGAGGTTTGGTATATAATGAAAAAAAAGACGTGTTACTGATATTCAGACGGGGGAAATGGGACTTGCCAAAAGGGAAAATGGAAAAAGGAGAATCTCCGGAAGATTGCGCCATCAGGGAAGTGCGGGAAGAAACGGGACTACAAAAAATAAAGCTTGATAAATTTTTTACACTTACCTATCACACTTATCATGAAGGAACACACTTTATTTTAAAAGAATCTCATTGGTTTCTGATGAAAACAAAAAGCGATCAGCCACTCACACCTCAGACAGAAGAAGAAATTATTGAAATAAAATGGGCAAAGCAAGAAGAAATACCGGTTTACCTGATGAATTGTTTTCCCTCCATAGCAGATGTATTGAAAATGGCTCTTAAAGCCACTTAACTTTTCCTAAAAAATTATAACAACTACACCAATCACACTTACGAGATCAGTATAAACTTTTATTTTTTTAAAGATTTAAAAACCACATCTGGAAGAAAATGTTTTGCATCACCGCCATTCCGGATGATATCACGGACAATAGTGGAGGCCACAGAAGTATATTTGGGTTCCCCGGTTAAAAAAATGGTTTCGATAGAGCGATCCAGGGTACGGTTTGCATCTGCAATCGTTTTTTCATATTCAAAATCGCTGACATAACGAATGCCCCGGAGAATAAATTTTGCATTGATCTTTTTACAAAAATCAACTGTCAGTCCTTCATAGATGGCGCCTTCCACTTTTGATTCATGTTTATAAATTTCACCGATCCACTTTTTCCTTTGCTCTGCAGAAAACATCGGCTCTTTAGCAGCATTCAACCCGATGCCAACAATAATTTTATCGAATAATGGCAATGCCCTGTCAATAATATCCACGTGACCTAAAGTAACAGGATCAAAGGTGCCGGGAAATAAACAAATTCGTTGCATTGGTTATAATTAGCTATGAAAGCTAATCATTATTGGTTAATAATTATTAATTATCTGAAGGATTTCTTCCGGACAAAAGATATAATACAGCCATTCGCACTGCTACTCCGTTCTCTACCTGCTGCAATATGATGGATTGCCTGCTATCAGCCACATCACTGTCCAACTCCACACCCCGATTGATTGGGCCGGGGTGCATGATCACTATATCTTTTTTCAGGCTGTCGAGCATTCGCCTGTTGATACCATAAGCAAGGCTATATTCCCGTAGCGATGAAAACAAAACCTGGTTCTGTCTTTCGAGTTGAATGCGCAACACATTCGCCACATCACACCACTCCAAAGTTTCTTTCAGATTATAACTTACATTCACATTCAGTGCCTGGCTGATATATTTCGGGATCAATGTAGGCGGGCCGCAAACAGTAACCTCCACTCCCATCTTTTTCAGTAAATAAATATTGCTTTGCGCCACCCGGCTGTGCATGATATCGCCAATGATGGCCACTTTGGTTCCTTTTAGTTTACCAATTTTTTCACTGATAGAAAATGAATCCAGCAGTGCCTGTGTGGGATGTTCATTAATTCCGTCTCCGGCATTGATGATTGCTGCTGGAATATGTTGTGCCAGAAAATGCGGGGCCCCGCTGGCGCTGTGGCGCATCACCACCATGTCCACTTTCATGGAAAGAATATTATTTACAGTATCCAATAACGTTTCACCTTTAGATACTGAAGATGCAGATGTAGTAAAGTTGATCACATCGGCGCTTAATCTTCTTTCAGCTAACTCAAATGAAATCCGGGTCCTCGTGGAGTTTTCAAAAAAGAGATTGACAATGGTAACATCACGCAAGGAAGGAACTTTCTTGATCGGTCTTTGAAGTACTTCTTTGAATTGAGTGGCTGTTTTAAGAATAATTGAAATGTCGGCGGGTGTGAGGTCTCTGATTCCCAGCAGGTGTTTGGAAGAAAGGCTCATCTTAAAAAGCGAAATTAAAGCCTTCTGATTCAAACAGCAAAAGTATTTTACCGGGTTTTAAAAGGCTTATTTAAACTCATATATTTCTCAGTGAGTAAATACCACTTCTTCTTTTCCATCTTTTTTATTCCAAAAGACTTTTACTTTTTGAGACACCATGGAATCAATGGATTTCCCCACATAATCCGGTTGTATAGGAAACTGCCGGCTGAAGCGGCGATCAATCAATACACATAATTCTACTTTCTCCGGGCGACCAAAATCCAGCAAGGCATCCAGCGCTGCACGTATGGTTCTGCCGGTGTACAAAACGTCATCTATCAAAACCACTTTTTTCCCTTCAATGGAAAATAAAATATCGGTTTGATTTGCTTCGTGCAGTTCTTTCCTGATATCATCCCTGTAAAAAGTAATATCTAATTTCCCATATTGAATCTTCTTTGCCGGCAATTGTTTTTTTATTTCAGCTACAATCTGATCCGATAAAAAAATACCACGGGGCTGAATTCCGATTACTACAGTATTCTCAAGGTTGATGTGATTTTCCAATACCTGGTGGGCCAGTCGTTTAATCGTGATGGCAAGTTGATGGGATGTGAGAATTGTTTTCAAGAGATTTTTTATAAAAATAAGAAGCTGTTGCGAGAGTTGATATTATTAATTCCTGAATCCCGTTTCCTCAAGCAGTTACTTCTTCAAAAGATTAGATGACTATTTTTTTTCTTTGCTAAGGTGAATATTATAGCGAACCCCCACCTGGAATGTACTTGCCTTCATGCTACCGCCCTGGCTGTCTTTTGCTATATCAGACATCCCTAAATTATACCTTCCATAAAAGCCCACACCTAAGGGTAAGTCATAACCGGCCGCAAAAGCCCAACTATAATTTACGTTTCTCACTCCGTTCTTATAGTCCACAGTATTTCCTGTTGATTTAAGTTTTGCGCTTAATAAAATTCCATATTGAAATCCAGTAGCGACATTAAAACCGCCCTCAAAGTCATAACGGAATAAAGCTGCAAGATTTAAATAGTCAAAATTATACTTCCATTGGCTCCCGGTAATAACGGTTTTTGCTCCTTCTCCCGAATAAGCTGCTTCCACTTGAATCGCAATACCGGCTGGTAATGGAATTTTATAAAACACTCCAAGATGAAGACCGGGTTTGCTTTTACTGTTTTGCACTACATCTCCCCTGACGTTTGAGATATTCAGGCCGCCGTTTACTCCAAATTGGGCATGAACCCGAATGATAAAAATCCCGGACACTAGCAGGCAAAAAAATGTTTTTCTCATATCAGTAAATTTTATTTAAAAGGATGAGTAAATATAAACTAATTTTCAAATCATTGTCAGCTTCGTTAAATTCCTTTTTTTTCATTGGAATGAGTAGAATATATTTCAACATGCTATTGAAGAAAAAGATAGAAGGAAAATTATTTCAATTAATTTGATATGTGTAGAAATTATTAACGTTGAATGAATCATACAGAAATTCTAAACTTTATCGGGGGAGTGACCAACAATTCGAAATAAAAAAAGCTGCCCGATAAGACAGCTTTTTAAGTTAAGTATTGAAAATATTATTTTGATTTTGTATTTCCTTCACCTTTATTGATGGTATAGCGAACTCCTATCTGGAAACTGCTTGCTTTTACATCAACACCTGTTTCATCTACAATTTTTGAAAGTCCCAAATTGTACCTGCCATAGAAACCAACGCCCATTGGCAAATCATAACCAGCGGCAAATGCCCAGCTAAAATTACCACTTTTCATTTGGTCTTTTATATCTACAGTTTGTCCACTCCCTTTTGCTTTTGCACTTAATAAGAATCCATACTGAGGGCCGGTTCCCAGGTTAAATCCGCCTTGAAAATTGTAACGGAATAAGGCAGCGATATTTAAATACCCAAGCTCATACTTACCAGATTCACCATCAGCATCTACCTTAGCTCCTTCACCTGAATAAGAAGCTTCAGTTTGAACAGAAATTGAATTTGCAACAGCTATGTTGTAAAATGCACCAGCATGGAATCCGATTTTGCTTTTAAAGCTGTTGTCCACATCACTTCCGTGCATACTTGAGATATTTATCCCTGCATTAAAACCGAATTGGGCTTTAGCTGCAATTACAAAGGAAGAAACCATTAATAAGAATAAGATTTTTTTCATATAATTTTTTTTTGTTAATAATGCCACAAACATAAAAAATCCTTTTTATAAATCATAGGCTTTTAGTCATATAACTACAAAATTATACTATTATATAAAATAAGATAAATTTTATATTTAATTAATTATCAAATATTTATTCTATTTTTCTTCCATAAAATGATATGTATAATCTACCGGAGAATTGAATGTTTCCTTAACGGTTCTCGCACTAAGCCAACGATATAAGTTCAAAATACTTCCTGCTTTATCGTTAGTGCCACTGGCCCTGGCTCCTCCAAAAGGTTGCTGGCCAACAACAGCTCCAGTCGGTTTATCATTGATGTAAAAATTACCGGCAGAATTTCTCAATTTATTTGTGGCCAGTTCAATTGCGGTTCTATCTTTTGCAATGATAGATCCAGTCAATGCATAAGGAGATGTGTTATTAACGAGTTCCAATGTTTGTTCAAACCGATTAGCCGGGTAAATATAAACGGTCAATACCGGCCCGAAAATTTCTTCGCACATGGAGACATACTTCGGGTCTTTTGCTTCAATAACCGTTGGCTGAATAAAATAGCCATCTTTTTTATCACATTTCCCTCCTACCCATATCTGTGCTTTCGGATCCTTTCTTGCATGATCAATATAACGTTTGATGTTTTCAAAACTTTTTTCATCAATCACTGCATTAATAAAGTTGGTAAAATCTTCGGGGCTTCCTATTTTAAAACTTTTTACACCGGCTATCAGTTTTTGTTTTACTTCATCAGCTAAATTAGATGGGATATAAGCCCTGGATGCAGCCGAACATTTTTGTCCCTGGTATTCAAATGCTCCACGAAGCAATGCCGTTACCAATACATCTACATCAGCGCTTTTATGTGCCACTACAAAATCCTTACCTCCCGTTTCACCCACAATGCGTGGATAGGATTTATACATTGCCATATTTTTACCGATCGTTTCCCACATATTATTAAATACTCCGGTTGAGCCGGTGAAATGCACCCCGGCAAAGTCACGATGGTTGAAACAAACCCTGCCAATAGTTGGGCCATCCACGAAGATCAGGTTGATCACGCCATCCGGTAAGCCGGATTCTTTTAAAATACGCATAAACATTTGCGCAGAATAGACCTGGGTATTAGCGCATTTCCATATTACCACATTGCCACACATGGCAGCAGATGTGGGAAGATTTCCACCGATAGCGGTAAAGTTAAATGGTGTAACTGCCAATACAAATCCTTCCAACGGGCGATATTCCATCCGGTTGTGCATACCAGGGCTGCTGATGGGTTGTTGCTTATATATTTCAGATAGAAAATGAACATTGAATCGTAAAAAATCTATCAATTCACATGCTGAATCAATCTCTGCCTGGAAAACATTCTTGCTTTGCCCTAACATGGTTGTAGCATTCATGTATGGACGATATTTGGTTGCCATCAGGTCAGCAGCTTTCAGGAAAATATTAGCACGGTTCTCCCAACTGGTATTGGCCCAATTTTCTTTAGCGGCCAGTGCTGAAACTATAGCCTGTTTCACATGCTTTTCGTCTCCTGCATTGAAATAGCCTAATGTATGTTTTAATTCATGCGGTGGATGCATTTCGACTTTTTTATTAGTCCGTACTTCTTTGCTGCCGATATACATGGGCACATCTACCTGTTGCTTTTTCAACTCTGCCAACACTTCTTTCAACCGTCTCCGTTCCGGCGAGCCGGGAGCATAATGTAAAACAGTTTCATTAACTGGTATCGGGAAAGAAAAAGTTCCGAAGTTCATGAGATTATTTTTAAAAATTTAAAATACAAATTTAGCAATGCTGAAATTTTATTTCATGCATCAACTTTCCACTTCTTTTGATTGCATCAAATACGCTTTGATAAACCCATCGAGTTCTCCGTCCATAACCGGTTGCACATTGCCTACTTCAAAATCGGTGCGATGATCTTTGATCATTTTATACGGATGAAAAACATAACTGCGTATCTGGCTGCCCCATTCTATTTTTTTCTTTTTGCTGTTTACGGCATCTTTCAGTTCATTTCTCTTTCTCAGCTCTTCTTCGTACAAGCGGCTCTTGAGCATGGTCATTGCTTTTTCCCGGTTGCCCAGTTGCGACCGTTCCGTTTGGCACATCACAACAATACCGGTAGGAATATGGGTGAGCATGACTTTTGTTTCTACCTTGTTTACATTTTGTCCGCCGGCGCCACCGCTTCTGGCAGTTTCCATTTTTACATCTGCATCTTTTATTTCAATATTGATTGAGTCATCTACCAGCGGATATACAAACACGGATGCAAAAGATGTGTGCCTTCTTGCATTACTGTCAAATGGGGAAATACGAACCAAGCGGTGTACCCCGCTTTCTGCTTTCAAAAACCCATAAGCAAACGGTCCATCAAATTGAAAGGTGCAGGTTTTTATTCCGGCACCATCACCCCATTGCCAATCAAGTTCTGTTACTTTCCATCCCTGCTTTTCTCCATACATCCTGTACATACGAGCCAGCATCTCTGCCCAGTCCTGGCTTTCCGTTCCACCGGCTCCGGAATTAATTTGCAAAACAGCTGGCAATTCATCTTCCGGTTGGTTTAATGTGCTTTTGAATTCGGCATCATCCATCATCAGCAATGCTTTTTCAAAAGCGGCTTTAGTCTCTTCTTCAGTGGCATCTCCTGACTTCCAAAAATCAAACAACACGGCAAAATCTTCTACGGCAGTTTCCACCTGCTCATATAATTTTACCCAATATTCGTTTTGCTTAATGTTTTTCAGAATGTCTGCGGCTCTTTTACTATCGTCCCAAAAGCCGGCGCTCAGTGACAACTGTTTTTCTTCAGCTATCTTATATCGTCTGTTTTCGACGTCAAAGAAACCTCCTTATCCCTGCGGCCCGGGACCGTAAATCTTTAATTTGATCTTGTGTCATAGTGAGTGCGAAGATAAAAAGAATTGTCTGAGGTTGGATGTTGTAATAAAAATAATGATACATCAAGATTCATCCGTATGATGAAGTGTATGCTGCCTGTTGATCCTTATGATCCGTAGTTTATGTAACAATAGTATTACCGGGTAAACGGGGTCAATCTCATACCACTTTCTTCCCATATTAGGAGAGCCCGGATATTTATGATGATTATTATGATAAGCTTCACCCAGCATAATAAAATCAAATGGCCATAAATTTTTTGAAGTGTTTTTCATTTCATAATTCACTGTTCCGTATTTATGAGCTACCCAATTAATAAGCACAGCAAGGATTGGCACCGTTAATATGTGAAATGGAATTAATAAATACCACCACGCAGAAGGCGCCAAAAGAATATAAATTGTTATATAGATAAGCATCCACAATACCCGTGACATCCAGGAGTGGGCCCAGCGATCTAACCTTGCCCAATCTGGAAGTTTTTTCAAAAACCGTT
Organism: Bacteroidota bacterium; assembly: GCA_018266555.1. Classification (GTDB taxonomy): domain Bacteria; phylum Bacteroidota; class Bacteroidia; order Chitinophagales; family Chitinophagaceae; genus UTBCD1. Next base: position 96,588 of record JAFEAF010000003.1, on the reverse strand, counting down.
CCTCCGGAATGAATTTTCCTTCAAAAATTGAAGTTGAAAATGCACGGGTATTCCACATAAGCGTAAAAACATTTTTATCATATTTGGGAGAATGTGGGTCTTTTTCAGTATCGGTATAAGCATGGTGCATCCGGTGCATTATAGCAAAGGTTCTCGGGCTGACATAGGCCGACCCCTGGGCGATATAAGCAAGCAAATAAAAAAAACGCTCCCAGGGTTTACTCATACTAAAAACAGCATGAGATGCATAACGATGCTGCAGAAAGGTCAGGGTAAAAAGGGAAAAATACCAGTGCGCCAGAAAGAACCAAAAAATAAAAGGCATTTGTTATGGTTAAGGGAAAAATCCGATGTTGGCGAACAAGATAGGTTTAATTTCTATACTCACCAATAACTTCTGATATTAGCTTATCGTGTAGAGGATTGGAAATATACCTGCTTCAAAGCTGACTTAAAAATCAAATTGGGCCATTGCTTTAGTTTTTCCCTGCAACGACATACTTATTCACTTCTTCTACATTTTGCATAACTTTCTTTCATACAAAACCAATTGACATGAGAAAAGTTTATTGTTTACTATTATTTTTTTCTGCTATTGCAACTGCACAAAAGCCTGAAAAATTCAATGGGCTTAATATGAACCTTGGAAATCTTTTCCGGCTAAGCGATGCCAGGACAAGATCTATCAGTCCGGAAAACCCAACTGGTGAGCCAAAGAAAGGCGGAATGGCTACACTGGAAAATGGAAGTGCCAGAGATAATGCAAGAGAACTCGGACAGGGATGGAAAGTGAATCCTTACATTATAATTAAACCCGGGGAAACTTATATAATGGCTGATATAACAGGCTCAGGCGCCATTCAACATATCTGGTTGACTCCAACCGGGAATTGGAGATTTTCTATCTTACGCTTTTACTGGGATGAAGAAAAAGAGCCGTCTGTTGAAGTTCCAGTTGGTGATTTTTTCGGTGCCGGATGGGGAACTTATACCCACCTGAATTCATTGGCAGTCACTATCAATCCGGGCTCAGCATTAAATTGTTATTGGGTAATGCCTTTCCGTAAAAGATGCCGGATAACGATGACAAATATTAACACAGAAAATATGGTGCTGTTTTACCAGGTTGATTATACGCTTACTGAAGTTCCTGCAGATGCTGCATATTTTCATGCCCAATTCAAAAGACAAAATCCTGTGGCCGGTGGTATTGATACTTTAGTAAATAATATAGAAGGAAAAGGCCAGTATATAGGAACTTACCTTGCATGGGGAGTGCACAACAATGGATGGTGGGGGGAAGGAGAAATAAAATTTTATATAGATGGCGATAGCAAATACCCAACTATAAATGGTACGGGAACAGAAGATTATTTCTGTGGTTCTTATGATTTCGATACCCGCACAAAAAATGCATACGGCAATGAAGAAACACACTATACTGAATTTTCCACAGCATACACCGGCCTGACGCAGGTAATTCGTGGCGATGGGCACTATAATGTAATGCAACGCTTCGGTATGTACCGCTGGCACATCATGGACCCGATTCGTTTTGAAAAAAATCTGAGAGTCACCATCCAGGACCTGGGATGGCGAAGTGGCGGAAGATACCTGGTGCAGCAATCAGATATAAGTTCAGTAGTTTATTGGTATCAATCTGAACCGCATCATCCATTTCCAAAATTTCCTTCAAAAGATGAATTGGAAATAAATTGACATTTCTATGTAGATCCAATAAATCTATTTCAAATGTTATTTTAATTTCTATTGATTTTTTATAAAAAACAACCTGATAAAACTAAAGATTAAACAGTTCAATTATATTTATGTTAGCAGAAAATAGAAACAAATGAATAGCTTTGTTGCAAATCGTGATTTAAAATTGCACACCCATAATCAAACGGATATTTCTGCATTGATTACTATCTTGAATTATTTTCATCCTTTACATGAAGATGCAGAAGAACACCTCAAAAAAATTATTCAACCGGTTTCTTTCAAAAAGGGAAAACTGTTATTGAAGGCCGGTGAACTGTGCGATTATGTCTATTTTATAAAAAAAGGAGTTGCCCGTGGATTCATTAAAGATGGAAATAAAGATATTACTACATGGATCACCGCTGAAAATGAGATGGTGACTTCTATATCAAGCCTGGACTGCCGGGAGCCTAATGAAGAAAATATGCAGGCTGTTGAAACTTGTGAAATGTTTGCTATTACTTATAACGATTTAGAAAAACTTTATATTCTATTTCCTGAATTCAATATTGTTACCAGGAAATTATTGCAGAAATATTACAAGGATGCCGAAGGCAGGGCCTTCATATCCCGGCTCACTAATGCTGAAAAAAAGTACCGGCATTTCTTAAAACACCACAGCGGTCTTGCCAACAGAGTGCCGTTGAAATATATTGCATCATTCCTTGGTATTACATTAGAAACTTTAAGCAGGGTCAGGAAAAAGATTTCATCCCGCTCCTTCTGAGGAATATTCAAAATATTTAAACCCCATGCGCTTCAATTCTCATAAATAACTACATACCTTTTCGCCGAAAAAAGGAAAAGATGTTATGAGCGAAAAAATGCCAATAAAATAGCAGACGAACTCTATGGACAGCATCTAAACTTGTTGAAAATATTCTTCAATACGTTTTTTATATAAAATAGACTATTTATTGATTTTCAGGTAAATAGTTAATCAAATATTTAAATTTATCAAATAGTAAATACCACATTTTTGCCAGAAATTACTTAGAAGAATTACTTCAAAAAGTTATGAACTTCGGCGGTAAGTTTTTATTTTGTTGCCCCATTCAGGACAAAATCGCCGCCCTTGAAAAAAACAATTTTATACCTTCTATTTGGAAGCTTTTTATATACTTCCTGCAGAAAAGATTCGTTCATTCAACCGGAGAAAGCCTGTTTGTTACAAACTGATAATCCCGGCTCAAGAAGCTATGCTTCAGATTCATTAATAGTGGTGAACTATACCGGGAAAAATTGTGGCTTGTTACCGCTGAATAAAAATAACTACTGGATTTACCTCGACTCTGTTTTCAACAATGGTGTTTTTCAAAAAGCACAATACGACACATTACGCTTTACCCAAACCTATTTATCAATTGAGGATGGCCTGATTTGGTGGCAGTCAAATATGGAAGTAGGATTACCTGATATTTTATATTCCAGTGATTCGAGTATTTTCAGTGTTGAGGAAAGAATGTATACCAGTGATCAGGTTTGGGATGCTAGAAAAGAGCTTTCACTGTTTCAGGGCGAAGCAGCTAATTATCTTACGCACTTCGATGATAATGCCGCACAAGGAAAATCAATTAAGCTAAACAGTACGTTCAATACCCCTGCCGGGCAATTTCCCGATTGCATACAATTTGAAAAAAATGCAAGAACCTATCGTAAAGATGAAATATTTTTTAAACCAGGAATCGGCGTTGTAAGGTATACACAGGAAAAGGCACCCATGGGAAGTTCCGTAATCAAATTGCAACAAATTTCGACGCTTGTCGGCTTCCATATAGAATAATCTTCACCCACAGATTTTAACCAGGCTAAAACAATATTAAGTTCAGCGCTACATTGGTAGTAAATCGGGTAAAATCTACTTTTCTATAATGCAAAAAAGTAAGAATGGAAATAAGAAGATATAGCTATATTTTCCCTCCCGAATGCAGGACTGGCCGGTTCATATAAAAAATTTCCTTCAGAGTATCAATAAAGCCCTATGGGCTTTTACAACCGTTTTCACGGGAGTTTTAATATTCCTGAATTACTATTATGGAATACATGACTGGATAAACGGCCATTCTTTTTATCCTTCCTTTTTTTACAGGTACTGCCTTTCTGCTATTGCATTCTTATCGCCCTATTTCTTTTTACTAATATTAAAAAGGAAACAACTTCTGTATAATAAAAAAATCTTGCTTCTCCTATTTATCGCTCCGTCAATCTTTTCATTAAAAATGGTTTTCATTATTAACTTAAGTGTTTCAGATAATCCTTTTTGGAATAATTACTGGAATCATGTTTTATATTGGCCAGCTTTGCTGATCATTACTGCATCCCTACTTTTATTTATCCGGGAAAAGTGGTATAAAAATTCTCCATTTTGGGGAATGTCCTGCAAGTCATTTCAATGGAAGCCATATTTTCTTTTATTGTTTCTAATGGTCCCCCTTATAGTATGGGCATCCACACAACATGATTTTCTGCAACTTTATCCCAGGCTCAAAATGGTATCAGGTACCTCAGAAGGAATAAAATTTAACCTGTGGCATCAATTATTATTTGAACTCTCTTACGGGATTGATTTTGTAACAATTGAATTATTTTTCCGGGGATTCCTGGTGCTTGCATTTGTTAAATGGTTTGGAAAAGATGCCATAATACCTATGGCCTGTTTTTATGCTACTGTTCATTTCGGAAAGCCCCTGGGTGAATGTATAGGTTCCTATTTCGGCGGAATGATTCTCGGAATCTTAGTATATAAAACCCAATCACTATGGGGAAGTCTTTTTATTCATCTCGGTGTTGCATGGATGATGGAACTTGGGGGATATTTGGGGAATATTTTTTCAGGATAGTAAAAAGTAAAAAATTATAATTTAAGAACCAGGGTCTATTAACCCGTGGTTTGATTTTAGACTTTATAGTTTAAAAAATGCTACAAGCCTGTAAGCCGGATTTTGTTTATCCACCAGAGCTTAAGCCTGGTTGAACCAGCTATCATTTATCTAAGCTGCCTACCCTGTATCTCGAACGAGCCGTTCTCAGGCGATACTATACGTGGCATTTCAGCATGCAAGGTTTACCCGAAAGTATGATTGCTCATACTCACTGTGAGCTCTTACCTCACATTTTCACCTTTACCCCGACATGTCGGAGCAGTTATTTTCTGTGGCACTATCTCTCCCCGACAAACCGGGGGCTTCGTTTATCACGAAGTGCATTGCTCTGTGCTGTCCGGACTTTCCTCCCCGACGAGTCAGGGCGATAGCACGGCTTGTAGCATGATATTTCAAAGAATTTAATTCTATTTTCTAAAATGAACTGCAAAGATAAATTTTTATAACGGGTATTTGCGTGTAAATTATTTATAGAAGATACAATCTGAGACTGGATGTATGAGTACATAATGAAATCTTATCATTTTTTAAACTTTCCTTTTTCTCCCTATCTTTCCTTAAAATTAAACTGCAATGAAACATAAGGAAATTCAATCGGTTGAAGAGTTTAAAAAGCAATACAAACCCGTTTATAATGTAAACACGAGGCATAAGGAAAAACTTACGATTCTTGATAAGGTAGCTTTATGGATCACAGAACATGTAGGCAGTATGGGCTTTTTTATGCTTATTTTTTTCTGGACAGTGATTTGGCTTGGATGGAATACCCTGGCCCCAAATTCTACCCGCTTTGACCCGTTTCCTGCTTTTGTTTTATGGCTTTTTATTTCCAACATGGTTCAGATTTTCCTGATGCCTTTAATTATGGTTGGCCAAAATCTTCAATCAAAACATTCCGAAATCAGAGCGGAACAGGATTTTAATATAAACAAAAGGGCCGAAGCAGAAATTGAGACGATATTAAAACATTTAGAAAACCAAAATGAATTAATTCTCCAGATCCTTCAAAAACTGGAGAAGCAAGAAGCAAAATCATAATTCAATACTGAAACCGGATCTCCGTTGCCCCATATCCATACAAGGGATGATACTCGTTGGAAAATGACTTCACATCTTTTTTCTGTTTAAGAATTTTGTGAATTTCATCTCTTAATTTCCCGCTACCAACTCCGTGTATAACAATGAGTGATGGCTGCAGATGCAATACGGCCAGGTCATAATATTTTTCAAAAGTGTGGAGCTGAAGTGAAAGAATTTCAAAATTGTTGGAAAATTGATTTGCCGGAACAGGGAACATGACATTAGGATCATTTAAAAGCTTTTCAATATGCAGGTCAATTACCGAACGGGGAGATCCCAGGTGTTGCTTCACTTTCGAAAGATCATAAGATTTTTGTTTTTTCATCTCAGGGAAATACAGCTCATTATCCAAAGATTTATCAGGATATTTTTCAAACAGGCGATATGAAAAAGATGCTGCATTCTTTTCCTTCAGGTCATTTAATTTTGAAAAAAGCTGCTTAGGTTTCAGCCGGAAGGAAGTTTCAAAATATGCTTCTTTATCCTTTTGTGGTTGTTTCAAAGAAAATTTGAATTCAAAAGAAGGGCTGTCATTCATGGCCTCGAAAAGAATATCATGGAGGTAAAAATCTTCGAAAGGATGTAGTTCGTTCTTTAAATCAAAATCCGGTTGGCCGAAAAAATGAAGTTCATAAATAAAGCAAAATGTGTCTTTGGTTTGGTTTAACAGATGTAATTTTATTTCTTTTACAATATCTTCCCCTGCTTCATCGGTTTCCATTACGGGAAGAAAGGTTAACCATAATCCATTCTCACTTTTTTGTACTGATTCCGGGTTTTCTTTTTTTACATCTTCAATATATTTTTTTTCGGCTCTAACATCCGCCTGCCTTTTTTCAGTAAATCGTTTGTAATAGGGGAAATCAAGCTGATCAATATAAGCGGGGAAACTGACTCCTTCCACATCCACCAGCACCATTTCGTCATTAATAATATCGACCACCTCCCCTTCTTCATTAGAATGAAGCAACAATACTTTATCGCCTATCTGGAATTTCATAATTCGTTACTAGCTTGACAAAATTACAGAACTGTTTTTTTCATTCTAAAACCTGAGATGCCCCTGTACCAGCATATCAGCAATCTTAATCATTTATATATTCTTTATTATCGCCCAGGGCTTTTCAAACCTAATTTCCAAACCATACTATGGCCTTGATAAATGTATTTAAAAAAATGCCGCTGTTTGATAATCACCAAACAACGACATTGTATGAAAGTATCCTTATTTAAATATATATCCTTACTGTTTTATAAATTTGGCCTGTTGTGTTTTACTTCCCTGTCTCAATGAAATTATATAAAGTCCTGATGGATCCTTTTCAAGTCCATTCACATAAAAAATATTCTGGCCGGAGTTTGCCTGGCTGATTATATTACGTACCAATCTTCCATAAACATCTGTAACCCGGATTGTAACAGGCGAATCAATCTGTGATACAAAGGCAATGGTAAAATGATCATGCCCCGGGTTAGGCGAAATTATTATCCCTTTAGTTATTATACTTGAAGAAACTTTCACTACAATTGAATAACTGATTTTGAGATCGGCATCAACCATTTTTAGGCGGTAATAAATTGTTCCGGAAGGATATCCATTATCTGAATAACTATAATAATTTCCGGAAGCCTGATTTCTTGCCTGTTGCCTGTCAATGGGTAAGTATATAATTCCATCAGCACTTCTTTCCACTTCAAAATAACTGACATTTTTTTCCTGTTCCGTGCTCCACTTTACCATGTTAGTATTACCCTGTTGTGAAACACTGAAAGCTGTGAGGAAGAGAGGAAGTGGTGCTTGTGATGAACAGTCCGGGAATATCTGTGATGAATCAGAAGCTGACAATCCTGCAGCATCTGTAACAGTCAATTTTATTTTCCATGAATAGGTATCACCATTGCAGCCAATCCTGGAAATCATGGTAGAAGTTGTTGTATTATTATCAACCGGGCCGGGATGATTATGATTATTATGAATTAAAAAAGTCTGCCATTCATAAAATAACTGGCTCGGGCCTTGTTCAAAATCTGATACATCAGCAGTACATGCATATGCAGTATCTGGACCAATTGTGTAAAATGAATTTTTAATCGGGCTAGTAATGTTAACTATTGGAGGTGTATTGTTTACTGAAACGATCAGGCTGTCTGTTGACTTTCCGCCTGAGTTATCTGTAATGGTAAGTTTAACAACAAACTTTTTAGGCGTATTTGCTGGAGCTGTAAAGTTATGAACCGGATTAGCATTTGTGCTTGTACTTCCATCACCAAAATCCCACAAGTACCCGGCAATATTACCATCTGGATCATAAGAAGTATTTCCTGTGAAAGAAACATTTAATACAGACGGGCCATACTTCTTATCCGATGACATGATAACCACGGGTAATTGATTCCCGCCATACTTAATAGTCCTTACTTTATTAACACCAATATCAACATAAACCATTGAGCCATCCAGTGGATTTTGAATTAAAGATGCTAAAGCTATAAATCCACTGCCGAAATTTTGTACACTTACCACTTCATCAGTATTTTTAACGCCTACGCTTTTTATCCATTTTCCGCCATAATCTGCCTGGAAAAATGTATTCCGGTAATTTACCGGAAATTGTGTTCCCGTGTACCAAAAGCCTCCTACAGAACAATTACCTCGGAAAGGAGTCCCTGTAACATTTGATTGGGGAGTTCCGATTGTGGCAACATCTGCATTATTGCCATTGAAAATCCCCACTCTTGCTATATCAGCCCCATGTTTCCAGTCTAAAGAAGGTCGGTGATGGAAATATCGGTTATTGGCACCAATAGCTTGAGAGTTATCACATGGGTTGAACACAGTTTTGATATCATCTGCAGTTGCTTGTTTTAGCAGATCTTTAAATTTAAAATATTGCTGGGTGCAGGAGGTTCCATTATAAAGTGGATTCGGCTCATCCAGGTTTACCGTATTCAGGTTGTAATACCCGGTTTGTGTAGTGAGCCCTTCGTACAGTGGCCATCCGCAATTGGAACCTGCTTCTTCAACGATATTGAGCTCTTCCCAGGTATTATAGCCGACATCGCCAACAAAAATTTCACCAATATCACCTGCAGCCGGATTTGTGGAACCTGTTCCGGGTTTTATTGAAAACCTGTACGGATTTCTGAATCCTAATGCATACACTCTTGACTTTGCTGATCGTGGTGCAGAGGGATCATAAAAGGGATTGCTCGGTAAACCATCTCCGTTTGCAGGGTTTATTCTAAGCAATTTGCCATCGAGTGAATTCAGCATTTGTGAGCGAAAGGCACCAACATTTTCTTCAGGCCTTATAATCCCATCAGTCAAGGCCTGTGCATAATAAGTTTCACTGGCACTTCCGCCATCATTACTGCTATAACTTGCCGCATCACCTGTGGATACTATCAAAGTACCATCATCTGCAAAAGCAAGAGACCCTACACCATGTGATTCATAAAGCTGAGGGATACCAGTTGATGGACTTTCGCCTATAAGGATTAACCTGCTTGCAGGATTTGCTATAAGATTGCCATTGCTTACTGAAGCCTGGAAACGGGTGACTCGGCCTATAGTAGCAGAATAGTAATTATCAGTGGCAGGATTGTACCCTTGTTTTCCATAATTAAATAAATAATATCTATCCACCACGTATAGCAGATATATGTAACCATTAGTAGAAAATTGGGGATCAATTGTAAATCCAAGTAACCCATGATCTCTCCAATTTCCAACTTCATCTGAAATGTCAATTACTGGTGTGCTTTGCTTGATATAGTTGCCTCCTCCATCACGATTGCATATAAAGACTTTGCCTGCTTTCTCCCATACAAATAGTTTTTGACCGTCAGGAGAAAATAATGCTCCGGCAGGTTGGGTCCACCCTGAACCAATATCCGTCATCTGAAAACCAGCAGGAAGTGTTTGTGAATAAATTGCAGAACAGGAAAACACAGTCATCCCCCATAAAAATAAAATCAACTTTTTCATTTGCAGCTATTTAATTTTATAAAATGTGGTATTCAATAGGAGATATCGAAAAGGTAAGTGCTCTCAGCTATTCATATTGGTCAACGTTTATAAAATCGCTGGACACATAAATGGCTGCTCAAAAAGATTGGATATTTCCGGAAGGAGTCGTAAATATAATATTTTTCCCTCAATCATATTTCGAGCAGATCATATTTTATCAATACCCAAAAAAACAGGACATTATGGGTTTAAATCCATCCTGAGAATAGTATTTATTTATTAAACTCTAAACCCTGATCCGCAAATACTTTATTCTGCTGTTTTTTTAGATAGTTTACTATTCCATCTTCCATAACTGAAGTATAAGATCAAACCTACCACTAACCAGATACCGAATCGCATCCAGTTAGTATGGCTTTCCTGTGCCATCAGGTAAAAACAACTGAGTAGGCCCAGCACAGGTATCAGGGAGAATTTTTTTAGAAATGTATATATAGTAAAAAGGGTGGCGACAATCCAAAATGCAGCCATAGGAAATCCTTCTTTTGTCAAACAACTTTTAAAATGTTCGGGAGCATAAACAACGATTAGTACAACAGTGATAATTAAAATAGCCGGCACAATAAATTGCCCATTGATATAGGGCACTTTGAATTTACCCAAAAGCCTGTCCGGTTGTTGCTTCAACATCAGTACCCCACCACATACCAAAACAAATGCGAAGAGTGTACCGATGCTTGTCAAGGAAATAACAATATCGAGATTTAAAAACAATGCCGGAACGCCTACCACCAATCCGGTAAGTATGGTGGAAAATGACGGCGTTTTATATTTTGGATGAATCCTCGAAAATATTTTGGGCAATAAACCATCCCGGCTCATACTCATCCATATCCGGGGCTGGCCTAACTGGTAAATAAGCAATACCGAAGCAATAACAATAATTGCGCTGACGGAAATAATTCCTGAAATAGCATTGCTCAATTTTGTATTCTGATCTTTAAAAACAAAAGCAAGGGGATCGGCAACATTTAATTTAGTGTAATGACTCATCCCCGTGATGACGAGAACAATTAAAATGTAAAGAGCGGTACAAATAAATAATGTATTGAACATGGCCCTTGGAAGATCCCTTTGTGGATTTCTGCATTCTTCTGCCGTAGTGGATATGGCATCAAACCCGATATATGCAAAGAACACAGCCGAGACACCACTCATTACACCACTAAATCCATTAGGCATAAAATTGCTCCAGTTATCCGGTTTGATCCAAAAGGCACCGGCAATAATTACCAAAAGTATTACTGCCAGTTTTATCATTACCATAATATTATTTGCCTTCTTTGATTCCCTGATACCAACATAGACTATGTATGTAATCAAAATAACAATAAGCAAAGCCGGAATATTCATAATAATCCTGAAACTTCCGAGCATGGGCGCATGTTCCCACGCATTATAAGCATATTGAAGACCTTTGTCAAGACTTGAGATATCAGCTCCCCCTGAAAGTGCAGCAACAGCATCATTATATCCATGATGAGCCGTTACGGAATCCATCGCTAACCAGGAAGGTATATGAATATTAAAACCTTCAAGAACCCGGATAAAATACTGGCTCCATGAAACTGCTACGGCAATATTTCCAATAGCATATTCCATCAATAAATCCCAGCCTATGATCCATGCAAACAATTCACCAAATGCCACATAAGAATAAGTGTAAGCGCTGCCGGAAACAGGAACAGTGGAGGCAAATTCAGCATAACAATAAGCAGCGAATCCACAGGCAATGGCTGTAAAAATGAATAGAAATATTACGGCTGGCCCTCCATGAAAGCTTGCAGCCCCTATTGCAGTAAACACTCCAGTCCCAATTACTGCAGCTATTCCAAAAAACGTCAGGTCTTTAACCCCTAAAACTCTTTTAAGCCCGCTGGCATGCCCTTCCGCATCACTAAGTCCTGTCTCTGCTTCATGTAAAATTGTTGTAATAGATTTTTTTCTGAATAGCTGATTTGCCATTACAATTGATTTTAATTGTCAAAATAGAGAAAAAGATTGATTTATGACCGATACGCCTTATTTTTTTGTTTAATGGATTGTTGTTAAAATAAGTTTTGAATATGTAAATTCTCTAAATGGCCATAAATCAAAAAGTAATTTTGTATTCTAAAATATGTAATATGGAAACAACAATTAAACATCTGAATACTCATTCTTTTGGAGAGACTTATCATAATCTTAAAACCAATTGGAAAAAGTTTATCAATTGGTCTGCCGGGCAGGAAGAAAACCGTATCATGTGGACCGCCATTTCAATATTAGGACATGGATGTGTTATAACTATTATTACAATATTGGCAATTGTATATTCCGGGAACCATTTTATTTTCTGGCCTTTTGCCATCGGCGCTATGTCAGCATCTGTGGTGAGTTATTTGGCTGCATTACCCACAAAAGTGACCATCCCGATATTTTTCTTCAGCCTGCTGATAGATGTACTAATTATTATTAGCTGTTTTATAAATGGCTTTTCAGATTATTCTGTTTTTTACAGGTAATCTGCAATTTTAGTAATAGCTTTTAAAATTCTCTTGAAATAAGAAAATGAGCCAACTCTGTAAGTGGCTCTTTTCTTTTTGAAATCACAGCAATATCCTCAAGGTCAGTTAATGCTTCTTCCAAAAATTTATTTTTCAGTTGCAACGCCCATACATCAACTTTACAATCCCTGAATACCTGTAATACTTTTTCAACTTTATTTGCGGGATTTGTCTTTAAAAGAGTAAGCAATTCTTTTTTCTCTGAAGCCGAAGCTACTTCAAGAGCATGTATGAGTAAAAATGTTTTTTTATTGGCTAAAATATCTCCTCCAACTTGTTTCCCGAATTTACCGGGATCACCAAAGGCATCAAGATAATCATCCTGCACCTGGAAAGCTAATCCTAATTTTTTTCCGAACTCGAATAAAAGATTCTGATTTCGTTCTCCGGCTCCGCCCAGGATAGTCCCCATCTTAAGACTAGCAGCCAGTAACACCGAAGTCTTTTGCCCTATCATGTGCATGTATTCTCCAAAACTTACATTTTCTTTTTTCTCAAAATCCATATCGGTTTGCTGTCCTTCACATACTTCTTTTGCCGTGTGATTAAACAAATGAAGAATCTGATGCAGATACAATGAATCTATTTTATTTAAATAGTCATATGCAGCTACTAACATGACATCGCCAGCAAGAATGGCTGTACTTTCTCCATATTTTGCATGTAAGGTTTCATTGCCACGGCGCAATGGAGCTTTATCCATAATGTCATCATGTATCAGAGTAAAATTGTGAAACAACTCAATAGCATTTGCCACATGCCATGCATCAGGATTAATTTCATTTACTAACTCATTGCCCATCAGGCATAACACGGGACGAATCCGTTTTCCGCCCATTTTCAAAAAATATTCATTTGGCCCATATAAGGATACCGGCTGTGGAGGGAAGTGTGCTTTATCAAATTGCAGTATAAATTTCTGCGACAGTAATTCAAAACTTTGCATACAGTAAAATAAGCTGAATTATTTTTTACTTTTCAATTTTTCTTTATCAGGCTGCTTCCCCGGCTTACCGGATTTGCTAACTTTCAACCCGCTAGCAATTACCCATTCATAATCTAATTGCCTTCTCGATAAATTAGCGGATACCACTTTTATCCAAACTTTATCGCCCATCCGGAATTTACGGCCTGTTCTTTTACCTGCCAAACAATAATCCTCTTCTATATGCCTGAATTCGTCGTATTCTAATAAGCTATTCAAACTGACCAACCCCTCACATTTATGTTCAATGGTTTCTACCCAAAAACCGAATGAAGCCACGCCGCTGATGACTCCTTCAAATTCATCTCCTATAAAATTTTTCATGTACTGCACCTGTTTGTATTTATTGGCAGCCCTCTCTGCTTCCATCGCAGCCCGCTCCCTTTCGCTGGTATGCTTGCAGGTTTCTTCCATCTTATTGTCAGGGATAATTTTTCCATACAGTGCCTGTTCCAAAACCCGGTGTACCTGAATATCAGGATATCGTCTTATTGGTGAAGTAAAGTGACAATAATAATCAAAGCCCAGGCCATAATGGCCTACATTTTCCGTAGAATATTTTGCTTTGGCCATAGTGCGGATTCCTAATTGCTCCAGAACATGCTGCTCCGGTTTGCCATAAACATTTTTCAACATCTGATTGAAAGATGCCGCAATGGATTCCTGAGATGTGGTGTCAAAACCATATCCGAATTTATTGGCAAATGCAATAAATGGAATCAGTTTTTCTTTGTCAGGCTCCTCATGTATTCGATAAGGTATCGGAACCGGTTTGTTATTCACTTTAATTTTTGAAAGAAATTCTGCCACGATACGATTGGCCAAAAGCATGAATTCCTCTACAAGCTGATGCGCTTCTTTGCTTTCTTTAATTATTATACCAACGGGATCCCCCTTTTCATCTAATTTAAACCGCACTTCCTGTGATGAGAAGTTTATAGCACCATGCTCAAATCTCTGTTTACGCATTTTTTGCGCCAGGTCATTAAGTGCAAAAACTTCTTCGTTGTATAGCCCATCATTTGTTTCAATTATTTCCTGCACTTCTTCATAAGTAAACCGGTGATCGGAATGAATAATTGTTTTCCCTAGCCAGTATTGCTTTACTTCAGCCTTCGGTGTTATTTCAAAATTTGCAGAGAAAGTGAGTTTATCCTCGTGGGGGCGCAAAGAACAAAGTTCATTGGAAATATGTTCCGGCAACATCGGATTTACCCGATCAGGCAAATAAACAGAAGTTGCTTTTAAATACGCCGCTTTGTCCAACGCAGTATCAAATTGTACAAAATGGCTTACATCAGCAATGTGAACACCGATTTCATAATTACCGTTTTTCAATTTTGTAATCGAGATCGCATCATCAAAATCTTTTGCATCCATGGGGTCAATAGTGAATGTAAGTACCATCCGGAGATCTTTCCTGTTTTTCATGTCATTCTTTGAAATACCATCAGGAATTCTTGCTGCCACTTCCAAAGCATCATCCGGAAATTCAATCGGAAAACCATTTTCCAACAGTATCTCTTTCATGGCCGCATCATTGGGGTTTGTAGCATCGAGAATGTTAATGACTTCACCTACCGGCCTTTTACCCTCCTTTTCCCAATCAGTAATGCGAACGACCACCCTGTCATTATCTTTTGCATTATTTATATTGGGCAATGGGATAAAAACATCCGGCATAGGTTTGTCCATTTCAGGAATGAAAAAAGCAAATCCCTTATTCATTTCAATATGGCCTATAAATTCAGATCGTTTTCTTGTTAGTATAGACACAACTATGCCCTGCAGTCGTCGCCCTTTTCCGCTTTTTAGTTGTACACGCACTGTATCACCATTCAATGCCGTATTCAATTCTGAAGGCCTGATCAGGATATCGGCTCCCAGGTTTTCTACAGTAACAAAGCCCATCCCTGAACGGGTAATTTCAATGATTCCTTTGATTAATTTTTCGGAGGAGGATCGTTGTTTCTTCTTTTGTTTCTTTGAGTTTTTTCTGCCCATCGCTGGTATTCGTTTACTTAAAATTCTGGATGAAATTAATGATCTTCCTGTTAAACCGGTTGCCTTCGTCAAATAAAAATTGATGATCTACCGGCAGGATATAAAAAGGCATTCCTGCAATTTCATTAGTGAATTTAATTAATCTCACCGCATCTTTTTCAGTAGAAATGATAATTTTGTTTTTTGATTCCATCTTTTCAAACCGCTTGCGCATATCTTGCCAGTCATCAATGGTGTAGATATGATGATCGGGGTACAGCATCGTTTCATAATACCTGCTTTTTATTTCCAGAAATTTTTTCAGAGAAGCGGGGTTGGCAATACCGGATATCAGCAAAACATCTTTATCATTTAAATCAATCTTTTCTTTAGAAACAATGTGATACAAATCACCGTATTTGATCGAAGTAAAAAATAATTGTTGCGCAGGCGTTGGCCCGATTTCTCCGATAATATTATTTCTTTCCTCAACAGCTAAATCCGGTTTACATTTTGTAACGACAATAATATCCGCCCGTTTATAACCGGATTTCAGATCACGCAGATCACCGGTTGGCAAATAAAAATCCCGGGTAAATAAATTGTTGTAGTCCGTGAGTAAAATATTCAACCCGGGTTGAATAGACCGGTGCTGGAATGCATCGTCGAGAATGATCACCTGTAAATCCGGCCTATCATGTAAGAGCTGCGGAATAACGGCTATCCTTTCTTCTCCGACTGCTACAGGTACATCGGGAAATTTTAAGTGAAACTGCATGGGTTCATCGCCGATTTCCAGTGCAGTAGAATGTTCATCAGCCAAAGCATATCCTATCGTTTTTCGTTTATAACCACGGCTGAGTGTTGCTATTCTGAAATGATCTTTCAGAACCTTTATAAGATATTCCACCATCGGTGATTTTCCGGTGCCGCCAACAGAAAGATTCCCCACACCTATAATGGGTAGTCCAAACGAGGCAGCCCTTAGAATGTGTTTGTCATACATCCAATTTCTTATAAAAATGATGAGCCAATAGATCAATGCAAATGGAAGTAATAAAATCCGGAATGATTTAAGAAAAAAACCAGAAAGCATGGGCAAAGGTAACGCACTACGATGATAAGAGGACAACTCTTTTTATACGGGAGAAGTTATAGATTGAATAAAAATAGAGAAAATAGTTGTGCCATAATTTCGTTCTGTTTTGTAAAAAGGAAAATTTTTATAATCATTTCTCGGAGTATGTTCGAGAACAAACCAGCCTTTTGGATTTAACAACTGTTTTTCAAAAAGTAGTTTAGGGAGATCATCAATAGATTCCAACGCATAAGGAGGCCCGGCAAAAATAAAATCAAATTTCTCCGTGCAATGGTTTATAAATTTGAAAACTTCAGATTTAATTACCTTAAAATTTTCAAAGTTAAGCTCCTTTACTGTTCTTTTAATAAACTCATACATAGAACTGTCTTTTTCCACAATTGTAAGATCTTTCGCTCCCCGGGATGCCAGTTCATAACTGATACTTCCGGTTCCGCCAAAGAGGTCTAGCGTTTTAAGATTGGTAATGTCGAGATTGTTTTCAATAATGTTGAATAAGCCTTCTTTTGCTACATCAGTAGTGGGCCTGGTAAAAGGCATTTTAGAAGGGGGGGTGAATCTCCTGCCTCCATGTTCCCCGCCTATGATTCGCATTGAATGATCTCGTTTAAAACAGTAAAGAAATGCAAAGGATATTCATTGTCTTCATGAACTATCCATTCGGAATTTTTAAACTGAACATGGATGAAATACTGGTAAAGCTCATGAAACAATGCCGATTGTTTTTCAATCAAGCCAGACACAACAAGAGGAATTTCTAAAGGAGAAAGTGAGAACTGCTGGCAAATTTTAAGTAAATAATACATTACGTCGTCAGGAGTAGAATATGAAAATGTTTGCGTCAATAGCAATTGATTATTTTTTGAAGCAATTACACAGAATTGATTCTCACAAAAATCTATACGGATGCAACCTGCAGAATCATTTTTGGAAATTGTCTTAATAACCGATTTGTATACATGGGAATAAATGGCATTTGGAAATTTTGCAAACATCCAGGAATGAACTTCCCGGGGTACTCCATAAATAATATTCATTTCACTTTCTGAAATGTATCCGCTAAGCTCAATAGTGCTGCAATCAATACCATGTAAAGTATTTAAAATGATTGAAGCATTTTCTTTTCTAAATTGCCGGGCTGGAATTATCGAAATACGTGAATGATCATAACTTACTAAAACCTTTTGAAAAGGCTGATTCAATTCAGGATGAAGTTCCGGGAGCTTGTTTAAAAAAATCCCATTTATTTCGTCAGCAGTATAATATGCTAATTCAAAAAGCAGTTTTCCACTCGTATCGGTGACTGCAAAACAACAATGTTTTTTCCCAATTGTACAAACAAAAGCATTTCCACCTGCCCGGGGGGGTATAGGAGCCAATACATGAAATAATTTTTCCAAATCTTATGATTGATTGCCTGCAATAATAGACAAAATTTAATTATTGTAGGTTTGCCCGCCCGAACTGTACAAGTCAGGAACAGGCCCCTGTTAACAGGATTGGGTGTTGATAAACTTATTTATGGCGACCCCACCCATACAAAACAGCTTGCAGGTAGAAACCAGTAACCTGCAAATTTTAAAAATTGCCTTGCCGATCAGCCTCGCCATGCTGGTGCCTCAGATAAATTTTTTTACCAATAATATCTTTCTTGGCCATTTCAGCGAGCATGCACTGGCTACAGCGAGTATAACCGGTGTGTATTACCTCATTTTTGCCATGATTGGATTTGGACTTAATAACGGGTTACAAACATTGATTGCACGTCGTGCCGGTGAAAACAAACCCGATGAGATTGGCAAAATTTTCGGGCAGGGTATTTTTATTTCTATAATTATTGCGTCAACCGGTATTATCCTTACCTGGTTTGCGGCCCCTTATATTTTAAAAAGCTCTATCCGGTCAGAAATCATTGCTGATGACGCCATCACATTTTTAAAAATAAGAATCTGGGGATTGCCTTTTTTATATGTATATCAAATGCGCAATGCCTTGTTAGTAGGTACCAATAATAGCAAATATCTTGTAAGCGGAACGCTGGCAGAAACTGTTGTCAATATATTATTTGATTATCTTCTAATTTTTGGACATTACGGTTTTCCAGAGATGGGGTTGAATGGTGCAGCTGTTGCTTCTATCATTGCAGAATTTACCGGTATGGCTGTGATTTTTATAGTAATCCACTATAAAGGCATCACCCAAAAATTTTCTTTGTTTAATCATATTAAATGGGATGGCATCAATGCAAGGCGTATTCTTACATTTTCATGGCCTTTAATATTCCAGTTAGCAATCAGCATTATTAGCTGGGAATATTTTTATATTTTAATTGAGCATCATGGACAGGAGGCACTTGCAGTATCAAATGTCATGCGCAATATTTTTGGATTGGTGGGATGCATCACTTGGGCATTTGCCGCCACAAGCGCTACCATGGTAAGCAATGTCATTGGCCAGGGAAGAAAAGATGAAGTTCAATTCCTGATACGAAAAATTGTAAAACTAAGTACGGGTTCATCCCTCATCATCACCATTATGATAAATATCTTTTCGGCACAATTACTTTCCATATTCGGCCAGGGTGAAACATTCATAGTATCAGGAATTCCAGTAGTACGAGTTGTAACGATCGCCATGGTGTTGATGTCTTTCGCTGTTGTTTGGCTCAATGCAGTAACCGGCACGGGCAACACTCGGGTAACTTTCCTGATAGAATTAATTGCAATTATAATTTATTGCGTTTATGTTTATTTGGCGCTTGAAAAATATTTTTTATCCATCATGTATGGATGGATGGCAGAATGGTTGTATTGGACAGGAATGTTTACCATGTCATTCTTTTATATCTTAAGCGGTAAGTGGAAAGGGAAAGTAATTTGAAAAATCAATTCACATTTTAACGTCAAAATTTTTTGAATATTCAGCCGTAACATTTCCGATAAATCCGGGAGCAGGCACCTGGAGCTTTGTAATAGATAATACAATTTCTTTAATGCGGGGATATAATAGATGAATTTTTTCTACAACTTCCATAACAAATGTCTCAAGCAGTTCTCTGGGATGTTGCATTTCTTCTTTCAATAAATCATACAGTTTCACATAATTTATTGTTTCTTGCAGTTCAGTTATTTTATTTGTTGGATGAATGGAGACAGAAAGATTTACTTCAAATTCCGCCCCGATCTTTTTTTCTTCAGGATATAATCCATGATAAGAAAAAAAATGAAGATTGTTGAGTGAAATTGTGATTGTATTGTTCATTTATGTAATTAAATTGTTGGACGAACCCAACCAAAGTTCTTAACCTTGGCACAATAGTTTTAACAGGCCTGTCAGTGGATACCTTTTGCTCCTAACCATCTTTCTGCATCCAGAGCTGCCATGCAACCACTTCCTGCTGCGGTCACTGCCTGGCGATACACTTTATCCTGTACATCACCGGCAGCAAATATGCCTTCCAGATTTGTCTTTGATGTTCCTGGAATTGTTTTGATATAACCTGCTTCATCCATATCAAGCCAATCTTTAAAAATATCAGAGTTTGGTTGATGACCGATGGCAACAAAAAATCCAGTAACAGGTATGGTCTGTGATTCACCGGTTTTATTGTTTGTTATTCGAACGCCGGTGACATGTTTATCGCCCAGCACTTCATTCGTATCAGTATTCCAATAAACTTTTATGTTGGGAGCATTCAATACCCGGTCCTGCATCACTTTACTTGCCCGCATCTGATCCCGGCGAATGAACATGTGTACCATAGTACAAAGTTTAGATAAGTACAACGCTTCTTCTGCTGCCGTATCACCAGCGCCGACAATGGCAACTTCTTTTCCCCTAAAGAAAAATCCATCACAAACGGCACAGGCGCTGACACCAAAGCCATTCAAACGTTGCTCACTTTCCAACCCCAGCCATTTTGCTGAAGCGCCTGTGGCAATGATCACTGCATAAGCTTCTATTAATTTTTCATCATCAATCCAAACTTTTCTTGGTGATACTGAAAAATCAACTTTTGTTGCAATGCCATACCTGATATCTGCTCCCATACGCACAGCCTGTTTTTCAAAATCTACCATCATATCAGGGCCTTGTACGCCATCGGGATACCCGGGATAATTTTCCACTTCAGTAGTAATGGTTAATTGTCCACCAGGCTGAATGCCCTGGTATAATACCGGCTTCAAATTAGCTCTTGCCGCATAAATAGCCGCCGTATAACCTGCCGGGCCTGATCCAATAATCAGGCAATGTATCTTTTCACTTGCTGTAGTCTCCATGTTCCTCTTGGTTAAAATTCCACAAAATTAAATTGAATCGGTCAATTATAAGCAGAGTTTGTCAATCAACCCTCCACATTTGTATATTTTATTTAGGGACAATGATCGTCCGGAATTGCGCAGCATATCCTCCAAAATATCCCAACGCATTTCCTTTTATGTTGCTGATTACCTGCGTGGGTGATGAAAATGGATTACCGATACTGGTATAACTATATTCCATTGTTCTCCAAAAATCAAATGTTGCCTTATCAATATTGCAAAGCTTTAATGTAATGGTGTCGCCTTTATCAAAAAACATATAATCATCAGGCCGGCTGGCATTACGATCCACTCCCCTATCAATGCGGACCTGGTACGTGGTACCGTCAATAATCTGGTCATCAAAAACGGAAGTTAACCCCGGATAAAAAGGTTCGCTGTTTCGTTTTGTAAAATAACGGATATAATCGCCATAGCCCGGGGGATCAGTTGCAATGATCATGAGTGCCACTTTCCCGGGCTTATTATTTCCCGGAGCCTGCTGCCAATATAAAGAATCAATTTTTTTGGTCAACTTCGGAATAGTAGTTGTAGCTGTATATTCATAGCTATTCCAGTTTATCCGCAAGGAATATTGCGCATTCAATTGCCCGACAAATGCAGTGGAGAGGTTGGATGAATCAATTGCATAATAATACATATTGTATCCGCTGTCTACTGGTATTTTATATTCTTTAAGCTGATGTGTCAATGTCCCATTGGTAACATATACCTGGGCATCATGAACAAAACTGTTCTCCAAAATTGCCGGGGTAATTTTTGAAAAATAATTGATGCTTTGCGAAAGCAGCACATGAGGAGGCTGGCCATTTTCAATAGTAGCTTCCACTACCAGTTTTGGTTCTGTGGTTTTTAATTTTAAACTGATATTCTTTTCACAACTACACCAAAACATTATGGTAACACTATAACAAGAAATAATAATTTTTTTCATAGCACGTGCATTCCTATCCGATCCGGTTATCAATAATTGCCTGGTCTATTTCACTTTGTTTTTGCTGTTCATCCTTTAACTTCTTAAGCTTTTTCCCATAAGAGATTTTGGTAATAAGCACAAATAAAACGGGTACAACAAATATAGCTAGAGAAGTGGCCGCCATCATTCCCCCGAAAACCGTCCAGCCTATTGTTTTGCGGCTTTCAGATGCAGCACCAGTCGCAAATGCCAAAGGCAATACTCCAAAAATAAATGCTAATGATGTCATCACAATAGGACGGAATCTTAATCGCACGGCCTGCAACGTTGCTGCAAGGACATCAATCCCTTTATCCACTCTTTCTTTTGCAAATTCAACAATGAGGATAGCATTCTTTGCGGCAAGCCCGATTAACGTGATTAAACCAATCTGAGCATATACGTTATTGGAAAGATTCGGGAGAAGGGTTAATGTGAGAATAGAACCAAGAGCTCCTATGGGCACTGCAAAAAGTACGGAGAATGGCACAGCCCAGCTTTCATATAAAGCAGCAAGAAACAAAAAAACAAATATTAGAGAAATAAAAAACACTTTTGTTTGCTGGCTTCCTGCTGCAATTTCTTCACGGCTCATACCTGAAAATTCAAATCCATACCCGGCAGGTAAAGTTTTTGCCACTTCTTTTAATGCAACAATAGCCTGCCCGCTGCTGTATCCCGGCTTTGAAGTTCCTGTGATTTCAATAGCCCGGTAAATATTATAATGTGAAATTACAGCTGGTGCTTCTATCACTTTGGCGGTAATCAGCGATCCTAATGGAATCATATTTCCTTCGTTATTGCGTACATAAAACTTTTCTATCCCGGCCAAAGAACTTCTGTAACTGCTATCAGCCTGAGTTACCACACGAAAATTTCTTCCATAAAGATTGAAATCATTGACATAGCTGCTGCCCAAAAAATTGGATAATGTGGCAAACACATCCGATACAGACACTCCCATTTTTTTTGCTTGCTCTTTATCTACATCAATTTTATAGCTTGGAGTATGCGTGTTAAAAAAAGTAAAAGCGCTCCCAATCTCCGGACGCTGATTCAACTTTGAAAGAAAATCATGTGCTACCTTTTCAAACTGCTGGATATCGTCGGCACTGCTAGTCTGCTGCAGTTCAAAAGTAAATCCGGCAGTGGAACCAAGTCCCGGGATAGCCGGAGGCGACAACACTATTATTCTTGCTTCTTTAATATCCGATGTTGCTGCCCGGATTTTATTGGCAATATCTTCTGCTTTTTGATTTTTTCCTAATCGTTCATCCCATGGTTTTAGCATGATAAATAATGTACCGGAGTTTGCCTTGCTAGAAAAATTGACAATGTTTATCCCCGCCAATCCTCCAATTAACTTAACTTCAGGAATTTGTCGAACTCTTGCGGCAATTGTCCGCAACATCTCTACACTTCTTGTCGTGGAAGTAGCTTCGGGCATTTCATATGCAAGGTATAACCGGCCTTCATCTTCATTGGGAAGAAATGCTGTGGGCTTGTTTTTAAAAAGTAGTCCCAACCCAACAATTAATACCGCCAGCATTACAAGTACATAGGGTGTTTTTTTGATCCAACCGTTTACGCCCCTGGTGTATCCATTTGCAACCCGGCCAAACCAATTATTGAATCCTTCAAAAAATTTATCGGCTAAATTCTTTTTCGAATCTTTTTCTCCGGAAGGTTTCAGCATCAAAGTACACAAAGCCGGTGTCAACGATAACGCAACAAATGCAGATATAACTACAGATACTGCAATCGTAATAGCAAACTGTTGATACAACCGGCCTACAATTCCAGGAATAAAGCCTACCGGAACAAAAACCGCAACTAATATTAATGCTATAGCTATTACGGGACCGGAAATATCTCTCATCGCTTTTTGTGTAGCTTCTTTAGGAGACATTTTCTCAAAATCAATATTATGCTGCACTGCTTCCACCACTACAATAGCATCATCAACTACAATACCGATGGCCAATACAAAAGCAAACAATGTAAGTGTATTGATAGTAAAACCCATTGTCTGGAACATAATAAATGTACCAATGATTGAAACCGGGATAGCCAATACAGGAATCAATGTCGCACGCCAGCTTTGCAAAAACAAAAAAACAACCAACACTACAAGTGAAAGTGCGATCAGTAAAGTATGCATCACTTCATTTATTGATGCTTTTACTACCGATACTGTTTCCAGCGGAATGAGATAATCAATGTCTTTTGGAAAAGTCTTTTTCAAATCATTCAGCGCTTTGGTAATCCCATCATAGGTGTCCATCGCATTAGCTCCGGGTGCCTGGTAAATAAGTAAGAACGCCGCAGGTTTCCCATCTACAAATGAATTGACACTATAATCAAACTGTCCCAGTTCAACCCTCGCAATATCTTTGAGAAGAACAACACTTCCTGATGCAGGATTCGAGCGAACCACTATATTTTCAAATTGTTCTTTCGTATTGATACGGCTGTTGGTAAGAACATTGTATTCAAATGCCTGTTGCCCCGGCTGGGGATTGGAACCAATAGTTCCTGCTGCTACCTGCAGATTTTGTTCCTGCAGCGCAGCATTCACTTCTGCCGGGGTCATCTTCATTGCAGCCATCTTTTCGGGATTGAGCCAGATGCGCATTCCAAAATCATTTCCCCTGGAAAATACATCGCCAACCCCTTTTACCCGAAGCAGTGCATCCCGCACATAAATGTTTACATAATTTCCAATAAATTTTGCGTCGTGTGTACCATTAGGCGAATAAAAAGCGATTGCCACCATAATACTGGGATTGCGTTTGCGAACCGTAAGTCCTAAACGCTTTACAGCATCAGGCAAAGTAGGTTCCGCCACACTTACCCTGTTCTGAACATCTAATGTGGCAATATTGATATCAGTGCCTACTTCAAAGTTCACTGTGATATTGCTTTGCCCGGTACTGGTACTGCTGCTCGTCATATAAGTCATTCCCGGAGTACCGTTCACCTGAGTTTCTATTGCGGTTGTTGTAGTTTGTTCTACGGTTTGTGCATCGGCGCCAATGAAACTTCCTGCTATGGAAACTGTGGGAGGTGAAATATCCGGATACTGCGCTACAGGTAGATTCAACAATGAAATAATACCGACCAGCACAATCACTATGGAAATTACCATAGCGGTTACCGGCCGTTTTATAAAAGTTTCTGCGATCATGATTCAGGAAATAGAATTTATTTTACTATTAATTTTTTTTAATGACTAATTCTTATGGGCTGCCGGGTTAGTCGCAGGTTTTGCAATGCTGATCGTTGCGCCTTCCCGGAGATTTTGTACGCCCTGTACTGCGATTATTTCACCTGGGGTTAATCCATCTTTTACAATCACAGAAGCACCCAGCGCCTGTCCCAATACAACTTTTCGTTGCGAGACTTTGCTGCTATCACCCACCACATAAACAAAAAATTCTCCCAATTGCTCAGTAATTGCTTTGTACGGGATGATAATAGCTTTTTTTGAAGCATTATTTAAGACTCTCACTTTTGTCGTCATACCGGCCTTCAATAAATTTTTTGAATTGGGGAAAATCAACCTTGTTTTAATAGTTCCTGTTTGCGGATCCACCGCACGGTCTATCAAACTGATGGTACCATGCGATGGATAAATATCTGTACCAAAAACAATAGAAAAAGTTGAATCATTTGCATGTTGTCTTTCCTGCAGCAATTTTGAAAACCGGTACACTTCATTTTGATCCACAGAAAAATCCACGGCCATTGGGTTGTCCGTTGAAATAGTATTTAAAACAGTTTGTCCGGCCACCACAGATGTACCTATACGCACCTGGGAAATACCAATGGTACCGCTAAAGGGTGCTGTGATCGTCGAGAAATTCAGATTTGATTTAACCGCATCAGCATTTGCCTGCGCTGCAGCCACTTGTTTTTTGGCTGTTTCCAATGCTGCGTCGGCATAATCCACCTGTTGTTTTGCAATTGCATCCTGCTTGTCCAAATCATGATAACGATCTGCATCTTTTTGTGCTTTTATCAAATTTGTTTGTTGTACCTGCAGGTTAGCTAAAGCCTGTTGATAGTTCGCATTATACAATTGCTGATCTATTGAGTATAATTTTTGTCCTTTGGTGACTTCTTGCCCATCCTTGAAAAATATATTCGTAATGTAACCGGCCACCTGCGCCCTGATGTCCGTTTGATTTATCGCAACAATAATTCCCGGGTATTCATCGTAGTAAACGGCATCGGTTGATTTTACAGTATCCACAGTCACCGGTATGGCCGGAGGCAGGCCTCGAGGTTGTTGCTGTTTAGCTCCGCAAGCTAAAAGACCGGCTAAAACTGAAACAGGATAATAGCTTCTGATAAATTTGACTAACATATTTTACGTTCTTTTTCTTATACGTTTTTAATAACTGATTTCTCCTTTACTTTTTTCCACATCTATCTTATTGCTGACGACCTGGTACAATGCATTAAAGTAATTAACCTGTGCAGTGCGGAGATCAGTTTCTGCAGCAATCACCTCTAAATACGTTTTTATTCCCGAGCGATATTGCAAGCGAATGACATCATATACTTCACGGGCCAGCCCGACATTTTCTTTTAAAGCTAAAAATTCAGAAAGACTGGCTTTATAATTTGCTAAAGCTGCACTGTATTCTGAATTCACCTGATTTTTGAAATTCACAATATCCAATCCTGTTCGTTTCAATTCCCATAGTGATTGTTGAATATTATATTTCCGTTTGCTTCCTTCAAAAATCGGAAACGACAATGTTAGTCCCACATAAGAATTTGGGAATGATTGGCTGTACAATTTTGAAAAACTATTATTAAGAAAATTCATGCTATAAGCGCCGTTTGCAGAAATAGATGGAATAAAACTCCATTTATTGTACTGAACATTTGCTTCCTGCAATCTCATTTGTGTTTCCAGTATCTGGTATTCTATGCGTTTCGTATAATCCGCTGGTTGTATGGTATCCACTGTAATTTCATTTTCCATCCTGGCACTATCATATTCAATATTTAATTCGGCGTCCAGTGGATAATTGATCAACGATTTCAAATATTCTGTTTTTGCAAGAAGTGCCTCTTCGTTCCCCCTTTTTTCGGCTTCTGCATTGTTCAACGCAATTGTGGCCCTTTTGTAATCTGTTTTATCAACAATGCCTGCATCAAATTGGGCACGGGCATCTTTGAGGCTTTGCTGAAGCCGAAGAATGTTTTCTTCCGTCACTTTGATTTGTTGTTTTGTCGTCAACACATTGTAAAAAGCCTTAGAAACATTTGCAACCAGATCAATTTTAGTATCCGAAGTTTGTTGTCTCGTTTGCCTGAGAACAAAATCTTTTGTTTGCTTTGCCAGCAAGACATCCCTGTTAAAAATAGTTTGTGAAGCAGAGAATTGAATTGCAGATGTGTTATTAACACCCAATCGAACCGGGTTTCCGCCAATAATACTGGTCTGTACCTGGAAATTGTGCTGATACAGGTAATTGAAATTTACCTGAGGGTACCAATCTGCCAATTTGGATTTTATCTGCAAATCTGTAATAGCCTCAGCCATCAGTGCCTGCTGCACTACCGGTTGCTTTCTTAACGCATACTGAATAATATTTTGAAGCGTAGGTTCTTTTAATAAACTATCAGAAACAGATTGCGGGAATACCGGATTGCTTATTGCCATTATCAGGGCAAAAACAACTGTTATTCTTTTTGAAACTATATTTTTACCCGGCCCGCCAAAAAAATCCCTCATGGTTTGTATTATGACTTTTTTAATGATCAAGACGCCTGTATTAAAATGATAGACTTAAACAACAAAATTTTAATTTTGTTGAAAATTCTGAAAAAATAAATATCAAATTTAGCAGAATAGCCAAACAATTAATTTCCGTTTGTAAAATTCATTTCAGGATATATTAAAAATAAAACAGCCCCGATCACAAGAACCAGGGCTGTTTTCCCAATTTGCTATTCTTATAGCTCCTGTGGTAAACCACCGGAACTTTAAGTCATTAACCTAAGTAAGCTTTTAATGCATTACTGTAACGGGCTTTTTGTAAACGTTTGATAGCTCTTTCTTTGATCTGGCGGATACGCTCTTTGGTCAGATCATATTTCTGCCCAATTTGTTCAATGGTAACTCCATTCTCGCCATCCAAACCGAAATAAGCGTTTACAATCTCCGCTTCTCTTGGCGAAAGAGATTTTAATACCCGGCGAATCTCATTCCTCAATGAATCCTTCATCACATCATCATCTGTATCATCACCACCTTCCAGCAAATCACCCATAGCTACATCTTCTGCTTCGTGTACCGGCGCATCTAATGAAGTATGGCGGGTATTACTTTGAAAAATGTTGTTTATCTCCGTTTCGCTCATTTCGAGTAATTCAGCTAACTCTTCAGTTGATGGCTCTCTTTCATGTTCCTGTTCAAAGGCCATATAAGCTTTGTTAGCTTTGTTATAAGTGCCAATTTTATTTTGAGGCAGTCGGACTAATCTGCCCTGCTCTGCCAACGCCTGCAGGATGGATTGGCGAATCCACCAAACGGCGTATGAAATAAATTTGAAACCTTTAGTTTCATCAAAGCGTTGTGCCGCTTTTATCAGTCCGAGGTTGCCCTCGTTGATTAAATCGCTAAGAGATAAACCCTGATGCTGGTACTGCTTAGCAACAGAAACCACGAACCTAAGATTAGCTTGTACTAATTTGTCCAGAGCTCTCTGATCTCCCATTTTGATCCGCTGTGCCAGCGTAGTCTCCTCTTCAGGAGTGATCATGGAAATTTTAGAGATTTCCTGCAAATATTTTTCGACTGCCTGCGAATCTCTGTTCGTAATCTGGGTGGCAATTTTAAGCTGCCGCATACGTGTTATTATTTAAATAAAAACGAATAAATGTCAGTCTTCGTTTGCAGAAAGTTGCAAATGGATAGTTAATTGCTATTGGATGAATTTACCGTCCTCGACCGTCTGCAAAAATACTACGTAAAGTCGGAAAATCATAGTGATTGGACGCAAAAATTACACACAGCTTTTACTCAAAAAACATAATTTTAAAAATACTGATGAAACTCGCTCTGGCAATGGGTTTGAATGGTTTCAAAAAATAACCGGGGTGTTCAGGTTTTAATGGCTTCCTTTCCAGATGCCACTTTTTGCGAGCCAGATTTACGAATCAAAATAAGCCAGAGTACAATTCCTGAAATAATTAAAAGCGAAGAAATCAGTTCGGCTTGTGTAGGATGAAGCCCGAACAGATTCATTCTAACATTGACCCGAATGGTCTCAACCAGGAATCTTTCAACACCATTCAGAATTAAATAAAATGCGAATAAGGTGCCGGGTACTTTGAATTTTTTTCTTAATGACCAAATGAGCGCAAATAATATAAGGCATGTAATTGTTTCATAAAAAGCAGTTGGAAAAACACCATGCTCCAGTTGAAAGCAATATTTAGGATCGTTGCAACCCGGAATTTTTATTCCAACTTCATTCACGTTATGAGGAAAATTATAAGACCACATCCAATCCGGAAGCCAGTTAAATGGTTTTGGTCTTAAATTTTCAATCCCCCAGTCTCCGTCTCCGGCAACCTGGCATCCAATTCGTCCAACGGCATAAGCCAGCATTAATGCCGGAGCTGCCGCATCATTTAAATGCCAGAAACCGATCTTATGTTTTTTTGCGTACCACCAAATTGCCAGTGCCGCACATATCAGCCCACCATAAAATGTGAGACCAGCTCTTGAAAAAATAAAATCTGAAGGATGTTGTAAGAATGCACTCCAGTTCTCAAAAATATCAAAAAGCTTTGCACCAAATAATCCGAAAACTAATGCGATAATAACCATTTCTCCCACCCTGTCTTGAGGCCAAATTCTAACTTTTCGCTGCTCAGGTTTTGGAAGCCTTTGTTTGTGCTTATCCCACCATTTTAAGCCGGCAAATAAAAGTCCTAACCCGATACCGGCAGGCCAACTACCCATAGATGAAAAAATAAAAGCCTGCGGATCTTCTGTAGCAGTGCTACTCATGAGGAATAATGCTAAAATTTTATAGCCGAATAAAAACCCAAATAAAAAATTCAACAATAATTGGCTCACCGTTGCAGGCTGGCCCACCATCACTTGCATTTCAGTAGGTTGTAACAGACCTTGCCGGCTTTTTCTTCTTAATTCAGCAGCAAGCGTTATAGCTGCAAGAATAAAAGCTATGGCTACAAAAAAACCAAATGAGTTAACAAATCGAAGAAATTTCCAATCTAACCCAAAAAGATCTTTAAATGCGTAATAAAGGTTTGGATACATGCTGACAGCTGGCTGCTTGTTTTACTTGTAGCGAATATACAACTGATTTTATTCTATTTTTTGAATGAGCACTTTCTAATAAAATTGCAAACAGGACTCAATACTAACGTTCAATATTAATTACAATATTCATCAAATGCTGCAACCAGATTACGTGCAATAACCTGCGCAGGCCTTCCTTCAATCTGATGGCGTTCGATAAAATGAACCAGTTTTCCATCTTTAAATAAAGCAATGGAAGGCGAAGATGGCGGATAAGGCAAAAGGTGCTGGCGTAAGGTTTGCACTGCGTCAATATCAAAACCGGCAAAGCTGGTAGTTAGGTAATCAGGTTTTTTAACCGCATTTGATACAGCAATCAAAACCGCAGGGCGGGCAGAACCGGCAGAACAGCCACAAACAGAGTTAACCATCACTAATGTTGTTCCTTTTTTACTTAATTGGATTTCAACATCAGAAGGCGTAAGCAGTTCTATAAAACCATGTTCTGTTAATTCTTCCTTCATGGGTATTACGATTTCTTCGGGATACATACGTTTTCTATTTTAAAATTGAACTGCAAAGCTAAGCAAAAAGTTCGGCCTATAGTTAATAGATAAGTCGCATAGGTAAATCTGACATAAAAATTTACTAAACCCGGAAAAAGTGTCGGGCTGAATTGAAAATTTCAACCTAACTGTCAGTGAAGCTTTTCTGAAAAGCCGGTGGTATATCATTTGATCATGCACCTCCGTCAATTATATTGTAAAACTTAAAAATAAATATGTATGACACTCGTAAAATTCAACAGAAAACCTTTTGACAAAAGCTTTAACAGCTTATTTGAAGACTTTTTTACCGATATGCCCGTCTTATACAGAAATGAGACTAGTGAATTGGGCTGGAAAGGGCTGGTGCCGGTAAATATAAAAGAAACTGATAAAAACTACAGTCTGGAAATGGTAACGCCCGGTTTTGAAAAAAACGATTTTACAATGAACGTGGATCAGAATATTCTGACCATTTCTGCCGAAAAGAAAAATGAAACAAAATCAGAGAATGAAAAACAAATTCGTAAAGAATATGAATACCGTTCATTCAAAAGATCTTTTACATTAGATGAAAACATTGATAGCGATAAAATCGAGGCAAGTTATGTTAATGGTATATTAACATTAAACCTGCCTAAGAAAGAACCAGTCAAAGCAGCATCCAAACAAATTACAATCAGTTAAAGATTTTCTCATAAGCAGTTGGTTTTGGTTTACACCCTGTCGTTTCTACGACGGGGTTTTTTTAATTCAAATCACACCCCTGCTTTCGTCTTGTGTCTATGATATATTGAATTTTCCAACCATTTTCAAAACGAACCAACTGAAATGAATCCATACCACAGTGACTGAATTTTCCATTGTAATAAAAATTATAGGGTGCCCAGACAATTGCTAATGGCCCGTCAATCTTAATGGTTTCAAACCGGATTTGTTCATCTGCAGCGCCTTTTGGAAGATTACTGATTGATTCAGCAAAATCATTGGTATTTTCATTTTCCACAACAAGTTTACCGGTTTTATCACGGGTAATAGTTTGAAAAACCACGCTGTCACCAAAACAAGATTTCAATGTTGCAGCATCTGAATTTTTCATAGCCTCAAACATTTTCTTTATTACCGTTTTTATGGAGTCTTCAGTTGTTTGAGTCATTCCTTGTACAGATAATACTGTTGCTGTTAATAAAATCAGAATTTGTTTCATGTTAAACATGTTTAGGATTTTCCGGCAAATGAATTGAATTTCTAAATATAAAATTATTCAACATGAGAAAAATTAAAATTATACCAATGGCAATACTTACAACGATAGTTGTTTTAGCTATCAGTTGCAGTCCGAGCCGTGCTTATTACTACGACCGTTATCCTCCTGCCCAAACTTCATTATCTCTAATCATTAGTCCCGGCCCCGGATTTGTAATCAGTCATTATCCAGACGGGCGCTATTACTATCGAAGCCCCGAAGGATATATTTACTGGAGAGGGTGGAACAATATGTATTATCTTGACAGAAGCTATATCAGAAGAGTTCATTACAATCAAAGGGAATATAGAGAGTGGAAGAATTATGACAGATGGCGCCGTGGAAGGAACCGTTATCACTAATCAAAATACCAGGCCCTTTCCTGCATAACAACTCCCGGTCATCCATAACCATATTCATTCTGTGTTGCAGAAAGGGCTTCTTTATTTACCCTACTATTTGTACCCGAGAATTTTCAACATACTCTGAGCTGATTGTTGTTTGGCATAAAGCCAATCTATCAGTTTCCCATTTTTATCATACTCTAAGATGACATGTTTAGGAGAAGGGATCATGCAATGCTTAATGCCCCCATAGCCACTGATCTGGTCCTGGTAAGCACCCGTATGGAAAAATCCTACATATAGTGGTTCTCCACCATTGAATTTAGGAAGAAACACTTCATTGATATGTTCTTCCGAATCATAATAATCATGACTATCACAAGTGAGGCCACCTAAAACCACCCGTTGATATTCATGATCCCATTTATTGATTGGTAGCAATAAAAATTTTTCACCAATCCCCCATGTATCTGGAAGAGTAGTTATAAAGGAAGAATCTATCATATACCATATCTCACGGTCATTTTGCACTTTCTGGCCAATTACGCTATAAATATGTGCCATGCTTTCGCCTACCGTAAAGCTTCCAAATTCTGTAAAAATATTGGGTACAGGAACTTTTGCTTTTTTGCAGGCTACTTTAATATTCCTGACAATTTCATTAATCATAAACTGATAATCGTAATTGAAGCCCAGAGAATGTTTAATGGGGAAGCCTCCGCCGATATTTATGGAATCCAGTTCGGGGCATATTTTTTTTAACTGGCAATAAAGATTTATGATCTTGTTTAATTCACTCCAGTAATAGATATCATCTTTAATCCCTTTGTTCAGGAATATATGCAGCATCTTTAATTGAAATTTACTTTCATACCCTTCAATCCTGTCCACATAAAATTCCAAAATATCTTTTGCCCTGATGCCCAACCTGGAAGTATAAAACGGGAAAGTAGGCTCTTCTTCTGCCGCTACTCGTATTCCCAATTTAAATGGCACTCTTACTGCTTTAGCATATTCTCTTAATTCTTCTTTGTTATCTAGAACCGGGATTACATTTTGAAACCCCGAATTAAGTAGTCCGGCAATGCGCCTGATATAGCCTTTCTGTTTATACCCGTTACAAATAATATGTATATCTTTTGATATCTTTCTTTTCTCGTATAATTTACGGATGATCTCAATATCGTATGCATAAGATGTTTCAAGATGTACTTCATGCTTCAATGCTTCTTCTACGACAAAAGAAAAATGAGAGCTTTTGGTGCAATAGCAATAAAAATATTTTCCTTCATACCTGTATTTTTTAAAAGCCGTTGCAAACATTTGCCTGGCTTTCTTTATCTGCTTTCCTATTTTTGGAAGATAACTAATCTTCAGGGGGGTTCCATATTTTTCAATCAGCGCTTTAATATTAATGTCATTAAACCAAAGACAATCGTCATGTACTTCCAATCCTTCCTGAGGAAAGTTGAATGTTTGATTTACCAGGTCGTAATACGTGTTGGTAACGGTAGGCTCCAGTGGCATTTTGTTTAATGCTTTTTTAATAGGTGCAAATGTAATGTGTTTGAATTTTTATATACAAATTTTTTAAAAGTTGTTGGATGAATCCAGAAAATTGTTATCCTTTTTTTATTCCTTAAACAGATAGTTAAGCACTGTTAAGTCCGGGTTAAGTCACTTTCAAGATGCATAAATCAACAATCTCTTACGTCATAAAATATGAAATCTGATTTTTAACCCCAAATTTTTAAGCTATGAAAAAGATTCTTTTTGCAATACTGATTGCCTTGCTGTCTGGAGTTTTAATCCCGGCTCATGCAGGAACTTTACTAAAAAAAAGTCATAAAAAAACCAGTTCTGTTACCCACATAAAAAAAATAAAAGATACCAATTGGGTAAACTATCAAACAGAACAACACTTTTTTGCTGATTTTCCAAAAGCCACCAATGTAAAATGGGGACATAAAAATTTTGACGAAGCTACTTTCAGGAATGGCAGAATAAATGAAACTGCCTACTATGACTTCAATAATAACCTGATTGGAACATCCAGAAAAGTTTCATTTTCCAGATTACCTGAAAAAGCTCAAATTGAAATTCAAAAAGAATACCCCGGGTATGATGTTTCGAATGTGATTCTTTTTAAAGACAACACCTCAAACGATACTGATATGATGTTATACAATACAACATTTGAAGATGCAGACAATTATTTTGCTGAGCTCATCAAGGGTACCAATAAAATTGCACTTAAAATTAGTATGGATGGAAATGTATCTTTTTTCCAGAATATATATAAATAGTAACAAAAAAGCCATCCTGCCGGGCGGGATGGCTATCATTTTTATCTCCAAAAATTACTTCACCTGGGCAACGAGATTTTTGAAAGTCTCTGGGTGATTCATGGCAAGATCAGCCAATACCTTTCTATCTAGTTCGATACCTTTAGCCTGAAGTTTATTAATAAACGAAGAGTAGGTCATTCCTTCTGCTCTTACTGCGGCATTAATACGGGCAATCCACAGTTGACGGTACTCCCTTTTTTTAAGTTTGCGGCCTACATACATGTAGGTCATTCCTTTTTCAACTACGTTTTTGGCAACAGTTAATACATTTTTTCTTTTGCCATAAAAGCCTTTTGCTTGCTTTAATATTTTTTTGCGGCGGGCTTTGCTTGCAACCGCATTTACTGAACGTGGCATATTTTAATAAGTTTAAAAAATAAAAATAATTGTGACTCGCCTTAGTATTAAGTAAAAAGAAACAAACCTGACAACTTCAAGTTTCGTTCTTTACAACTTTCTACTTAAGCCTTAATAATCGTTTTACAAATCCAAGATTGGCCTTACTAACCGTGCCATCCTTTCTTAAATTCCGTTTCCGTTTTTTTGTTTTTTTTGTCAGAATGTGACGCTTGAAACTCTTTTGATGAGTGATTTTCCCCGTGCCGGTCACTTTGAAGCGCTTTTTGGCACTGGAATTTGTTTTTACCTTAGGCATTTTACATGCATTTAAAATTACGCTTTGAGGCGTCTCCGGACAGCCGGAATCCTTATCGGGCCTCTTCAGCAATTTGTTCCAATCAAATAAAAAGAACTTTTTTGAATGGGGTGGCAAAGATAAGTGATGAACCAGAACTGGCAAAGCAACAGGCAAACAAAAAGGGATCCTTTGAGGATCCCATTAATTTATTTCAAATAAGAGTGTCTATCACTTCGGATTCAAAGCATTATCAATTCTCTTGACAATGTCCTGAAGATGGTATTTAGTCATCGGATCAGCAATAGCAGCCGAAGCCGAAGTAGCCTCTGCTTTTAAAGCAGTAAGTTGAGCCCTGACCACACTCTTTATATCTGAATTATTCGAATTCAAAGAAGGAGCCGAAGGTGCACCTCCTCTGCTAATTGTTATTGTAGTTGTGGTAGCAGGCGGAGTCAATAGGTTGATAAGGATATCAACGTAAGACTTTTGAAGATTCCGGCGATATACATCAATCGGTTTTTTAGTTGTGAGTTCTGACCAGATTCCTTTTTTAAGATCGTTAAAAAGGTCAGTCATTTTATAAGCATTACTCCCAATGGATGCTTCTGCCGTAATCAATTTACCCAGCGTATTGTTATTGAAAAGACGATTCAACGCTGATGTTTGAATGTTGCCAATAATTACCAAAGGATTTCCTCCTGTTCTTGCAAAGACATCATTATTAATAAGCCAGGTTGGCGTGGTAAACAATTGTTGATTCAGGAATGCAACTGCATTAACCTGTTTTGATTTTGGTGTGAATTCATAAACAGCACCAGGTTGTTCTACCACTTTGGGCGTTCTGTAAATACCGGCAACATTTCTTGCTACATGACCCATATAACGACTGAACTGTGAGGTAACCTGTCCGTAAATTTCTGCAAGATTGGAGTAATCATCATTTGGCTCTTTTGTCCAGGTCATCAGTTGAGGAATGATGCGTTGCAAATTTTTAATTCCATAACTGCTTGCTTTCATTGCATCATCTCCCAAATCTTCTGTTTGAGAACGGGGATCATCCTGGTTGCTCTCGCCATCACCCCACCACAAACGAGGATTTTTTAATTTGTTGATCACAATTTGATTCAAGTATCCTTTTTCATCATCAGCGCTTTTGAATTGCGGATATAGTCTGTAGCCCCATTCTATAGCCCATTTATCATAATCCCCAATTCTTGGGAAAAGTCCTTTTTCACTGATATTATCTTCGGGTTGTGCTACATAGTTGAAGCGGGCGTAATCCATAATGGAAGGAGTATGTCCATTAGCTTCTACCCATGCTCTATTCCTTAATGAATCTACCGGAACGGTGGAACTGGATCCAAAGTTATGACGCAGGCCCATAGTATGTCCCACTTCATGAGAAGAAACAAAACGAATCAGTTGACCCATCAGTTCATCAGGGAAAACCATCTGCCTTGCTGCCGGATCATTTGGCCCGGCCTGTATCATGTACCAGTCACGGATCAGTTGCATTACATTATGATACCAATTAATATGCGTTTCAATAATTTCACCGCTGCGTGGATCTGCTACGCTTGGGCCGCTGGCGTTCGCTATATCGGAAGGCTTATAAACTATGGCAGAATTGCGGGCATCTTCAAGGCTCCATGTGCTATCTTCTTCTTTTGTTGGAGCTACTTTACCAATAATTGCATTCTTAAATCCTGCCTGTTCAAATGCAGGCTGCCAATCGTTAATGCCTGCAATTAAATAAGGGATCCATTTTTTAGGAGTAGCGGGATCAATATAAATTACAATTGGCTTTTGTGGTTCCACTAATTCACCTCTTTTATATTTTTCCATATCCTCCGGCTTTGGTTCCAGTTTCCAGCGTTTAGCCAGTTGAATACTTTTTACCCCCTGGGGGTTTGCATCAAAATCAGTATAGCCTACTGTAAAATATCCAACCCGGTCATCATAGTATCTTGCCTGCATGGGAACTTTTGGTAATAAAACCATAGAACTGTTTAGCTCAACGGTAATGTTACCAGTTGCCGCGGCACTAATTCCAAATCCGCCCGGACCGGTAGCCTGCGCCGGAAGCCTTGAATAGGTTTTCATCGCAGTGACCTCAATATTGATTGGGTAAGATTTTACCGAAACGATATACGATTTATCAGGCTGTATTGATCCAACCCGCAAAATATTTTTAAATGCACTGTTGTAATACAAAATATCATTATCTCCATTAATATAGTCCGTCATGTCAATAACCACTCCGGTTGAATCTTTGGAAAAAGCTTTTATGTCAAATGCAGCAGCAATGGGTTGCACATTAGAGTTCCGTACAGAATTAAACATCGGAGATGTGGAATCCTTTGCATAAACGGCATAAGAAATATTTTTCAGAAATATTTTATTATTAGGTCCGCTTTCAAACCGGATCACATTCTGTCCAATCTGATCGCCGCCATAGCCCATGCCTTCCTGGGTTCTTGTCAGGCGGTTCACAGTAAGTATATCCCTTCCCAATAAACTATCAGGAATTTCGAAATAATATTTTCCATCTTCCTTATGAACTTTAAAAAAACCATTGTAAGTAACAGCTTTTTTAGTGATCACTTCGTTGTATGGTTTTGGTGCAGAGGTAGCCGCTTGTGGCCTTCCACCCAAACCTCCGTTTCCTCCATTGCGGGTGGTATCCTTTGGTTGTGAAAAAGCAAAAGAGCAAATTGCCATTGCCAAAAATGCAGTAGTTAGCTGTCTGAAAATTTTATGCATAAATATTGATTTAATAAAAAATATAGCCCGAATATAGGCAAAGAAGCAAAGAATCAATTTGACCGGATAAACTTTTATATGAACGGAGGGATTAAAGTTACAAAAGCCGGTACAGGAAAAACAAAAGGGCGTTTGAACGCCCTTTCCATTTAATCATATAAAAAAATATGCTTATTTCTTTTTTCCTTTAGGAGTAAAAATTGCCAGCATACGCCTGCCTTCCATTTTAGGCAGGTTTTCCAATGTACCAGTCTCGGCAAGACGCTCAGCAAATTTCAATAACAATAATTCCCCCCTGTCTTTAAATTGTATAGCTCTCCCTTTAAACTGCACATAAGCTTTCACCTTGTTCCCTTCTTTCAAAAAGCTTTCCGCATGTTTGGCTTTGAAGTTGAAATCATGATCGTCGGTATTAGGAGTAAACCGAATCTCTTTTACTTCAGACACTTTACTCTTTGCCTTCATCTCCTTTTCTTTCTTCTTCTTATCGTAAAGAAATTTATTATAATCAATAACCTTGCATACCGGCGGGTCAGCCTGCGGAGATATTTCCACAAGATCCAATCCCTGCTCCTGTGCAATTTTTAATGCTTCCTGAGTGTTATAGACACCCACTTCTACATTTTCGCCCACCAAACGAACCTGTGGCACACGAATAAAATTATTAATCCGATGTTCTGCTTCTTTGCGGGGTACAAATCTTCCCCTGAAACCGCCCCGGTTAAAATTTCCGCCCGGTGGCCTGTTGAATCCGCTTTTTTGAGGTACTGCCATTGAAATTGTTTAAATGAAGCCCTTTCCCTGCAAGAGCATTTTTGTTTTTTTATTTGAATTCCTCAACAGGGTTTGAGGATAATAAAAATGACCAACACTCAAATTTCGATGTTCAAGTTAATGCAATTACAGAACATCGGCTCCCGAAAAATCCGGGTGATGAATGTTGATCTTTACTTACTGTTATTCACTGATGCGTTCTTTAATTTCTATCGAAATACGGTTGACAAATTCCCCGATATTTTCGGTGCCGGTATCTCCTTTTCCATGACGCCTTACCGCTACTTTATTTTCAGTCATTTCTTTCTCTCCCACCACCAGCATATAAGGCACTTTCATCAGTTCTGTATCTCTTATCTTCTTTCCGATCTTTTCGTTCCGGTCATCAACTTCAGCACGAATATCCGCTTTTTTCAATTGCTGCGAAACTGTTTTAGCATAATCTAAAAATTTATCACTGATCGGCAGCACTTTTACCTGGACAGGAGCCAACCACAATGGGAATTTTCCTGCATAGTGCTCCAATAAAAATCCGATAAACCGCTCATGCGTTCCCAATGGAGCCCGGTGGATGATTAATGGGGTTTCAGCTTTATTATCATGCGTAGTGAATTCCAATTTAAAACTTCTGCCTTGTGCAAAATCCACCTGGTTAGTAGCCAGTGTAAACTCCCTGCCTATTATACTCCAAATCTGAACATCTATCTTGGGGCCATAAAAAGCGGCCTCATCCGGCACCTCAACATAAGGGGTATTTGTTTTGATCAGCACATCTCTTACCAATGCTTCTGTTTCTTTCCACAGTTCCGGTTCGTTTACATATTTTTTTCCAAGCTTGGTAGGGTCGTGAAGCGATAAACGCATCACATATTTATCAATGCCGAATATTTTAAAATATTTCAGGTACATATCATTCACCGCTTTGAACTCTTCATAGAATTGTTCTTTGGAACAATAAATATGTGCATCATTCATGTGAAGACAGCGAACCCGCATCAAACCAAATAATTCACCGCTTTGTTCATACCGGTAACAAGTGCCATATTCTGCCAATCTTAATGGCAAATCTTTATAGCTCTTTGGCTCTGCTGCAAAAATTTTATGGTGATGGGGGCAGTTCATTGCTTTCAGATAATATTTCACTCCCTCCAGTTCCATCGGCGGATACATACTGTCTTTATAATATGGCAAGTGCCCGCTGGTGAGGTATAAATTTTCTTTGGCAATATGCGGTGTTACAACTCTCTTATATCCCCCTGCTAATTCAGATTCTTTTGCTAATTTTTCCAACTCCTCAATGATGATTGTGCCATTGGGCATCCATAATGCCAAACCCGGACCTACATCATCATCCATGGTGAAGATGCCAAGTTCTTTTCCCAACTTTCGATGATCTCTTTTCTTTGCTTCTTCCAGCAAGTGCAGGTATTCATCCAATTCTTTTTGCGAAGGGAATGTGACACCATATACCCTGGTGAGCATTTTATTTTTTTCATCACCTTTCCAATAAGCTCCCGCAATATTGGTAAGTTTAATGGCTTTGATAAAACCGGTGTTGGGAATATGAGGGCCCCGGCAGAGATCTGTAAAATTTCCCTGAGTATAAAAAGTGATTTCGCCATCATTCAATCCCTGAAGTAAGTCGAGCTTGTATTCATCACCTTTATCAGAAAAATATTTTACTGCATCTTTTTTTGAAATTTCTTTTCTTAAATAGGCATTATTCTGTTTTGCAAGTTCATTCATCTTTTTCTCTAACTTTCCCAAATCTTCCTCAGTCAGTTTTCTATCTCCAAGATCCATATCATAATAAAAACCGTTTTCCACCGGAGGGCCTACCCAAAATTTCACTCCGGGAAATATAGATTCGACAGCTTCAGCCATAAGATGAGCGGACGAATGCCAGAAAGTGCTTTTCCCATCTGTATCATTCCAGGTAAGTAATTTCAATGTTGCATCTTCAAGGATAGGGCGAGCAGCATCCTGCACCTGTCCATTTACCGATGCAGATAAAACTTTTCTTGCAAGCCCCTCCGAAATGGAGCGGGCTATATCCAATGCAGACGTTCCTTTTTCAAATTGTCTCACTGCGCCATCCGGAAATGTAATATTGATCATCATATTGTTATTCTGCAATTTTTTTAATGCGCAAAATTAACACTCTTTTTCCAGCTATCCATCTCTGTATCTGGATGAATTTCTTAGTTTTGAACCGCAATGAAACAAATCATACACAGGGTATTTTTGTTATCTACATTTTTTATCTGTTCTGTTTCTTATTCTCAGAATCTTACTGGAATCTGGAGGGGATATTTTATTACTGAAAATGATGATCAGTATAAATTTGAATTGCAACTGGATCAAACTGGCAGCAGAATCTCAGGGGTCTCTTATTCCTATCTCACAACCGTATTTTATGGCAAAGCCGTTTTAACCGGCAATTTCAAAAGAAAAGAAAATAGCGCTTTAATAACTGAAATAAAAACAGTTGAGTTACGCATGAGTACATTTTCAGCAGCATGTATTATGAAATGCAGTTTTCAATACGCTGTTTCCGGTAAAGAACAATTTCTGGAAGGAACCTTTACCAGCAAATTTGAAAAGAACGGTATCGGCGCTAAAAAAGGAGATGATTGTGGCAGCGGGAAAGTGTATTTAAGGAAAGTACGCACTTCTGATTTTTATGTTGAACCATTTTTACGGAGCAAGCTCAGAGCGGATTCGATCAGGGAAGCCTCACCACCCATTAAAAAAAATGTTACCGTTACCAAACCCCCGGTAAATAAATCAACGGTAAAAAAAACGCCGCCTTCCGTTGTAAAAAAATCAACGGTGAAAAAGAATCCTCCAATGGTCAGCAACCCCCCCCCCGTCAATAAAATTATTATAACGCCAAATACAAATACGAAAACCATAACTAAGGTGAATCCTCCTGAAAAACAAACCCGGGATTCTGCACAAAAAATTGATATGGCCGAAACAAAAGAAATTATTCAGAAAACTTTAAGCACTATTCCTGATGTACTGAAAAACCGGGAAAATGCCCTGGTGAAAACACTAGTGGTAAACAACCAGAATGTAACCATCAAATTATATGATAATGGCGTGGTAGATGGAGATACTATTTCCGTGTATGTAGATAAAAAGCTCGTACTATCAAGAAAAGGGCTAAGTGAAAAACCTATTACACTAAACCTGAAAATGGGACAGGACAATGATGAACATGAAGTGACCATGGTAGCTGAAAACCTGGGAAGCATCCCACCCAACACATCCCTGATGATTGTGGAAGCCGGCGATCAGCGCTTTGATGTATTCATTTCATCCAATGAGCAAAAAAATGCAGTAGTACGCTTCCGGTATCAAAAACCCAAAGACCCCTGACCTGTCTCTTTATTAAAATAAATACATAACAAAATTGCATGAGCAGAATTATCAAAATAATATCCTGCCGCTTCTGTAATTTTCAATAATCGCTTATTTTTTTGGATTACTTTCATTTTCCATGCGTCAATCTATTCTTATAATTTCTGTTTTCTTGTCCTTGCTAAGCGGTGCACAGGACTTAAATGGAATCTGGAAAGGGAGACTGGTGCAGAATCCAGGCGGATGTTTCCCGGTATATAATATCGAAATGCATATTCAACTTGCTGCTACGAGGATCACCGGGGTGTCATATCATTATTCCGATACGAGTAATTATGTAAAAGAAGATTTTGAAGGAACTTATGATTCGATAAAAAATGAAATCCTGATTAAGGAATTCAAAGTGGTCACTTTTCATGTTCCCGAAAACTGTGTGCCATGTATTAAAAATTATTCGCTGAGTTTTCATAAGGGGGGGAATGAAGAACAATTGCGGGGAAGTTGGGGTGGTATCATTATGGAAAAAAAAGATGCCTGCCCGCCTGGAACTCTTGTACTGACCCGAACCATCAATCCTGAATTCATTCCGGAGGCTAAACTTCCGCCAACACTGACACAACGGAAAAATGAACTGGTCAAGGAAATAAAAGTGGATACGGGAACCATTCGTCTTGACTTTTATGATAACGGAATCATTGATGGTGATACTATTTCAGTTTATGTAAATAACCACCCGGTTGTTACTGACAAAATGCTGACTGCTAAACCGATTACTACTTATGTAAAAATTGACCTCAACAGAAAGGTACAGGAAGTGATCATGGTTGGTGAAAACCTCGGCAGCATTCCGCCGAATACGGCATTGATGATTGTAACGGCAGGTGACAAACGGTATCAGCTCTACCTGGTATCTGATGAACAAAAAAATGCGTTAGTACGGTTTATTTATGAAAAACCGAAATCACCTTAAAACAAATATGCCATAATTTTTTTTTGCTATGGCATATTTGTTTTAATAAAAATTTTATTTTCAAAATCCTCTGCCACCTATTCTCGGTTCGGGCATCGGTTTTCTCGGAAGTTTTTCATCACGCATAGCAGCATTATAAACAAACGAAGCAACAATGGTTGCAATTTGTTTCAGATCATCATATATTAAATGATCATAACTGTCCATGTTAGAATGGTGCGTTCTTGTTTCATATTCAATCGGGTCCTGGATGAATTGAAAACCAGGTAACCCTACGCCATCAAATGCCTGGTGATCGGTACCGCCCGTATTGGAAATGGTGACAGTAGTGGCGCCCAAATCTTTAAACGGCGCTAACCATTCCTGAAAAATCTCTCTTTCTTTATCATTTTCCTGCAAATAAATTCCCCGGATCTTTCCGGTGCCGTTGTCAATATTGAAATAAGATGAAAATTTATCGTACTCAGGTTTTAATATCCATTTTTTTGTAACCGTGTCCACTTCAGCAAAATGATGTTTTACATAAGCACGGGAACCGAGTAGCCCTTCTTCTTCCCCACTCCATAATGCGATACGAATAGTGCGCCGGGGTTTTACACCTAATGCTTTTAAAATTCTTACTGCTTCCATCATCACGGCACATCCTGCTGCATTATCGGTAGCGCCGGTGGCGCCTTGCCAGCTATCTAAATGTCCCCCGAGCATTACTAATTCATCCTTAAGTTTTGGATCGGTTCCTTTTATTTCTGCAACTACATTATAACCTTTCCCATCCGGATTGCTGAATTCAGTTTGTACATCCACATCTAAATGAACAGGAATGCCGGATTTGACAAGTCGTTGAATGCTCAGGTAATCTTCCATAGATAGAACAATATCAAGAAAATTCGGAGGTGCATCAACAGCATAAGATCCACCACCCTGAACAAATACAGTTCCATCCTGCCCTCTCGACATACTTAATATTGCCACAGCGCCTTCCTTCATTGCCATTTCTCTCAACAAAGCAAGCGTACGCATGGGGCCACGGAATCGTTGAAATTGTTCTCTGAATCTTCTTTGCGCAGCAGTATCTGCAGGATTGCGCTGGCCTTGTTGCTGAGGTTCTGCTTTTGCCATTTTCTCCAGTTCTTCATCTGTATATCGTTCTGCGTCTGCCTTAAAACTTTGTTTCAATGTATCATTGCGGTAAGGCAGCAATATTTTCCCCGCTAATTTTCCTTCATATTGAGCGAGGTCTGTTGAGTCTTTCACATCAATCAACATCACTTCTGCATTTTTTAATCCGCCGGTTCCCTGTGTCCATGCTTTGGGGAAAGCAATCAACGGACGATAATATGGAGTCGTCATGGCTACATAACTTTTTTTCAACTCCCATCCTTTTCCAAAATCTCCCCAGGGTTCCAGTGCCGCATTCACCAGGCCCCATTGCGCTAATTGATCTTTCGCCCAGTTGGCTGCACGAAAAAAACCGGGTGAACTGGTGAGCCTTGAGCCACTCGCTTCGGTAAGATGAAAAGCGATGTCCATCACTTTTGAATTTTCCAATCCTTCTTTTCGGATCTTGCCGATCATCTCCATATCCAGTTTTTCCTGGGCAGAAAGTGTAAAAACAATTAGAAGTAAGGAGCTAATTGTCAGAAGTTTTCTCATTACAATAAATTTAGTATGGGGAAGGTAAAGATTTTTTATTCAATATAAATATTTCGCTTTACTGAAAATATTATAGTAAACCTCTAATACTTATTTTTTATTCATCTGAAATCTTATTGCAAGATCATTTCAAAATCTCATGGGCAACAGCAGGAGTTCCATCTATCTTATCTGTATATTTTAAACCTAAAATTGTCGTCACAACCGGGTACACATTTACATTTTGAAACGAAGGAATCGTAAAATCGTTTTTGAATGCTGGTCCCCAGGCAAAAAATGTGGCATGCATATCTTTTACCAGGTAGGGATCATATCCATGTGC
The DNA here is from genome assembly GCA_018266555.1 of Bacteroidota bacterium. Lineage (GTDB taxonomy): Bacteria > Bacteroidota > Bacteroidia > Chitinophagales > Chitinophagaceae > UTBCD1. The sequence continues at coordinate 51,684 of JAFEAF010000003.1, read as the reverse complement.
GCCGGGTCTCGGCTTACGGGAAGAAAAATTAAACTCATTCGGCCAATCAGGAATCAGGAGAATATCTCCAATGCGGTCCATCGTATCGTCTTCCGAGCCATAATGAAGCCGGGCGGCCATGTTTTCTTTCAGGTAAACTTTATATCCTTTTGCCTCCTGCAATAATTTTACATAAGTATCAGAAACATTCTCTTTATTTTTTGCATACAACTCCACCAATTCCGCTCCGGATGGAATAAAAAATTTGTTAGTATCAATTGCTGATGGCATTCCCAAAGAATGTTCCGTATCAATCTTAGTCATACCATGATCAGATACAAAAATAAAATTTACCGGCAGGCCGGTTGCCCGAACATTGTCCACTAATTTTTGAACACTTGAATCCAACCAGCGAACAGCCTGCGCTGTTTCCGGCGCATCAGGCCCATAGATATGCCCTTCATGATCCACTTCAGGAAAATAAAAAGTAATCAGGTGAGGCCTGCGTTCAGCAGGTAATTCCAACCACTCTTTTACAATCTGAATGCGGCGGTCAATAGGGATGGCCTCATTGTAAGAATAATAATAGGTTGGTAAAATACCATTGATTGCTGCCTCTGAGCCCACCCAATAAAAACTGGCAGTAAGCATTTGCTGCTGCTCGGCAAGTACCCATAATGGTGTTCCACCGTACCAACTTCCGTCTGTAACGGTCTTTTCATTTTTCATAGAATAAAATGCTTTCCGGTTCCGGTCATAAAAATAATTATTAACCAATCCATGATGAGAAGGATACAATCCGGTAACCAATGTATAATGATTGGGAAAAGTCAATGACGGATATGATGGGATCATAGATTCAGCCCTCACTCCTTCTTTGCTTAGAGCTAATAAATTCTGAGCTTGATATTTTTCTGCATAATCGTACCGGAAACCATCGGCAGATATCAGGATCAGATATGGTTTTTGTTGTTGTTCCGGGCTGTTGGTTCTGCCGGGAATTACTTTTTGAATTGTATCGGGAATATTTTGCGCCCAAATAATGGATGCACAAAATGACACAAAGATCAGTAGAAGAATTTTTTTCATGATTCAAAAATAATATAGCTGATAAAATTGAAAACCTTTTTATTGTTTATTGTAAGGGAGTAAGTATGATCAAATCTTGATATTTCTAAAATGATATGGTCTGTGCAATTCATTTCAGAAATTTGAAAATCTTTTTAAGCAACAATAAAAAAATTATCCTTCCCGCTCCACAGTGATAGTACACTCACCTACCAATGCCGCCATAGCGCCAATAGCAGCCAGCACCGGCGCCAGCACCACTCCCACTACGCCGACAGTAAGCGGAAATACGATCAGTTCTTTATCATTTTTATCCTTAATGATAATCCGGCGGACATTGCCTTCCCGGATCAGCTCCTTAACTTTTTTCAATAAATTTTCGCCATCCACTTTAAATGACTCATAAAACCTCTTACTCATGATTTTTTATTTAAATGCCGGAAACAGGGTCAACTACAAAAATACTTATAAATAAAATCTACTTACCTGTTTCAGAACATTAAACCTGTTTTACATTTTCTTTTGCCGGTAAAAATATTGAAGCCAATAAGATTCCGATTAATCCACCGGATATTATCGTCATTACAACGGCACGGTATTCTCCGTGTTTAAGCCCATTGAGAAACCTGATTACAAAAACAATCAACATTACCGTAATTACTATGAGCCAGAAAGGAAATATCCTGCTCTTTTGCACATACCTTTTATCGGAGTGAAGCTGAAATATTGCATAAAAAACTATAAGGATACCTGTGATAGAGCTGATCAATTGCAGTAAATTGTACGTAGCAAACCGGTGGCTTACTGAAATTGCGTACATCTCTTTTAACACCCCAATATCGCTTGAAAAAATTCCCCGTTCATGAGTAAATGCATCCCAAAGTATATGCGACGAGATGCCAATTATAGCAGAATAAATAACTGTTATAAATTTCTTATTAAAATAGGCAGGCCAGGCAAAATCTTTAAATACCTGGAATTTACTTGCGACAAAAGCAGGAAGATTATCAATCAGTTTATTCCTCACCACACCATGAAAAACGAAAGCGAGAATGATGGTCAAAGGCAAATCAAACCAGAACATTCCTTTCAGGCTATGGCTAAAAGAACTATAGGAATCCATTCTTATGAAATATTCAAAATCCGGGGCGATACTTCCTACCACAAGCGCCGTCATTGAAAAATAACGTTTAGGCAAATATCCCAATGGTAACACAGCTCCCGGATGTGAAAAAGTAAAAGGCATTAAACGATAATCATTAAAAATGTATATGAATGGATAAGCGGCATTGAATCATTTCTTGAAATTGATTTGTAAAAATAATCAAACATCAAAAATAAAATCAGTATAAAAGATTAAAATCATTTATCATTAGATCATTATTCCGTTTTATAATTTAAAATTCCAGGTTACTGCCGGTAAAATGGGGAATAAAGAAACCTGTTTGGCCTGCACCTGTAGGGTTCCGTTATAGGGGCTTCCTGTCTGATTAAAATAAAGGAAATAAGGATTCATCCGGCTATAGGCATTATAAATACTGAAAACCCAATAAGACTGAACTTTCTTTTTCTTCTTTGGTGTCGGTGTATAAGTTGCCGAAAGATCCAAACGATGATAGGGTTTCATCCTATACTGATTTAGCTGGCTGTACTCCTGGGTCAATACTCCATTAATAAAATAAAATTGCTCCGGAAGGGTAATGGCATTGCCTGTACCGAAAACAAAAACTGCTCCGAATTTCCATTTTTTATTTTTCTCATAATTGACAACAATACTCAGGTCATGTCTCCTGTCGTATTTCGCCGGATATTTTTCACCATTATTCAGGTCTTTGAATTTTCGCCAGGTCCAGGATAATGTATAACCGATCCATCCGTTGAATTTTCCCCGCAGTTTATGAATAAACAGTTCAGCGCCGTAGCTCCATCCTTTTCCAAAAACAAATTCACTTTCCGGATCTGTAAGTGAAGGCGTATATCCATTGCTGTATTCAATCTGGTTTCTCATATCCTTATAATATAATTCCAGCGATGTTTCGTATTCATTATTCCTGAAATTTTTAAACACACCTGCGGAATACAACCAACTCATTTGTGGTTTTACAATATAAGTACTCGGCACCCAAAGATCAGTTGGGAGTGTGCTGCCGGAATTACTGACCAGGTGAATGTATTGATAATTCCGTGTGATAGCGGCTTTCAGGGATGTTTCATCATTCAATGAAAACCGGAGAGTAAGCCGTGGTTCAAATCCACCATAGGTTTTTATCGGTTGTAAATTTTTATAAACCGTGCTGTCTGTTTTGTTTTGATTCGCATCACGAACATATTTGGTATAAGGCCCCACTTGTGTAAATTCACTCCAGCGAAGCCCATAGTTGATTTTTATTTTATCGTTCACCGTCCAATCATCCTGCAGGTACACTGCGTTTTCGAATGCATATTTATCATTTTCATCATTAGGGTGAAAAACTATCGAATCCTGGTGGCCGGTAAGTACGTTAGGAATAAATTTATGATAAGTAATCAGCCCTCCGAATTTTAATTTATGCTGCGGTAAAGGATAGTAATCAAAGTCCATTTTCATAGTACCATCACGGATACCCGATGAAAGTTCGAATGCGAGATTATCCTGTATGGCGCCAAAGCGGAATTTGTAATCATTATATACTAAAGTGGTGTTGGCAAAGAGCCGGCGATTAAAAACATGATTCCATCTCAGCGTGGCAGTAGAATTTCCCCAGGGAATATTGGTTTTAAATGACTGATCGCTATTATTAAAATCAAAAACATCACGGCCAAAATATCCACTGAGGTAGAGCCGGTCTTTTTCTGAAAACTTATAATTCATCTTTGTGTTCAGGTCATAGAAATAATAACCTGAGCCGTGAAAGCTGCTGGATTTTTTGATAAAAGGTTTTATCAACGCATCCACATAGGTTCGCCGGGCAGAAATCATGTAAGAAGCTTTGTCCTTTTTGATGGGACCCTGGATGGAAAACCGGGAAGCAATCAAGCCGACGCCTCCTTCCATTTCTGTTTTATTCATATTGCCTTCTTTCATGGAAATATCAAGCACGGAAGATAAGCGTCCTCCATATTGTGCCGGCATTCCGCCTTTGATCACCGAAACATCTTTGATGGCATCAGAATTAAAAATGGAAAAGAAGCCGAACAGATGACCTGTGTTATAAACAACGGCGTCATCCAGCACGATTAAGTTTTGATCGGGTCCACCGCCCCTTACATAAAATCCTGCATTCCCCTCTCCTGCATTTTGAATGCCGGGCAATAGTTGAATGGCTTTCAGAATATCCACTTCTCCTAACAGGGCCGGAATGTTTTTTATTTGCCCGATAGACAAATCAACTTTTCCCATTTGAGCATTCTTCACATTACCATCCTGTCGTTTTGAATAAACAACCACTTCATGTAATGCTTCGGATTTGGGAGCCAATTCAAAATTGAATGACAAACTGCTGTCAAGTTTTAGCAGAATTGTTTTAAATAAATAACTGATATGCGAAACGGTGATGACATAAATTCCTGAATCCAGTGTTATGGAATAAAACCCATATTGATTACTGGTAACTCCTTTTGATTTTCCATTGATTAATATTGAAGCTCCGATGACAGATTCCCCGGAAAGACTGTCTTTGATGTAACCATTCAAAGTGAATTTACCCTCCAGAGAATATCTGTTTTGCGCCTGCAATCCGGATGAAATAAAAAAAATCAACACCGCTACCGTAGTCGTTCTCATCATCTTAAAAATTTCAATATAAAAGTTTTAATTCTTTATTGAATCAGGCTGGATATAATTAAGTGTGTCTTTTGCTATGCCGCATGGCAGATTATTTTTTAATGGATACGGGTTTTTAGAATCTGATGAACGACTCAACCAATTTCCTGGCTTATCCTCACCAAAAGCTTCATCACATTGCTGCCAATATACTTTTGCCAAATCATATTTTACAACCACCAAAAGATTACGCAGGTTATCGGATAAAATATTCAAAGAACCTCTTTTTTCATCCATAGAAGGGTCAACCAAAATACTTTCCAATTCGGCTTTGGCATTGTTCACCGGGTCAATAGCTGTCAGGTAAATGGTGGAATCCTTTTTCAACTCATCCATTTTAAAATTATCAAACGCTTCTTTCACGGTAACCGCAGATGAGTGAATCGCCACGGTATCATTTCCTGAAAACGCATCGGTAAGAGAATAATATGCATTCAACACTCTTTGTAATGATTCATTAAACTCAGAACTATGTTTACTTACAGATAGTGGTTCCGGTTTTGGTTCTGAAGAACCTGAAGAACCGCCACCATAAAACAGATACCGGAGAATTCCGATCAACAACAAAACAATCAATAAAAAAGTTCGGGAAACCCGGAGAAGCCCGGGTTGTTTCGCCACAGCGCCTTCAGCTTTTTTCGCTTTGCCAAAAATGACTCTGCGAAAAATTGGAAGCGATAAAAGAAGCAAAGGCAAAATAATAGCGAGAATGTCAAGTATTTTCTTCATAGCGGTCAAATAGTTTATGCAAAAATAACCAGGATTGAAAAATGAAGCATGGTAAGTTTTCCAATAACTGTTAATTGTAGCTAAATTTGTCTTTTTTTCAGGTATGTTAGCAGGTTTTCAAGATGTAACTTTTGAGTTTGGCGCCAGAGCCATCATAGAAGATGCCACATGGCATATACAACCCAACGATCGAATCGGCCTTATCGGTTTTAATGGAACCGGTAAATCCACTCTATTAAAATTATTGGTAGGAGAATATTCACCTTCAAAAGGAACTATTGAAAAAAGCCGTAACACCAGCATTGGCTACCTGCACCAGGATCTGCTGAGCTTCGACACTAATGATTCGATTTTGCAAGTAGCATTAGGAGCTTTTGAAAAAATTCTTCAGTTAGAAAAAGAAATTGAAGAAATTGGTAGAGAATTGGAAAAAAATCCTGATGACAAATTAGTTCATGATTATTCTGACAAGCTGCATGAGTTAGAAGTTTTAGGTGGGTATAACATCCATCATAAAACAGAAGAAGTGCTACAGGGCCTCGGGTTTGCCAATAATGATTTGCAAAGACCTTATCGTGAATTCAGCGGCGGCTGGAGGATGAGAGTATTGTTAGCTAAAATGATTTTGCAACAGCCCGATCTTCTTTTATTGGATGAACCAACTAATCACCTCGATCTTCCTTCCATTGAATGGCTCGAAAAATATTTACAGCATTACCAGGGGGCTGTTGTAATTGTGAGCCATGATAAATATTTTTTAAACCGCATGGTGACAAAGATTGTTGAGCTTTATCAAAAACAACTTCACATCTACATTGGTAATTATGATTTTTATGAAAAGGAAAAAGAAGAGCGGATAGCGATGCAGCAAAGAGCTTATGAAAACCAGCAGGACTATATCCGGCAAAATGAACGATTGGTGGAACGATTTAGAGCTAAAGCAAGTAAAGCGGCAATGGCTCAAAGCTTAATAAAAAAATTAGAAAAGCTAGACCGAATTGAAGTGCCGGAGATCGAACGCCCCAATATTAAAATAAATTTCAGGCTGGATAAAGTTCCCGGAAAAATATTAGTGGAATTAAAATCTATAACAAAAACATTTGGAGAAAATGTCATTGTAAAAAATTCATCGGCTGAAGTAAACCGGGGCGATAAGATTGCATTGATCGGCGCTAATGGAAAAGGAAAATCCACACTATTAAGAATCATTGCCGGAACAGAATCCTTCACCGGTGAGCGGAAATGGGGGCATAATGTAGAAGAAAGTTTTTATGCACAGCACCAGTTAGAAGCCCTGAATTTGAACAATACTGTTGTGGAAGAAATGATGCAGTGCGGCAGCCAAAAAACGGAATTGGAATTACGAACCTTGCTTGGTTGTTTTTTATTCAGTGGCGATGATGTAGAGAAAAAAATAAAAGTGTTGAGCGGCGGAGAAAAAGCAAGAGTGGCATTGGCAAAAACTATTATCAGCAAAGCAAATTTTTTGTTGCTGGATGAACCGACCAATCACCTGGACATGCACAGTTGTGAATTGCTGGCAGAAGCGTTGAATAAGTATGAAGGAAGTTATGTTTTAGTAAGCCATGATCGTTATTTCATTTCTCAAACAGCCAATAAAATCTGGGAAATAGTTGATCATGAAATCAAAGAGTTCAAAGGGGGGTATGAGGAATGGGTGGAATGGAAGAAAAGGCAGGAGGAATTGGTAGCCAGGAGCCAGGAGCCAAGAAAATCAAATGGCGTAAAAGAGTTAAAAGAATCATTAGACAACAAATTGAATTTACAGAAAACCGATTCAAAGCAAAATGAAACTTCTAAAACTCCCTCCTCGGAGGGCGGGGAGGCGAAACAACAAAAGAAAGAACTACAAAAGCAACAAAAAATCTTTCAGCAGGTAGAAGAAAAAATTGCAAAGCTAACGCAACAAAAACTGGAATTAGAATCTGCATTGGCCTCTCCGGATACTTATTCTGACAAAGGGAAGTTTTTACAAACAGAAAACAGCTACAAAAAGATTTCAGCAGAATTGCAACAATTGAATAAACAGTATGAAGAAGTGTTTGAAAAAATCATGAAGCTGGAATCAAAAACTTAAGCCTCAATTTTTGATTCAACTATCTTCAGTATCTCTCCTTCCAAATTGATAGTTTTGAATTCGATCTCTTTCCCTTTTTCAAGAATTTCAGCAGTAAATTTTTTATCATCATAACCGGCAGCATTGATTCGCACATTCAGAAATGCTCCCATCACGGCGCATCGGGCACACAAGGCACCTACACCTGCATCAGAAACTGAATTAGGATTTCCATTCTCTGCCATAGCTTTTATAACTTCCATACTTGCAAAAGCGGCTTGCATCACTTTAAACGGAATTTCAATGGCCATCTTCGTAGCGTTTTGTATTGCTTCTTTGCGAATTTTCTTTTCGTCATCCGTTCCTTTAGGCAATGAAAAAGCCTCCATGATTCTGTTGAACGCTTTTGTATCCTGGTCTACCAAACGCAACAATTCATCTTTATATTGCTGACCCTTCTCTGCCCATGCACTAAATTCTTCCCAACGGTCATCCCAGCCTTTTTTGTGCGAAGAAAGATTTGCAACCATCGTGGCCAGTGATGCACCCAGGGAACCGATATATGCTGCAATAGAACCGCCGCCCGGCGCCGGGCTTTCACTTGCAGTCTCATCAGCAAAATCAGTAAGTGTCATGCTCACTAATTTATTGTCTTCGGGATTGTGTAGCATATATTCAATTATTTTTTCTTCCGGTTTAAATAGAGACAATTCATCCAATCCCATTGACTTCACGGCAATACGAATCAGCTCTTTCTCTGAAACGCCTGTTGAACGTTTTTGTTTTTGCAAAAAAAATTTTCCGGCATCGGTCATCGCTTTCAGGGGAATTAACCCCACCAATTCACTTCCGGTAACACGGATACCCCGATCATTTGCTTTTTTACATACTTCATCAAATGCAATATGCACCGGCGTAATATTGATATTAGTAAGATTCATTGATATTTGTGCGATGCCATATTCTTCAATAAACCAGCCAATCGCTTTGACGGATTTCAATGAGCCCGGTTTGTTTATTTTTTTTCCATTTTCTTCTACATTTCGTCCGGCTTCCCTTACATCAAAAGCAACGGCATTGGCACGACGAACAGAAGTTGTATTCAGATTAACATTATATGCTACTAAAAAATCCCTGGCCCCGATAACAGTTCCGCCTCTTTTTGCATCAAATTCCTGGGGTCCAAAATCAGGTTTCCATTTTGGTTCTTTTATTTTTTTGAAAAATCCTTCATACTCGCCGGCTCGGATCACGGAAAGATTGTTCCGCTCTTTATTGGGTTGAGCAGCTTCATATAGATAAACCGGGATATGCAATTTCTCCCCCACTCTTTTTGCTAATTGCTGTGCAACCTTTGCCGTTTCTTCCATTGTAATATTTGCGATCGGAATTAATGGGCATACATCGGTGGCCCCCATTCTCGGATGTTCCCCTTTATGTTTACTCATGTCAATAAGCTCACCGGCCTTTTTAATAGCACGAAAAGCTGCTTCTATCACAGGTTGCGGCTCACCAACAAATGTTACTACTGTACGGTTTGTAGCTCTTCCCGGATCTACATTCAGCAAGCGAACAGCTTCCACTGATTCTATCTGATCTGTTATTTGCTTAATGATACCCATATCATTCCCTTCGCTGAAATTGGGAACACATTCTATTAGTTGTTTCATACTGCGAAGATATTGTAGAGCAGATATAAGAGGAATTTTTTTATAAAACTCATCCTGAAAAATATTTCTTATCGTTCTCTATTTTCCAGATATGTTTATGTATTTTCAATTTCAAATATCGGGTATGACCAAAAACTTAATTTCTATATCAGCATTATTATTAACTCTTGTTGCCTGCGAATCCCAGGGAAATAAAAAAGACATAAGCAATACAGATATGGTCGAATATTCGTTTTATCCATCGTCCGTAGCGCCGCAGTATTACAGAGGATTCAGAATATCCGTCACCCCCAATACGCTCCACCTCGCTATTCATAGCTATGGCGATACCCTGCTCAAAAAAGACTGGTCTTTTACTAAAGAGGAATTTGAGACCGTCAAACAAAGAGTAAGCAATTTAAAAGTAGAGGGATCCATTGATAAAAGTAAAATACCAGATGGAGGAAGCACCAAAGAGATCAGCTTGTATCAAAGTGGCAAAAAAATATTTAGTGGTTTGGATTATGGATCTACCAAAAATTTCAGCGGCGCTGACATTGATCTTTCGTACCTCGTACCCGACTTAAATATGTTGGTTGAATCTACCAAGAATCAATAACCTTAATCCAGGCATTAGTTTCATCCGGTTAATTGTTGCAATCTAAGTTTTAAAAAAAAGCTCTTAAAAAAATCTAACCGGATTAGGTTTTTTATCCTGTTTGATGATACTTAAATCTACTTCACAATCCATGTAAAAAAATATTGAAATTTCATAAATGAGTAATATATTTAGCATAACCAAAACCAAATATTATGGCTATTTTACCTCTCATTATTCAATTAGCCGGCGGTGCCGTAGGTGGTAATGTCGCAGGCGGACTGATGAAAAAATTTTCATTGGGAACTATTGGAAACTCCATTGTTGGAATTTTAGGTGGCGGACTTGGAGGACAACTTCTGGGCCCACTCGGTATTTCAACAGGCAGTGGTTCGCTTGATATTGGAAGTATTTTGTCCAATATTCTTGGTGGCGGTGTAGGAGGCGGTATTCTTATGGCTATAGTAGGGTTTATAAAAAATGCGATGAAAAAGTAGTCCCGCTTTCATTTACTACTCCATTAGAATATATTTATTAAAAGTGCGAGGCGAATAACAAAAATTTCGTCCTTAAATTTCTTTGCGCTGTCTCAATCATTAATTTGTCAACTTCCTGTTGCCTGATGACTGATTTTTATCTAAATGATATCTTAGAACTAAAAAAAATCCTGCCAGAGTTTCAAAAGCTCCGGCAGGAAAATCTACTTTCTGAAAATTTATTTTACAGACACCGGTACATCTACATTTTCCCAAACAAGGGCAAAACCGCTTTTGCCCACTGAATAAGTCAAATGCTCTGTAAAGCTTTTAGCCTTCATCGGCTTCACAGTAACTTTTAATACATCTTTTGCAGGGTCATCTGTTGTTTCACCATCCATCTTGATACCCCATTGCCCGGTTTGAGAATTCAGGATGATCGTCCATACTTTTTCACCCGGAATTGCATACAAACTATATTTCCCGGCTGGTAAAGATTTTCCTTCAACTTTGATGTCTTTATCTGTAGTAAAAATAGTGGCTTCGTTAGCACCGGCCCTCCAGACTTTATCATAAGGAACCAAATCGCCCCAAATCTTTCTTCCTTTTACTGAAGGGCTGCTGTAATTTATAGTAAGGGTTGCCTCACCAATTTTTCCAGTTGCGGTGGCGGGTGGGCTTGCTCTTTTAGATTTATCGCCCTGGGCAAAAACTGTAGAAGACAATGCCAATGCACCTATTGTCAAGATGAGACAATATTTCAAGAAACTGTTTTTCATTGTAATGTGTTTTTAGTTAATAATTTTTTTGGGATACTAAAGTTAGTACTTAATTGAATGGTCCGGAATACTTTTTATGAGTGGTAGAAAGAGCCTGATAGAAAGAAGTAAATTATTATTTCATCTATAGGAACGAAGCCCGTAGCTGAATTAAAATCTTCTACCTATATTTAACGTCAAAATTATTTTGTATGAATAAAATCATTCTGAAGCAACTGCTTATTCTGCTAATAGCCCCTGTATGTCTTTTTTCATTTACTTCAAAACCCGATCGTTTAAATTTTTCCGGCGATTGGAAATTAAATGAAAGTAAAAGCGATTTGGGCCAATATGCAAATTTTGCTACTCGCTCTATCACAACTCTTCAAAGCAATGATTCCATCGCCATTAGCCGAACCTCTCCTTCTATGGATGGAGAAGATATTACAACACACGAAACGCTGACCTTTGACGGAAAAGAATGCCAGACTAACCTGATGGGCGATTCAAAAAAGATAGCTTCCTTAAAATGGGCAGATGACGGAAAAACTTTCACCGTAACTTTTAAGCTGCATCTCGATTTCAACGGCCAGCAGATAGAAATAGATGGTACTGAGAAATGGGATATGACAGATGATGGCAAAACCCTGGTCCTGGAAACCAATTCATCTTCGTCTTTTGGAGATATTTCCACAAAGTCAGTGTTTGATAAGCAATAAACTTAAAAAATCAGAATCCATCGTTACGTTCCGCAAATTGTTCTTCTTCCACAATTTGTTCCGGCTTTTTTTTATAAAAAATCATTGCTAAGGTCATTATAATACCTGTCACTAGGATAATATAGAAAAGTATACCATCGTTAAAGGAGCCCAATTTCAGGTGGGCTGGTATTTTATAAAATAGAACAATCGTAACCAGCCCCCTTGGAATAAAATAAGATTCCGGGAAAACATTTGTTTTTACAAAAAATTTCAGATACAATAAACGGACGAGGAACAATGCTATTACAAGTACACTGCCCACCATGATGATTTCTCCATCTTTAAAGAATTTCAATGATATGGAAAAACCAAAAAGTACGAAGAAAAAAGTACGGATAAGAAATGAAGATTCAGCAGTAATGGAATGAAGCAGGTGCCTGAGTTTTTCCACTTCATTGTTAGGGAATAAATGTTGCAGCTTTTTCACCAGGACTTTATCCCAGTTGTTAATGAGTAATCCGAAAATAAGAATAATAAGCAACGAAGGGAGCTGAAGCATTTTACCACCGGAATAAATAAGTACGAGTAATGCAAAAATGAGAAAGAACTTGATATTCATTTTTGTTTTCGCCAATATGGCAAATAATAAAAAGGATAATAAAACAGAGAGTAAAACAGAAATAGCTAAATTACCACTGAAAACTGCAACCGACTTCCACGTTAAAGTATTTTCTGCAGTAAAATAATTGAAAGCAAGGACCCCAATGATATCTGAAAAAGAAGCTTCATACACCAAAAACTCTTTTTTCTGTTCTGTCAGTGGATGAAGACTTGGAATAACGATCGAACTACTCATTATAGAGAGAGGAATTGCATAAACGATACATTGATGTACCGGCTCCTGCAACCAGTAATAAAGAATGCCTGTAACTAATCCGGTAGATACAACCATTATTACTAATGCCGACAAAAACGAATCCCTGATCAGGTTTACTTTTTCTTTTCCCAGTTTCAGATCAAGTCCCGCTTCCAGTACTATCATAATTATTCCGACTTCGCCAAGAGATTCAATAATCTTTTCTGATAAATTTATTTGCACGCCATATTTGTCAGCAACTATCCGAAATACAATCCCTGCGAACAGAAGCAGTAAAACAGAAGGAACACGGAAATATCGGCTGATAATTGAAAATACATAGGACAATACCACCAGGCTGCAAAGCGTAATCAGTATTTCTTCAGTATTTAATTGACCCATAAATTAAAATAAGTGAAATTTTTTAAACCGGATTTCCATTGATCAATACTTTGTCAATCAGGTTTGTTCCAAATGAGTAAGGCAAATATGAAACCGATGAAACCGGTTTAGTAATTATAAGATCTGCCCTCTTCCCGATTGTGATACTTCCTGTTTCATTTTCTATCTCCATGGCATAAGCTCCATTAATAGTTGCCGCATTAATGGCTTCTTCCGGAAGCATTTTCATTTGAATGCAACTCATAGCAATGACCAGGTTCATATTCCCGCTTGGAGAAGAACCGGGATTATAATCACTGGCTAAAGCTATAGCCGCATTTGTATCTATTAATTTTCTTGCCGGCTGAAAAGGCATACGAAGAAAAAAAGCAGCCGTAGGTAAAAGTGTCCCTATGGAATTAGAATTTGAAAGTTTTATGATTTCTGCATCCGTCATAGTTTCCAGATGATCTAACGAAATTGCATCCAGTTTTATTCCTGTTTCAATTCCCCCGATTGAATTCATCTGGTTCACATGAAGTTTAGGCTTTAAACCATATTTCATTCCTGCTTTACAAATAATTTCTGTTTCCCCAGGGGAAAAAAATCCTTTTTCACAAAACACATCTATAAAATCTGCCAGTTTTTCTTTAGCAATAACTGGCAACATTTCATGGATGATACTATCAATATATTTTTGGTGATTATCTTTTAGCTCTAATGGATATGTATGCGCTCCAAGAAAAGTAGTTTTAATTGATAAATTGGATTTTTCTTTTAGCTTTTTGATAACCCGTAGCATTTTCAGTTCGCCTTCTACCGATAAACCATAACCGCTTTTTATTTCAATGGCGCCGGTACCGAGCCTGCTCACTTCCTCCAACCTTTTCCATGCAGCATTGAATAGTTCATCTTCAGAGGCGGCATTTAATTTTTTTGCAGTATTCAAAATACCTCCTCCTTTTGCTGCAATTTCAGCATAACTCATCCCTTTTAATTTATCAACAAACTCTTCTTCCCGGCTGGCTGCATAAACGATATGAGTATGTGAATCGCACCAGCATGGAAGCACCAACTGTCCTGATGCATTTACCTGTTTTTTTATTTTAAGTGCTGAAGGAGAAATGTTTTTCATTTCCCCAAAAGAAGAGATTATACCGTTTTCAATAATAAGGAAAGCATTTTCAATAACGTTCAACTCAGCAAGCTCTTTTCCACGAAGCAATTTGTTTTCAGTTCTTATACCTGCAAGCTGTTTGATATTTGTAAAAAGTGTAACCGCCATACCTGAAAGATAGGAATAATAAAAAAAACCGTCCGCTTAAGAGCTGAACGGTTTTCTATAAATATTTTTATGAATAAAATTAATAAGGTAAGATTACAGTTGCGCTAACTCCATTGGAATTAACCCAGACAATTTTCATATAATAATGACCTGTTCCCGGGCAAGAGGTTGGATTACCAGAAGCATCTAATCCAAAAGTAGCAGTAGCAGTAGCACCCGGCCTTGTATTTATTACCTGGCCACTCACCACCCTGAAATCACAATTCTGACGAACAACGATGGGTTGGGTAATTTGCCATGTAAAATCTTTTCCGTAACGGTTAGTTCCCCAGATAGCAATCCCTGTAGTGTTTCCATCCGTATGCATACCTGTGGAAGTAATTACATATCCGCCATCGTAAGTAAATGTTCTTTGTTTTGCAATCTGCCATGTACGCTGAGTACCATCATCAAATGTTATGGACATGGTAGTGCTGGTAATGGTGTGAGTGATTGTATGCAAAGATGCAAGGTTAAGTAATAAGCCGCCAGATACATTGGTACAAGTGATCGCACCATTAAGAGTGACACTCTTTTGATCTGCTTTACGGGTTACTTTATAATTCTGGAACGTAACGGTAATTGCTGCCCCAGCATTTTTCCAACGTGTATTTGAAGGCATAGAAACCACAATAACACCAGTACGGGTACGATTATCGAAACAACTTGCACTACCATTGAAAGTGAAGGTGAGAGACCATGTATTACTGCTGGTATCGGCTACCACTGTGGCATCGCAAATGAGAGATTGAACATCATAGCCACGGCCCGAAAAAGAAGCACTGGCTTCTACCATAGTTTCAGCGTCATTAGCTGCATCGTCTGATTCGTTTGAAACTGTGGATTGATCATCGGCCTCGGTAGATACTTGTGTAGATTCATCAGATGTCTTTGTTGTAGAAGAGTCTTTCTGGCAAGCGGTGAAAATAAGAGCCGTGCAAAACGTTAGTACGGCTAATACAAGGATTTTAGTTTTCATAATTCGAGTTTTTGTTTTTAAAAATTGTCAGGGAGATAGACCTTTCCTTGGCAATTAAGTTTAAAGGATGATGGATTTATTATAAAAAATGTTTTAACGGAACAAAGAAACAAATTCAGCCCGGTTTTTAAAACGTACAAGCCCCTGTAAGTAATACGTAAAACTTCGAATTAACGGCCGGATAACATTTTTCAAAAAATTGCGTTATTAAGAATATACCTGAGGAATGCCTCAGGCTAATTTATTTCTACAACCTGGCTTCCGGAATAAGTATAGGATCAGGAAAGAAGAATAAAATTATATTAAATGTTCAAAGCAGGTCAATTTTCCAGAAAAGAATACATTAAATACCTGGGTTAAAATATTTGAATTTTCTCACCCTTAGCATTTACCCTGTAAAATTTTTTATTTTCTACCAGCAACGCCTCAGATTTTCCTGCAGCATGATGTACATCTGTATCGAATAATTTACCCCTGTGCCATATACTGATAGTGTCTGCCATGATTGTATGGCCGGTAACAATATGTTTGACATAAAATTTATCCAGTGTGCTGTCAATCTGATTGTCTGTAGCTATTCTCTTTCCAGTATAATAACCCCGGTACCAAAATGGCCCGTTCTCACCATAAAGCAATTCAGTTTCAATGTAAGGATAATTGCCAGTGGTGTCAGCATAAAATGGCCTCGCCAGTTCATTGAATCTATCAATGGAAAGATTTACATTATTCATTTCAGGAGAAATACCCCCATGAACAAAAAGCATATCACCCACAATTTCCATTACATTTTTTGTACGGAGCCACCTGCCGATCTCAGTGTTATCTCCAATAAGAGTTGCATATGGAATTTGTAAAGCAGATGTAGATTGAAGATATTTTTCATTAAGGTATCGTAAATCGCTGCTCAACTCCATGATTTCATGATTACCCAATATATAATGTACATATCCACCTGCAGCTTTTGCTTTTTCTTCCAATGAATAAATCAACCAAAGTACTTCAGTGACTTGCGGTCCCCTGTCAACAAGATCTCCGATCAAAACCAGGTCGCCTTTTCCAAATGTCCAATCAAAATTTTGATTGATAACGCCGCCGGCCTGCAATAATTTCCTGAATGCATCAAAGTTTCCTTCTATGTCAGATAAAATAAATAAACGGGATGCTTTTTTAAATTCTGATTTTTCTTTGGAAAGTTTGGGCTTTAGTTTGACCGAAAAGGTTTTACCGGGTTCATTTGTATTTACATGCAATACAATATTATCTTTTTGAGATAGCAGATATTTTTCGGTTTGGGGAACAAAGGCAGTACCATCCTGGTACAGGTATTTTACCAGTATGGAATCGTTACGATACATTACAAAAGGGCCATCAACCTGCTGCGGAGGATCAATAACACTTTTAGATAAAGGATAATCCTGATTCGTTGTAATCATAGAATTAAAAATAAACATGGGAGTTAATACAAATAAAAGTTTTTTCATGTTAAATCGGCGGGTTTATTTTGATAGATCAACAAAGATGCCTAAAAGAGCTGTTATATATCCAAAATTCCAAAGTTATCCAAAACTTTCCCTTTAACGTTATGATGGATTTTTCGAATGTTTTTCCCATTCAATGTAAGTCATTTCGAATTTTATTTCACCATTTACCCTAACTCCGGTTTGCACCCATCCGGCCTTTCGGTAAAACGTTTCTGCCCTGGTACCTGGAGCAGTACTGAGCCAAATTGGTTCAGTGGTATTAGAAAAATAACATTCTAACATCGTATCATGCAGTTTTCTTCCAATCCCTTTCATTTCAAATCCTGGTTTTACAAATAAAGCCCAAACATTATTTTGGTTAAGATCAACGATGGCAAAGCCTACAATAACATTTCCTGATTCACATACCCATCCCAATCCTCGCTGTAAAAGATATTCTTTATAATCATTAAAAGTAATCAGGTCAGGATTTGTTAGAGCGTTCTCTGTAACTGCTAACCTTACCTCATGCATAGACTCAATATCATCAATTGTGGCTTGCCTGAATATCATCAAATAGATTTATAATTTTAAAATATGCAGACATATTGCAGTCACAGCTTTCACTAAAATATAACCCCGTTTAAAATATCAACAATTCGTATTAACTCAATCCAATTCACAAACAGCGCACAAAAAATTATCCCGTCAATATTGCCTTCCTCATTTTTTTGTGAACCTGAAAAGTGATCGTGTCAAAAAAAAGCCTGGCTGCACAAAGTACACAGAGGACAGGCTTAGCGCTTCGGAAACTTTTGTTATGCTGAAAAAAACGGTGCCCGATGCCCGGAAATAAATATCCGGCAAAAATAGCGATGATGATAAGCCAATAGTTTGGAAGAGCAAAAGCAAGTATCAAAAAGCCGTAAAAGCAAACAGAGCCGATGAAATGAAGCGCCTGGTTGCCCACATCGCTATGCGCCCGGAGGTATGCAGGATAAAAAGCATTTAACTCTGCCCAAAATTTTTTTATCATGACAGTAGATTTTAATCTAAAATAAGAAAACCTCCCGAAGAATCAGGAGGTCTAAAGTATAGCCATGAAAAACAAAAAAATTCTATGCTAAAACTAAGTAATTATTTCTTCTTCTCATACTTCTTCTTAAACTTATCAATACGGCCTGCCGTATCCACCAACATGTTTTTCCCGGTAAAAAAAGGATGCGACATATTGGAAATCTCCAACTTTACCAGGGGATACTCGTTGCCATCTTCCCATTTTACTTTCTCTTTGGATGCAGCCGTTGAGCGGCTCAAAAAAGAATATCCATTACTCATGTCTTTAAATACGACTAAACGATAACTTTCGGGGTGAATGCCCTTTTTCATAATTCTTTGATTTGAAGGCGGCAAAGGTAGGTCTGATAACGATTTTAACCAAATATAAATTTAGGGAATTAAGCCCGGGATGATTTAAAATATTGCTCGTGTCTGTAAAGAAGTAATTGAAAAACAAGGCCTAAATAAAGAAGCATCCGGCTTCATATTTATAACAACTTGCGTTATTATATTTACTTACCTGATGCTTCCCTGAACAACTTCTATCTTTTTACGGATTTCCGTTATTCATTTTGCATTTCATTTTGTTGCCAAAATTCGTGCAGTTGTAACTCTAAGATATGTTTGGCAACAACCCTTTTCCAAATTTTTCCACTTGTTCTTATGCACCTCTTGTTCACGGTTTTTCAACTGGTTTATGCACAAATTTTATATCAAAAATGAAGGTTATTCATAAAATCAGCTCCTCATATTCACATACTGCAAAGGCAAGCCGGGATTAGAGGTTTTACAAAGCTGAATGATGGCCTGTAGATCATCAATTTTTTTGGCTGTAACCCTAACCAGGTCATCCATGATCTGAGCCTGAACTTTCAAGCCCGAATCTTTAATCAATTTTGTTATTTTCTTGGCGTCTTCCTGAACTAATCCATTTTTTACAGTCACTTCTTTTTTCATGATTTTTCCACTTTGATATGCTTCTTTAGAAAAATCAAATGCCTGTGGTTCTATACCCTGCTTCATGGCCCGGCTTATTAGTACATCACAAAGCTGGCGCATTTTCATGTCATCTTCTGTTTCAATGTTAATTTTAAATTCTTTTTTATTCAATTGGATCACTAAATGAGAATCTTTAAAATCAAATCGATTTGCAAGTTCCCGGCTGGTAACATTAACGGCATTATCCAGTGCCTGTGCATCCACTTTGCTTACTATATCAAATGAGGGCATAACAAAAATTTATGCCGCAAATATAAAAGAAGCCGCCCCAAACTTAAAATAAGGGGCGGCTTTCCGCTTCAAACAGAGTAAGGCTTGGTCAATAGTTTTCTCATGGCTTCACTAATTACCTCCTGCTTTCACCCGGTTTTGCTCATCAGAAGCACTACCCTCTCTCCTACCTGCATTAGCTTTTAATTTTCCTTTATTAAACCTCCAGGTGAAACTTACACTTACCGTTTGATTGTCATTTATATTTCTAAATTGCGCATCTACATCACTATACTTGCTGTATCCTTCAAAAATCATTCCTCTGAATATATCACGGAAGCTTACCCTGACCGTGCCTTTATTTTTCATAACCTGCTTGCTGAAACCTGCGTTTACTTGCGAAAGTGATTTAATAAAGATCACACCCTCTAATCCTTTACTTCTATATAAGCCGCTCAATTCCGCTCCCCATCCTTTACCCCATTTGAATTGTTGCTGCAATTGTGCCATACCGCCGGTAATACTCAGTGAAATATAATCATTGTTCACGACACCTTTAAAATGATTGTTATAAGCATTTATATAAATATTACTGCTCCACCATTTTGTTATCTGTTTGTAAGCGCTGATTGAAATACCAAACTGGTGCATACTGGCAATGTTGGCTTTTTTGATAAATGTTTCATTGGTGCTTTCATGTTGTTCTATCACCTGCTGTATAATATCTTTTGTGGCACTGTAATTTAAAGTAGTCGTAAGGAATCCATTGTAAGTATGTGTCAACTCAACATTGTGAGAAAACTGAGGTGCCAGATTCGGGTTACCCTGTTCAAATGTATAACGGTCCAGAAAATTAATAAATGGATTCAGGTCTTCATAATCAGGACGATTGATCCTTCTGCCATAATTTATAACAAATTGATTTTTTTCATTAGCTGAATATTGCAGATATACGGTAGGAAAAAGCTGTGTATAGTTACGGGTAAATTTTTCACCGGTAGTAAGCTGGTTTCCTTTGGCACTAGTATTTTCTAATCTCAATCCAAACTGGCCCGTCCATTTCTTACCTAATGGACGGGAATAATTTACATAGGCAGCATTAATGTTTTCTTCATATACAAAGTGGTTGCTGCGGTTGTAATCATGTACCACATGGCCGTTTTGCAAACTATCATATTGGGCGTTGTTATCCGTTTTTACGTAACTGGATTTGATTCCCGCTTCCAGCTTTGCTCCTTTCTTTAAGGGAAGTGTATAATCAACTTTCCCGCTGTATATAGTTATGTTCTGAGGCAGGTTGCCCATTAACGTATCAGGCGTTTTCAAAAGATTTCCCATGTTATCATAATACGAGCTAACTAATGGCTGGTTAGTAGTAGCCCTGTATTGTATGTAATCAAGATCAGCAGTTATTTCCTGCCCTGTAGTATCTATTAAAGTTCGAAAGTTAAGGTTGGTACTGAAATTTTTCCACTTTTGGTCATTTTCAGAATATGATTTTGTCTGGTTGGTCAATGTGCCATTGGGGTCATATATAAGCGTATTGGTATTACTGCTCCAGGTACCAGGATTATTGAAACCATTTAATACCACACCCAATGTTGTTTTCTTACTGGCAAAATAATCGGCGCCGATTTTTGTACTGTAAAAATTATTCCTGTTCTTCATTAATGAAGTCTGATCAAATTCAGAAAGAATATTTTTTGTATTAGCATCCCTGAAATTCCTGGTAATGTCAAGCTCCTGCCTGCGATGATTAGAATTATAATTCAGATTGCTGAATAAATTAATTTTCGAGGTTCTGTAGTTGAAATTAATACCCTCATTGAAACGGGCATAAATTCCCTGGGTGTAACCTGTAGTAATACTTCCATTATAACCAAATTGCTTATTCTTTTTTGTTTTGATATTAATAACACCTGAATTGCCTGCTGCATCATATTTTGCAGGAGGATTGGTCATAATTTCAATTTGTTCCAGTTGGCTTGCACTCATGCTGCGAAGCATATTCGCAAGATCGGCGCCAGATAAATAGGCCGGACGACCATCAATATAAACCTGTACTCCAGATTTTCCTTTCAGGCTGATGTTACCATCTTTATCCACTGATACACCCGGTGCTTTTTCCAAAACTTCAAGCGCAGAATTACCAACATTGGTAACTGAGGTTTCTACATTTACAATTGTTTTATCAATCTTTTGTTCGATTAATGGCTTTCTTGACACAACCGTTACGGCGCTTAAAGACTTTGCCAATTGTACCAGTTCAATAGTTTTTAAATTCACTATAGAATGGGTTTCATTTACCTCAAATATTTCAGAATACCCTTTCTGATGTCCTACCGCAGAAATGGATACCAGGAATTTTCCTTCCGGAACATCATCGAATGAAAACTTGCCTTGTTTATCGGCCACGCCCATTTTTATCACAACTGAATCCTTAGCTTTTAAAAGAGTAATCGTAGCAGACTCTATGGTTTTGGTGTTACCATCAATCACAGAACCATTAACCTTCCCGGTTCTTGTTTGTGCTAAGCCTTCTATTGAAATCATTCCGAATAAAGCGATTAGCATGATGATTAACTTTCTCATTTTTAATGTTTTAATTTGTTTGTTATAAATATTACAGTCCAAAGATAAGTACTTTGTATAGCAAGGTTCATTGTTTTAAATTAAGCGGTTCTATTTCTTGATAAATGGCCGTTTGAACTGACACAAGTTTGACGCAAGCGTAAAATGGGGGTTACAGTTCTAAGTGTTTTTGGGATAAAAGGAAACTAATTCGAATGAATGGTAACATAGCCCAAGAAAAATGGAAAGATCGTAATGAAAGTTTTTACAGCTAATGTTTATTTAAAAATCGTCAACAACAAAATAATTCACGGCCCATTCTACCCTTTATTATAATTATTATACTTACACACTTCTTATAATACTTTTCAAAAACATTTGTCGCATGCATATCTTTAATTTTTCATGCGGCATGAACCGTAACCACATTAACATTACTTCCAATCGTTCTCAAGCGTTTTAATCCCCCTTGAACTGAGTATATTGCATGAAAAACTAAAGATGATCATTGATTTCAGATCTGATACGGTGACTAAACCCACGCCTGCCATGAAAGAAGCGATGATGAATGCACCAGTGGGTGATGATGTTTTTGGTGAAGACCCTTCGATAAATGAGCTTCAAAATTTAGCTGCTGAAATGTTTGGGATGGAGGCAGCTCTTTTTTGTCCTTCAGGAACGATGACCAATCAAATCGCAATTAAATGCCATACGCAGCCAGGCGATGAAGTAATATGCGATGAAAATGCTCATGTATATCAATATGAAGGTGGTGGCATCGCTTTCAACTCAGGGGCTTCTGTCAAACTATTACCCGGAGATTTAGGTCGCATTACTGCCGGTCAGGTTTTATCCGTCATTAACCCCGATGATGTGCATCGGGCACATAGCTCATTGGTTTGTTTGGAAAATACATCAAACCGGGGAGGTGGCAGTTGTTATGATTATGAAGAGATAAAACGAATACAAAAAGTTTGTAAAGACAATAACCTGAAATTTCACCTCGACGGAGCAAGACTATTCAATGCCCTGGTATTGAAAAACGAAACCCCAAAACAATACGGAGAGCTTTTCGATAGTATTTCCATTTGCCTGAGCAAAAGTTTAGGTTGCCCGGTGGGAAGTTTACTTCTCGGGAAAAAGGATTTTATTAAAAAGGCAAAAAGAGTTCGCAAAGTATTCGGTGGTGGAATGCGCCAGGCAGGTTTTCTGGCTGCTGCCGGCATGTATGCTTTGAAAAATAATATTAACCGCCTTTCTGAAGACCATGCCCATGCCCGGCAAATTGCAGAAGCAATTAGTAAAAAAGTATTTGTAAAAAAAATTCTTCCTGTTGAAACCAATATCATCATATTCGAATTAAATGATTCTGTCTCCGCTCCTGCTTTGGTTACAAAACTAAAAGAGCATAACATATTGGGATATGCTATATCGTCCAGCAGGGTAAGATTAGTAATCCATTTAGATATTTCAAAAGAAATGGTGGATAAAACAATTACAACATTTAAAACTCTATAAACCGATGTTTCCAAAAATAAACCCTACAACGACAAAAAGCTGGCCAATGCTGCAGGCACATTTTTCTGAAATGAAACATGTAAGCATGAAAGAATTATTTAGAAATGACCATGATCGTTTTAAAAAATATTCTTTACAGTTTGAAGACATCATATTTGATTATTCCAAAAACATCATTACAGAAAAAACGCTGGAACTTTTATACAAGCTCACCGATGAATGTAAAGTAAAAGACGCCATAGCTGCTATGTTTAACGGGGATATTATCAATGAAACGGAACACCGGTCTGTTTTGCATACTGCATTGAGAAATTTTTCCGGCCAACCTGTTTTTTCCCAAGGAGCCGATGTAATGCCCGAAGTAAAGAAAGCGTTGAAAAAAATGAAGACTTTTTGTGGCGCTGTGCACAATGGAAAATTCAGAGGCTATACCGGCAAAAAAATAAAATACATTGTCAATATTGGAATCGGTGGCAGTGATCTGGGGCCGCAAATGGTCACTGCAGCTTTGAAACCTTATTGGATTGATGGAATACAAGCACATTTTGTTTCCAATGTAGATGGCACACACATCGTTGAAACCCTGAAACAAGTAAAGCCCGAAAGAACTTTATTTCTCATTGCTTCCAAAACATTTACTACCCAGGAAACTATGACCAATGCGCATACGGCAAGAGAATGGTTTTTGAAAAAAGCGAAAAACAAAAAACACATTGCCAGTCATTTCGTCGCCCTATCCACCAATGAAAAGGAAGTAGTGAAATTCGGCATCAACAAAAAAAATATGTTTGAATTCTGGGATTGGGTTGGCGGACGGTATTCGCTTTGGAGTTCCATTGGACTTTCCATTGCGCTCACTATCGGCTATAAAAATTTTGAACAACTATTAAAAGGAGGTTTTACAACAGACAATCATTTCCGAAATACTCCTTTCGAAAAAAATATTCCGGTATTGATGGCGCTGATCGGATTATGGTATGGAAATTTTTTTGGTGCGCAAACGGAAGCTATACTTCCTTATGATCAGTATATGTATCGGTTTGCCGCTTATTTTCAACAAGGCAATATGGAGAGTAACGGGAAAAGTGTTGATCGAACTGGAAAACCCGTCACGTACAGTACCGGCCCTGTGATCTGGGGTGAACCGGGTACCAATGGACAACATGCTTTTTACCAATTGATCCACCAGGGCACACCAATTATTCCCTGTGATTTTATTGCACCGGCACAAAGTCACAACCCTATTGGCGATCATCATCAAAAATTGCTATCCAATTTTTTTGCACAAACAGAGGCATTGATGAATGGCAAAACTGAAGATGAAGCAAAAAAGGAATTGGAAAAAGCCGGGTTGGCTAATGAACAAATTTTAAAATTGCTACCTTTCAAAATGTTTGCAGGAAATAAACCCACCAATTCTTTCCTAATAAAAAAAATCACACCTTATACTTTAGGAATGTTGATCGCCTTGTATGAACACAAAATATTTGTGCAGGGAGTGATCTGGAACATTTTCAGCTTTGACCAGTGGGGCGTTGAGCTGGGCAAACAACTGGCCAATAAAATTTTACCGGAATTACAAAATGATAATGCTGTAAGTAGCCATGATTCTTCTACGAATGGGCTGATAAACTCTTTCAAAGAAATGCGGAAATAGAAATGCCTCCGGGTGGAGGCATCAATGAATTTTTGGCTACTATCAATTACCATTTATCCACTTCTTCATCATTCATCGGAGTGCCATTACTTTTATCAGTTTCCCGGGCTGGCGCAGCCGCAGATTGTACCTCATCAACTGTGGCTGTAGTTATAGTCTCTGCTTCACCGTCATTTTCTCCCGCCACTTCATCATGATTGTATGCATCAAAATTAAAATCAGGCATCAACACGGTTTTTACATGATCAGCTGTTTCATTTAAAGCTTTAATAAATTTATTGAAATCCTCTTTGTAAAGAAAGATTTTGTGCCTGTCGTAACCATTATCATCAAAGCGCTTCCTGCTTTCAGTGATAGTGAGGTAATAATCATTTCCCCGGGTTGCTCTTACATCAAAAAAGTACGTTCTTCTTTTCCCGGCACGAATTCGTTTGCTGTAAATGCTTTCCATTTTCTTGTCGTTATTCTCGTAAGCCACAGTTATAAGTTTTTAATGTTTTTGTAATCAATATTTTGGTTTGCGAAGTCACAAATATATAGATGTTTTTGAAACAGCCAAATCCGGGTGATTTATTCTGTATCAATAATCATTTTCCTGTTCCTGCTGCCGGGCATACAACCCAGCATAATATCCGTTAGCAGCTATCAAGTCCCGGTGAGTGCCCTGTTCCACTATTTCCCCTTCTTCAAGCACTACTATTTTATCGAAATTGAAGAGTGAGAATATCCGGTGGGTAATGATAATGGCCGTTTTATTTTGAAGATACTCATACAGGCTGCCAATAATTTCCTGCTCGGTTCTTACATCCACAGCACTCAGGCAATCGTCAAAGATTACGAGATTGGGGTCTTTAATCAATGCTCTTGCTATCGAAATTCTTTGCTTTTGTCCGCCACTCAGTGTTACACCTCTTTCCCCAATCATCGTATCGTATTGCATGGAAAAAGAATGAATTTCTTTTTCCACACTGGCTTGCCGGGCCGCCCGGGTAACGGCTTCCCGGTCTCCTTTTTTCATTCCAAAAAGTATATTGTTTTCTACTGTATCACTGAATAAAAAAACATCCTGGGGCACATAACTGATCTGCTCCCTTAAAGTTTTTAGGCCGATCTGCCGGATATCTGTATCATCCAATTTTATCGAGCCATTGGTAGGGTCATACATCCGCAATAATAATTGAGCAATAGTAGATTTGCCGCTGCCGGTTCGTCCAACGATCGCTACTTTTTCACCTTTATTTATCTCAAGGCAAAAATTCTTCAACGCATGAATTCCGGTATGAGGATAAATAAAATTGACGTTTTCAAAACTGACCTTCCCTTGAAGGTGAATATTTTCAGGTGAAGCCGGATCATGTATGGTTGGCTCGTTTTGTAAAAATTCGTTTATCCTTTTTTGCGAAGCGGCCGCCCGTTGGATCATACTGGCCGTGAGGCCGATGGCACTGACAGGAAAAGTGAGCATATTAACATACATTACAAATTCCACGATGGCATCTATGCCAATATTCCTGTTGCCATATATATAATATAAGCCGCCTATCATGATAGTCAATAAAGTGCTGAGGCCAATCAGCAAAGTTATGGAGGGAAAATAAATGGCTTCCACTTTGGCAAGCCCTATGGCATTCTTGCGGTATTCTTCACTGTTTTTTTTAAAGAAGCCGAGCATCGCTTTTTCCTGCACAAAAGATTTTATGACCCGGATTCCGGAATAGGATTCCTGGGCATTAGTAGTAAGATCTGAAAGTAAAGCCTGGATGCGTTCACTTTTTTTATTGATAATATTATTGACAAAATAAATAGTGATGGCCAGAAGAGGAAGCGGCGCTAATACATATAATGTCAGTTCAGCATTTCTTTTTAGCATAAAAAAAACACTCAATGAAATAACAGCTACCAGGTTTGCTAAATACATAATTGCCGGGCCGGTAAACATTCTAACCCGGCTTACATCTTCAGAAATACGGTTCATCAGGTCGCCGGTATTATGTGATTTAAAAAAAGCAGTATCTAATTTCTGGTAGTGCTGATAAATTTCATTCTTCTGGTCAAATTCTATCAGGCGGCTCATTACAATAACAGTCTGCCGCATGAGAAATAAAAAGAACCCACGCAATAATGCCAAAACCAAAATGGTGATACCGCACAAAGCAACGATAGTGGTGACATTAAAGTTTGAGTACTCGATCTTATAAATGAATTTTTGAACAAGTACATCATAGTTGGGCGGAGTTTTTGGAGCGCTATATCCAGCGAGATTCAACGACCGCTGTACAAAATCAATTACAAAGCCGGTAACCTGTGGAGAGAGTACGTTAAAATAATTGGATAAAAAAACAAACAGTATCCCGATACTGAGGCGGGTCTTGTATTTCCAGAAATATTTATTAAGGGCTCTAAGCTGCTTCAAAAATCAGATTTGATGCGAAATTAAATGAAGTAAAGAAAATGATAGTTATAAAATGACAATCGGGATGTGGATTGTTTGTTCTTATACTATTACTAATGAAATTTACCAGAAGGATTTATAAAGTTTTGCCCCTTGAATTTTGCATCTTTGCGCCTAAATTTTTATTTTCATTACCACTTTTTTTATTTTACTCTCCCCTATCATCGGCGCATGCACATCATCCGGAAAGAATATTGCAAACTGATTATCGGTTAACTGAAAATAAAAATCAGGGTGCTCATTATAAAATACATTATCGCCCTGCACTTCTGATATTTTATTCATATGGCATGTTTTGCGAGATTTCCAGCCAATTGTTTCTCGTCCTTTTAAACAGAGCTGTATATCAATATACTCGTTATGACATTCAAATCTTGAAATGGATTCTTCTTTTCCCTTTCCTTCATTATTGGTTAAAATAAAATACAGCCGGTCTCCATCCAGTTCATATCTACCTTCTTTAATATTTTGCAAATCGATTGATTTCAATCGTTCAAAAGCCCTCACGAAAATCGGATGCAATGAATAATATTTCTCCGCGGCAGTTAAATTGTCAATGATCATATCCGTTTATTTATTAATTTCTTCAATCGTATTTTTAATTGCCAGCCTTACTTTTATCTGATATCCATATAAGATACACCAAAATTGCTGCCACTATAAAACCTAAAACCAGGATATACCAATAACCGGATAAAGAATTTTCGCTGGCGTTGATCGTTTCTGTACCATGCAACTGGTACCCCGGCAACATCCATTTTAAAATGTATGCTTGCGCTAAAACAAAAGAGCAGATGACGCCCAACAATTTAAAGCTATGCTTCAAAGTAAACCTGAACAGATCAGATTCTCTTCCAATGAGATTACCTGCGGCTGCTGCCACAGCGATGGATGACGGAGAAATCATTTTTCCGATCACACCACCGGAGACATTTCCTGCTACAGTAACCAGCGGGTCAACTCCTATAGATATAGCGGTAACAGCCTGCACTTTACTAAACAATGCATTGGAAGAAGTGTCGGACCCTGTTATGAACACCCCAAGCCATCCGAGAATTGGAGCAAAGAATGGAAAAAATACCCCTGTACTTGCTAAAGCCGCTGCTAATGTCAGTGTAATCCCCGAGTCATTCAACAAGTATGCAAATCCTAAAACAGACGCAACCGTAATTATCGGGAACCGGAGTTGCTTAAACGTCAATAGAAATATTTTCATACCCCGATAAAAAGACAATCCAATTACAGGAAGAACAAGAATAGCTGAAATAAATATAGCTGTACCCGCCGCTGATAAAAAATTAAATTTAAAAATATGGGGTATCAATTTTCCTTCCGTGTTTTTTATCATATTGTGAATACCCGGAAAATTAAACTCAATTTGCCCAAAAGAATTTAAAGTTTCCTTTATGGGCTGAATCCCCCAGGCGATAATCATAATGGTGAGTAAGATAAATGGTGAAAATGCTTTCAATATTTTGCCGAGAGCATATTCTCCTGTAAGCAAAAACATGGTTTCGCTATCCGTTTCAAACTGCCAAACCCGTTTAGGTTTCCAGAATCTCAAAAAAATAAAAAGACACATTATAGAACCAATACCGGCAAGAATATCCGGCAATGCAGGGCCAAGAAAATTAGAGCATGCCCATTGGATAATAGCAAAAGAAAAACCTGAAACGAAAATAGCAGGCAGCACTTCTTTTGATTTTTTAAATCCACACATCATAATGACCAAATAAAATGGGAGTACCAATGACAAAAGCGGCAATGTTCTGCCAACCATTTGTGATAGGGCCATTTCGGGTATTGATGATATCTGGGATGCTACTGTAATTGGAATTCCAATAGAACCAAAAGCGACAGGGGCTGTATTCGCTATCAAACAAAATCCTGCAGCATACAATGGATTAAATCCAAGGCCTACGAGCATGGCAGCAGTAATTGCAACCGGCGCACCAAACCCCGCAGTACCTTCCAGGAAGGAACCAAATGAAAATGCAATAAGCAAAGCCTGTAATCTTCTGTCGGGAGTGATGGAAGCAATAAAATGTTTGATAACTTCAAACTGGCCACTCTCCTTTGTAATATTAAACAAGAACAGCGCTGCAATTACAATCCAGCAAATTGGGAATAAACCATACAAAACGCCATTGGCCGTAGATAAGAATGCCAATTTTAAAGGCATCCTGTAAATACCTATAGCAATGATAATTGCTAACCCGGTAGCAATCAAGCTGGCTTTATATCCCTTCATCTTTTTAACAACAAGCCCCCAAAAAATAAACAGGATGGGAACTGAAGCAATTAATGCAGATAATAAAATATTATGCAACGGATCAACAATTTGAGGCCAAATCATAAGTTTAATTAGTTGATAAATTCATTCTTAATTTTCCAAAACATTTATTCTTATTTTTAGTTTCCTATTTTCTTCCGATAGTTTATAGTCATTTTAATTAGGTGTAAATTATTCTGAAATTTCCAGTTCGGTTTTCAAGTTCTCTTAAATTCTCCCAATGCTAATAATTTCCCAACTAACATACCTGTCCGTATCAGATTGTCTTGTGTCAAAGCAAATGACTCTTCCATTTGGAGTGGTTCATTTCCGATTGGTATCAAAGCATCGAAATACTCACTTAGTCCTTTGACTTCTTTCAATGGGACTTTGCCCGACAAACAAATCACCGGTATGCCCAAATTTCTTGCACGGCAGGCAACTCCAAAAGGTCCTTTACCATTGAGTGTTTGCTCATCAATTCCTCCTTCACCAGTTATGACCAAATCGCAATCCTTGAGTGACATATCAAAATCGGTAAGTTGAAAAAAATAGTCAATTCCACTCACAAGTTTTGCATCTAATATTCCTGCAAGACCTGCTGCAGCTCCTCCTGCCGTTCCTCCAAATTGAAATGAGTTAATATCAAAACTTGTTTCCTTTAACACAACTTCAGCAAATTTGCTTAATGCTTTATTCAGAACTTCAACATCAGAAGGAGATGCCCCTTTCTGCGGGCCAAAAACGAATGCGGCACCTTGTTTACCCAATAGTTTATTATCAACATCACAAAGTATAACCAACTCGCATTTTTTAATTCTTTTGTCTATCCCTGAAGAATCAATAGCAAAAAGCGATACAAGTTCGCCAGGAGTGTGAAGCTCATTTCCCATCTCATTCAAAAATCGGATGCCCAATGCCTTCAGAATTCCCATTCCTCCATCTACTGTTGCAGAGCCCCCCATTGTGATGATAACTTTTCTCACGCCTCTGCTCAGCGCATGAACTATTTGTTCTCCTGTTCCAAAGGATGTTGCTTTTAAGGGATTATGTTCTTCAGTTTTTAACAAATGTAAACCAGATGCAGCGGCCATTTCAATTACGGCAGTTAAGCCATTTTCAATTAACCCAAACGATGCTTGAATTTTTTTTCCCAAAGGATCATGAACCGCTACTGAAACGATGGCCCCATTATGTTTCTGTATTATTAGATGCCCGGTACCATCCCCGCCATCCCCAATAGGGCAACATTCAAAATGGCCTTTTAGCTTGCTTCTCAAAAGTCCCTCACGGATTGCCCAGGCTACTTTATCTGCTGCTAAACTGTGTTTGAATGCATTTGGTGCGATCAGAATATCCATGAAATTTTGAAAAATTTATTGTTTACCTGTTCAATTTTAAAATATATTATGATTTAATAAACTTCCTGACGGTCGCTACGATTTTTCTGAAATGTAAAGACAAGTTTTTCATATCTCCCGCTAAAATTAATTTTTTATCGAATAAAGAGCTGCCCATACCGACACCAGTAGCCCCGGCTTTAAAATAATCTTCCAAATTCTCAATTGAAATACCGCCTGTTGGCAAAAGCTTAATTTCATTTAATGGTAATTTTAATTCCTTTATATAAGAAGGACCCAACTGAGATGCGGGAAATATTTTTATTGCAGAAGCACCGCACTTCCATGCCTTATAGATTTCTGTCGGCGTGAAGGCGCCGGGTAAAACCGGGATTCCATGTTTTACACAATAAATAATAATTTCTTCATTCAAAACAGGAGTTACAATAAATGAAGCCCCGTGATCAATAGCCGCTTTCAGGTCATTTAATTCCAGAACAGTACCTGCCCCAATATTTAAGTCAGTATATTTCAAACACAATCTTTTAATGATGGGCAAAGCATTTTTGGTATTTAAAGTAATTTCAAATGTTGTCAATCCTGAATTTTGGAAAAGAGGAGCTATTTCTTCAACGTTTTCAACAGAGAGATTACGAATTATACCGATAACCGGCATATTCCTGAATAACTCCCATGAAAATAGATTTTTTGTTTTCATTTTAAAATGAATTGAATATGTCTTTAAAATCAAGTCTTACTGTTCCGGTATTGGTTTAATACCCTTAGCTGTCCTTTACAAACTGCGTCTTCTACTGTTAATTCATCAATCACATGTGCTTTTTTATCAAGTTCCAAAACCTGAAGAGCCCGATAATAAGGAGCATATAAATTTCGGCCTGCGCATAATAACAACTTGTCAAAAGACCGGGATTTAAGCGTGACCAGTTCTTCACCGATCAGTAGCCCGCTTAAAAAATAATAATTTTCGGCTGGTGTTTTATTATCCAATATATTCCTTGAACGAATCCTTAGAAGTTCATTTAACAAAGACTTCTTTTTTCTGCTTTGAAAAACACCTTCTTCAAAAGATTTCCAATTTGCAAATTCAGAGGGAGGTGTGGTTACTGAATTTTTAATTATTGTTTTCTCACAAATAGCCTGGAAAAGTTCTCCCGTCATGAAAGAATCAAAATCGGCGACTATACCATGGTCGCATAAAATATGTTTACTGTGTGTTCCGGGCAATATAAACATGCTCTTTCTTTGAAAATCTTCTTCTGTTATCAAACCCAATAGTTGCGTTTCTTCACCACGCATGATATCCTGATTGGAGCATATTCCGGATATCAAATAAATGCCATGGGGGAATATCTGATTTTGCAGGTGTTTTACAAATAAACCCTTAAACAAAATATTCAATGGCAAAGGGAGATATTGTAATTCACAAATACCAATATTCGAGGATGCCATTCCGGAAATTACGACTTCAGTTTCTTCAACGGGAATTACAGCTTTTAATTGGCTTATTTGCTGATTCAAAAAATTCAGGAACATTAATTCCCGATCTCCTCCTTCTTGTTGCCATTGCTGATACAAATCCCTGACACCAACTGGTAAAATTATTTCGTCTTCTTTTTGCAAAGACGATTTATTAACCGTTCTAAGCCGAAAGGTAGATGTGCCCCAATCAACGCTGATAAAAAAATCTTTATTCACCTTTTAAAAATTCATTTTACCATTCACTAAATGATCCATCCGTATTCCGCCAAACCGGGTTCTTCCAGTCATGCCCGGCTACGGACATTTCTTTTACTATATTTTCATCAATTTCAACCCCAAGCCCCGGTTTACTATTCCTATGTATAAACCCGTTTTCAACATGAAAATCATCTTTGTTTATAACATAAGTAAGGAGGTCTGTTTGTTCTTTATGATAATGAATTCCCATGCTTGTTTCTTGTATTAATACATTGGGAGTACAAAAATCAAATTGCAGGGCTGCGGCAAATGCAATGGGTCCTAAGGGGCAATGCGGAGCTATAAACATATCTGCAGTTTCTGCCCATGCCGCAATTTTTTTTGCTTCCATAATCCCACCTACATGGCTTAGATCAGGCTGGAGAATATCAAGACCTCCGTGATAGATCAGTTCCCGGAATGACTCCCGTCCCGATAATCTTTCACCTGCTGCAATGGGAACCATAGTAGAATTGCGGAGTTCACTGAAAAATTTGCTGTGCTCCGGTAGCAACGGCTCTTCATAAAACATAGGCGAAAACTCTTCCAGTTCTTTCATGAGCCTTTTTGAAATGTTTTTATGTACTCGTCCGTGAAAGTCTATGGCCAAATCATGTTCTTCACCTATAACCTGTCTTACTATGCCGATATTTTTTTTAATCTCATTAATTTTTTTAGGAGTGGGCTGAATTTCTAATTGACCGGCAATATTTAATTTTATTGCAGTAAATCCAGCATCAATTCGTTCTCTGGCTTGCTGTGAAAGATGTTCTGCTGTATCACCACCTATCCATGCGTATATTCTCATTTTATCCCTCACTGATCCTCCCAGCATCTCATACACAGGAACCCCCAATGCTTTTCCTTTTATATCCCAAAGCGCCTGTTCAATGCCAGATATAGCACTCATCAATAAAATCCCCCCCCTGTAAAATCCTCCTTTTGATAAAACCTGGAAAATATCTTCAACCTGGTTTGCATTTCTTCCTAGTAAATAAGGCTCCATTTCATTTACAATCGCAAGTATGCTATCTGCTTTACCTTCTACAACCGGCTCTCCCCAACCTATAATCCCGGTATCAGTAGTTATTTTTAAAAACAACCACCTGGGAGGGACTTTGAAAAGTTCAATTTTTTCAATCTTCATTTTTATAGTTGATTTAAAGCATTTACAGGCTTTTCATTTTTTAATGCAGCCCGTACATTTTCAACAGCCCTTTTCACACAGGCCTCTCTTGCATACCGGGTACCCCCCGCTATATGTGGAGTAAGTATTACATTTTTCATCTGCAACAATTCAATTGGCACATTCGGTTCGTCACGAAACACATCCAGTACTGCTCCTCCCACAAAACCCGAATCAAGCGCTTTGACCAATGCATCCTGATCTACAATACCACCTCTTGAAGTATTTACTATAATCGCCCCGGGTTTCACTTTTTTGATGACTTCATGATCAAAAAGATTGGCAGTGGATGGAGTAAGCGGAACATGAATTGAAATAATATCAGCTACTCTAATCAATTCTTCAAACGGCACCCATCCTTTTTCTTCTTTTGGAATCGGCGTATGATAAATAACGTTTACTCCTAAGCCCAGCAACATTGTTCTGAGAACTTTACCAATTGTTCCAAGACCAACAAGTCCTACTATCTTATCCTTCAAACTGATCCCATCCCATCTGCCGGGTTCAAATTCCTTCCATTTTCCTTTTCTTAAAAAATCATCCGCTTCCAAAATCCTTCTGGTAACTGTCAGCATTCCTGAAAGTACGTATTCAGCTACCGGATAATTAAAAAACCCCGGAGCATTACTGGCCCATATTTTATTTTCGGTGAGAAGCGGCAGGTTCAAATTATCAAAACCAATAGAACAATTAGCAATGATCTTCAGCTTAGATGCCTTTTGCACCAGCTCAATATCCGCCTTCACTTCAGCGAAATTTATCAGTGCGTCATAGTCCTGAATTATTTCAAGTAAATATTTCCGGGGCATTAAATACTGTTCACCTTCCCAAACAGTCAGCCGGGCTATATTTTTTATATCACTTAGCCATTCGCCAGGAACTTTACCGGTAACCAATATTGCTGATGACATTTGCAACTATTTGTTTTAAAAAATCTTAATCCCTTATATCGCAACACTGATAGCATGCTCTGCAATTTCCAGACTGCGTAATCCATCTGTTCCCGAAACGAAAGGAGGCTGTCCATTCAATCGAGATGATAAAATTGAATCGTGTTCTTTGCGAAACAGATCATTCCATCGTTCTGTTACCGGAGTTACATTTTTATTTACACAATGATACTCCCGCTGAAAAGTGAAATGGCAGATTTCTCCGGTCATAAAATCATAACTCAGGGTGCCTTTGTCACCATAAACTTCAAAAATTCTTCTCTGCGGAAATTGAATATAATCCATATGTACCTGTACTAATGCGCCTGTATTCAATTTTAAATTCATTTGAAAAATATTTGGATTTGGTTTTAATTCCATCTCACCTATCCGGGAACTCATAGCAGATATTTTTTCTACATCACCAAAAAACCATCTGATAAAATCGAGTTCGTGAGTATAATCTACAATAAGGCTGTTGGGTTTATCAATGCGATCTGTTCCTTTTGCATTCACAAGTGTAACATATGTTCCAATCATGGCACGCCCCCCTACAAGGTTTCCAATTTCTCCGTTATCTATAATTTTTTTTAAAGAATTCAACCCTTCATCATAACGAAGCATATAACCCACTTGCAAAAAGCGACCTGAAGATTCTGCCGCATTTACTATTTTTTTTGCTTCTTCGAGAGAATCAGAAATAGGTTTTTCTATAAAAACATCAACACCGTTTTCGATAGCTTCTAAAGCTATGGGGACATGTAAATGGTTCGGCACGCAAACAAAAACAATATCCGGCTTTGCAATTACTGCATCAGAAAATACGGAATAGTTTGCCATAGGCGGATTTACAAGTGAAGCTATTGTTTGCTGTCTCAATTCTTCTTTTGTATCACACAGGTATAAGTCAACATCATTGCGTTCAGAAAGCAATCTTGAATGCCGCTGGCCAATTGAACCGAGCCCAACCACCAAAACACGGGTTTTCATTTTCATATTACTATTCATAGAGATTTTGTTTAATCAATTTATCATTACATATTTATTTTTGCATCTACTGATCATTTCATTGCCAGATTGTAAATCCACCGTCCAAAACTAAATTATGTCCTGTAACATAAGCTGAAGCTTCACTTGCCAAAAACAAAACAGCTCCTTTCAAATCCACACCGTCTTTACCCATACGGCTCAAGGGAACTTTTTTTGAATACCTCTTAATAAATTCACGGGGCTGATCCCGTTGAAATCCGCCGGGTGAAATACAGTTTACCCGTATGCCATATTTGCCCAAACTAGCTGCCAAATCTCTTGAGAGACCAATCACTCCTGATTTTGCTGAAGCATAACTTACTGCCTGCGGAGGCATTCCCTCCGGATATACCCTTCTGTCACGCCCTACAATACCTGCTATACTTGAAACATTAATGATAGCACCTGATTTTTGCTTCTTCATAAACGAAGCAGCATACTTAGAAATTAAGAACGCTGAATGAAGATTTGTTTTGTGCATCCGCTCCCACTCAGCGAGAGGATATTCTTCAAAATTTGCTGACCATTTCTGCAGCGCTCCACCACCTACACTATTAACAACAATATCAATTTTCCTAAAATTTTTTACAATTTCATTAAACACTTTTTCAACTTCGTGCTCAATCGTTGCATCAAGCTGTAATCCTCTTATTTTCCTTCCTGTGTCCTTGCTTATTTTTGCAGCAGTTTTTACTGCTGATGCTTTATTTCGGGAAGTAATTATTCCATCTGCGTCTGCTTCCGCCAATGCATAAGCCATATCTTTCCCGAGATGATGAGCGCCGCCTGCAACAAGGAAGATTTTCCCCGTTAAGTCAAAAAGCTGCTGAACAGTCGGATATTTTTTCATTAATATTTTATTGATAAATCAAAGCACCTTGTTCTTTCTATAAAAAATACAGCTTTCATTTTGTTCTCAGGCTATTTCAAAGAAACCCGCTTCAAGTAAATCTTTTTCCATTGATTTTTGGTCACCTATGGATAAACGTTCCAGCGGGTTTCGCACATCGCCACAATCAACCCCCGCCAATTTCATCATCACTTTTTGCGCTGCCAACCCTCCATATTTGAAAATGATCCGAACCATTTCAACAGATTTTAGTTGGAGCGTCTGTGCTTTTTCCAGATAGCCATTATCAAAATTTTCCCTTAATTGCGTGTACAAAGGCGCCATAAAACCATAAGTGCTTCCTATGTATCCTTTAGCTCCTACTGCCAATGCACTCAAAAGCAATTCATCAGTACCATAAAGGATATCATATTTTTTTGCATTAAAATTTAAACAGGCCTGGTACTCGTTTATCTGGCATGATGTAAATTTTATCCCTGCAAATGATGGAATTGATGAACCCGCCTGCTTCAGGAAATCATACATGTCAGCTGACATCCCGGTCAATCTCGGAATATGATAATAATAAAAAGGTAATTCAGGAGCGCCTGCCGCAATCTCGGCAAGACATTTGGCCAGGGCTGAAACAGAATTGATCTTGAAATAAGATGGGGCAACTGATGAAATATAATCTGCTCCGATTTCCTGTGCATGCGAAGCTAATTCTCTTGCTTCTTTCACACTATTGTGTCCCACATGGACAAACACAGGAACTCTTTTGTTTACAGCCTTCACAAACGCTTCTGCTACCATTTTACGTTCGGCGCCGGTTAATGATGGACCTTCACCGGTACTGCCACAAACATAAATTCCA
Source organism: Bacteroidota bacterium (assembly GCA_018266555.1). Taxonomy (GTDB): domain Bacteria; phylum Bacteroidota; class Bacteroidia; order Chitinophagales; family Chitinophagaceae; genus UTBCD1. The sequence goes on along the minus strand of JAFEAF010000003.1, from coordinate 14,185 downwards.
TGTACCTTCTGGCTTACCAGATATTCTGCTAAGAAGGGTACTCTATCCAGGTTTATATTACCGGCTTCCTTCATTGGCGTAAATGCCGCAGCTACCATTCCATTTATTTTCTTTATTTCCATAATTCCTAAAATGAATCAGCTTAATTGTTTTAAAAGTTTTATTATTTCACTAATCAGTATAATCATTGGTTCTGGGTTTTAAAAAAGCAAGCATTATTATCATGGCTGCTAAAACGATAAAGGTCAGCATCCCAAAATCCTTACCCAGGTGACCTTCATCAGAAGAACGTCCGAGCCAATCAGTAATAATTGCACCTGAAAACACACCAACCATGTTCATGATACCATAGGCAGTCGCCCTGTATTTGGCAGATACAACCTGGCAAAGTATCGGCATATTGTTGGCATCATACATTCCCCATCCAATACCGAAACAAATTGCAGCAGCGACCGTATGGAAAAGAGTATGACCGAACCCTATTAATGCCAAAGAGGGAATGATAAGCGCCAGGCCCATCACACTGGTATAAATTCTTCCACGTACATTTTTTTGCACCCATCTATCGGATAAAATACCTCCGGTGATCACCCCTAAAAAAGATGAAGCAGCAAGGGCAATCGTGGACAAAGGCCCGGCTTTGGACATCGGTATATTTAAATTTTCTGCAAAGAGTGTGGGAAGCCAGTTCTTAGTTGCCCACCCCGGTAAACTGGGAATAGCAAAATAAAAAAGTATGATCCAAAAGGAAATATTGGTAAATAACAACGCAAATACTTTTGTGATTGCCGGCTTTGTTTCCAATTGAGGTGTTTCTTCTTTCTTATGGGAAATCGAACTGCTGTCTTTTAAAAAGAACACCAACACCAATGAATAAAGAATTCCCGCCATTCCCAAATAATGAAAAGTAAAGTGCCATGAAAATATATTTGAAATAGTAGCGCCAAATCCACCCAATGCCTGGCCAAAGTAAATACCGGTCATGTGAATCCCTATTGCAAGCGACCTTGTTTTTTTCTGGTGAAATTCCGCAATCAGAGACAACCCCGCCGGTATATATAATGCTTCGCTTAAGCCCATGATAGCCCTTAACCAATATACCTGATGAAAAGTAGTTGCATAACCCATCCCAAAAGTGACACCCGACCATACAAACAAGCTTCCGACTATCAACCATTTTTTGCTGAATTTATCCGCGGCAATTCCACCTAACGGGCTCATGAAACCATAAACCCAAAGAAACACCGCCATTAAATAACCAAAGTTTGCGGCCGATTGCAACTCCGGAATATCCACCTGCATATTCAGGCGCATAGTTGAAAGGATCTGACGATCCATATAATTCAACAAGGCTACTACCCAAAGGAGAATCACAAGAACCCATTTATAATATTTACGACCTTTCATCATGTGAAAAAAAAGATACCCGGAAACTATTTCCGTTTCAACTTTTATTCATGAAAACAAAAAGAATAAAGATCAGCGTCACTCATTACAAACCGTAAACGAACAGTCTTCCCTGCAATGGAACTCAAATCACTCCCTTTATTCCAATACACGGTACGGTCAACAGTATCTCCAAAAACGGGGGGGCAATCTTTTAATGAAAACCCGGGTAAAGGCTTTCCATTAATATCCTGTATCTCAACCCTTACACTACCATATGCAGATGTCGAAAAATTTATTGAAAGTTTATTGCCGCTGAATATAACCGGTTTTGTAAGGAGGCTGCCTCCGGTTAATGGGGCATTCACAGAAACAAATCCATCAAGGCGTAGTGTATACCGACGCAATTTGCTGCCATTTCCAATCCATAAATTTTCATTGGCAAATAATGAAATTTCATCCGGGGCACCTTCAAGATCTGATTTAGTTTCAAGAAAACTCCACGCTATAAACTGTTGGCCATAATTCCAGGTGCCATTACGTTCAATTCCGGGGCGAAGAAATGCTTCATTCCACCTTTTAAACTTTACCGCATCGTGACTAGCGAAAAATATGCTTTCTGTGAGTGCAGTGCCATATCTCGGATTCGTGATGCTTCTCCCATTTCTTTCTTTCAATTGCGGAAGTTCTTCCATTGATTTCGACCACTTCCGGTCAAAATATCTGGCAGGAAATCCAATAAAAATCTGCGGGGCACGATAATAAGGCACAATTCCATTCGTATACAATTGCTGAATGATAGTGTCCGTATACTGCAAATCCGATTGAACCTTCCAATGAATAAAATCTTTAGAAGTTCCGGTTCTAATACTTCTGATAGAATCCTTATCGAAAAAACGCCAGTAAGCCCTATACTCTCCTTTCAAGCTATCCCAGAAAGCAGTATTCTGACTATCAAACGAGCCTTCCGCCATAGTCAAAACCGGTGTGGCACCTGTCATGGGGAACCAATGAATACCATCGGCAGACTTGAAAGCTAACAAACTCCAGTCAGGCTTCTGTTTTCTTGCATCTACAAATGCCTTGTAAACTGCATCGGGTGCTGCGTTCGGGTTGTGATCTTTGAATACTGTAATGTTATCCCTTAATGTAAAATGAAAATCACCGAAGTCTCTGCTTGCAAAAACAATATTATTTTCTTTAGATCCATTAAACTCAAAGAGTCCAAGGTTGGGTTTTTCCCAATGTATTCCATCCTTGCTCTCAGCATAACACCATACCATATCATGACTGAGCCCTCCATCCGGCTTTCTATGCCAGCCTCGGTAGTACATGCGATAAATATCCCCGTCTTTGAATATACTGTTGTAATTACTATAACTCCCCTCCCATGGTTCATCATACACCATTACAATTTCTTTCATCTCCGGATGATGTAACACCAACGCCGCTTTATCATAAAGTTTTTCGATAATAAAATCATCTGTAAACAACTGTCTTTGTCGGCCAATATTTAATATGTTTTGATTTTGTGAAAAGGCATCAATAGATGACCAGATAAGCACACATACTATTATGCCCGGAAAAAGCCACATTTTATTTTTCATAATTGAATATTTACACAAGCTCCTATGCCCTGATTGTTACTGTAGGGAATTTTTTTATCAAATAAATAGTATTGATAAAATCTCAATACTCAAAGAAACTTCATTTTATACTTTGGGATATTCATGGCAGAGGCAAAACATGGCATCCTCGTCTTCCTCTATCTTTGGAAATCTCACTACATTATCATTCATGAAAATATTATCAGACCAATCGTCACAGACACTCGATATCTCTGAACTCAATGTAAATCCCACCCCATCTATTTTATAACCTGTTCCCTCTTCTCCCCAAAACTGATGAATGGTTCCCGGTGGAATATTGACACTCTCTCCCGGCCGCAACCGAACGATATCACCAGGCGATAACAATATTGTCCGTCCATCTTTCTGAGCTGTAAATTTTTCTGGTGAAGGCTTCCCATCTGCTCCTGCTTTTGTTAACTGGACCAGAATATTTCCTCCTCTTCTGCAAATAATATCTTCTCTTTTAGAGCGATGAAAATGTGCAGGCGCTCTCTGGTATTCGGGATCTATCAATAATTTTTCTGCGTATTCTTTTGGGTAATTCTTATTATTGAGTTTTCCATTTCGAAAGGTAAATAAAATGCGGCCTGTCCTTTTAAAATCATCGCTGCCAAAATCAGTAACATCCCATCCGAGCATGCAAGTTCGTATCTCATCATATTCACTTCCTGCTTTTTTCCAATCTTCAGGTGTCCAAAATGCAAAAGAAGGTAAATAAACTCCAAAATATTCAATAACTTTTTGAGCGAGGATAATGCTTTTATTAATATCTGATCGTTTAAGCTGTGGCATAATGGTTTATTGTACTTTTGATAAAGTTCTTTATAAGAAAAATTCAATTAATTATTTTTATCGAATTCATGATAATTTCTAAAACAGATTTTCTATTCTTTCCATGCATAGCCGTAAAGAAATGCATTTTGCAAAACGAATCTTATTCTAACTGTTGATTGAGGCGCATGATCTCCACCTTTCCATTTCAGGTAAACAAGCCTGTGATCGCCGGTAATGGGTTGGCAATCCTTCGCCGTAAATCCGGGGACAGCATTTCCATTTTTATCAATGAGTTCTGCACGCAACTCACCACCTTTTTTAACAAGTACATTTACAGCTAAATGTTTTTTTCCGGAATTTTCCAACTTTGTCAAAGCCCGGCCAATGGTAGGACCACCGGCAGATGGAGCCAATGCATACAATCGATCAATTTCCCAGGAAGCCCTGCAAAGAGCTGAATTAAATGGAAGTGTCGGAGTAGGCACAGCACTTACTGTTTCATTTCCTACTTCAAGTCTTGGTTGAGAACGGGTGTCAAAGATTTCTCCATGCAGGCCCTGCGCACCCCCGTAATACACATACATTTTTCCATCTTGGACAATTGGATGATGCATTTGCCACATCATACCGCCACCGTAATCACCAAGAGGTGGATTGGCTAATGCGGGTCTTCTGTCGGGCCTCCACCAATGAACACCATCCCTGGAAGCTGCCATTTGCAGAGAAATTGTTTTGTTAGAAGCATCGTAATAAGTAAGCATACCTATAAAACCGCCATCTACATGCAATGGGCATAACTCCATATATTGAGCGAAACCCGGGTCACGCCAATCTCTGCCAAAAACAATTTTGGGAGTTTCCCATGTATTCCCATCAACACTGGTACTTCTCCCTATTCTTCTTACCAACTGTTGAGAGTTATTATCATAAGGGATGATCCTGTCGCCACTTTCTTTTGAGTATTGTTTGAAATATGCTAAATAACTGCCATCTGTTTCCCGGTAAATGTACGCTACATCACCGCCTCTTCCGAGTGGCAAAAGCGGACCTGAAAATAATTTCCAATCTTTTCCATCTTTCGATCTATACCTGTAGATGCCACGTTTCTCCGGGCTTGGTGCAGGTAGATGCCCGACATGTGTTGAATCGGGACCAAGAGATGGATTCCGGATAAGAAACATTTCATAAGGCCATTCTTTGTTATTGACATCAACTAGTACGGATGCATAAACTGCGGTTCCGCCGGAATTGAGATCGAATAAAATATTTGTTCGGTCATACCCCGGCCATTTTACAAAATTGAGCTTTGGCCGATACCATGACACACCATCCTTGCTTTCCAAATAGGTAATTCTTCTTTGCAACTCATGTGTAGCTTTCAAACCTTTGATCTCTTTTTCAGCAGGTGTTGATACCTGCCAGGCTTTCCATAATCCATCAAGAGGATCATGAAGTACCGTTCCGTGTGCCATTACACCACCGGCATCCCAGGGCATTGCCGGTTCAAGGAGAGGATTTTTAGAATCAGGGATCCCTTCTTCCTGGCGCCATGATACCAGTTGAAGCGAATCAAAATTATCCGGCATTAATAAAGGCAGCCGGGACACATCACTTTTATTAATTAATTTCACTTGGTGTTTTGCCTGGCTCTGCAAAAAACCAAGTGAAAAAACAGACGAGAATAAACACAATATAAATGTTATTACTCCCTGTTTTAATCCACCACTTGTGACAAATCTTTTTTTACTGCTGCAATTTTTTAAACAAGTACTGTTCGTAATTTTTTTCATTTCAAATTGTTTGTTTTAGTTTGAATTAAAGCCGTTGCACCACAACAGCATTTCCTTCCCTGCTTATTGCATATAAAATCACATTGTTTACAACTGATTTATCTATTGCCATTCCCTGCCCGTTATTTATAATTCCTATTGTTTTTACATATTGCAGTGTGTACCCATATTTAGGAATATTCAAAACATAAATTTCTTTTTTGTCATGGCCGGAAACGATCAGTTCTCCTTTCGTGGTCCATGCTCCTCCGGAATTGCTATAGGGGGCAAAAGAATCCAAAACATTTTTTGGATATATCCACGATTCTGATTTTACCCAATCCTTTGTAAATTTCACCAGCGTAGTCCAGCGATTATCGCGGCCTTCTGAAGAATGCTCACCATTATAATTGGCAAAAGCAACCCACCAAAAGCCATTGTGAAAATCTATCCATGTTGCCGAGCCTCCAAATAATCCAAAACTATGACTGCCGATATGATGCATCGTTTTTGTATCAAAGATTTCAATGGAACTGGCCATTGGTGAATCCGGAAAATTTGAATGTGCACAATACAATTTTCCATTTAACACGATCCCGCTATTCAGGTGTTTTAATACAGCTTCCTTTTTACCATCAAAAAAGACCACCAGTTTACCGCCGGCCTTTTCATATTTATAAACAGAGGTGTTGCTGATCACATAAAAAAAATGAGCATCCACAGCCACACCCTGAAGATGAATAGAATCTGCTATACCATATCGCAAGATCTCCTTTGCTTCCTGGCCTTTTGATGAAAGGGGATAAATAAACACGCAAAAAAGTACCAATCCAATACATCGGGACAACAACCTGAATATTTTTGGAATTTTGTTCATTTCACTTTCATCTGTTATACTGCTTAAAAAGAGTCACTTACTTTTCCCGATTCATTAATGATAACTTTCGCTGATTGAGAAATTGAATTTTTATCAATCATTTTTTTCAGGATCAATCCCAAAATACCACCACAGACAAGGGCCAGGCCAACGATCCATAAGGCAATGCTGTAATTTCCGGTTAAGTCTTTTATATATCCCATCACAAAAGGGAGTGCAGCACCAGCGAGATTTGCCATTGCATTGATCAGGCCGATTGATCCAGCAGCTACCGAACCGCTTGCGAGGTATTCAGTAGTTACTGCCCAGAACACAGGAGTTACCGCCCAATTCAATGCAATGGAAATAACTAACAGGATATATCCGGTAATTCCTCCGGTGTACGTACTTACGATCAATAAAACCCCGGAAATAAATAACGGAAGACCAAGATGAATACGACGTTCCCTTTTCAAATCGGAATGGCGGCCATTTGTGTACATTAAAATGCATGCAAATAAAAAAGGTAACCCTGAGAGGACACTAACCATAATATTAGTACTCCCTGAAATTGCCTTCACTATCTGCGGTAAAAATAAAGTAACGCCAATCGTGCCGAATGCCTGCAGTAACCAAAATAGGCTAAGCAACCAGACTTTTCCATCGGAAAAAATTTTACGCCAATCAGCATGCTTTTTACCATGAGTAGTGCCAGATTCGCAGGCAATTTTTTTTGAAAGCCAGTTTTTTTGAACAGGATTTAGCCAAGCTGCGCTTTGAATATTGTCAGGTAGATATTTTAATACGATAATTCCTAAAATTATGGCTGGTATTCCTTCTATCAGATATAACCAGCGCCAACCAGCAAAGTCAAGTGTGCCGTGCATCTCCAGAATAGCTCCGGAAATTGGCAATCCGATCAGCGAAGCGAGTGCCGCTGCTATATAAAAAAAGGACATCGCCCTTGCCCGGTTGTCAGAAGGAAACCACTGGCCGAGATAATAAATGATACCTGGAGTAAATCCGGCCTCTGCTGCCCCAAGTAACAAACGCACCGTGTACAATTGATTAGGTGTTTTAATAAAAGCCATCGCTACAGCCACAATTCCCCATGACACCATAATACGAGCTATCCACCTGCGGGGGCCAACTCTTACTAATATCACATTGCTGGGAACTTCAAAAATTATGTATGTGATATAAAAAATTCCTGCCCCGATACCGTACATCCGGGCTGACAAGCCGAGATCAGCATTCATTTGCAAGGCAGCCACTGAAATATTGGAGCGGTCCAGATAAGCAACCAAATATAATAACATCAGAAAAGGAAGCAGCCTCCTGGTAACTGTACCAATGGCCTTCTTTTCAAGACTGTTGAGATCATATATTTTAAGAGTATCCATCCTCTATTGTCTAAATGCTGGCCTGTAACGGAACCGTTTTTAAAAAATCCTTTTATTATAAAATAAATGAATTAACCCGTCAACACAACTGATCTTTGTAAGTTGCATTTTAATTATATCCAGGATTTTGAATCAACTTCGAGTTTTTATTCATTTCGTCACGTAATATCGGGAAGAAGTATGCCTTATCATTCCAGCTTCTTTTTTCCAACAGTTGAGATGTTATAGTAGGAATGGTAGCCGTTGTATGGTCCGGATTTAACGGATATACCACCGTAACCTTAGTTGCATTGGTATATGCCTGCGGTCCAATTTTCCATCTTCTGACATCGAAAAATCTTTTGTCTTCATTATAAAACTCAACCCGTCTCTCATTGCGATACCGAGCTACCAGCGCATCACCAGATTCGGTTATATCAGGCATTCCGGCCCTTTTTCTCACCATATTAATGTAGGTACGAGCTTCGTTTTCCTGGCCTATTCCTATACAAGCTTCCGCATAGTTCATCAGGATTTCAGCATAACGAATATATCTATATGTGTACGGCTGAATATTGGTTTCGTACGGGCCAGTTAGATTAGGATCCAAAAATTTACGGCAATAATACCCGGTAGCAGAACTATTGTTGGTTTCGATTGGTCCATTGGGAGTATCTAATCCAAAAACCGTCTGCGCACTATTCGTTGTGCTGTTCCATTTGATCCATTTTCCAACCTGGATGATCCCAATCGGATCTATATTGGCAACATCACTTGGGCGTTTGGCCCATTTTGCACCTTCATATAAGATATCAGAATAAAAACGGGGGTCCCTGTTCTTATAGGGTTCCTTTGCTTTAACCGAATCATTCCAATCAAACTTACTGCCATCAGCCATTTCATAAGCATCTACCATGTTTCCAATTGGAGTATTGTTTCCCTGGGAATGATAGCCATTCGGCCCATTCAACAACCACATCGTTTGTTCATATACAGTTGTAGTGGGAGTATAGTATTTCACAAATATGTCTTCTTCATTATTTGTGGTCAGCCACATATTGACAAAATTCTGAGTTATGTCATCTCCCGGAGCAGGATTGGCCTTATATAGATTATATAATCCCAAATCAATAACAGCTTTTGCTGCATCTTTTGCTGCTTGCCACCGGGCCGTCCTGTTTCCATCAGTGTAACCCAATAATTCAGGATTTGAATATCCAGGAAAGGTAGTGGTGTTATGCAAATCGCTTGCTGCATATAATAGAACTCTGGATTTAAGAGCCAAGGCAGCACCTAAAGTAGCCCTACCTTTATTATTACCACTTTCAACTTTTGGCAATAATGCGGCAGCAGAATCGCAATCAGCTACAATGAATTTAATACAATCAGCATAGGTATTTCTTGCCACTTCAAAAGAGTCTGTTAATTGATAAACTTTAGAGATGATAGGCACCCCGCCATACAAGTTTGTAAGATTAAAATAAAGCCATGCTCTTAAGAAATGAACTTCGCCGGTCAATCTTTGCTTGAGTGTTTTACCATCAATCAGGGTATTATCATCAGGAACCTTTGAAATATTCTGAAAGAATAAATTACAGGATCTGATGTTTGAATACAATGGCTTCCAATACATATTTGGATCTGTATTTCCTCCAACCCAGCCGGGAATCTGATCGGGAGTCAGAAGGCAATTATTAAAATCCTGTAAATTTTTATTCGATCTTCTTTGTGACTCATCCACAAAAATTGACCGGCTATATTTTATTAACGGTTTTTCAAGGCCATTGTATATGCCATTTACAAAGGTCTCCGTTAATGTCGGATCATTCCATACGTCTAATTGAGATATTTCACTCAACGGTTTTGTTTCAAGGAAATCCTTCTTGCATGATGTAAGCAATAATACGATGGCCGATATAGACATCCCGCAAATAGAGAATATTTTTTTCATGTATTTAGAGTTTAACATTTATACCAAAATTGATTACCTTATTTAAGGGATATGAAATATTTGAAATCGTTTCGGGATCAAAATCTTTTAAGTGATCAAATGTTAACAGGTTTAATCCGCTAATAAATAAGGTGGAACTTTGAATCCCCATTTTTTTATTTATCTTCTTCGGAAGTTCATACCCAATCTCAATATTTTTCAACCTTAGGTAGTCGGCATTCTGAAGCCAGTAGGTATTTGCCTGAGCAGTCCAATAAGCACCACTTCCATTCCAGGTTCTTGGCTTGGTGGCTTCAATGTTATCCGGCGTCCACCTCCCGATTGCATCTTTCTGAAAGAAATTGCCAATAGCGCCTGAGTGAGTAATGCTATCGTATCTCACTGCTCCCGTTGCACCTTGAAACAACATGCTTACATAAATATTTTTATACCTTAGGTTCAAACTCATACCCCCTGTGAATGTTGGAATATTTGACCGGTCATCTCTGACCTTGTCAAGGCCGTTTACCTGTCCGTCACCATTTACATCTTTAAACTGAATATCACCGGCTCTTGCTCCGACCCAATGAGGCGAAGCATCCACAGATGCCTGATCTTTATAAATGCCAATGGCCTGGTAATATAAATTTGTATTCATAGGATGCCCAGTTGATTTCTGATAATCAGGAGCACCGGGTGTTTCATCCCAAAATTTAATTTTATTTTTTGCGAAGCCGCCGTTTACAGAAACCTGGTAGCTGAAATCCTTCCTTGTATCCCCATAACTAACCAGGAATTCATACCCCTGGTTAACCACTTTTCCAATATTTTCCATCGGAAGTGTCAACCCCGTTGAAGTAGGCACCGAAGCATTTCGAAAGGCAAGAATGTTGGAGCGTAGGTTATGAAAATAATCTCCCGAGATTTTTATTTTTCCATTCATCAACTCTCCGTCAAACCCAATATTTGATTGATTGGCTACTTCCCAGGTTACATTCGGATTTGAAATGCGCAGTTCATTGAGGGTTTTAAATAGTACATTTCCATTAAGAACAAGTGGGGTGCCAAATCCCATACTGGATAAATATTGATACTCTGTAATTCTGTCATTACCTGTTTGCCCCCATGAAGCTCTGATTTTAAAACTGTTTATGAATGATAGATTATCTACCCAGAATTTTTCTTTACCGATCTGCCATCCGACAGAAATGCCAGGGAAAAATCCAAATCTTTTATCTTCTGGAAAAATGTATGACCCATCATACCTGAACAAAATCTCAATCATGTATTTTGACCGGAAGTCATAATTAAACCTTCCAAAATAATTCAGTCTCGCTTCCTGGCTTGCCGAGCCGTTATTATCTTTTTCAAGATCACCTCCGGCAAACATCTGGTCAAGGCCTGTGGAAAGGAAGTACCTCCGGTATGCTGATAAATTCATCAGGCCGCCCACACTTTTTTCTGTTCCTAATAATACTTTAATATTGTGTTTCTCTGCAATAGTAGTGTGGTAATTAATCAACGCATTCAACGTGGTCATTTGGCCATCTGCCATCACTTGAGTCAGGTTTGGATCCGCATAACCGCTCTTCACTTTTGTTAAAACCGGCTTATTATTTGCATCCAGAGTAACTCCATCCCAGGTATACAGGTACCACGGAGTTCTCCATATCTTTTCATTAAGAAAATTTTTATCAAAAGATGCGTTACCTGTGATGGACAATCCCTTGATCCAGGGAATATTTATATCCAGTTTTAAATTGCTTTGCATATAATATCGTTTGTCCCTATCATACCCGGTGGCATTGGTAGATATTACTGCAGGATTATTTCCTGCTTCAAAATTACTTCCGGGAAGTCCGGGGCCATAAAATGAAACGACATTCGGCAGCGCTCTGGTAACTGCAAAATCGAAGATGAGGGACCGGGATATAGTGGGAGAATTCCTGTTTTCTTGGCGTCCGGCAACATCCAAACTCACTTTAATATTATCAGAAATCTTCGCATCAATATTACTTCTGAAATCGGTCTGAGAATAATTTGTAGCGCTGTTCCTGTAAATTCCATCCTGGTAATTGGAGCCTAATGAGACAAAATATTTCAATCCTTCAGATCCGCCGCTTAAAGAAACATTGGCATAATCCTGATTGGAAGATGGTTTAAATACTGTATTAACCCAATTTGTATTTGGATATTTGAACGGATCAGAACCATCCTGAAATTTTTTAATTTCATCAGGAGAATATACTGTGGAACCGCCACTATAAAGACTAATCTCATTCAGCATTTGTGCATACGTTGCAGCATCCGCTAATTTTGGAAGAACTGTTGGTTTACTAATCGCATGATTGAGACTGACGCTGATCTGAGGTTTTCCTGCAGCTCCTCTTTTAGTAGTAATAAGAATAACGCCATTAGCAGCTTCTGCTCCATAAATAGCAGCTGATGCATCCTTTAAAATTGTAACGCTTTCAATATCCGCCGGGTCCAGCCTTTGCATATCTCTGTTGGCAATTCCATCTATAACTATAAGCGGAGAGTTATCGCCAAGTGTATTTGCCCCCCTTATTCTGAGAATAGCATCATCATTTCCCGGTTCGCCCGAGCGGGTTGCAGTAACAAGACCGGGCAACCTTCCTGCTAAACTGTTAGAAAAGTTTGTAGTAGGTATAGCCTTTAACTCATCTCCTTTGACGGTACTGATCGAGCCGGTAATCGTGGCCTTTTTGCTAGTACCATATCCCACAACGACCACTTCGCCAAGTGATTTAGAATCGGAAATCATAACCACATTAATTTCTGTTCGTTTATCTACCGAAACAGTTTGAGTCAAATAACCAACTGAAGTAAAGATCAGGACAGCATCTTCCCGTGCCCGAATACTATACCGGCCATTTTCATCAGTAGTACTGCCAGCCTCACTGCCCTTTACAGTTACTGATACGGAAGCTAACGGACCTTTTGCATCGGTAACAACACCATGAATCATTACTGTTTGGGCGTGCAATTGAAACACTATTAATTGCACTAAAATCAAACTGACAATAAATCTAACCCCACCATGCATCACTCTGAAGCGTGGTGGAGGAAATGAGTTTAGTCTCGATTTCATGTTCATTTTCATTTAGTTAATTTTGAATTGCTGTTTTGGAAACCTTAATTGCTGATATCGAAATTAATATCCGGATAAACCTTTGGCTAATGCTAACCTGACAAAATCTAATGCAATATTGTCTTTTGATATATCTTACCTTAGCAAATAAAGCAAAATTGATGAAACCTTTACTACTAAGACATATTGAAACCACAACTGAATCTTTTAAGGCTTGGAAAAATGCAAGCCCATATTTGCATAATCCTTGGCATTATCACCCTGAATTTGAAATTACAGCTATTATCAAAGGGAAAGGAGTATTATTTGTAGGCGATAAAATATTAAATTATTCTGAAAACGAGCTTTTTTTGATCGGATCCAACCTGCCACACGAATGGAGAAGTGATTTTAAACATGATGCTGATTTTTACTCTCAAAGTATTGCGGTACATTTCAAAAAAAATTTCCCGGGAATTGATTTTGATATACTTCCGGAAGCTATCAAAATCAAAAAATTATTTGAACAATCCTTCAGAGGTATTAAAATCAGGGAGAATAATATCATTGAGTTTGTAATGGAAAAAATGCATTTATTAATAGAAACTGAAGGCATTGAAAGAATCAGTTTACTATTCACTATATTAAATGCCCTAGCTTCAACTCCAAACCTGGAGATCCTCTCAAGCCCCAGTTTTGTCAACTCAATAGATGCCGGCGAAAACCATAAGATTATTGAAGCTTACAAATACATGATCGCTAATTTTAAAGATCATATTTCATTGGATCAGGTAGCAAAACAGCTAAACATGACAGCTACATCATTTTGCAGATTCTTCAAGAAAAGGACCAACAAATCATTTATCCAATATTTAAATGAGATTCGGGTTGGGTACTCCTGCAAACTGCTAATAGAAGATTATTACAATATTAGTGAAGTTGCTTATGAGAGCGGATTTGAGAATATTTCTCATTTTAATAAGCAATTTAAAAAAATCATGAAGCTGACACCAAAAGAATTCACTGCACTACAATCTACAAAATCAGGGAGTGTAATATGATGAAAGGGATACTTCCTTTAGTAGAATCAACGTAACCATTTTTTATGTCTATCAAGCTTATCCCTTAAATCCCCAGTGCAACCATGTAATAATAACTATCATTACACATAAGAATATAAACATAGAACATAGGATAAGATTGGAGGTTAAATCCTAGTGCGCTAAAGTTCCGAATGATAGCGGAGAGAGAGGGATTCGAACCCTCGGTACAGTTGCCTGTACAACGGTTTTCGAGACCGTCCCATTCGACCGCTCTGGCATCTCTCCAGGATTTCAAAAATAAGAAAATAAAAAAGCAGCCTCGA
>JAFEAF010000032.1:328-4639 GCA_018266555.1 Bacteroidota bacterium | reverse complement strand
TTCATGCTGCAATGCTAAAGGACGAATATATTCTCAGCTTCATATCGCTATCAGCCCATATCCAGCCGACGGAATTCTATCAGCTTTTGTTGTTATCTTCATCATCAGTTTTTCAATCGGCTGCGGCTCCGGGCTGGACATTATAAAATACCAGCACAGCAGCAAGCTCTGACCGTTATGTGTCACCCTATTGAGCATCCTACACATATTTAAACATCCATGATTTTGCCGACCCGACCCCTTGCTATTTTTAGCACATTGCAAGGCACACAAAACCCCGACACAAAGCAAACCTTGCAAAGAGCTAAAAAAGCCGACGCCCCATGCCCACCCACCGCCCAGCGGACGGAATTCTTATCAGCAGCATCTCAAACATCAGCTTGATATCATTGTTTAACTTTGAGCATGGCGACTGTTACAGCAAAAAATATTACCAAATTTCAGCAGACACTTCTCAATTGGTACGACACAGACGGCAGACACTTTCCCTGGAGAAACAAACGGTTGACACAGTATCAAACAATTATTGCAGAAACTTTACTTCAAAGAACAAAAGCAGAAACTGTTTCAAAGTTTTATAGCCAGTTCACTAAAGACTTTCCCAACTGGACAAGCCTTGCCCAAGCTGACACAGCAGCAATTGAACTATACTTAAAACCAATCGGACTTTATAGGCAAAGAGCAATGCGACTTCATAACCTTGCTGTAGAAATGGTCAAACGAAAAGGTAAATTACCCAGAGATAGAGCCGAACTTGAAAGCATTCCCTTTATGGGGCAATACATCGCTAACGCAGTTGAATTAATTATTTACAAACAACCTTCACCCCTTGTTGATGTAAATATGTCGAGGTTATTAGAACGCTACTTTGGAAAACGAAAAATGGCCGACATACGTTATGACCCTTATTTACAGAAACTGTCTTATAAAGTCGTTAATCACAAAAAAACAAAAGAAATTAACTGGGCCATTTTAGATTTTGCAGCACTGATTTGTTCAAAAAGAAGCCCCAAATGCAATATTTGTATCTTTAGCCGAAAATGTAATTATTTCAACGATGTATAACACTATCCCAGACGTTCTCCGAAAATCATCTGTAGAATCATTATTTAATACTGCAACATTTCAAAACTGCTGGCAAGTTTGGCAGCCCAACATAAATTCGATTCTTGGTAACAACTATTCTGAAGGTGATATTATTAATTTGGGCGAACATTTGTCAACCATTTTTGCAACCACAGGCGGAAGTGGCAGAGGACAAGGAGAACTTTCGGGAGGAGGCACCGCTTGGGAATCTTTAGTTTGCTGGTATATTAATCTGTGTACAGTTGGCAGCAGAATCGTTGCAATAAAAAAAATGAGCCTTGTCCCAAAAGCCATTCAAGATGCTATTACTGTCAACTATGGAAACTTTGCCTGTAATACAGAATCAGATATTACAGTTATTATTTTTCCAGACCAACCCGAATACAATACTGATATTTCCCAACTCACTGTAGCTGATAATACCGGAACAGTAATTCCTGCTTCAGTTCGCAATAAGTTTAACATCAAAGTATCTGACTTTCTTTCAGAACGGGATTTTCATCAATTTGAAATTGGGATAATTCAATGCAAAACTAATTGGAATGACAATGCACAAATACCTATGCTTTGGGATATGATTTATTCGGCTGGGGGATTTAGAGGAAGGAATATTACTATTGGTCGCAATAATTTCAGTATTCAAACAGCACGGAGTTTCACTTATTCATTTGTTACTGTTCCATCGAACCAAAATGCAGTTTATTCACCCAATAGCGTAGCTGTAAAAAGAGTTACTAATCTTTCAGGCGGAAACTATTGGGGCAAACAATCTGTTCAACATGTTGCTAAGTCGTTGAAAGAGATTTTCACAAACAATTTTACCTCTGGTTTCAGAACTACTATAAGAACAGATATTCGTTCCGCATTACCACATTTTCCAACTGGCTCAACACTTGATTATTTTAGACTTTAAGATATATTTTTAAGTATCTCCAAAGCTACTGCTCTTGCCATTAATGGTGGTACTGCGTTGCCAACTAAAGTAAATTGTGGCACTTCCATTTTTCTTTTATTACCACCAGTAGAACGTTTCCCCTGAAAGACAAATGAATCGTCAAAAGATTGTAACCTCGCCATTTCTCTTACGGTTAAGGCTCTTGGATTAGAATAATGAATATAATCATCAGCAATAGTCATTACAGTGGGGCTCTGTGCATCTGGCTTTAAAACATTATAATTTCTTTTTTCAGACTCAAGCCCTATCTGCTTTAATTTTTTCTTTGCTAAGTCGTAATCCCCAGCACCCAATATAACGTCAAGCCTTTTTATTACATCATCGTTTTGTTTACTCGTTTTGTGATTATGTAAAGGAGCTACCATATGCGATAAATGATTCTCCAACTCTTCAAAATTTCGAACATAAAAAGGATTCTTAGCATTTGTAAACCTTCCATTCAAACGACCTTTTTTAGACCAATCGGCATAAGTCATTCCTTTACGTTCATCTATCTTGCCATCCACGTCTCTTTTCTTTAAAAGCGAAATCATTTTTTCTGTAGTTCCGTTATACTTTGCTTTTAAATCTACCTTTTCGTAATTAAATTTTTCATCGTCATTACCAACAAAATCCAAATCATACAACGCTTCAAAAATTGTAACCTTTTCTTTATCAGAAACCGTTGCAGGAACATGCTTAACTAATTGCTGGTCTTTGCGACATCCAATAAATAAAACTCTCTCCCTATTTTGCGGCACGCCGTAATCTGAAGCTAACGCAACAAATGGTTCATCAATGTTATAAAGCCTTATGTGTGACAAGATTTCATTAAACTCACTTTCTAGTTTTGCTTGTTTTACAAATCCACCTAATCCATTCATGCACTCATCAAATGAGTAGGCATAAATCTCTAAAGCTTTTACTATCTCATTTACATCGTTAATAAATTCTTTTGTGGGCTTTAGGGTTTTAAAAGCATTGTTAACCCTTTCAACTATTGATTCCGATTCTATGGCTGTTAAGAAATTATTGAAATCTTCATAAAAGAAATCATTATCCAAATCACAAAATGCCTTTTCGTTAATTACTTTCTTCCTGATATAAGCAAGCTCATGTTCCCTTTTTAGCAAATTAAACCCGTGCCTGATTGTACTAATACTAGAATCAGTTTTGCTGGTTTTGTAATCAACAATTTTCGGAGTAAGAATCCTAAACTTATTTTCGACATTTTGAATGTATCGTTCTTTAATCCCTTCAATCTCTTTCTCGTTTGCAGTTTCAAATTGAAGTCGCAAATTGTAGCAATCAAGGATAAATGCTTGTTCTTTTTCCTGCCGCCTGAGTTGAGCAACAAAATGAATTAATTGGTGAAACTCTTTTAAATCAACAATAGACCTGATTTCCTGCAAAATCATTTCACGAATTCTGCCTTCCTCTTTTGTAAGGATACCTTTCACATTTTCCATTACAAAGTATTTCGGTCTCAATTGCCTTATAACTTTTAAGTAGTGTGCAAACAAATCATCTTTCTTATCAAATTTCTTTCTTTTACCTGCAAGACTAAAACTTTGACAAGGAGGCCCACCGCAAACAACATCAACTTGTTTGCCTTTTAATCGCTTCAATAAGTTGTCAAGGAAGTCTGGTTCACTAATATCTTGCCGCAGAAATTCTGCATCAAGTCCTAATTGATAATTATACCTGGCAAGGTGTGTTAATTCGCAGTTTTCATTTATATCACTTCCTAACAAGAAATCATAAAGTTTATTACCATGCTCGGCTTGCAAAAAACCTTCGCTAAACCCACCAGCCCCTGCAAACAAATCCAAAAAAGTAATTTTTTGTTTGCCTTCATAATATTCTTGGTCTTCACAAACCATTTTTACATCTGTATTGCCACGACGACTATTTACAAGTGACTGAATCTTTTCTTTTATTTTTTTATCAGTTAATTGAGAGTGTGGAGCAGTCTCCAAATGTTTCTCAACTTCCTGTTTTAAGAACGACAAGAATTTATTTATCCCTTTGTGGTTATAACAACTATCTTTTACAGACTGGGACGCATTATCCCAATCCTTCTTTTTTATTTTTTCGCCGGTAGCGACTTTTACCTGTGCTTCTTTTTGACGTAGTACAAGGTGAATAGGGAAAAGCTTGTTTTTATCGGCTTTATCTAAGTAAAATTTGACACTTATCATATTGCGGACGTTTTTGCGGACACGGACAAATTTACGGACAAATTTGAAACTACCAAATCTTTTAGCAAAATGACTTGTCCTGAAATAGGT
>JAFEAF010000032.1:0-297 GCA_018266555.1 Bacteroidota bacterium | reverse complement strand
TGAGTCAAAAGAGAAAATCCAAACTTGCCTGCCGGAAAGGCAGGGAAGAAATCGTTGCCGAGTATTTAAGCGGGAAGCATACATACCGGGAACTCGGCTTAAAGTATGGTATTCCTTATCGCAGTATTTGCGATTGGGTATTAGAATATCAGGGCAGAAAACCATCCTGGCGTGAAAAGATGAAACGCCAAAAAGAAAAACAGACCGGGCAAACGGATCCGGAACTTCCCAAAGAATTAAAGCTATTGCAGAAAGAACTTCGCAAGCAACAACTGCATAACAAGCTGCTGGAGGAAA
>JAFEAF010000031.1 GCA_018266555.1 Bacteroidota bacterium | reverse complement strand
TGGAGAGCTCACTGCAGGCATTGCACATGAAATTCAAAACCCATTGAATTTCGTCAATAATTTTTCAGAAGTAAATAAAGAACTCCTCGTTGAGATGAAAGAGGAGTTGCATAAAGGAAATACTGACGAAGCAAAAGTTATTGCGGATGATGTAATTCAGAATGAAGAAAAAATAAACCAGCACGGTAAAAGAGCCGATGCCATTGTAAAAGGCATGCTGCAACACAGCCGCAGCAGTACCGGGCAAAAAGAATTGACAGACATCAATGCATTATGTGATGAATATTTACGACTGGCCTATCATGGTTTAAGGGCAAAAGACAAAACTTTTAATGCAAAGTTCGAAACGAATTTTGACACCACCATTTCGAAAATAAATATCGTACCGCAGGATATTGGAAGAGTGATTTTGAATTTGATTAATAATGCATTTTATGCGGTGAATGAGAAAGCAAAACAAGGAATTGCTGATTACGAACCAACAGTAGTTGTTTCAACCAAAAAAGAAAACGGAAAAGTGTTGATTTCGGTAAAAGACAATGGAAATGGTATTCCTTCAGCCATCAAAGACAAAATCTTTCAACCCTTCTTCACCACAAAACCAACAGGCTCAGGAACCGGTTTGGGATTGAGTTTGAGTTATGATATTGTGAAAGCACATGGTGGACAAATAAAAGTGGAGAGCCTGCCTGCCGGCGAGGTAGGGAAAGAAGCTAAAGGGACGGAATTTATTATAGTACTGCCTTGTTGAGATGATTCGTGCCTACGGCACTCTGCTTGTTTCCGATTTTTCTTTCTCCGGAATAAATTCCGAAGTAAGAATATAGAACCGAGCCTACAGCTCTGGAATGCCAAAGGAATCGTAGTACGCTGGCAAACCTGTGGCATTGTCACGGTGGAATTTCTTAACATCGGACTTTATCCGGTGCAAGACTGACGGCTTTGGAGTGTTAAAGGAAAAGCAGTACGCTGGCAAACCTGTGGCATAGTCACGGTGGAATTTCTCAACATCGGACTTTATCCGGTGTAAGACTGACGGCTCTGGAGTGTCAAAGGAATAGCAGTACGCTGGCAAACCTGTGGCATAGTCACGGTGGAATTTCTCAACATCGGACTTTATCCGGTGTAAGAAAGACGGCTTTGGAGTGTTAAAGGAAAAGCAGTACGCTGGTAAACCTGTGGCATATTCACAATGGTATTTCTCAACATCGGACTTTATCCGGTATTAGAAAGATGGCTCTGGAGTTTCATAGTGATAGCGGTACATTATTGGCCCAGTGGCGTAGCCACGGTGTTATTTATAACTATGGACTTCAGTCCATAGAAAAGAAGGTAGAATAAGAAACAAAGTCCCGTAGGCCTGCCTGCCGGTAGGCAGGGACGACACATATAAAAATATAAAACAAAAGCAATGGCCAACTCCTACTCACAAATCTATCTCCAGGCAGTCTTTGTCGTAAAATACAGAGCGGCAGTGCTGGAAAAAAGCTGGCGGCCACAGGTGCAAGCGGTCATCGGCAATCTTATTAATGAAGACGGTTGTAAAACCATCATCGTAAACGGAGTGGAAGACCACATGCACTGCTTTTTCTGCTTAAAGCCCGTAGTGGCAGTATCTGAGTTGATGAAAGTAGTAAAGGCGAAATCTTCAAAGTATATCAATGACCATAAACTTACAAAAGAGCAGTTTGAGTGGCAGCCCGGTTATGGCGTATTTTCTTACCGGCAGCGGGATATAGAACAGATATACAACTATATTAAAAACCAGGAAGCCCATCATCAAAAGAAATCCTTCAATGATGAGTACCTTGAACTATTAAAAGAATTTGAAGTAACATACGATGATCAATATCTGTTTCACGAATTAATGTAAGACATGAAAAAAAATTCACTTCAAAACATTTTTATCCCATGGCCTGCCGGAAATTCAGCTGGAGTGGAAGTGCGTTTATATTATCCTGTTTCCGTATCAGCCGATGAGAAAAAAAGGAAGCATACAGATGTTGTAAAAAAAATTTTATCTCACACATCTCAATGATAAATTATGAATAATGCAAAAAAATCAGCACTCAACAGAACCTACAAACAGTTCATGAATGCCGGGTTCAGAAGTGAAGGACTGTCCTTATTACCAAAAATTGTGGTGAATGATGTGGCGGGTTATGGATCGGCAGAAGATGAAAAAATACAGGGCATTGCCGGACTAAAAGTATTGCTCCGCAATCAAAAAAAACAGGCAAAGGGGATGAAGTTCACCTGGAAGACAAAGCCATTTTCCCGGTATATAACTGAAGACGAAAACACAGCTGTATATGCTGACGAGGTCTATCTCAGCATCAAGGCGGGTAAAGAGTTGATAAAAATGTATCTCCGCTTTTCTGTTGTACTAAATTATATAAACAACCAATGGAAAGTGATACACTGGCATGGCTCCAAACCCGAACAAGTACTAAGTGAGGAGGATACGTTTGGTATTGACAGCCTCAAACAAAAAAATGCCGAGCTGGAAAATTTGGTTAAAGAAAAAACAGCCGACCTCACCCAAAAAAACCGGGAACTGGAAATAGAAGCTTCATTAGAGAGAGTAAGAAGTCGCACCATGGCCATGCACAAGACATCTGAATTGCAGGAAGTAATTCATGTCGTTCATCAAGAACTCCTCCATCTGGATCTTTCCAATGACGGCGGATCTTTTGTTGTTATCAATAAAGATGTTGATGCCGATTTGCGATGCTGGGGCTCAGGAGGTACTGCCAATACCTCAGAAGAAATCCTGGTGCCACATTTTAATATGCCTTTTTGCAAAAACCTGATAAATGGTATTAAGAAAGGACGGAAATTCTTTACGGAAGCATTTTCTCAAAAAGAAAAGAAAGAATTCTTCACTAAATTATTTAAGCAAAAACCATGGTCAGCTATCAGCAGTAAACAGAAAAAAGAAACGCTTTCAGCCCCGGGAGGATATACCCGTTCTGTTGCGGTTTCAAAACATACTTCCATTTTTATCATTAACCACCAGGGGAAAACATTTACAGAAGCAGAAAATGATATTTTAAAACGCTTCGCAAAAGTCTTTGAACAGGCCTATACCCGCTTCCTTGACCTTCAAAATTCCGAAGCACAAGCAAGAGAAGCACAGATAGAAGCTGCATTGGAAAGAGTAAGAAGCAGTTCATTGGCTATGCACCGGAGCAAAGAATTGCAGAATGTAGTAAACATTGTAATTGAACGATTGAAGAAATTAGATATTGAGTTAGACACAAGCAACATTTTAATTTTTAACCGGGGAGATAAAACCATTGAATTCTGGACAGGCACCAACAGTACCGGTGAACAATTAAAAACAAGTTGGAAAGTTCCTTTTACAGATTTCCTCTATTACAAGGATATTCAAAATGCTCATCAGAAAGGTAATGAAATTTTTAAAGGCTTCTATTCATTTGAAGAGAAAAATAAAATGTTCCGATATCTTTTTACCAAAACAGATTTTAAAAACTTAAATGAGGAAAGAAAAAATTTCATTTTAACCAGTAAACGGGCAACTATAGTCACTGGCCTGGTAAAAGATATAGGTATCCAAGTGATCAGTTACTCAAGAGAATCATTTTTTCCGGAAGAAATCAATATTGTAAAACGATTTTCGCAAGTATTCAACCAGGCTTACACCAGATTCCTTGATCTGCAGAGAGCCGAAGCACTGGCAAGAGAAGCGCAAATAGAAGTGGCTTTGGAAAGAGTAAGAACTAGAACGATGGCGATGCAAAAAAGTAACGAGCTTCCTGCAACAGCGGAGTTACTTTTTCAACAGTTAAAAAATTTGGGTGAAGAAATGATGCAGACAACCATTGGCATACTGAATGAACCTGAAAGATTAATTGAATTCAGTGTAACAGATTGGGGTGGCAGCGGCACTAGTGTCAATCGTTCTTTCAAATTAAGCGTTGATGAGCCAACGCTGATCAGTAAAATGTATAAAGCCTGGAAAGAACAAAATGGGGCAGTCGTGGTTGATCTAACAGGTAAAGAATTAGAAGACTGGCTCAGTTACAGGAATAGAATGAGTGGCATCGCCGTATATAGTGGGGACACAGCCGGTAGAAGAGTGGTAACTATTGCCCCCTTTTCAAGAGGATTGATTTCTTTTTCTTCTCCCCGGCCAAGCCCTGATGAAAGTATTCAGATACTGGAAAGGTTTGCAGCCACTTTTGATCTTACTTATACCCGCTTCCTTGATCTTCAAAAAGCCGAAGCACAGGCAAGAGAAGCACAGATTGAAATTGGTTTAGAGAGAGTGAGAAGCCGTGCCATGGCCATGCAATCATCAGAAGAATTGAATCCATTGATCGGAACCGTATTTACTGAATTAACAAAACTTGACCTTGCTCTTACCCGCTGTATCATCTGGATATTTGAACCTACAACAAATGCTGCAAAATGGTGGATGGCAAATAGTGAAGAACCATCAAGCCCCATGAGCTTTTTTATAAAGTATCATGAACACCCGGCTTATTTAAGATTTGTAAAGGAATGGAAAAATCAAAATGTAAAATTTGTTTATGACCTTAAAGGAAAAGATAAAATAAAGTGGGATGAAATTCTTTTTAATGAAACAGAATTAAAAAATCTTCCCGACGTAGTGAAAGATGGAATGAGAGCTCCGGAAAGAGTGTTGTTATCAGCATCATTCAACAACTTTGGTGGCCTTAATGTTGCAACTCTTGAGCCTTTGTCAGACGAACATTTTGATATTATGCTTCGCTTTGCAAAAGTTTTTGATCTCACCTATACCCGTTTTCTTGATTTGAAAAAAGCCGAAGCCCAGGCAAGAGAAGCACAGATTGAAATTGGTTTAGAGAGAGTGAGAAGCCGTGCCATGGCCATGCAATGTTCTGAAGAACTGAATGCGCTCATTGGGGCTGTATTCACTGAATTAACAAAGCTTGACGTTGAACTTACCAGGTGTGCGATAATGATCTTTGAAAATAGGAATAATGAAAAAGGTTCATGGCAGTGGATGATAAATGCTGAAACTCCGTCCGAGCCTATGAGCTTATTTATGAAGTATTCGGAGCTTCCCTATTTCAAGGCCATACGAAAAGGGTGGAATGATAGGATCTTGAAATGGCAATATGTGCTGGAAGGGAAAGATAAATTTGTTTCAGATGAATTTCTTTTTAAAGAAACGGATCTGGGCAAATTACCCGGTTTTGTTATTGAAGCTATGAGGGAACCCGATAAAGTATACATATCTGCTTCATTCAATAATTTCGGATGCATAATCCTGGCAAGTATTGAGCCGCTTTCGAATGAACACTTTGATATACTTCTCCGTTTTTCCAAAGTATTTGATCTGACCTATACCCGATTTAATGATTTAAAACAAGCCGAAGCACAGGCAAGGGAAGCGCAGATAGAAGCAGGTTTGGAAAGAGTTCGTAGCCGTTCTATGGCCATGCATAAAAGTGAAGAACTAAAACAAGTGATACGGGTAGTGCTTGACCAATTTGTACACCTGAAAATAAATGTAGGGCATGCCGGTTTTTATATAGATTACAAAGCCCACGATGATATGCACATCTGGCTGGCTGATCCCAACATTGAACCATTCTTTGCCATCCTTCCCTATTTTGATACACCCACCTGGAACAGCTTTTTAGAAGCAAAGGCAAAAGGAACAACACTACACACCGACCTGCTGGATTTTAAAACTAAAAACAAATTTTATAAATCTCTCTTTAAATTATTTGAGATACCGGAAAAAGCAAAGGAATTCTATTTGCAATGCAAGGGGCTTGCCGTATCCACCGTTTTGCTGGATAGTGTTGGCTTGTACATTGAGAATTTTGATGGAACACCTTATACGAATGAAGAGAATAATATTCTCCTGCGGTTTGGAAAAGTATTCCAACAGGCCTATACCCGTTTCCTTGATCTGCAAAAAGCAGAAGCACAGGCAAGGGAAGCACAGATTCAATTGGCATTGGAAAGAGTGAGCGCCAAAACAATGGCAATGCAGAAGCAAAATGAATTGCTGGGTGTACTGAATTTATTAGTGGAACAGCTTGTAAAACTGGGCGTGCAATTGGAAGTAGCAAATTTCAGCAATGGCATACCGGGTGGAGATTGGGATTTGTGGATTGAAGTAGTAACAAACGATGGTACAATTTATAATAACTATGTTCATTTTTCCCGGATAGATCATCCCTATTTCAACCGTGTTGAAAAAAATATAGAAATCTTCAGAAATGAAGGTAAAGATCTGTTTAAAGATGTGTTTTCAAAAGAGGAAAAAGATGCCTGGCAGGATTATATTTATGCCCAAACAATTTATAAAGACATCACGCCTCAAGAGCACAGACAAATTATGTATGAGAAGACCGGTTATACATGGTCAATGATTCTTTTAAAAGATACATGGATTTCAATTTGCAGATTCAACACGATACCTTTTAGCGATGAAGAAGATAAATTGCTAAGAAGATTTGCCAATGCATTTAGCCTGGCATATACCCGCTTCCTCGATCTTCAAAAAGCCGAAGCACAGGCAAGGGAAGCACAGGTAGAAGCGGCGCTTGAAAGAGTGCGAAGCCGTTCCCTGGCAATGCATAAAAGTGATGAATTAGCGGAAGTGATCCTGGTAGTATCAGATCAACTGCAACAACTTGGATTCAGATTTCATAATGCAAGTTTCGTTCGCTATAATGAAAAGAACGGATTAAATTTCTGGCTGGCTTCGCCGGGGCAACCACAACCTTATTTAATCCAGGTTCCTTATTTAGATAATCCTGTTTTTAACCGGCCCCTGGAAGCTATTGAAAAAGGAATTGATTTTATGACAGATGTTTTAACTCCGGAAGAAAATCAGATATGGATAAAACATCTCATCGCAAACTCTGCACTCAGTAATTTAACGGAAGAGGATAAAAAAGATTTATTGAATACAAGGGGCTTTGCCAGATCGCTTGTTATTACAAAGAACATTATCCTGGTAATTGGCAATTATGCATCCGTGCCTTATTCTGATGACCAGAATGCGATTTTGAAAAAGGTGGGGAATGTATTTGAACAAGCTTATACAAGATTTTTGGATCTTCAAAAAGCCGAAGCACAGGCCAGGGAAGCAAAAATTGAAGCGGCATTGGAAAAAGTAAGAAGCAGAACGATGGCGATGCAAAAATCGGATGAGCTTGCAGAAACATCTGCAGTACTTTTTCGCCAACTCATTCAATTGGGTATTGAACCGAATCGTTTATATATTTCCATAATTCAGAATGTTAAAGGCGATTCTGAATTCTGGATCACGGATGAGGATGGTAGTAAAGTAAGTTCGTTGTATGCAGCAAACCTGAATGATAATAGTTCCTTCAAAAAAATGCTGGATGGATGGAATGAGCAAAAAAAATCTTTGATACTGGATATGCATGGTGATGAACTGGAAAATTATTTTAAACATCTCAACAGTTTGAATGTCCCTTTCAAAGGGGGTTTATCACAAAAAAGAAGATGGCAATATATCGCTTATTTCAGCAAAGGTTTTATTGGAATGGCTTCGCCGGATGAGCAACCGGCAGAAACGATGCAACTGCTCGAACGTTTTGCCAGTGTGTTCAATCTCACTTTTACAAGGTTTAATGATTTACAAATTGCAGAAGCACACGCCTTGCAGGCGGAACAGGATCTTATAGAGATAAAAGCAGCGAGAAAAAAAGCAGAAGACACATTAGCGGAACTGCAGGCCACTCAAAAACAACTGGTACAATCTGAGAAGATGGCATCTTTGGGAGAATTGACTGCTGGCATTGCTCATGAAATTCAAAACCCGTTGAACTTCGTTAACAACTTTAGTGAAGTAAGTAAAGAATTATTGGATGAAATAAAAGAAGCAATAGAAAAAGGTAACACAGAAGATGCAAAAGAAATAATGAATGATGTGATTCAGAATTTAGAAAAAATAAATCATCATGGTAAAAGAGCTGATGGAATTGTAAAAGGCATGTTGCAACATAGCCGCACCAGCAGCGGGCAAAAAGAACTGACGGATATTAATGCTTTATGCGATGAATATTTACGATTAGCCTATCATGGTTTAAGAGCCAAAGACAAATCATTTAATGCTAAATTTGAAACTGAGTTTGATAATAATATTCCGAAAATGAATATCGTACCGCAGGATATTGGAAGAGTAATTTTGAATTTGATAAATAATGCTTTTTATGCTGTAAGCGAGAAAGCTAAAAGCTCAAAGCAAAACGCTGAAGGCTATGAACCGACAGTTGTAGTTAGCACAAAGAATTCAGGAAATAAGGTTGAGGTAAACGTTAAGGATAACGGCAATGGTATTCCCGATAAGATTAAAGACAAAATCTTTCAACCTTTCTTTACTACTAAGCCAACAGGACAAGGAACGGGATTGGGGTTGAGTTTGAGTTATGATATTATTATCAAAGGGCATGGTGGGGAAATAAAAGTAAATACAAAAGAAAATGAAGGAACGGAGTTTATAATTCAATTACCTGTTGTATGAATCACGCCTGCCTGCCGGCGAAGCAGGGATGAAACTTATTAAAGGATTACACGGAAATGAGAATTTAAATCAGTGAAATCAATACACCCGTGGCAATACCTACCATAAGCAGGTTGGTGGGATTCAGGCAATAAATGATATAAAGAAAACAGAAAACCTGTCTGCCGGTGTTACGACACAGGCAGACAAGGAAGATGAAGGAAAATATTTGTTCTTACTTTGCCAGTATAAAAAACCGATAAAACATCATGTTGTTTGATTTAATCATGGTATTGGTGATAGTCCGATACCTGAAAAAGAATTTATCTTCTTCGGAATTAACAATTGAATGGAACAGAATCCTCACCTACATTGTCATTTTATCAGTCGCTTTTTTTCTTAGTTATTCAACAATTAAAAGTATTAGCTGGATTTTTGAATGGCTCGGCCATATATTGGTTTGGTATCTCGCCTGGCTTATATATTTTAAAAAGGAATGGAATAAAGCAAAGCCTATGCTGTTTGCTTTTCTGCCACTTCTAGCCATTAATACAATTATGGATATTGTCCAGGCGGTAGCAAGATCGTTTTACGAACAGTGGAAAAATTATTTTGATATAGCATCACTTTTCGGTTTTGTATGGTTGATTGCAATGGTAATTATTAACAACAGGCAACGAAAAGCACTGGAAAAAGAAAAAAACAGAGTAGAGGAAAAAGAAAAGGAAATAAAATTAACCGAACAACTTAAGGCAACGCTGGAAGTACAGGTGCAAGAGCGAACAGCAGAGTTAGTAAAACAAAAAGAAGAGCTGCAGCTTACTCTTGATGAGTTAAAAGCTGCTCAAACTCAACTGATCCATTCGGAAAAAATGGCTTCGCTCGGAGAACTCACCGCCGGCATTGCCCATGAAATACAAAACCCATTAAACTTCGTCAATAATTTTTCAGAAGTAAGCAACGAACTCATTGATGAGATGAATGAAGAATTAGAAAAAGGCGACACGGAAGAAGCCAAAGCCATTGCAGCAGACATTAAACAAAATTTGGAAAAGATTAATCACCACGGTAAGCGGGCAGGCGATATTGTAAAAGGCATGCTGCAACACAGCCGCAGCAGTACCGGGCAAAAAGAATTGACAGACATCAATACATTGTGTGATGAATATTTACGATTAGCCTATCATGGTTTAAGAGCCAAAGACAAATCGTTTAATGCTAAATTTGAAACTGAGTTTGATAATAGCATTCCGAAGATAAATATCGTTCCGCAGGAAATAGGAAGGGTAATTTTGAATTTGATTAATAATGCATTTTATGCTGTAAGTGAAAAGCAGAGGCAAAATATAAAAGGATACGAACCGACAGTTTTGATCTCCACAAAAAAGGAAAACGGTAAAGTGCAGATTTCAGTAAAAGACAATGGCAATGGTATCCCTGAAAAAATTAAAGACAAAATCTTCCAGCCCTTTTTCACTACTAAGCCTACTGGTAGCGGAACAGGATTAGGCTTATCATTGGCTTATGATATTATCAAGGCACATGGGGGTGAAATAAAAATAGAAACGAAGGAAAGTAAAGGCCGCCCGGATGACACGGTCGGACATGGAACTGAATTTATTATTAAACTTCCGGTTAACTTGTAAAAAAAGTAAAATGTAATTTAGTGTAGCAAAAAATTATTTTCAGGTTCATCGCTAAATACATTAAATGAAAAAATTAGTATGGATTGTTATTTTGGTTTTGGCAAATTTCTTCTCTTTTGCACAACAACAGCGGGAAGTCATCAGCAGGCTGCAGTTCAGGTTAGATCACACTACTGATGATACAACAAAAATTTCAACATTCGACAGTCTCACAATGTATTATTTCTATTTTTCAACCAAGGTAGATAGTATTTCTTATTATGCCAATGAATTCATAAACTATGCTTTTACATTAAAAAATAAAGCTCCGCTCATTCTTGCCTACGCCCGAATGGGCTTTTATTATGTAAACACCGGGCAGTTAACAGCATCATTAGATATTGCGTTGAAAGGAGTAAAACTTTCTGAACAATATCATATCCCGGATTACTTATCTTCTTTGTATCAGAATATTGCCTGGGTATATATGAATTTGGGAGATGATACATCAGCGCTGAAAAACTGTTTTGAAGGGATACTGTATTTGAAAGATAATAAAGATCCGATTGTTGATCAGCGTTTGCATATTTATGGACAAATCAGTAGCATTTATATCGATACCAATAATGACTCTGCTTATTATTATTGTAAACTTGTTGATTCTCTGGCTGCATTTTCCAATGAACCGTTTGCAAAATCTTTTGCTTATTATTTTTGGGCTTATTATTATTTATCAAAAAACAATTTTGCCGCTACAGACTCTACTGTTGCCGCAGGCATTCAATATACCAGGCAAAATGGCGATTTTCTGCTCAGCGATCTGACAAAATTTAGCGCACTTTCATACTTGAAGCAAGGTAAAATATATAAAGCTATTGACGCTGCATATACATTAATGGATATAAACTCAGCCTATGGTATCAGGGCAATGTATGGCGCATCTATGCTATTGCGTGATTGCTATCAAAAACTCGGAAAGATTGACAGCGCCTATCATTACTATAAGTTAACAGACAGTCTTCGTACTGAAGTGGATAAAATAGGAAGCGAAGGCAAAATACTGCAGGTAAAATTTGATGAAGAACTTAGCCGAAAAGAAAAGGAAGCAAATGAAGTTTTGCAGGATGAGAAAACCAGGAATAAAGTAATTCTTTATGTTTTTCTGACGGGTATTCTCGCATTTATGGTCATCACATACATTCAATGGCGGAATAACAGACAGAAGAAAAAAACTAATATATTGTTGCAGCAGCAAAAACAAAAAGTAGAAGATACTTTATCAGAACTTAAATCCACCCAATCGCAACTCATCCAGTCCGAAAAGATGGCAAGCCTCGGCGTACTCACCGCAGGTATTGCACATGAAATACAAAACCCGCTAAACTTCGTCAATAATTTTTCAGAAGTAAGCAACGAGCTCATTGTTGAGATGAATGAAGAGTTAGACAAAGGAGATTTGGAAGAAGCCAGAGCCATTGCTGCAGATGTAAAACAAAATCTCGAAAAAATAAATCATCATGGTCAAAGAGCAGCGGATATTGTAAAAGGTATGCTGCAACATAGCCGCACCAGTACGGGGCAAAAAGAACCGACCGATATCAATGCTTTGTGTGATGAGTATTTGCGGTTAGCTTATCACGGCTTAAGGGCAAAGGATAAAAGTTTCAATTGCGAGATGAAGACTGATTTTGATGAAAGTATTGGAAAAATAAATATCGTTCCGCAGGAAATAGGAAGGGTAATTTTGAATTTGATTAATAATGCATTTTATGCTGTAAGTGAAAAGCAGAGGCAAAATATAAAAGGATACGAACCGACAGTTTTGATCTCCACAAAAAAAGAAAACGGAAAAGTGTTGATTTCTGTTACAGACAATGGTAATGGTATTCCTGCAACAATAAAAGACAAAATATTTCAACCCTTCTTTACTACAAAGCCTACTGGGAAAGGAACAGGACTGGGGTTGAGTTTGAGTTATGATATTGTGAAGGCGCATGGTGG
>JAFEAF010000030.1 GCA_018266555.1 Bacteroidota bacterium | reverse complement strand
GTTCAGCGCATTAGGCCACCAGTGCTGGTAGCTTTGATCGGTGGTGGTGTTTGTTCCATGAAAAACGGGGCATTTCCCTTTAGATGATTGTTCCATATTGAGAGTATTTTTTAGAAATGATATTTTATTCAGTTTACAAATTTGAATGAATTGCCGTCATTTATCAAATTGATAATTTTGTACAAGATATTTACAAAATCAATATGACGATTCAACAGGTTAAATATGTTCTTGCCCTGGATACGTACAGGCATTTTATTAAAGCAGCAGAGAGCTGTTTTGTAACACAATCTACGCTGACCATACAGGTAAAAAAATTAGAAGATGAAATAGGCACCGTTTTGTTTGACAGAACAAAACAACCGCTCAAACCTACCCCCCTGGGCGAAAAATTTATTGGTAAAGCCCGGCAAATTGAAAGAGAGTTGCGGGAGTTAAAAGAAATGTTCAGTCAGGAATTTAGCCAGACGAACGGCACATTCAGGATCGGCATTATTCCAACCCTATCGCCCTATTTATTGCCCTTGTTCATAGGTGAGTTTCTGAAAAATCATCCTGAAACAAAACTTGACATAGAAGAATTGGAAAGCGAAAATATTATTGAATCAATCAATCACGGGAGATTGGACATAGGAATTGTGTCAACGCCATTAAACGAACCCAATATCAGGGAGATATCCTTGTTTTATGAACCTTTTTTATTGTATGCCAACGAAAGAAACGAAATTCTCTTTAAAAAAGGTAAAGTAGAAGTAAGCCAGCTAAAATCTGATGAAATTTGGCTTTTAAAACAAGGGCATTGTTTTAGAAATCAAATGTTGAATTTTTGCGATTTCTCTAAATTGCGAAATACTCGGAATTTAGTTTTAGAAGGCGGCAGTGTGGAAACTTTAAAAAGAATGATAAAAGAAACTTTCGGTTACACTTTAATCCCGGAATTGTCATTTGAAAAAAATTCAGATACAGATTTTGTCAGGCGATTTAAGGAACCCGAGCCTGCAAGAGAAATCAGTTTTATAGTTCAAAAAAACTTTACCAAGAAGCGCCTTCTGAGCGAATTGAAAATGTCAATCCTGGAAGGAATTCCAAAAAAATTCAAAACAAACAATAAATATGTTACAGTTAAATGGAGATGAACAAGTAAGTCGTCAATAATAACAATGATTCCCCTGATTTAAGCTAAAAAGATTTATACTCTCAAGCGAATTAATCAATTACTTAGTAGAATTACGATTTTTAAGGGTACTGGTAATAGTTATCAAAAAAAAACAAAATTTTATAGTTTTTTAAAAGTAAATTTGTTGACTTGAAGAAAATTTTACTCATACTGGCAATTACTTTATTTACTACAGCCACCACTCAGGCACAGGTTTCCAGAAACAACCCAATACCTGATGGCCCGATGGTAGTTTTAAAGATTTATCCCAACCCGGCCACTTCCTATATCACATTTGATTTTCAAAAGGGTTTTGAAAAAGGATACCTTATTCAGGTCTATAATTTCCTGGGGAAAAAAATGTACGAAACACAGGATATTTCTGATAAAACCACATTAAATCTTACAGATTACAACCGTGGGGTTTATATCTATCACTTAGTTGACCGTTCCGGAAAGGTTATTGATTCGGGAAAATTCCAGGTTTCCAAATAACTTTTAAACATTGTATGTTTTCTTAAGCAGCACTCAACTTACTTCAACAATTAGAAATTTCAAATACATAGTACTTTCAATGCCATGTATCACCGGGTGATCGGCTGATTGAGTTTGAAAAGTCACTTGCCGGATTTTTTTCCGGGCATCCTTAGCTGCCATATCAATGATCTGCAAAAATAATTTTTGGTCCACAAGATTGGTGCAGGATGAAGTAACGAGAAAACCTCCCGGTTTCAGTAATTTCATCCCTCTAAGATTGATTTCTTTGTATCCTGTTATTGCTTTTTGAATAGTATCCCTGCTTTTAGTAAATGCCGGAGGGTCCAGCATTACTACATCGTATTTCTTCCCATCATTTGACCATTGCTTCAACACATCAAATGCATTAGCGGTTTCAAAATGACAAATATTTTGCAGTTCGTTCAGTTCCGCATTTTTACGTGCCTGCAGTATTGCATTTTCAGAAATATCAATTCCTAATACGGACTTAGCGCCAAAATATGCTGCATGAATTTCAAATGTTCCGGTATATGTAAAAGCGCCCAGCACCTCCGCTCCTTTCACAATATGTTGAATGTGCCTCCGGTTATCCTGTTGATCGAGGAAATACCCTGTCTTTTGTCCATTTTCTATATCAACGTTGAATTGAAGTCCGTTTTCCCAAATTATAATTTGTGTATTGAATGATGGAGATAAAAAACCTTTTTGTTGTGGGAGGCCTTCCAATTCCCGAACCGGTACATCATTCCTTTCAAAAATTCCTTTAGGCTGAAAGATATTATTTAATGCGTTTACGATGGAAGGTTTCCAGGCATCAATTCCCAAAGCAAGTGTTTGGATCACGAAATAATCATTGAATTTGTCTATGATCAGTTGAGGCAAAGAATCGGCTTCGCCAAAAACCAGCCGGCAATTTTCCGAGTAACCCAATTTTTTTCTGTATTCCCAGCATTGTCTGATACGTTGGAGAAAAAAATTTTCATTTATTTC
The DNA here is from genome assembly GCA_018266555.1 of Bacteroidota bacterium. Classification (GTDB taxonomy): domain Bacteria; phylum Bacteroidota; class Bacteroidia; order Chitinophagales; family Chitinophagaceae; genus UTBCD1. The sequence continues at coordinate 32,050 of JAFEAF010000030.1, read as the reverse complement.
TTCCGTTTTATTCCGGGTAAGCAAGCGAATCAAAATTCTTGAAACGGGATTAATATATCCTTTTCCTACAAATTTTTTGTCGAAGGTGTACACATCTACAATCTCACCGGCCGGAATATTATGATCCCATTTTTCCACTTCATTATTAAATATCCAGGGATGGCCATTGACCACACGGTTCGATATTTTTCTCTTCAGATAAACATTTGCCATAAAGCCCGCAAAGTAACCAAACAAAATGAAATAGTTTTTTGTTGTCTCTAACCCCAAAGAGCCTGACATATATACTTTTAACTCCCGTTTCTACTTCAACCGGGGAGACATTTTGTCCCTTTAGGCGCTATTGGCAATATTCTTGACAACCTTACCTTTGCACTCAATTTATTATAATATGTCGCAAAACGAAATGAATGAGCAAGGGAAAAACATTCCCGAAAACAATGATGATATGGATATTAACACGGATGAAAATCTAAGTGGAATGTCTCACCTTAATGAACCTGTAGCCGAAGATTCTGAACTGGAAAAACTGAAAGCTGAGTTGGAAGAATCTAAAGATAAATACCTCAGGAAGATAGCAGAATTTGAAAACTTCAAAAGAAGGAATGCCAAGGAAAGAATGGAATTGATACAAACTGCAGGTCGGGAAGTGATTGTTGACCTGCTTGAAGTATTGGATGATTGTGACCGGGCGCAGAAACAAATTGAAACCAGTACGGATGTAAAAGAGATTCGTGATGGCGCAGTGCTGATATTCAACAAACTTAGAAATATCTTACAATCAAGAGGTTTGAAGGCAATGCAATCCATAAACGAAGAATTTAACCCCGATTTGCATGAAGCAGTAACGGAAATTGCTGCGCCTTCCGAAAAACAGAAAAGTAAAGTATTGGATGAAATCGCAAAGGGTTATTACCTGAATGATAAAATCATCCGGCATGCAAAAGTGGTGGTAGGTAAATAAAGATTAACCAGGTAAAAGCAATGGCAAAGAGAGATTACTACGAAATTTTAGGTGTAAGCAAAAGTGCAACTTCGGATGAAATTAAAAAAGCATACCGAAAAGTTGCTATGCAATATCATCCCGACCGGAATCCCGGAGATAAATCTGCTGAAGAAAAATTCAAAGAAGCCGCAGAAGCTTATGAAGTGCTGAGCGATACAGATAAAAAAGCACAATACGACCGGTATGGACATGCGGGTGTAAGTGGCAATGGAAGACAGGGTGCAGGTGGTATGAACATGGATGATATCTTCAGCCAGTTTGGCGATATTTTCGGAGATGATCTTTTCGGCAGTTTTTTTGGCGGAGGCGGAAGCAGAAGCAGAACCCAACGCAACCGAGGAGTGAAAGGAAGTAATCTGCGCATCAAACTCAAACTTTCTTACGAAGAAATTGCTAAAGGTGTAACCAAAAACATAAAAGTAAAAAAATACATTGCTTGCAGTACATGTGGTGGCAGTGGTGCTAAAGATAAAGGCAACGTTCATACTTGCAGTACCTGCGGAGGCAGCGGCCAAATGCGAAGAGTGCAAAATACTTTTTTAGGACAAATGCAAACAGTTACCACTTGTCCTACCTGTAATGGGGAAGGAACTACAATTACCGCAAAATGTTCCGCATGTCGTGGCGAAGGAAGAGTATATGGTGAAGAAGCAATCAGTATGGATATTCCTGCCGGTGTGCAGGAAGGTATGCAACTAAATATCGGTGGCAAAGGAAATGCAGGTGAAAGAGGCGGTATGCCTGGCGACCTGATCATTGTAATAGAAGAAGAACCACACAAAGAATTGCATCGGGAAGGGTTGAATGTTGCTTATGATCTGCATATTTCATTTACAGATGCCGCTTTCGGATCGCAAATAGAAGTACCAACTATTGACGGCAGGGCAAAAATTAAAATTCCGGCAGGTACGCAAAGTGGAAAAATCTTCAGATTAAAAGGGAAAGGGTTTCCTGCGGTAAATTCTTACGAAAAGGGTGACCAGCTTATTCATGTTAATATATGGACACCCCAACATCTTAGCCCGGAAGAGAAAGCTACCCTGGAAAAACTGAGTCATTCGCCCAACTTTAAACCACAACCGGATAAAAACGAAAAAAACTTTTTTGATAAAGTACGTGAAATGTTTTCCTGAAGCTTAGTCAATGGATGATTCCCTCTTCCTCTTTTTTTGTTTTGAATAAAGAGTTTTGGCCTGTTGTACCAACGTAATAAAATCCTGTTGTATCTCATTATTTTTTTGGGCAGATTGGGAAGCAAGAGACAACACATCATTCCATCCAATCGTTTTTGTAAATGGTGATTTTCGGAGCAGGGACCCGAACATAATCACTGAAGCGGCAAAGCGATAAGAAGAGTCCAGCTCATCAAAAGGAGTAAACTCAAAACCGGTTTTGAAATAAACATTATGATCTGTGGTGTCTCTGGGTAATTTATACCGCACATTTATATTGGCAAATGTATTTCCCGAAAAATTATTTTGCACGGCATCACGGTTTGTTTCTGTGGGAACAAGTTCAAAAACAACTTCAATGGAATTTCCCGAACCAATCTCCCCTCCTTCCACCTCAGTCAGGGAATCTTTTAATGCGCTTACTTTGTTATCAAACCCAATGAGCCGGTATTCTTTTACATAATCCGGATCGAAGGCTACATTCATATACACATTATCCGCTACGGCATATAAAGTTTGTGTAAATTCCATGAGCAATATTTTTTCAGCTTCCTGGTAGCTGTCCAAATACCCAAAGTTTCCATTACCCTTCCGGGACAAGGTCTGAATTTTTGAGTCCTTATAATTTCCCATACCCACTCCCAAGCAGGTGAGATAAACGCCTGATTCCCGCTGACGGGATATCAGTTCATCCAATTCATCTTCAGTTCTGGAACCAACATTAAAATCACCATCTGTTGCCAGAATTACTCTGTTATTTCCCCCCTTGATAAAATGAGTTCTGGCCAGACCATACGCCAATCTGATACCCGATTCTCCGGGTGTAGCTCCGCCGGGTGTTAGATCATCAATTGCTTTTTGAATTTTTTCTTTTTCAGCGCCGCCGGTTGGTTGCAGCATAATTCCCACAGTTCCTCCATACACTACAATAGAAACGGTATCCTTTTCCCTCAGATTATTTACCAGCAAACGAAAAGCTGATTTTAATAAGGGTAAACGATTCGGCATATCCATAGAACCGGATATATCAATCAGAAAAACCAGATTACTGGGTGGCAAAGAATCTACATTAAGTTTGCGGGCAGAAAGATTTATATAAAACAGTTCATTGTACGGATTCCATGGGCTGGAGGTTAATTTCGTTTTCAGGCTGAAAACATTTTTCCCGGAAGGTTCATTATAATTAAAATTGAAATAATTCAGCATTTCTTCGATACGCACTGCATCGGGTGGTACAATGGAATTATAATGAATGAATCGCCGGACATTGCTGTAGGATGCTTTATCAATATCCAACGACATGCCGGTAACCGGGAATTTACCTGCATTGATAAAATGATTTTCAATAAGGCTTGCATAGGTTTCATCTCCGGTAAACCATTTTTTCTGTTCCTCCCTCTGAAGATCTTTGGTAAGGGATGCGAGCCGCTCCCGGTGCATACTGACTGAAGTTGACGTGAGTAATTTAAGTTTTACTTCCACATATTTGTCAGCGCTTACTATCACATCTTTCTTTTCATACCCCTCTGCTGAAAAATTCAATGTATCCGTTTGAGAATCGGTAATAATTCCAAAAGAGCCATACACACCTGAGCGATAAACATAGCCGGTACGTTGTTCAACTATTTTTACATTTTGTAATGGATTCCCTTTTTCATCCCTGACTTCCCCTCGGATATAATATTGCTGACAATATAAAGATGAATATGCAAAGAAGAGCAGAAATATGTAGCAGGCGGCCTTCAAACGGATACTTTGGGAGATAAGATACAAAAATTAACTCATCGCCAAAATGATCCCCTATTTTACCTGGTAAATTTCTTTCAAATTTCTGCCCTGTCCGTCATAATCCAGGCCATAACCAATAACAAATTTGTCGGGAATTGCAAAACCGATATAATCCAACTGTAACGGATACGCTGTGGCTTCGGGTTTGTGCAACAATGTAGCTATTTTAAGACTGTTAGGCTGTTGATGAAGTAGTTTTGGTAAAAAGCCATGCAATGTTTTTCCGGTGTCCACAATATCTTCTACAATGACAACATCTTTCCCGAAAATATCTTCCTCCAGTCCAATGGTAGTTACCACTTTGCCGGATGATTTCATTCCTTTGTATGAAGCCAATTTTATAAAACACAATTCAGCTTCTATGGTAAGATGGCGAAACAGATCAGCAGCAAACATAAAAGAGCCATTAAGTATAGCAATGAAGAGTGGTTTCTTCCCCAAATAATCTTTATTAATGGCTTCCGCAATTTCTTTCACCCGCTGTTCTATGGCTTTGCTGGTGATGTAAATTTCAAATTCTTTGTCATGAACTTTGATAAGCCCCATCAATTCTTATTTATAGATTTTAATATGTTGCCCCGCTTTCAGAGCCTGTCCATCTAATTGATTCCATTTTACGAGTTCATCAATACTCACTTTATATTTTTGAGCAATAGCCCATATTGTTTCTTTTGGCTGAACGGTATAAACAATAGTGCTTGTAACCTGCTTATCCAATTGATCATTATTTTCAGAAACAGTTGGAGGGTTGCTTGTAAAAACAACATTCGAATTTACAGCAGCCGTAGCATGCATATCTGTGAGTGAGTAATTTTCTTTTAATGCAAGTTTAGGTCTGGCAGGTGCTTTAGATCTTAAATACAATAGTTCACCCACGGCTGGTTGCATATCATTCAACAGCATATTGTAATCAAGCAGGCTCTCCATACGAATGGCTTCCTGCTGAGCAATATCATATAAATTTTCTCCCTGCTTCACAATATGTTTTTCGTTCTGTCCAATTTTACGTTTACGTTGTAAATATACCAATTGATCATTTTGCAATGTTTCAGTTTGTGGCAGATCATTGAAATCATAAAGCCAGGCAAGCGAAATATTATATTGCTGCGCAATGGCCAGCAGGGGTGTTCCTTTTTTGGCATAAATCACTCTTGTTTCATTTATCTTGAATTCCCCTGGTGGATAATTTGGTTTTACAGCTACATTTTTTTCTACAGCTTTTATTTCAATTTTTTTATTTTCCAGGGTTTTCATTTCTGATTTTACCGGATTGCCTTGTGTTTGTTCCAGGAAAACCGGCTGTGAGGCAGCAGCTATTGTATTGTTCGATTGTTGTGTAATATCCGGATCTGCTTTGGCAATAACTTCTTCTGTCGGTTTCATTTTCCCCATTGCAATAAGGGTATAATCTTCCAGATGGTAATCTTCGATCAGTTTAATAATAATCTGCGGATATTTTGGATTAGTAGCATAGCCGGCTTTTTTCAATCCATAAGCCCAATCTTTATAATCTGTGGGATTTAACTTGAACAAAAAAGCGTACCTCGAACTGCCTTTTAAAAAATCGGAATGATCCCTGTATGATGCTTCCGCAGAATTATATTTTCTGAAACATTCATTCTTCAGATCATCATCATGTTTTACAGAAGCCCCGGTCCAGGTATCTTTACATTTAATTCCAAAATGATTATTGGATCTTTTGACCAGGTCGCTGGTTCCGGCCAGTGTTTCATGAATGCCCTGAGCCAATTTGATAGCGGCAGGCACGCCGGTTCGTTGCATTTCCTGAATAGCGATTTCCTTATAAGTATTGATGTACTTTTCAATGGTAGCAGGATCCTGTGCCAGCACCAGCCGGCTGATAAAGCTCACAATAATCAATAATAATAATTTCCTGTTTTGCATGGGATCTGTATTAAATTTTCCGGATTAGGTATAAACCATCACGGATTGTAAGAATCACTTTTTCTATATCTTTTTTTTGTTTAATAAATTCATTAAACGATTTAATGCCTTTTGCATTTTTTCCTGTGGCTTTCTCTTCCAGCACTTCACCGTGAAAAAAAATATTATCGGCTAAAATAAAACCTCCCTTACGTACCGATGATATAACAAGATTATAATAGTCAATATATTCTGGTTTATGCGCATCTATAAAAACAAGGTCCCACATTTCATTAAGAATAGGAATTATTGTTAACGCATTTCCGGCATGTAAAATTATTTTATCCCTGTAAATTGATTGTTTAAAAAATTCCTGCGTTTTTTTTGCCACATTTTCAACACCTTCAATGGTATGAAGTTGGCCATCTTCTGTTAATCCTTTGGCCAGGCATAAAGCGCTATACCCTGTAAAGGTGCCAATCTCAAGAATTCTCCTGGGTCGGATCATGCAACTGATCATTTCCAATACTTTTCCCTGCAAATGGCCACTCAGCATCTGGTAATCAAGATTTTCCCGGGCAGTATATGCATCAATTTCCTCCAAAAGCTTATCCGCTTTTGAAGAAAATACCTCCGCATATTGTTGCGCAGCAGGATTGATTAGCTCCATGAAAAATTTTTGCAAAGATACTTAGTTAATTGCAGAGCTTAAGCATCTGTTTGTTTTTTAGAAATAAAAAACAAACCACTATAAGTAAGCAGGCCATTATATATTAAAAGCTCATAACCTATCTTGAAATTTCCGAAAATCGTTTGAGAAATATTTTTTACACTTTCAACCCAATTACCATCCAGTTTAAATTGAAGTTGATACCATTCAATATTATTAATAAAATCAATACCCCAGATCATCAATGGCGCCGCAAGACAGATATAAAGAGTATATTTATCATTGATTTTTCTTTTAGTCAATCTTCCAAACGCAAATAAACCCAACAATGGTCCATAAGTAAATCCTGCTACCTTTAAAATGACATCAATTATGGATTTATTATCCACCCACTTAAATCCAAGAACAATGAGGAAAAAAATAATTGCAAATGTAAAATGAACTAAGAGCCGGATACGGCGTTTTCTCTTTTCATCCCACTCAGTTTTCCGGTTCATCCCCAGCATGTCTATGCAAAATGATGAAGTAAGTGCAGTAAGTGCACCATCTGCACTCGGAAATAATGCAGAAATAAGACCAATTACGAAAATTATTGAAACGGCGGCAGGCATATAATGCAAAGCAATAGTTGGAAACAAATCATCAGCTGGAACATTGATACCTTTTGAATTTGCAAACAAGTACAGCAATCCTCCCATAAATAAAAAGAGGAAATTGACAATTAGAAGAATGATGCTGAAAGTAATTACATTTTTCTTCGAATCACGAAGAGATTTAACACTGATATTTTTTTGCATCATCTCCTGGTCTAGCCCGGTCATAGTCACAGTGATGAACATGCCGCCAATAATTTGTTTCAAAAAGAATCCGGAACTGTGAATATCGGTATTAAATATTTTCGTGAGTCCTCTTGCCTGCAGTTCGTGTAGAGTGGAACTGAATGAATGCCCCATATTATGCATCACATAAACGATACAAACAATAAGCCCAAGCAACATGAATGTTGTTTGCAATGTATCTGTAAAAACTATAGTTTTCACTCCGCCTTCAAAAGTATAAAGGAGTATCATTAGCAGAATGACAAAAGTGGCCACTGCGAAATGAATATTTAAATCTCTTAAAATAAAAATCTGAAGTACATTAATAACGAGGTAAAGACGGGCAGTTGCACCTAATACTCTAGAAAAAATAAAAAACAAAGCGCCGGTTTTGTAGGAAATCATTCCAAACCGGTGCTGCAAATAATTATAAATAGAGGTCAGGTTCAAACGGTAGTAAAGAGGAAGCAAAATGTAAGCAATAATAAAATAGCCAATAAAATAACCGATAACCACCTGGTAATAGGCGAAACCTGATCCGCCTACTGTTCCGGGTACAGATACAAAAGTAACTCCGGATAAGGAAGTGCCGATCATTCCGAACGCCACCAGCATCCAGTTAGAATTCCGGTTACCTATAAAAAAAGACTCGTTATTGGAATTTCTTGAAGTGATCCATGCCACCACTAACAACAATAAAAAATATCCGATCACAAATGAAAACAACAGGACAGGAGTCATACTGATTTTTCTTTATTGTTATATATTGTTTATTTCTGAATTTTGAAGATAAACAAAAATGTTTTCCTTTTACATAGAATTTATTAAAACATGATTCAATCTCTTGCAGTTTTTTGCGGCTCAAAGAATGGTAACAATAAAATCTTTTCGGAACATGCTGCTCAATTGGGAGAATTGCTACCAAAATATAATATCACTCTTATTTATGGAGGTGGCGGAAACGGGATTATGAAAACCCTGGCTGATCATGTAATGAAAAAAGGCGGAACTGTAATTGGTGTGATACCAAAGATTCTAATGGAATGGGAACACCAGCATAAAAGTATCAGTAAACTGATAGTGACAGAAGATATACATTCCAGAAAAAAAATAATGTACAGTATGTGTGACGCTGCATTAGCATTACCAGGTGGTTTTGGAACCCTGGATGAATTATTTGAAATGCTGACATGGAACCAACTTTCCATTCATGACAAAAAAATATTTATTATGAACTCTGGTGGTTTTTTTGATCACCTCGCTCAACATATTGCCTCGCTGGAGAAAAACGGTTTTTTATATGAACCAGCCGAAAAAAGAATTAATTATTTTAATGCCCCTTCAGAATTTGAAGTGTATCTGAATAATCAAAACCCGAAATTATAACCAAAATTAATAAAAGGTTTGTTGGAATAAGGGGAATTGGGTTGTTGCAGTACATCATAAAAAACAGAAATTATAAAACCTCCATTTCCAGCCGGAAATACTATTCCGCCACCGGCTAACAGGCTGGGAACAATAAAAGTGCCATTGTTTGTAGTAAATGAAGGCGTGCTATAATATTTTGTTTTCCCAAAAGTATAATTTAACTCCGGCTGTACCTGCAGCATTAATTGACGGATTGGATACACTCTTCCAAAAATATTCAGCCCAACTACACCTCGTGATACTTTGTCAATCAGGGCTCCTGTATTATAATCTCTTTCTTTCAAACTAATATACTGGAAATTGATTCCGGTGCCGGCTGCGAAGTATTCGCTAAAGCGGTATCCAATCTGGGGGGAAACATTGATCAGGGTATAATCGCCAAAAGTCATTCCGAAATTACCGCCTGCAAAAAGTTTACTCCTGTCAAATCCTTTCTTTTTTTCGCTTTTATTTTTTTCCTGAGCATGAGCAAAGCTTCCGATGGCAGTTACAAGTAGTAAAAGAAATAATAGCTTTTTCATAAAATGGTTTTCAAAAAATTTCAAACGTCAAAAATCTTACCTGCATTCAGGATATTATTGGGGTCAAATAACTTTTTTATTTCTTTCATCAACCGAAGCTGGGAAGTATTAAAAACTATATCCATATATTCTTTTTGTACTAACCCAATACCATGTTCACCGCTTATAGTGCCCCCAAGTTTTTTTACCAATGCAAATATCTCTCTTATCCCGTCTTTTAACGAACCCGACCATTGTTCATCTGTTAAATTGCCCTTAATAATATTTACATGAAGATTGCCATCGCCGGCGTGGCCATAACATACAGAATGGAAGCCATATTTTTTCCCGATTTCTTTTACTCCCCTGAGCAATACGGGGAGTTCCGCTCTGGGCACCACCGTATCTTCTTCTTTATAAATTGAATTTGATTTCACAGCTTCTCCTACCCTGCGGCGAAGTTTCCAAAGCTCCGCCTTTTGCTGTGCATTATCGGCAAATAAAATTTCACCGCAATCAAATTCCTGTGCAATCGTTGCAATACCTTCCATATCCTGCACCAGAACTTCTTCATTATTACCATCCACTTCAATTAATAAATGAGCCTGCACATTGTCTTCTATTTTTATAGTACTGCTCTCTACAAATTTAGAAACCCAATCCAGCGCATCTCTTTCCATAAATTCCAATGCGCTGGGCGTATATCCTGCACGAAAGATAGCGCCGACAGCAGCACAGGCATTCTCTGCAGAATAAAACGGAACCAGCATCAGCAAGTCATGCTTGGGTAATGGGATTAGTTTTAAAACAATTTTTGAAACGATGCCTAATGTGCCTTCACTGCCTACTATTAATTGGGTAAGATTATAACCTGTTGCATTTTTCAACACATTAGCTCCGGTCCAGATAATTTCACCATTGGGTAAAACCATTTCAAGATTCAGCACATAATCTTTCACCACTCCATATTTTACTGCTTTGGGGCCGCCGCTGTTTTCAGCAATATTTCCTCCGATAAAACAGGAACCCCGGCTGCTGGGATCCGGCGGATAAAACAATTTCTTTTCTTTCACCGCATTTTGTAATACTTCAGTGATTACGCCCGGTTCCGTGATTACCTGCAGGTTTCTTTCATCAATTTCCAGAATGGAATTCATTCTTTCTGTAGATAATAAAACTCCACCGAGATGAGGTAAGGCACCACCGCTCAATCCGGTTCCTGCGCCACGGGGCGTAACCGGTATTTTTTCTGCATTACATATTTTTAAAATAGCACTGATCTCTTCTGTTGTACGTGGTTTGATAACCACTTCAGGCATATAATGTAAATCCTCTGTTTCATCATGAGCATAATGAGTAAGGGATTCTTCATCCGAAATAACGAACTGTTCCCCTGTAATTTTTTTAAATGCCTCGATATGACGAGCCCGGAGGAGATCATGAACAACTAATTTCATGTTTATTAAATTAAATAATACTGGACTGCAAAATTCGTACTATTCAGGAACATCCTGTCCTTAAAATCAGGGAAAATTTTCTGATTAAAAATTCCGAAATGATGGACACATAGATTGACGCCGGTTGCCCATGTATTTATCAAATGTCCCCTGTTTGATAAGCGAAAATTCAAAAGCGCCACGGGTATTGTTATAATTTTTCAATGTCGAAATAGTAGCATCATACGAGAATGTAAAGGTCAGATCCTTATACCCTAACCCGATCAGGGGAATAATGGCATCACCGGAACGATAATATAATCCCCCGATCAAAACATTATCTCCATCACCTGAAAGATTGTAATGAGCATTCATGCCCAAAACAAATTCAGATGACTTTGCCTGGTTGGTATAATAAGCATTGGGGTTGATGATCCATTGACTGTTTACCATGAAACTTCCATTGAGGAATCCGACATACCGAATAGGGATGCGATTGTCAATACCGGGTTGTGGATTGAAAAATGATTCCCTGGGACGATTGATATGCATGGCGGAGAAACCGGCATTCAAATACATTTTTTCATTGGGAAAATAAGCATAGTTCATCCCGGTTTGTATATCCAGGTAGCTGATATTGTTGGAAGCAAGTATTACACCGGTGGGAAGATGACTGTCAAAAAAATGACCATCAAACTGATCAGGAAATTTCAGGTTAGTAACATTGATCTGTTTATTAGCCCATCCTACATTAAAACCAAGACTGAGCAAACTTCCCAAATTAATCATCTGGTGATAGGCTACTGAGCCATATACTCTTGTTGTAGTAAGCTGACCGCTGCCTGCTACATCGTGCAAAATAACGCCACCCAAACCAAGCCACCCGGTATTATCCTTGTTTTGTAATGCCTGGACATCTCCGAATGCACTCATGGTTTTATAAGGCACTGACATGATGGAAGACCATTGATTGCGATAATTAACTCCCAGCCGGTAATCGCCATCTGGTATAAAACCCGTATTTGCCGGGTTGGTGAGTAGAGGTGAATTATAAAATTGAGAAAAATGCAGATCCTGCGAAAATGCAATAGGCCTATTCCCGAAGACAGATATTATAAGAATCACTATGATACTATTTTTTTTCATCTGCACATTATCTAATTAACGTTATATCACCCTTCCTGGTTGTTTTGGTTCCGTCAAAAAATACAACATCCAGAGTATAAGCATATACATCCATCGGCTGTAATACGCCTTTATATTTTCCATCCCAAGCCTGGGATTTATTTTCTGATTCGAATACTTTTTGTCCCCAGCGATTCCAGATGATGAAATGCATTTTAGCAATGCCAAAACCACGCACCATTATTTTACTATTGATATCGCCGCTTTGAGGAGTAAATGCATTGGGTACATCAACCAGCGTTACAATAATTGCTTGCACTTGCTGGCAACTTGTATCAGCACAACCGGCGGCATTGTAAGCTATGAGGCAAGCATTGAATGTTCCGGTGGCATTATATTGGTGTTGCACAGGACTGCGTGAAGAAGTTACTAATGTATCTCCATCACCAAATAACCATTTGAATGAAATAGCATCGGGCGAAGAAAGATTATCAAAAGTAGTCGGGGTATTTTCTACCGGCGGAACCGGTGATGCTGTAAAATTAGAAACGGGGTTATTGAAAACTGTTATGGAATATCTTGTTGTATCCGTCAGATTACAGGTATTCGGGTCATTTGCAATAAGTGTAATGGTATAGGTGCCCGCCGTTGTATACAAATGAGTTGGGCTAATATCATTTGAAAGTGGTGAACCATCACCAAAATCCCAAATAAAAGTTTGTCCTGCCAGCGAAGTATTGTTAAAAGTAGCCAAGTAGGGAGTACAACCTGTTGGCGGTGTTTCAAATTGAGCTTTTACCAGGGCAGCCACACGCAACTGCACAGCAAATGAGTCCGGAGCATTACAATAATTGGTATCAACAAGAATCATTCTTACATTAAAAGTTCCGGGACTTGTATAATTATGAAATACGCTATTTGTTCCTGCTGATATCCTTGGTGAACCATCACCAAAATCCCAAACAAAAGATTGTGGAGTAAATGGAAGCAAAGGAGCCGAGGATAAATTATCGAACCGGTATTTGAAAGAATCGCAGGGGTTCAATTTTATAGTATTGAAATTAAGAGTGGCTTGTACATCACCGACACGAATATGTATATAAGAAGTATCCCGCACATTACAGGTGGCAGGATCAACAGCTACTAACATGGCTAAATAAGTGCCGATAGAATTATATGTATGCGAAGTGTTAGGTATTGTAGTGGTCACCATTGGTGAGCCATCACCAAAATACCATTCGTATGACTGTGCTATGGCAATGGTGTCTGCAAAATTTACAGTCAAAGGCACACATCCTGAAGAATCTCTTGGCACACCATTTATAATAGACTCAATTCCGGCTCTAACACCAGAAAAATTAAAAGCAATTTTAAGCATAGTCAGATTACAACCCGGTGAAGGGTTTGTAGTAGCCCAGGCTCCGGGTGTTGTTGGGTAAGGTGGAACGGGATTAAACTCTTTACAGTTACCACAAATAGCCTGGTAAATCACACCATTTTTATCAAAACGGCTGGTGCCTCCATCCACATGATCTGTACCGCCGGCGCCTACCTGGTTACCATTATTTTCACCATAAAAGCTTCCAAAAAGAACTCCGGCTGCATCTTTTTTTAATACAAAAAAATAAAAATCTTTTCCATCAGTTATGCTTTTGAAAGCATCGGGTGTAATGGGCATAGAATTATCTGTACCAGCCGCAAGATAATTACTAGTAAAAGAACTTTTACCACCCCAGCCGGATACATACACATTTTCACAACGATCCACAAGAAAGGCTACAGGAGAAATATTGGGATATGGTGAAGCGGATCCGAACACCGTTGAATAAAGATAGCCTGAAAGATCAGGTTGAAGTTTTGCAATAAATTGTTTAGCACCAGCATTGCTGTAAGGCGCATTTATCACTGGCCAGTTGCCGGTAGTTTGTCCCATAATATATGGAAATCCGTTTTTGTCAAATTTTATTCCATAAACCTGGTCAATACCATTAGTGCCCACATAAGTGGATTTGAGTAAAACCCCGTTGCTACTTAAAATTGAAACAAACCCATCTGCTACTCCACTATTAATAGAGCTGATAACTCCCGAAGCAGGAACTCCGGGGAAATCGGTGCTTTCAGTTCCACCGGCCACATAAATATTTCCATTGGGTGCCAGATCCACAACATAAGCCGCATCATTTCCTTTACCGCCAATGTAAGTACTGAATAATAATGCTGATAAATTAGAGGTAAATTTCAGTACCACTCCATCCTGTCCGTTACCACCGCCGTTATTTGAAGCTTGAAATGCATTGACCATTGGGAAATTTGTTGATTGTGAACTCGATGCTAAATATATATTACCTGCACCGTCAAGCTGGACTTCACTCCTGCCATCATCACCATAATTTTGATCAAGAGAAACAGATCCTGATCGGTTCGTGGAAATATTTACACCGTCTTCTCCAGATCCGCCAATCTTAACGGAGCCAATTAATGCATTACCGGCCGCATTTAATTTTGTTATGACAATATCAGTGCCGCTTCCGCTATAGGAACTTCCAATTGGTCCAAAGGTTGGATAATTAGGTGAGTCAGAGCGACCAGCCATAATAAGGTTTCCTTGTGGATCTACAATAAGGCTATGCGGCTGCTCATTGCCGGATCCGCCAATATATGTTGCATAAACACGGTTGGTTCCGTTTGGAGTTAACTTAATTATTCCAATATCGACAGCATAACCTGCCCCACCGCCTCCCTGAAATGTGGTTTGAAATGCACCGGGTGAAACCGGAAACCCATTTCCAAAAACAATTCCGCCACCATACATGCTCCCATCAGGTCCGTATGTTGCCGTATATCCCCAATTGTCTACTGTGCTTCCGCTAAATGAACAAAAGATTAGGGATGGATCAATTATCAACGTTGATGAAGGATCATAATCTTTAACCCTGAACCGGACAATATTATTTTTTATTTCGTATTTGCAATTAATCTCATTCCTTCCTTTTACAGCAGCCTGATATGTAAATGGAGTGGACTCTGTGAGGTCACCTACAGAAGTACCGATTACTAACTCTTTATTTTTTATGCTCAGCTTATCTACCCCTTCATATTTCATGGCAATCTGGTTGATATCAGCACCGGGATGGGCAATGATATCATATTTTAATGTGCCATTGTCTGTAAAATACCTGATATCCACATTCGGATAAATATTTTTAACTGTTATGCCCTGGTAAATGCGGCAATTACCTGCCCATTTGGAAGGATCATTGCCAATAAAATAATTATTGTAGGTTGGCAAAGGTTTATCAGGCATGATCTCCAGATCAGTTGATGCCCCTATAAAATCAACGTTGTAAGAATGGGAACGGAGCAAATGTTTTTCGTTTTCTCCAGCGACATCACGGGACAAGGGTTGATGTAAAAAGGTAAAGATTCTATTGACATCATCCCGGTTATTTTGCAGAACCGTAAACCCATTTTTCCGGATAAAAAAAGCTCCGGCACTCACATCGCCTTTGAATTTAACCTGTGGATTCCATTGTCCCTTGTTTTCAATAAACTCAATAGTATTATAATTCTGCGTATAGCATGCAGCACTTAAAACAATCAGCAGTTGTATAATTAAATATCGCTTCAGGGTAAAAATGCTTTTCATTAAGTTACTCAAATTTATTGAGAAAGAAATCGAAAATCTATGTTAAGAAATAATACTCCAGATCCGATCACCTTTTCGTTGTTGAAGGAATTGCTTTAACTGCAAATTCTCTGCCGAAACCAGGTCTGGGTCATTTTCCAGCATTGATTCACTTATTGATTTTGCAGTATCTAATAAAAGCTTGTCTTTGACTATACTCGCCAGCTTAAAGTTTAACAAGCCGCTTTGCCGGGTTCCTTCAATATCGCCAGGCCCCCGTAATTCTAGATCTTTTTCAGCAATTTCAAATCCATTATTTGTAGAAACCATGGTCTTGATTCGCTCTTTTGCTTCATTCCCAATTTGAGAACTTGTCAAAAGAATGCAATAACTTTTTTCTGAGCCACGTCCTACCCTGCCCCGTAACTGATGTAATTGGGAAAGCCCAAATTTTTCAGCACTTTCAATGATCATGACCGTAGCATTGGGTACATCCACACCCACTTCAATCACCGTGGTAGAAACCATAATCTGTGTATCCCCTTTTACAAAACGCTGCATGTTGGTTTCTTTTTGCTGTGCCGGCTGACGTCCGTGAACCATGCTGATCCAATATTTTGGCTCTGGAAAATAAGCTTTCGCATTTTCATATCCTTTCATCAAATTTTCATAGTCCAGTTTTGCACTTTCTTCAATTAAAGGGAAAATGATATACACCTGCCTTCCTTTATCTATCTCTGTCCGGATGAA
The DNA here is from genome assembly GCA_018266555.1 of Bacteroidota bacterium. Lineage (GTDB taxonomy): Bacteria > Bacteroidota > Bacteroidia > Chitinophagales > Chitinophagaceae > UTBCD1. The sequence goes on along the minus strand of JAFEAF010000030.1, from coordinate 15,848 downwards.
ATTCATGACACCGCTCCGGTGAGTTTCATAACGATGAACGGTAATTACCGGTTGCCTTCCCGGAGGCAGTTCATCAATCATGCTATAATCTAAATCGCCGTAGGCTGTCATGGCCAATGTGCGTGGAATGGGCGTTGCTGTCATCACCAGTATATGTGGAACCGGTTCTGCTTTTTCCCAGAGCTTTGCTCTTTGTTCCACACCAAAACGATGCTGCTCATCAATAATTACCAATCCAAGATTTTTAAATTGAACGGATTCTTCAATGATAGCATGCGTACCAATCAGTATATTCAATGATCCGTCAGCCAGGTCCTGCAAAATTTTTCTTCTTGCTGCTGCTTTTACAGAACCGGTAAGTAATTGAACAGCCACCGGTAGTTGCCCGATTAATTTTACAATTGTATTGAAGTGTTGTTGTGCCAGGATTTCCGTTGGCGCCATCAGGCAACATTGATAGCCATTATCAATAGCGAGAAGCATAGTCATTACCGCTACGATGGTTTTTCCGCTTCCTACATCGCCCTGCAACAAGCGATTCATCTGTCTTCCTTTTGCTGTATCAGCACGAATTTCCCTGATCACTCTTTTTTGAGCACCTGTTAGTTTAAAAGGAAGATGGTTTTCATAAAATACATTAAAATGCTCACCCACTTTATCAAATAAAACACCTTTGGAAAAACGATGTCTCCGGAATTTCAACAAATGCATACGCAACTGCGCCATGAACAGCTCTTCAAACTTTAATCTTTTTACGGATTGGTCATACTCATCTAGTGAAGAAGGGAAATGGATATTGCGATATGCCTGAAACCGATTGACTAATTTCAGTTGTGATAGAATTTTTTCGGGGAGATTTTCCGGGAGATCCTGTTCTCTTAATAATTGTAGAAGCATCTGCGTGAGCTTACCTATTTGTCTTCCTCCTAATCCTTTGGCCTTTAATTTTTCTGTTGATGGATATATGGGTTCAAAAAAAAGTTTTACATCTCGTTTCTCTTGTTTGAGTAATTCCATTTCCGGGTGAACTATTTGTGGATTACCCTGGAAAAAAGTTACTCTTCCATAAACAAGATATGAGGCGCCTACCTTTATTGTCTTTTGAATCCAGCTTAAACCCTGGAACCATGCCAGTTCCAGGAATCCCGTTTGATCTTTTAATTGCCCTACAGCTCTTTTGTTGTTCTTCTGCCCGACTATTTCAAAGGATACAAGCACACCGGCAACCTGGATGTATTCAGATTGTAGAGTAATTTCTTTTATCAGATTCACTTTGGTTTTATCAATATGCCTGTAAGGAAAATGATTCAACAGGTCATTGAATGTAAAAATGTTTAATTCTTTTTTCAACAGATCGCCCCGCTGTGGCCCTACTCCTTTCAGGTATTCTATTGGGCTGGATAATATTTGAGTAGCCAGGTTCAATTTGATTTTTTATTATTTCAAGCAATATTACTTAGAAATACCAGAGGTTTCTGTGCGCATTGATTTTTTCCAAAGTGCTGTATGCTTCCTGTTAAAGAATACAAAGAGTCCTTTTATAATACAAACATTCATAAAAACAAAATAAAACGGATAATTAAAAATCACTGCCTTTCGACCCTGGTGCATTAGTAGCCATCCCACCATAGCTAGCAAATAAAACAACAACTGCATATATAAAAAATATTCATAACAATTATTTCCATGATCCCATATAATAAAAAAATTACTGATCAGCAGTAGAGGAATCAGGAATGGGCAAAATATCCAGCGTAAGATCCTATGAGAAAAATATTGAAATGTGAGTAAAGGGAATTTAAAAAAATTCAAAGCTTCCTTTAAATAACTAAAAGATTGGCAGGTACCGGCAGCTATCCTGATTTTCCTTTTAGCTTCATCCTGAATTGATGCCGAGGGTGCTTCTATGGAATAAGCCTCCGATTCATATTCCATCCGGTAGCCTTGAAGGCAAACCCGCATGGAAATAAGAAAGTCATCCGTGATAACATTATCTTCGTTCATCAGAAATAATGATGTACGGATAGAATACAATTCCCCTGCAGCACCAACCGTTGTGTAAAATTCAGCTTCCTGTTTTTTTAAAAAAGATTCATACTTCCAATAAATTCCTTCAGCATCCCCTATTGCATATTTATCGCTAGTAGCCGTAACTCTTTTTTCACCAGCCACACCTCCCACTGAGGAATTTTTATAATGTTGCATTATTCTCAAAATACACTGATTATTAAGCATAGAATTAGCATCACTAAAAATCACTACCGGTGTTTGTACCTGCAACATAGCCGTTTTTATTGCAGCTGCTTTACCCATCCGGATTTTATGTTGAATTAGTTTTATAAAGGGATATTTCGCTACTATTGATGAAGATCCATCAGTAGAACCATCATCTACAAAAATCACCTGCAGATATTCCCTGGGATACTCTATGTCTAAAGTATTTTGAATTTTTTGTTCCAGAACAGCCGCTTCATTGTACATCGCCACTACCAACGTGGCCGGAGCCAGTTCAGCATCTTTCACAGATATCTTGCTAATAGATAAAAAGGATTTAACCCTATTGAACAGGAAAAGAAGTGTGCCATAACCTGCATAGCAGTAAAACAGCAAAGACAAACTAAACCAGAAAATAACTATTGCCATAAATTTACTTCTGCCATTGCGAAAATTACGTTTTTTTACTTCGTAATAGTCCGAATGTAATTATTGTAATTTATTTTATTTCGATAGAATACAATAAAAAAAAGGTAATAATACAATAAGAAAGCCATTGATTTTACCGTGTATTTCTTCTATTTTTATCCCATTCTTCCACCCAATAGAAAGCAAGAACCCGATGAAGAACCAATTCCACCTTATGCAGATCAACCTGGTATTTCACGATTACAAGTTTGCCTTGCTTGGATTTTTGACAGCCTTTATTGTGACAATGATCACCATACCTCCTGTCATTGCATTATTCAAAAAATTTGAAATGTATGATATGCCGTCAGCCAGGAAAATTCATACTATTCCCATTCCGACATTAGGCGGCATTAGCATCATTGCAGGAATGATTGCTGCTTTATTATTTTGGTTTCCTTTTAAAAATGATCCGGAGCAAATCTGTTTTTTCTTTTCACTGATTGTGCTTACTGCTTTAGGGATTATGGATGATCTAAGGAATCTTTCAGCCCGGTATAAGTTTATTATTCAGATTGCTGTTGCATTATTGATGGCTGCTTCAGGTATCCGAATCTCAAACTTTGAAGGGTTATTCGGAATGTACCAACTGCCTCTTTTTGCGCAATATACATTCACAGTTCTGGCTATCGTGGGAATCACGAATGCATTTAACCTCATTGACGGGATTGACGGCCTCGCCGGAAGTTTAGGGTTCATGAGTCTGATAACCTTAGGAATCTTTCTTGGATTAAACCATGATTTCAATTCCTCTCTGATTGCTTTTGCAATGGCAGGAGGCATTCTTGCCTTTTTATATTTCAATTTTAATCCTGCTAAGATCTTTATGGGAGATACCGGCTCATTAGTGCTTGGTTTTTCCATTGCCATTCTTTGTATCCGGCTTATGCAAAGTAATGCGTACTCTACTCATCCGGTGTTGCAGCATGCGCCCATTTTTACATTGGGGATTGTCTTGATTCCTGTATTTGATACATTACGTGTCTTTTCATTGCGGATATATAATGGGAAATCTCCATTCCTCGCTGATAAAATACATATTCATCATTTGCTGATGAGGGCAGGATTCAGTCATACATATACCACCAGGCTTATTTGTTTTATTCATAGTGTAATATTGCTGGAAGTGTTCTGGATGCAAAGTATGAATCAGGAATGGGCATTGGCATTGCTTATGATTTTCATGATTGTTGTAACAGTCCTGGTTAAAAACTTATCAGTAGTTTATTCTCACAAAAAGCACCCTCTACTTTCCTTGTTTAAAGAACTCCCGGATCCATCCCCGGAAAGAAAAAGTGAAACAAATAAAATTTTGTAAAGGATCTTAATTATTCATTTCAGGCAGCATTACAATTCTTCCTGGAAATATATCACCCGAACAGGTAAGCGAATCCCTCACTTACTGTTTCACGGAGATTGCCTATCTTTTTTTCCATACACATTCTCTTGAATTGATCACGAATCTTTTTGTAGTCGTTATGTAAGGGGCAGGGATGAGAAGCAGAACACTTGCTAAGCCCCAGTCCGCACTCTTCAAAAAGCTGTTTACCATCAATAGCCTCTACAATGCAAATAATAGGAGCCTGAATTTGTTTAGCGGTGATATAAAACCCTCCATGGGGCCCTTTGCTGCTGCAGATCACTCTTTCTTTTACCAGTGTTTGCAACAGTTTGCCAACTGTATGTTCGCTGGCATGAATGAATTCTGCAATTTCTTTAATTCCTGCCTTTTCATTTTTTTCAAATTTTGAAGCGAGAAAGATTACGGCTTTAATGGAAGTTTTACAGGTCAGGCTCAGCATATATTAAAGATTTAAGAAATTTTTACCTTCTTCGGAGATGCGGTCATGTCTCCACGGTGGATCAAAAGTCAGGTTTATAATTGTTTCATACTCCGGAAATGCATCATGCAATACTTCTTTAGCAGCATCAGTGATAGATTCTCCCATCGGGCAGAACTGTGTAGTTAGTGTCATGGTACAATACAGTTTCATCCCCGGGTCATCAAAATCCAACTGATAAATTAATCCCAGATCCACTATATTCAGGCCAATCTCAGGATCCATTACATTATGTAGTGCTGCCAGTGCAATAGTACTTCTCAAATTATCGTTTGTGGTCACATTCATAACAAAACCGGTTTATGTAATAACAATTTTAATACATTCCAGTTATATAAAAATGCAGTGATCAGTAACAGAAATACTGCCGGCTTAAGTATAAAGGGAATTTTTAATAAAACAGCACAAACAAATAATGCGAAACCTGCAATAAAACTTAAGCTCATCCATTTAAATACTCCCGCACTAAAAAGGTCTTTTGGGTTTGGCGTCTTATGCTTACCAGCCAGGTGATGATATACCTTATTCCAAATAATAAACGGAAGTGTTTTAAATGTCATCCCAAGAATAATAGCTGTGATCCATCCAAAGAATATCACGAAACCATATGCAATGATAAGATTTATATTTTCCGAAGAAGTAATCAATAGCAATAAAATAATGAATACCAGGAATATAATAGGCAATATCATCATGATAACGGCAAGCAAAGACATTTTCATTTGCTCATCTACTTTTTTGCGTATCCGTTCTTTATATCCCCTGTAACAGTAACAGGCAAATAACAAAACACCGGTAGTAATCAATAGTATGGGTATAGAAAAAAATTGTCTGCGAAGATTGTTTAAAAAAATAATAATAAAAGTTATCAACCCCGCATTGATCAGGCTGTAGATCCACCAAAGAATAGAAACATTACTGTATTTTGATATCAGAAACATAGGTATCAGCCGGGAGCCCACTCCGATGATTAATAATAAGAACCAGCCAGCAACTCCCAGGTGGGCATGAAGAGGCAAATATTCAATGGAATCATCAGGTAAAAAATGATATTGGAAATTATAGATCAGCAACAATCCAATTAAAGCGGTAAGCAGGAGCCAAACTGAAGCTGTAAATACGAAAATGGCATGTACACTTTCAGTTTTACTTTTAATAATGCTAATTCCTATATTCATTAAAAAACAAATGATGGCAGTAATAATGAGTTCGCCGCCACACTGAGCAGGCCATCCCATATCAAAAGAAAAAAAACCATAGATGAGCATGGGAATACCGGTTGCTGCCAGTACAAAAGAAGCATAAGCTAGTCCGTTACTGAATAATCTTCCTTCAATAAGCACCGGAACCAGCTGATGAGATGCTCCGAGAATAATCATTGTACCCCAGCCCAGCGCCATCATATGTGTTATTGCCAATGTATAAGGTTGAAAATAATGTTTAGTGATATCATTTGTTTTGAGAACAAGAAAAGTTGTTGCACTAAGAAACATCAGTGCTGCATAAATATAAAAAGGTAAAACAACTTTGTATGAAGTTGTGGTAGAACTGGTATTATTTCCTATGGGAGGAAACATTTTAATCTCTGTAAATCAAAAGATGCACTTCGCCCTCTTTGATTTCTTTAATCCGAAAATTAAATTTTTGTTCCTGCAACTCCGGCAAGAGAAAAACCGGAATGCGTTTATGATAAACGTATAAAGCCTTACCATCAGGTAAACTACTCAATGCTTCCAGAATTGTATGCATGGGTAAGGGCATTTCTAAGTGTCTCACATCAATGGTAACAAGCTGCTCTCTGAATCTTTGAAGAACCTGCTCCCAATCTTTTGAATCGGAAACAGCTTTTGCATCCAGGTTAAAAGTATTAGATGATTTTTTATAAAAAAAGGTATGAATAAGATCAGGCTCAATGATATCTGTATAAGATTCAAATCCCTGCTTTCCGAGTAAGTGTATCAATGGTGTAGGTTCAAAAGTATTGATGATCTTCAGTACCTGCCCTGACTGCAACTGCTTTACCTTTTGCATTATGATACTTAATGGATCTTTCCCCGAATCAAATACAGGCCGGACATCGAGATCAATGATTTTATTTGTATCTGAATTTTTTAAAAACTCGGGAATAGCTCCTTTAACAGAAATATCTTCTATTGTTTCCTTATCTATCTCAAAGCCTAATGGTTGCAACTTGCTGAAAAAATCATTTACGCTGCAACCACCAAGTCTCGAAGCCATGGCTATCGTCGTTCTTGAAGCCATAATTTTTCTCAGGAAGGGGTTATGTAATTTTTTGAATTTAGGCGAAATACTCACAATTGTTTCCAATGCATCCGGGTGTTGCTTCAATAAAGCAGAAATCTTCGTATTGGCATTAATAACCATTAGTCAAAATAATTTTTAAAAAGATTTAAATGTGCTGATATCTCCTTTAATTGTACCGTTCCTTGAGAACTCGTTGCATCTTTCAACAATTTCACTTTTTCTAATAAAGGCTCCAGCCACCAATGCAAAGCTTCGTGATCCGGGCCTTTCATTTTACAATCATTTATCAGCCGGTTTATACTTTCCTGCAATTGAGACGCAATATCCTTAAAATTTACAGGGTCAGTCTTCAGTGCTTTTTCAGCAATACTTTTTAAATCTTCCACATGCATGAAAGAAGTGGAATCTGCTTTCCATTTTGCACCATTATTAAGTGTGAGAACCGCACTAGGTTTTTCATGGCTATCCTGGTGTATAGTCTGGCTATCTGCTATTTGTTGATTATTACTACCCCCCGTTTGACAGGCACAGATCCAAACTGTCATCAGAAGGCTTATCAGGAGCTCCTTGTATCTTAAAACTCGATTCATTGGGATGATGAATTGTTGATTTGCCAGAAAATATCCTGCCATGCATCTTCAATGGTCCTGCTGCTATTGGAAAGTCTTGAGGAAATATTTTCAAACTCTGCAGATATAACCTGTTCCTGCAAATGATTGAACAATTCTCGTTCTAGAAACCGTATATGCTCTTCAAGTTCAGCTGATAACTGTTTCAATACCTGAGGCTGATCCTTATTTGTCCTGATAGATTCAATAAGCTGAAACAGGGAACCCTGTTGGATTTCTGCTTTTTCCCGAAGAGGATCATTTAACGGCAACAACGAGAAAAGCAAAGTGGCTTCTTCTTTGAATAGCCTGGAAAGATCATTATCAAAAATATAAAGCACATAATTACTGATCCGTTCCGGCGAAATACCCTTTTCAAGGCCTTGGCTGATCTTCCATCCTAGCAATAAACCGAAATGATGGTCTTTGGAGAATGAAACAAGAGCTTTGTGGCGGTTTATGGGTTTGCTATCTTTCATTTTAATTTTTTTTCCAATTCCAGGGCCTTCGGAAATAAAATATTGTTTTCAAGATGAACGTGCAGAATAAGATCCTGGTCAAATTCATCAAGCAACCGGTATAATAAACTGTAGCTGGCACAGGCATCTTCGGGTAAAGTATAATTATTAGAAAGCTCCCGGATCTCAGATAGATCTTCGGCTACTGCCTCATGTTCCATGATCATCATGTTTATCGGGTTTTGCACTGTTCCAAAATGAGAAGCCTGCAGAGGTTGCTTTCCATTGGTAGCTGCTACTAATTCTTTTATATACGGAAATAAAACTTTTTCCTCTTTCACCATGTGAGACATTAATTCGGAATTCATTTCTTCCACCAATTGTCGAATTGTTACCAATTCCGGATGCCGGCTGCCATGAACCTGCATTACTTTTGCTGCATACGCCCTGATATCCGGCAAAGTTTTTACAATATAACTATGATGAGTATTAACGATATAATCGGTCAGGAAATCAAGACTCCATTCATTGTATGGCAAAGGACGGGTAGCAGGCATTTTATCTGCTTTCTGTAATTCCTGTTCAATCGTTGTTACATCCAGACCTTTTTCACGGCAGGCTTCCTTTACCGTCTTTTTTCCTCCGCAACAAAAGTCAAGTCCATATTTCTTAAATATTTGTGCCTTACGCAAATCTTTTGCAGCAATTTCGCCCAGGGTTTCATCCTGTTCACCCGTCAATCTTTTAGTAATCCTGATCTTCCACCATTGTGGCCCTTTTTCAATATATTCCCAAACAAATATATTTCCCCGTTCACTCAACAATTGATAATAGAGTGGTTTGGGATCATGATCGTTGTGAATGGTGAGACTTTCCCCCTCACTCAGTTCATCAAAGCGATTGAAAATTGTTGGGTGCTTTTGCCTGGGCTCCAGCAAAGTGACATTAAGAATATTCTCGGTTGTAGTTTGCATAATTTATTTATTTATGCACAAAGGTAATGAATAATTCAATAAAAGTATTTAAATACTTTTATTTTTAGCCATGATCCATTTATATGAAAAACAGCCTCCGAATGGCTCCGGTTAACTTCTTCCCGCCCCCCTGAAAAAAATAAAAATCGTGCTTGCAAATACTGTCAGCCCGATGATGACTAATTGCAACCCGGCTTCCTTTTGCTGTTCAATATTGAAGGAACTGCATAAGAGGAGATTATATGATAATAAAGTGAATCCCGTAGCAATGACCATAGCCGACAGCATTCCTAAAAAAATGATTTTTATTTCCGATAATGTATTCCTCAAAACCGGAATTAATAAAAACCCTGATATGAGCATATTCACATGCATCAGCCTGTTAAATGGCGTATTGATAACTGCATAATCAATGGAATGCGGCAACATCCAGAAAATCAGGGATGACAAGATGAAAATAAGAATAGCAATGCCCCAGGCAAAACCTATGATGATATGCTTTGAGAACCTTACTCCTGAGATAATGCCCAATACCAGCATGGCGGGCAATTGCAGGATCTGGTGGCGGGGCATGGTTTCAGAAAACCATTCATTCATGGGAAAAGAAATCAGCCAGGACATTACAAGAATTGTCAGTATGAAAATAATATCGCTGGTTTTTACAGGCACGAATTGATTTGTTCTACTATAGTTTTATCACTCTCTCTTGCAGGATCAAATACTTTAATGACTTTATTGTCCGGTGAAACAAGAAATAAATAAATAGAATGATTGATTATGCCGGTTCCCGGTATTGTATATTTCCATATACCTATTTTGCCAAGGAACTGATTAAAAGATTCCTGGCTGGACTGATAAGGTAATGCGAAAGACCAACCATCAATGTCAGAACCAAAATAATTCCGGTATTTCCGGATTTTTTCAAGGCCATCATTTTGCAAATCAAAACTTACGGTGACAAATTCCAGTTTTGAAGATATTGTGAACCTATCAAATAAATGATAAATATGTTCGAGCTGGTTATTTACTTTATGGCATACATAAGGGCAATTCAGATACACAAAGTTTACCAGTACATATTTGTGTTTTTCTTTTATATGAAAGACTTCTCCTTTCTGATTTATCAGGGGAATATCAGGAAATACCCGGGGAATGTCTCCTGCGGCTTGAAGTTTATAAGAAAAAATAGTAAATGCAGAAAAACCAAATGTCCATTTCCAGATAATCGTAAAGCAAATCAAAAATGAAAGAACGGGTATTAAAATCTTTTTCATCTTTTTCGTTTTCGCATATTTCAGAAACAGCAAATTACACAAAGGAGATCAGGTATTCGTTGAAGGAACCATTGGAATATTTTTTCCTTTTCTTAATTTATTAAATATAGACCCATACATTATAAACAGGCCGATAAGCAATAATCCTATACAAATCGCAGCAATCTGTGCAAGCAGGGCACCGGTTGTATGTGTAGAATTAATCGGGATACCTTTATAATCTGCATATCTCCGGGGGATACTGTTCATTCCACCAGTATAGAATGTAGCAATAAAACAATGTGCACCGATTACAAAAAGCCAAAAACCAATTTTTGCAGTTTTATCCTTTTCCTGTTCCTCTTTTGTATGAGATAAATAAAACAAAAATCCAAATATGAACAAGACTACACCTGTAAGCATATAAGTATGAAAATGGGCAGGTACCCACAATGTATTATGCAAAACTTTATTAATGGCAATAGTGGAATCTACAACTGCAGAAAACCCACCAATTGCCCACCCGGCTACGCCTATTAAAAAAGTCAAAGGAATAATCCCCCATTTTATTTTAGAATGGTACAGTTGGGTAATGACACCAAACATGGTGATGGCTGTTGCAGGAATTGCACTTAAATAAGATGCAAATTGGCCTGCATATTGCAAAGCCAAAGGCTGTGCAAAGTCCATATATAAATGATGGAAATAAGCAAAAAGTATGAAAACGAAAGTAGCATTCCATGAATATACCAGAACTTTATTCGTTTTCCATTCACGCCCGGTAAATTCAGGAAGCAGTGCATACACCCATCCTATGCAACAATACAATGTAATATTTACAAGAGTATGCCCGAAAAAGAAAGCCAAATTTTTTAAAAGTAATGCATCAAATGAAAGTGCCGGTTCAAAGTGTTGAAACAAATTCATGAACAGAAATACAGCACCGGCTAAATAGGCAATTAAACCGGGAACCAAACTGATGGTAGTGATCATTACAATTGGTGGCAATTCCCGCTGAACATTTTTTTTACCCAAATATTGCCAACCCAGAAGATTGGTTAACCCTCCATATTCTTTTGCCAATGCATATACAACATGTAAAATACCAATAATCCATGCTACCCCAAGTAGTATTAAAGAAACTATAGACAAACCCGTAGACCATGCAGGCCAGTTAGTTCCTTTAAATGGTAATGGATATAAAAGATACCAACCAGCACCAAATTTTCCAATTAAAGTTGCATAAGCTAAACCAATGACTCCGAGTAGAACGACGAAGTAAACAAAATACCCAAGACCCAGATTCAATTTTGTATGCCGGGTACCAATTAAATACCACAAAGCTGCAAAAGCCATGCTGTATAATACTCCGGCCATTCCCAGGCCATGAAGTGTCATTAATGTATAAAATCGGTCCATTCCCAATTGAATTTCTTCTCCCTGGTTGAGGCGCATCAACAATCCAAGCGTAATGAGCAAGGGGAATACAATCAAAAACGTAATGCCCCAGACAAGTACAAATTTTCTTTGTTTCTTTATGTCAATGGAATTTAATTGCAGCATAATTTTTTATTTAATTAACATGGATGATTCCGGACATTATCGAATGTGCTAACCCACAATATTCCAGGCAGAGAATGTGGTAATCGCCTTTTTCAGGAAATATATATTCAAGTGCATTGTGGTATTCCGGCATTGCCTGTGTTTGTGCTACTAAAAGCCCTTTACTGTTATAAATGGCAAAATCATGATTCACATCGGATGAAGTCACAACAAATCTGATATGTTTATTTGCAGGAACTGTAATTTCACTTCCCCCGGTAAAATCCACAGGGTTTTTATCTGTTACTCCCGGAGCAATTTTCCATGCCCATTGCATGGCAACAACAGTTACCGTTTCATCTGGTTCACTTTGAAACTTTGCATAAGGCAACAAACGCAGAGAAATAAAAAGACCCGCCACAATACAAATTACCAATGCGAAGAAATAACGGCTCCGCAGTTTATAAACTTTATGTTTCACAGAATATTTATCCTCTTCTGTTGAAGAAGTAATGACCAGGAAGATTACGACCACAACTACGAGCATGGCTGCTATAAATGAAATAATAGCAGCAAATGATTGTATTGATAATAAGGGAGATAAAAAGTTCATAGCTTTGGGTTTGCTTTAATCAATTTTATATAGTCATAAATCAGAAATAATTTTCAAAGGTTTCGGGCAGGGTATACTAACTGAAATTATTTATCACACTGCCGGTAGGTTTTTTCAAACAATCAATTGAGAGATTTTCAACGAACCTGAAGTATTCAATATCAAGTCAGACAATTGATGTGAAGAAGGGATGCAATTCAAAAGTAAGAAGTTTTTAGAATTAAAATAATATAATTCATTTTATAGCAGCTCAGTATTTTAATTTAATACGTTTTTAATGTGCATTTTATAATGTGGTTTGACACTCACCAATACCAATCAACAAAGAAAATTTCAGATACTGAAAAGTCAATACTAATTTGCTATGCAAGATGTTTCAAATTTTTTTCATCCTAAAAACTTGTTTTTCTTATGGTAAGAAATATTTACAAATTTTTATTGGACATCTTTTCTGAGATAGTTTTCAATAAATGATATGTATATCATAAATGATTTAGGCTGTATGAAATAATCCTGTTACAAATAAAATATTGGTAATAGTCCTTACGGGATACAGTTACTTTCCGATACAGAAGATGCAAGTTACTGATGTATCAACACTTTCAGAGGATTGGGCAACAAATAGCCAACATGATTGACTAAAGCAAGTGCAATTGCTGCACAAACAAAAGAAGAAAACTTGTTGAGTGCAGAGTGTGCAAAACTGCATCATAGCGTCTGCGAATTTAAGCATTACGTTTTATCGTAGCTGCCGGGTAACAGTGTCCTGTTGTAATCCCATATACTGGCAGAACTCTTCAACAGTAACAACCTGGTGTTGCTGCTTCTTGAAATGCTCTTTAATCTTCTTAATAAGGTTTCTGCCATACCTGTCGCTTCTACCTGTGATTATCTGAATGTCCTTCGGATAAATACAAAGTCTGTTCATTAATCAAATAACTTTCATACACTATCCATACTTCGGATATGCCTTAGATATGAATGATGTAAGGCAAAGATAAATAATTTTTGAAGGCGGTTAAAGTGTGTTAGTTGGAATAATGTGGAATAAACGGAACGTATGACATCACACATTTGTCAGGGCTTTATTGTGAATCTATTTTTGTTTTCAAATGCTGATAACACAGCAAAAATTTGAATCAAATTATTAACCCAATAAATTTTTTACAATGGCAAAGCAAAAAGGAATTATCAAATTAGATGGTACTATTGGCGGTATTACCTTCTACAAATCCCAGGACGGTTATCTCGCCAGGGAAAAAGGCGGTGTACCTGCTGACCGTATCGCCAATGATCCGGCTTTCCAACGGACCCGTGAGAACGGCGAAGAATTTGGAAGGGCTGGTAAAGCCGGAAAAATTTTGCGTAATGCAATCCGGGCATTGCTGCAAAACGCTTCTGATAGCCGGATGGTAAGCCGACTCACTCAGATAATGGTTGATGTAATCCATGAGGATACTACAAATCCCCGTGGTCAACGTAATGTCATTGATGGAGAAGCTGAATTGCTGGAAGGTTTTGAGTTTAACATTAATGGTAAACTTGGAACTACTCTCTACGCTCCGTTCACCGGAACAATTGACCGGGTCGCTGGTACACTTACCGCAAACGTTCCTGCATTTGTTCCCATCAACATGATTGCTGCTCCCGGTGGTACTACTCATTTCAAAATTGTTTCTGCTGGCGCAGAGGTAGATTTTGAAAATGAAACTTTCGTAATGGATTCCCAGGCAAGCGGAATTTTGCCCTGGGATGCAACCGCCACTGCAGTAATCAATCTGGCGAATGCCGTTACTGCAAACAGCACTCACCCGTTGTTCCTTGCTTTGGGTATCGAGTTTTACCAGCAAGTAAACGGCCAAATGTATCCGCTTAAAAACGGTGCATACAACGCTTTAGCGTTGGTTAAAGTGAGTGGCCAGTAAACAAATAAAGCTGTTCATTCTTCAGTTCAAAAAAATAGCCCTGCCGGAAGGCGGGGCTTTTCATTTAGTACTCACTTGGTAACATCAAACATCCATCCACTAACCAGATTGTAGCCAGATCATAGGGGAAATCACTGAATGAAATTTCCTGACTTGTTACCTTATTGTGGTTCCCATCAGTAGCAAGAACAGAAAACTCGTTCTCCTTAACCCGCTTTAGATCCCATACCTGAAATGGTTCTTTCTTTACCCGAGTCTGGCATTGATGACTAACAATTAAATCAATCAGCCAATACGCCTGGCATCCTTCGGCCAGGTCTTTAACTCCATCAGTATAAATCAAACCAGAAAGATTGTGTCGGTAAAAATTTTCCGAACCGTTGTGAGAGCCGAAGAAGTGATTTGCATTTTTCATCTTAATAAAATTTAATTTTTAAAAGAAAAAAGAGAAAAAAAGAAAGCCACTTCATCAGCCGCCGTTGTTACAAGCCAAAAGGAAACGGAATAAATACGTGGATTACTTCAGATGAATTACTTGATGCAGTTTGTGCAGGATATATCGCTGAGAATATGCACTGATGTTTTATGCCGTAGTCTTTTGGCAGATCGGCTTTATATTAGATTGGTTTTATTCAAAAGCTGAAGTAGGCGGCTAACTTTGCTGATTTTTTGATTCTTTATTCAGGCAGTTGAAAAAGAATTGTTGTATTTTTTAAATAAAAAATGGGACGTACAAAAGAGAGAAGGAAATTCATACATGAACCTTCAACACATGAAATATTCTACTGTTTATCAGGAATGCCTGACTATTCAAAAACTTTGTTGGAACAGAATCCGGATAAATCTTACTCTGATTTTCTCAGACAATTAATTGACCTAAATTTCTACAACGACCGAACTGAAAAGATTCCTATCAAAAAGATAGCTGCGGACCTGAAAACCGATACTGCAAAAGCTACAAAATGGCTGAAGGCTATTTATGAGCAAATATTTGAACTCAATTTTGATAAACCAGAATTGTTTCAGAAAAATGGGGTTAAGGTATGTATGTATATGAGGTATTTTGATAGCAGTTGTACTTTTTATACTGCGTTGCCTGTACTGCCCAGGGAATTTGAAACAGTCAATTTTCCATTTGCAAAGGCTAAAACTGGAACTGAACGATATTGGGTAAAAAGAGTAGAGCATGAAATTTCCGGCGACATTGCTGATGTTACACTTTGGTTAGATGGTGAGACTTTAAATAAGTACCGTGAATTTGCTTTGGACAAAGCATTATTTCAAGGGTGGATTCACTTTATGGATGTATATGATAAGACGTCAAACGAATTGGATGATGAACTGAAAAGGCTTTACAAGAATTAGAAAACATTTCAGGACACTTCCCTTTCAAATGCCGGTTTGATACTGTTCGGATATGATATACTGATGCACCGGCTAAACCTATTCATAGATCAGTAGTGCTTTCTTAGAAGCAAAGGCAATGTGTCAAGCCTGCCGGTAAAAGCGCCTGCGGCAAAAAAGAAGCATAGCTGTGCGGCACACTTGTCCGCACTGTAGCGCTGGAGGCGAGCCGCCGTAAGCCACCGAAGAGAGGAACGAACGAAGGTGGCTGCGAGCCCCCACGAGGGGCTGGTCAGTAAAGGCCGACGAAGGAGGCCGATGCCAGCTCCATGTGTAGCCGCCG